>CAZVIN010000114.1:0-78250 GCA_964627255.1 uncultured Eubacteriales bacterium
TCTCCGGACCTGTTGTTTGCCGATGACCATACTCAAAAATCAAGAGTCTTTGAATGCCTGATCGTCAACCAATTGAAGGCAGAATTCTTCTGGAGGGATCCTTTCAAGAACGAAGTCGATATTGTCCGCTGGGACAAAGAGTCTGTTCCGTTCGAAGTCAAGTATGGAAAGGTCGAATTAAAAGGCCTTCTGGCCTTTATGAGGAAGTTCAAAATAAAGAGAGGCTTCGTCATTTCTCGAGATAAAGAGCAAACGCTGAAAACGGATGGTCAGACGATCCGAATAATCCCAGCTTTCAAATTTCTTCTGAAATGAAACTTGGGCCAAATTCATCGGTTTCTCTTCGCGCTTGTTCCTGATTTACTCTCCCCACCTCTTTAAGATATGGCTTTGTCCCAAAGTTGCTTGGTAATGCTAAATCCAAACATAATGCACCTTCAGTCTGGAGAGCACAAGTTGTTTGTTAATTCTTAGATAATCCCTCCAAAGTTTATCCCAAAGACTGGGAACAAAGATTTTTCGCATGGCTATGGCCAGCCAATTCGTAAGACCTTTCTCACTCCATCGTCTGCCTACCCTCTTTATCCTGTTAACCAGTCGGCTAAAAGCACTCTCTATCGCATTGGTCGAAATCGGTATCCAGCCTTTACCCTCCAGCCAAAAATCAAACACAACAAGTGCATTTCGATAGAAATTTTCCATATAGGCTCTGGCCTTAGGATATTTCTCGGGCGAAAGAGCCTTGATCAATTTCTCAAACCCTCTCTTGATCTCTTCAACAAGCTCAACCACAATCTCTTTCTCGGGTGGAAGCACCTCCTCCAACCTCTCCTTGGTCAAAGAAAAAAGCAGAATCTCTCCCAGCAGCTCCAAAAAAGGCCTTTGCTCTTGTTTTTTCAGTCCATCCTGGTAAAGAAGAATCGGAAAGTCTCTCTTCCCATGCCAGATGCAACGCTGCTGTCTCATACCTTCAGAAAGAAGATTCTCCTCAAGACCAGGTTCCCCGTCAGAGAAAAGAACTTCCAGCTTCCTGTAATCCAATCTCTCTTCCAGATCCTGACGGATAAAAGGCCAGTCCTTATCCACCCAAAAACCCACAGGCTCAAACCTCCTTCCCACATCCTCAGAGGCAAAGGCCCACCGCATCGCCCTCTGTCCCACAGAGCGCCCCCTCCCCTCCTGAAGCTCCACCTTTGTGCCATCGGCCATCAGAAATTTAAACAGCCGATGCTTAAATGTCGGCCACTTGGCGCATGTCTTGGCCATCTCCTGCACTCTTCTGTACAATGTGCTTCTACCAGGAGCCGAGCCTTTGATCCTTCGAACCTCCCGACTGGCCAATCGATAGGAGAGATGAACCGCCTGTCCGATTGCAGCCTCCAGAGACTCTTCCTGATACTGTTTATAGGGTGTAACCTCAAGCTTCCTCAACAAGGGACAAAAGACTGTTCCCTTTTTGTCATAAATCTGGGCCAGTCGATAACGAACCGCCCCAAAGCAAGTCAAAAACTTCCTCCCTCTCTTTCGCCGGCCATAACGGATATATCTGCCCGGTTCACTGATTATCTGCTCCTCTATAGCCTTCTCCTCCAAGGCATGAAGAATGGCCTTTACCATAGCTTTCATCACAATATCTTTATCCTGCTCAAGGCCTCTTAAAATCCCATTGAGTGTAAGACCTTTTTCTGGTACCTTATAAGCAAGGACGATCTTGATTTCGAGTTCGTCCATCGGGCTACGACCTCCTTTTTGTTAGTTGACATTTTTAAAGGTCGTAGCCCTTCTTTTGTATTCATGTCAAGCATCACCAAGCAACTTTGGGACAAACTCTAAGATATAAATATGAGGGAAATCCCAAAGGATGCAGAAAAAGCAAAGATGCTTGGAACCAAGAGCATTGAGCCGGACCGAAATGAGCTGCGGACGTGGATCGAGGTCGACAAAAAAGCTCTCAGCCATAACGTGAGGCTTTAGGGCTACACCTTCAAGGTTAGATGTTGTTTTTGAAGGTTGTCGCCCTTCTTTTCTGCCTCTGTCAAATGCCATCACGTAACTTTAGGACAAGCCCTAATTTTTGAATGATAAGACCTGTCGCCTCTTTCCAGAGATAGTATCAGTTACCCCTGATTCTTTTGCCCTCGGGCTTAAAATGGCAAAAAGATAAGACGAAGCTTGAGCCTCCAAAGGCCTTTTCTGAGAAAGAGGACGAGGAAGGCGGCTTGACTTTCCTTTTTTTTGCCGCTAAGGTATAAAGGATTTGTCGGGTAAAAAATTCAACCTTTTTTAAGGTAGTAAAAAGATGAAATCAGCGAAAAGAGAAGAATTGCCTTTCAGCCAAGAAGAGACAAAACCAAAGTTTAACCTGGAAGAGATTGCCCACCTCCTCAAGCTAATTGAGGAAAAAAACCTCACCCACTTCGAGCTGGAAGTAAAGGGGTTCCGGATAAAAATAGCCAAGGAGTCCTCCGTCAATTCAGCGACTCAACCGGGCTCCTGGCCAGCTTCTCCTTCCTCGTCAATGCCCCCCCCGTCCCCTCTATTAACCGAAGTTCAACCGCAAGTCGAACCTCAGGAAAACCTCCATTTCATTACTTCCCCTATGGTTGGCACTTTCTACCGGACTCCCGACCCCACCTCGCCGCCTTTTGTTGAGGTGGGCGATGTCGTAAAAAAGAACCAGACCCTTTGTATCATCGAAGCCATGAAGCTGATGAACGAAATCGAGGCTGATATCGACGGCGTCATCAAAGAAATTTATGTCGAAAACGGTAAGCCGGTAGAATATGGCCAAAGGCTTTTTGCCATCCAGCCTATTAGCTGAGCATGTTCTCCAAAATCCTGGTCGCTAATCGCGGGGAAATCGCCTTACGTATCATCCGAGCGGCAAGGGAGCTGGGAATAAAAACGGTTGCGGTTTACTCCGAAAGCGACCGACTTTCTCTTCATGCCATGTATGCCGACGAAAAGGTTTGCATCGGTCCCTCCCGAGCCCAGGATAGCTATCTTAATATCCCTAACATTCTCAGTGCGGCGGAAATTACTAAGGCTGACGCCATTCATCCTGGCTATGGTTTCTTGTCTGAAAACGCACGTTTCGCCGAAATTTGCGAGTCCTCTGGTTTGACTTTCATTGGTCCGCCCGCCTCTATCATCCGCCTCATGGGAAATAAGCAACGGGCCAGAGAAGAAATGAAGAAGGCCGGCCTGCCAGTAATCCCGGGAAGTGACAAAGTTGTCGAGGATGCAGCCGAGGCGCGGAAAATAGCCCAGAAAATCGGCTTACCAGTAATTTTAAAGGCCGCCTCTGGAGGCGGGGGCAAAGGGATGAGGATTGTCCGGACTATCTCCCAGCTTGAAGAACAATTCGCCCTCGCCCAGAACGAAGCTCGGGCCGCTTTTGGCGACCCCTCTCTTTATATTGAAAAGTTTATCACTAAGGCCAGGCATGTGGAAATTCAGGTGGTAGCTGATAAAAAAGGTAATGTCGTTGCCTTGGGAGAGAGAGAATGTTCCGTCCAGCGCAAATATCAAAAGCTCCTCGAGGAAACGCCCTCTCCCTTTGTTGACGAAAGGCTTAGGCGGAAAATGCTCAAAGCGGTCCGGGAAGCCGCTGAGCATATTGGCTATGAAAGCTTGGGAACGTTTGAATTCCTGGTTGATGAAAAGAAAAAATTCTATTTTATGGAAGCCAATACTCGAATTCAGGTGGAACATCCGGTCACCGAGATGCTCTACAACATTGACCTTATGAAGCAGCAAATCCGCATTGCGGCCGGCGAGAAATTGAGCTTGCCCGACGAACTGGAACCAAGAGGCCATAGTGTTGAATGCCGGATTAATGCCGAAGACCCTCAGACATTTACCCCGTCGCCGGGCAAAATAGATTTTCTCGTCTTTCCAGGAGGCGAAGGAATTAGGGTCGATTCAGCCGCTTACAGCGGCTGGGTTATCCCTCCTGACTATGACTCCCTCATCGCCAAGGTCTGTGCTCTGGCGCCAACCCGCGAGCTGGCGTTGCGCAAGATAAAAGCTGCCTTGGAAATGACCACTATCTCCGGAATCAAGACCAATATCCCCTTGCATCTGCGAATTCTGGCCAATGCGGACTTTCATAGCGGCAATTATGACATTCAGTTTCTGGAACGACTCATTCAATCCGAGACGGCGCTCGAATAATCTACCTCTAAAGAAAATAACAGGTCAGAGGTTTAGTCTTCCTATTTTTTCGTTACTCTGGTAATTGCCACTAAGAATTCGCCGCTATTGTCCTCAACCACATTCTCGTTCGGTCCCAAATAAAGCCGGCCGCTAATAGGCATGCTAATTTCGCTTTCTTTGCCCACCAGAAAAAGTCGCACCTCTTCATAGCGAATAACCTCTTTAGTTTCGGGGTCAATCTCAGTTCGAAGCAGGAGCGCCACCTTCCCTATTAAACTACCCAGCCTCTCTTCTGGTAGCGGCTGCTGCGGCGTTTTTAAATCAAGGCCGTCAGGTCCACAAAAGCCGTCGGGGTTGCCAACTTGAAGGGAAATCGTGCCGCTCGCCCTGATAACCAAAACTTCTCCCGCCTGGACTTCCAACCCCGTATCTGTCCAAGCAACCTGGGCAGGCACGGCGACTATGAACGTCGCCTTTTCTTGGAGGCCAAAAGCAGAAAAAAGGAGGGCCAACGGGGAAAGAAAAATTAAGGTAGCCTTAGGCTTAAAATGCGCAAAAAATAACCTCCCGCCGCCTGACAGCCTTGCTTTGCCCGGGCTCAGTTTCATCTCCTTAAAAATAAATTTTTTTATCTAAGCACTTATTCCTAACCAAAAATTATTTTATTTCCAAAGGCAAAGCCAATTTTCGGCTAACGTTAGCGCCGCCTCCAATCCTTCACTCTTTTTGACCTTAATTTATTTTAGTGATTATTGCTTTTATCTTTTTAACCTATTCTATCCGGTCTTCTCTTTTTTGGCCCTAAGCCCTAAAGCCAGAACTCTAAGCATGGCCCGATGGATGAAGCCGTTAGAGGCCACAATATCCGACGAATTGAGGTTAAACCTCTGCCCCTGGAAATTGCTCACTCGGCCTCCCGCTTCTTGGACTAATAAAGACCCCGCCGCTACATCCCAGGGATTTAGCTTAAGCTCCCAGAAGCCGTCAAACCGGCCGCAGGCGACATAGCTTAAATCCAAGGCCGCCGCGCCACAACGGCGTATAGCCTGGCACCGGAAAAGGAAGTTTTCAAAATGAATTAAGTTGTTTATCGGACTTTCTCTTAAATCATAGGGGAAGCCAGTGGCCAAAAGGCTGCGGTTGAGGGGAGCGATTTTAGAAACTTTAATTCTTTTGCCGTTTAAATAAGCTCCCTGGCCCCGGACGGCCTGAAAAATTTCGCGGCGCATCGGGTCATAGACCACACCCAATAATATTTCCCCAGCCTTTTCTAAAGCAATCGAGACGCAGAAAATCGGGAAATGATGGGCGAAGTTCGTGGTTCCGTCTAAAGGGTCGACAAGCCAGCGATAGCCGTTTTCACCCCCTTGCCGAGCCTTGTCCTCTTCGGCCAGCAAGCCATGCTCAGGAAAGGCACGTTCGAGCCGGGAAAGAATTATCTCTTGAGACCGGCGGTCGCAATCAGTAACTAAGTTGACCACCCCTTTATAATCAACTCGCCACTGACGTTCGAGATTACGGCGAAGCCATTCGCCTGACTGCAAGGCGGCTTCCCTGGCCACTTGTAAGAAATAGTTTAATTCTTTCCTGGGCTTGGTTTTTTTGGGCGCCATAGTCTTTTTATCTTATCAAGTATCTTTTAACCGGGCAATAAGCAGGTAAAGAGCCATTTCTTTCAGGCTAAGACAAGTCCTCCCGGTAAAGGAATAATTTATAGGAGCAACCTGAAGGGAGATGACAACTGCCCCGACTTCCCCGTTTTGGGGAACCAGTTTATGTAATTTACCTTCCCTTTTTCTTCTTTCCCCGCCGCTCCCTATTTCCCCCTGTGTCCCGGCGCCAAGGGCTGGCTTTCATTTTAGCCCTCGGCAAGGCAGAAGCATTATAGGCCACATCAGAGCCTCTTAATTTAGAACTTTTTATCTACTTTTGCGTAGTCTATAATAAAGAAAACTATGAAAATAAAAGTGGTGAGGTCAAAGCCTATGAAGAAAAAAAGGATTATCGTAATTACTGGAATTTTAGCTCTCATTGCCCTTATTATCTTGCTCAACCTGCGCAGCCAGCGGGAAAAAGCGATTAAAGTCGCGGTCGAAAAAGTAACCCGTAAAAACCTCACCTCAATCGTTTCTGCTTCCGGGGAAGTTAAGCCGAAAAAAAACATCAACCTTTCGGCTCTTGTCCCAGGGAGGGTCGTCAAAATAGGCGCTAAAGAAGGTGACATAGTAAAGGCGGGCGATTTTTTGCTTAAACTGGATTCAGCCCAATATGAGGCAAACGCGGAAAGGGACAGGGCGCTGATTCAATCTTATCGTTCTCAGTTGATCGAATCTGAGGCCCGGATGAAAAGAGACGAGAGCCAGTATGAACGCCAGAAAAAGCTATATGCAGAACAACTCATTCCCTATGAACAGCTCGAAGCGGCTAAGGTCCAGCTCGATATTTCTCGGGCCCAGGTCCAGGCGCTCCGGCATCAGATCCAGCAGGCCGAAGCCTCACTCAAAAGCACTCTCGATAACCTGAGCAAAACGGTTTATGTTTCTCCTATAGACGGTATCATTACCAGCCTGCGCGTCGAAGAGGGCGAAATTGCGGTAATCGGGACGATGAATAATCCGGGCACAGTCCTGATGACTATCGCTGACCTGTCAGAAATGGAAGTTGAAGTCGAAGTGGATGAAACCGATGTAATTTCTGTCTCTCCGGGTCAGCAAGCTGAGGTGAAAGTGGATGCTCTTCCTAACCAAACTCTATCTGGTCGGGTAACTGAGATTGGCAGTTCGGCCTTAGAGAAAGCTACGGTAGGAACCAGGGAATCGAGAAATTTCAAGGTCACTATTACCCTCGAAAATCCGCCCGCTTCTCTTAAGCCAGGCTTATCCGCCACTGCCGACATTATTGTCGCTCAAAAAGAAAACGTTTTAGCCGTTCCAGTTTCAGCTTTAGTGGTCAGGGAAAAAGAAGAAGGCACAGGCCTTAAGAAACCGGAGGAAGAAGGCGTTTATATAGTTGATAACGAGCGGGCGCGTTTTCAGCCCGTAAAACGAGGTATTATCGGCGAGATGGATATAGAAGTTGTCGAGGGATTAAAGGAAGGCCAGGAGATTATTACTGGGCCCTATAGCGCTTTAAGGGAAATGAAGGATGGCCGTTTAATTAAAAGAGAGACATCGACTCCAGCCAAGGCCAAGGGATAAAACCAGGATGACCTCTTTTGACGAAAACCTGATTGTTGTTCATGACCTCTGGAAAATCTACCAACTGGAAAAACAGCCGGTAGCTGCCTTGCAAGGAGTCTCCTTCGCCGTCAGCCCCAACGAATTCTTGGCCATTATGGGCCCGTCAGGCTCGGGCAAATCCACTCTGATGAACTTGCTCGGTTGCTTGGATACACCGACTAAAGGAGAGTATTATCTTAAAGGTCGCTTAGTCAGCTCTTACTCCGAGGATGAACTGGCCCATATCCGCAACCGGGAAATAGGCTTTGTCTTTCAAGTTTTCAACTTGCTGCCCCGGGCCACTGCCTTGCACAACGTGGAGCTTCCTCTAATTTACAGCGGGACGAGCAAGCGAGTTCGCCAGGAAAAGGCCCGCCGCGCCCTCGAGATGGTAGAGATGGCGGCCCGCATAAACCATCGGCCGGCTGAACTTTCAGGTGGGGAGCGTCAGCGTGTGGCCATCGCCCGGGCCTTGGTCAACGAGCCCTCGCTCCTTTTGGCTGACGAGCCCACGGGCAACCTCGACTCCCGCACCGGTCAGGAAATCATGAACCTCTTCCGCAAGCTTCATGGCCGCGGACATACAATTATCGTCGTCACCCATGACCGGGATATTGCAGCTCACGCTCAACGCATCATCTATTTGCGAGATGGAAAAATCGAAAAAGATGAAAGAAAGGAATCAGCCCCATGAAATTTCTCCAAAGACTAAACGGCGTTTTTTTCGACCCCAAAACTACTTTGACTCAAATTGCAGAGAAACCCCTTTGGGTTGATATACTTATTCTGCTACTTATTGTTTGGGTGGTCTATTCATATCTTGTGGCCCCTTTTTCCCAGAAGGATACAGTCGCCTTAATGAAGGATAATGTCAGGCTTAAGGAGTTGATGGGCCAGGAAAGATACGAGGCGCGTCTCCGTCAACTCGAAAATCCATCGCCTCGGTCAAAATATCTTAATATTTTTCTCTTTTCGCCGCTGCTCTTACTTTTTGGGCTTTTTTTTAGCAGCCTGGTCCTTCTAATTTTAGGCCGGCTTTTCTCTACGCAAGGCAAATACACCCAGGTTTTGGCCTGTTTTTTTCATGCCAATTTAATTGATAAACTCCTTGGCAACGCCGTTAGATTAGGGCTCGTTTTTCTGAAAAAATCAGTTTTCCAAACTTCAACCTCTCTGGCGCTTCTCTTCCCTCGCCTTTCCTACACTTCACCTGCTTATGTCATCCTTAGCCAGGTCGATTTCTTCCAACTCTGGCTCTTCGGCGTTCTGGCCTACGGTCTGGCGGCTGTTTTTAAGGTTTCAACCCCGAAAGCTTTTTTCCTCGCCTACGGGTTTTGGCTCTTAAAAAGCCTTCTTTATATCGGGTTCGGATTGCTGAACCTCAAATACCTGGGCTAATCTGACCATTTTCTTAGGCGAATTTCCCTGGCTAAATTTTCTTGGGTTTGACAGACAGAGCGGGTCTCGCTAAATTAAACAACGGTGATGGAAAACAGCCATTTCTTCGGTCAACTCAGCTCTCTGCCCTGGCCGCGGCTTCTTTCTCAGCTCTGGCAGAAAAAAAAATCCGGCTGCCTTGAACTCCGCCTGGAAAAAGAGACCGTTCGCTTTTGGCTGATCCGAGGAAATATGCTCGTCATCGCCGATTCGCTCCCTTTAGGTTTCTTGAGCGATTTTCTTCAAGCCCAGGGAAGATTCGACTCCCAGCTACTTAGTCAAGCTTTCAACCAAGTTAAAGAGAAAGACTGTCTGCTGCTTCGTTGTTTGATTGATTATGTCGGTTTGACCCCAGAAGAAGCCTGGAGTTGGCTGGTTAAGGGCTGGAAAGAATGGTTTTATAATTTTTTTGACCTTGATTTGACCAACGGCCAGTATGCTTTGGAGCCCATGACGCCTGAGGATTCCTTGGCCTATGCGGAACTTCCGACTCCTGAGCTTATTCTTGAAGGAGTCAGACGCATGAAAAACCTGAGCCTCATCGAAGTTCATTTGCCCGAAGCAGACTCCATCCTCCAGGTCAATTCTAATTCCCAGTTAACAACCTTCCCCTTAACGCCCGTCGAAAAATATATTATCAGGTTGCTGGGAACTGGACTTTCTCTCAACGAATTTTATTCCCGTTGCCACCTGAGCCGACAGGAATGCCAGCGAACCCTTTTCGCTTTGCTTTCCCTGGAGTTGGTAAATCCCGTCGCCGCCTCGGCTTTTTCTAAGAAATCGGCTTCGCCGACATTAACTCAATTGGATAATGTTTTGGCTTCTTTTAATGAAAAATGCGCTTTTATTTTCCGGTTTGTTTCTAAGGAAATCGGCCCCGTCGCCTGGAATGTGTTAGAGAAAGCCCTGGAAGAAATCCGACCGCATCTCAGCACCCCTCTGGCTAAAGCTACTCTTCAGGAGGACGGCCGGTTCGACCTTCCTGAAGCCAACCGCTTAGTCTGGCAATTTCTCAATGCCCCTTTCCGCCAGGCCATTTTGAGGGATTTGAACGAAATTTTAATGGCGGAAGTGCTGGCGGTTAAAAGAACTCTGGGCCCGGAGTTGGAACGAACTCTCGTCCAGAACTTGGAAAAAATCGGGGAAGGATGATTAAAAGGTCACAGCTGTTGGCCGTTCTTATCCTTCTTTCTATTCTTGCCCTAATTATCGTGAGGCAAATTGTCCGGTAAGAAACATTTAGTCATCATTTTGGGGCCGACTGCCGTCGGCAAGAGCAATTTAGCTCTTCGCCTGGCCCAGCAATTCGAGGGAGAAATCATCAACTGTGATTCCATGCAGGTTTATCGAGGGTTTGATATCGGAACCGATAAACCCCCTTTGGCCGTGCGCCAGGCTATTCCTCATCATCTTTTAGATATTGTTGAGCCGCAAGAACAATTTACCGCGGCCTCCTTTGTCCAGAATGCTTTGAAGGCCATCCACGAAATAATTTCTCGGCATCATCTTCCCCTGGTGGTGGGTGGTACTGGGCTCTATCTTAAAGCTTTAACCGAAGGCCTTTTTCCTGGCCCAGGACGTAACCCGGAACTTCGTCGCCAGCTAGAAGAAGAAGGTCGCCTCAAGGGTTTCTCCTTTCTCCATGAAAGATTGCAGCAAGTCGACCCGAATTATGGACGTCTGGTTCATCCCCACGACCGAGTTAGGATTATCCGTGCTCTGGAAATATACGAATTAACCGGCCAGCCTCCCTCTGAAAATTTCCAAAAAACCAGGCCTTATCTTGAGGATTTTCAAGTAATCAAGATTGGGCTAAAATTAGATAAAGATGAACTACACCGTCGCATCGAGGCGCGAGTGGAGCTGATGTTTGAGCGAGGTATAATTAACGAAGTTTCCCAGCTCTTAGCCTCTGGGGTGCCCGAAACTGCCCCGCCTTTCCAGGCTTTAGGCTATAAGCAGGTTCGGCGTTTTTTACGGGGCGAGATTAGCGAAAATGAAGCCAAAGAATTGACCAAGAAAGAGACCAAGCTTTACGCCAAGCGACAGATGACCTGGTTCCGCAAGATGCAAGAAATCAACTGGTTTGAGCCGAGTGATTATGAAAAAATTGTCGCCTATCTTCAAACCAGATGGCAAGACTCCTAAGAAGATGGAAAAAGCAATCTTAGTTAACCTCGCCACCAACCCTCAGGAAAAAAATGAAGCCGATGATTCGATGGAAGAGTTGGAACTGCTGACTAAGGCCGCGGGAGCCATTGTCGTCGCCAAGGTGTTTCAATCTCGACCCAGAATCAGCCCCAAATATTTTATCGGCGAGGGTAAGGTCGAAGAGATAATTCAACTTAAAGAAGCCAAGGCCGCCGACATAATCATCTTTGACCATAACCTGACCCCGATTCAGCAGCGGAGTTTAGAGGAAAAGATTCAGACCAAGGTGATTGACCGAACTCAGCTCATCCTCGATATCTTCGCTCAACGGGCCCGGTCGAGCGAAGGTAAATTACAAGTTGAATTAGCCCAATTAACCTATCTTTTGCCTCGCTTAACTGGAAAAGGCAGAGCTCTCTCTCGCTTAGGCGGGGGGATAGGGACACGCGGACCAGGAGAGAAAAAGTTGGAGGAGGACCGACGACGGATTCAGAAAAGAATAACTAAGATTAATCGTGAGATCGCTCATCTCCAGGAACGTCGTTCCCTCCAGCGCAAGGCCAGGAAGAAAAGTCCGATACCCGTAGTCTCCTTAGTTGGCTATACCAGCGCTGGTAAATCGACCCTGTTTAACCGGTTAACCCTCGAATCGACGTTGGTCTCGCCTAATCTCTTCGCTACCCTCGACCCTCTCTTGCGACGAGTCTCCTTTGCGGATGGGGCTTATTTTTTTCTCAGTGACACGGTGGGTTTCATTAAAAAACTACCCCTCGAGCTGATCACCTCTTTCCGCGCCACCTTGGAAGAAATTGAGGAAGCCACCTGTCTTCTCCATGTCATCGACCTTTCCTCTGCCAGGGTTGAAGACCAGGCCGAGACTGTGGAAAAAACTTTGGTTGAAATTGGCGTTAACGACGTCCCGATCCTGAGAGTCTATAATAAAATTGACCTCCTACCCCAACGACAAGAGCTCCTTTCTCTTAATGAAAAAACTGAAGACCGGAGTGTTTATATCTCAGCTTTGACGGGAGAGGGAATTGGAAGTCTCATGGCCAAGCTCCGCTCCATCCTTTTCCGAAAAATGCGTTCTTACCGTTTAAAAATACCCCGAGAAAACGCCTCCTTAATTTCTTCGCTCTTGCCCTGGGCCATAATAATAGAGAAAATGGAGACCGATAGCCACGTGGCGCTGAAGGTTATAGCGGAGCCAGAAGCGATGAAACCTTTTCTGGTTTACTCCGATAAAGGAGAATAAGGTGAAAGTGAAGGCACGTCTTTCTTTATGCCTGACAGTTATCGTTCTGGGAGCGGCTTGTGTGCCGACTCCAGCCCCGGTTCTTACTCCACCTCCGTTTCCCTTAGAAAGCCTACCACCGGCTATGACCGTGACCATGGGTCTGCAGGAAAGAGTTGTCGCGGAGGAGACCTGGAATCACTTGCGCCGGGGCGACCTCGCGGCCGTTGAAAATTCCTTAAAGCGGTTAACACCGCCGCGGCCTTCCTATTATCTTTTATCCGGCTTCCTTCAGCTTATGCGCGGAGAAAACAAAGCGGCGACCGATAGCTTTTACCTGGTCCTCAAAGAGATACCCCGCCTCGCTCTGGCTCAGGCTGGCCTGGCCCAAGCTTATTTGAATCTGGGAGATGAAGAGGCTGCCTTCTCTTCGTTGCGGGAGGTTCTCAAGGAAGAGCCAGATAATAACTGGGCTAAAAAAGAATTTAGCGCCCTCAAGACAAAGCGAACTGATAGCCTCCGCGAAGCTGCGGCCGCGGCGCTCAAAGCCAATAACTTGCAAGGGGCCAAGGAAGCGCTGCTTCAGGCTCTCCACTATTCTCCCGAAGCCAGCGACCTTCATCTTTCTTTAGTGCGGCTCTATCGTCAGGAGAAGAACTTACCGGCGGCGTTAACTCATCTCAAGGCCGCCATCGATTTATCTCCGCAGGATAAAGAGTTGCTGCGAATCTATGCCGACACCCTCCTCGAAGCCGAGCAATACTCACGCGCTCTGGAGGCTCTGGAGCGTTTACTCGAACTCAAACCCGAAGATAAAGAAATTCAGGCTAAGTTAGCCGCTCTTAAAGATAAATTAGGAATTGTCGAGCTGCCAAGTCAGTATGAAAACATTCCTCGTCTTGAAGCCATCAGCCGGGAGGATTTGGCTTCTCTCATCGCCATTAAATTTAAAGGCTTTCTTCCGCCGCTCAGCGAACCACCCCCAATTATTGTCGATATCGCCACTTCCTGGGCTTCCCGTTTTATCCTGCAGGCTGCCTCCTTAGGGTTTTTAGACGTCTATCCTGACCACACGTTTCGGCCGAAAAACATCGTCACCAGGGCGGAAATGGCGGACACTCTGGTAAGGCTCCTCAACTTCTTCCGCCAGCGCGGCAAAAAATTTATCGCCCAGATCCCCCCGGAAAAGATTATTCTCCCCGATGTTACCCCCGAGCATGCCTTTTATGCTTCGGTTATCGAAGCCATTGCTTATCAATTGATGGAGCTTTCCGCTGATAAAAGATTCAACCCGGAACGCCCAGTTTCTGGCTTGGAGGCCTCCCGAACTCTTGAGGTTCTTTTAGCCCTGGTCAAATGAACGCTGCCCAGAACGAAACCGTCGCCTCCTGGCTTACCTTGCCTAACCTGCTCACGGCTTTTCGGTTGGTCCTCGTCCCTCTTTTTCTTCAACAAATAATCAACGGCCGCCGGATAGAAGCCTTATTAATTTTTTTATTGGCCGGACTGACTGACCTCTTAGACGGGTTTGTGGCCAGAACCTGGAACGTGCGCACGGCCTTGGGAAAAATTCTTGACCCCGCAGCTGATAAGCTTCTTCTGGTGACAGCTTTTGTCGCTACTTCCATCCCTCGATTGAGCCAACCCTATCACATGCCAGTTTGGTTAGCGGCGACGGTCGTCTCTCGGGATAGCCTAATTGCTTTAGGGGCATTGGTTCTTTTTCTGTGGAAAGGAGTTAAAACCTTCACTCCTTCTTTATGGGGCAAAATATGTACCTTTCTCCAGGTGCTGACCGTGCTTTTGGTCTTGGCAGGGAATGCCATCATCCAAGCGGGGCCAAATAATCTTAGTTTTTTGCAGTGGCTGGCCTCATCAACCCTGCAGACCCTTTTTTTTGCCGCCACTTTTCTGGCAACAGTTCTTTCCGGTGTTCAATACACTGCTTTTGGGTTAAAAAAAGCCTTTTTCTCTTCCGAGAAGAAGAAGGGTTAGCGCATATTGGGGTCGATAAAACCACGCTTAAGGGTCATCCAGATTATCTTCAGGTCAAGCCCTAAGGACCAATTTTGGATGTAAAAAAAATCATACTCCAATCTTTTTTCAATCGAAGTATCCTGCCTTAGGCCGTGAACTTGGGCCCAGCCAGTTATCCCTGATTTTACTTTATGCCGAAGCATATATTTCGGAATTCTGTCCGCAAATTCTCGGACAAAGGAGGGACGTTCGGGCCGAGGGCCGACTAAGCTCATTTCTCCTTTGAGCACGTTGATGAGCTGGGGCAGTTCATCGAGGGAATATTTGCGTAAGAAACGACCAAACCGAGTAACCCGCGGGTCGTCCGGCCGGCACATAACCGGCCCCGTCTCTTTTTCTGCGTCACAGACCATCGTCCGGAACTTGACCATAGTAAATCTGCGACCATCAAGTCCCATTCTTTCCTGACGATAAAAAACCGGGCCGCGAGAAGTCAATTTAATCAAGACTGCCACGAGTAAAAGTAAGGGAGATAATAAAACCAGACTGAAGAAAGAAACAACGATATCCACCGCCCTTTTCAAGACACGGTTAAAACCACGGAGCGAGACATCGTCGATGGAAATAACCGGCACCCCGTCTAAATCCTGAATTTCAGCCTTAAGCGTTAGCAATTGGAACAGGTCAGGAATAAGTCGAACATTAACAATATGCTTGTGGACAACTTTTAGCGTCTCGAGGATTTGGGAATAGTTCTTGAGGTCAAGGGCGACATAAACCTCGCTTATTCCTCCCTGAGAAAGAATCTCATCCAAGTCGCTAATCTTTCCCAGGACTTCCAGACCGCCGTCAACCTGCACCTTTTCGCCAGGGGCGAGGTTATCATCCAGGAAGCCTTTGACGATAAAACCAAGGTCCTTATAGGCGCGCAATTTCTGGGCGAGGGTCCGTCCCATCTCGCCCGCCCCAACAATCAGGATATTCTGCAGGTTTAATCCCCGGGCAAAGCGTCTTTTCATGAAGAAGTAAACCTGGTAGCGGAGAAAACTAACCAGAACAACAACAGAAATAAAATAGACAGCCAGAAAGCCATGGGAAATCTTAAAGGTCATCCGAAAAAGAGGCGCCGCGCCTTGGCTGTAAGCATAAAGGTAGTTTAAGACAGCCATGACGATAAGCACAGTGAACACGGTGTTAAGCATGACTAAGAGAGAATCATCGACCTGCGGCCGCTTCAGCCTGGTCCGATAAAATCCCTGGAAATAAAAAATAAGCAAATGAAGACCAAGAAAAAGAGGAAAAACGGCCAGATAAGAACTTAAGGGCGGAATCCCTTTCAGCGGGTCAACAGGAATTATATAACCATAAAAACGGAAAAAATAGGCGTAAAAATAGGCCACCAAAATTCCCAGAATATCACATAACAAATAAAACCCAACCAGCCTTAGTTTCTTCTCTTTAATCAACTTTGACCCCGATGTTTTTCCCAGGCACGCGCTAAGAATTGAATCATTTTTTCCCGAAAAACTTCACGAGAGAATTTCTCGGCGTGGTGACGAATCGCAGATTTATTAAATGGCAGCCGCTCAAATTTGTCAAGAGCTTCAAGGAGAGCCTCGACCGACGCCTCGGGAAACAAAACCCCGGTTTCTTCAGGCAGGACGGTTTCCAAGGAGCCGCCTCGGCCTAAGGCAATTACCGGCGTGCCGCAAGCCTGAGCTTCAACCGTGGCCAAACCAAAATCTTCTTCTCCGGGAAGAATAAAAGCCCTGGCCCGCTGATAGGCTTCACGCAGTTTTTCGTCGGAAACATTTTCGTGGAAGATAATATTAGTTTTGGCTAGCCGACGCAGCCGCCGCTCTTCCGGACCTTGCCCGATAATGAGCAAAGGCCGTTGGAGCCGATTAAAAGCCTGGATGGCTAAATCTATTTTTTTATAAGGAACAAGGGCGGAGACGATAAGAAAGTAATCCTGGCGGGCCTCGCCGTTGGCGGGAACAAAAAAGGTGGTATCAACCGGCGGATAAATGACTTCGGCTTCCCGATGGTAGTAACGTTCAATTCTTTGGGCGACGTGCTGGGAATTGGCGATAAAATAATCTACCCGGGCGGCTGAAGTTACATCCCAGAGCCGCAAATAATGAATCTGGGGGGGAATAAGAAGGCGGCTGATAAGGGATAAGCGCTCTGCCGAAAAATAGGCGTGATATTGATTCCAAGCATAACGCATCGGAGAATGAACGTAAGAGATATGGAGCGCTCCTGGCTTGGGAATAGCTCCCTTGGCGACACAATGGGAACTGGAAATGATTAAATCATATTCCTGAAGATTAAAGAGCTCGATGGCCAGAGGAAAAAGCGGCAAATAAAAACGGTAGCGCCGCCGAAGGCAAGGTAGCCGCTGGAGGAAACTGGTCTTTATGGTTCGTTTTTCTATCTCTGGAACCTGGCTATGCGGGAAATGGAAAAGAGTGTAAATGGGGGCTTCAGGGAAGAGCTCGGCCAAAACTTCCAGAACCTTTTCCCCGCCGCGGCGGCCGGTCAACCAGTCGTGAATAAGCGCCGTTTTCACCTTTCTCATCGCTGAAGGCAATTATACCTCATTCCAAATCCTGCAGGAAATGGACATGCCGGGCCACCGCCTCAGGCCAGCGAAAAAGCGAGCTTCTCTGTCTGCCCTTTTTTTCGTAACTATGTCGCTTTGATTCATCCGAGAGAAGGAGGTCAATCTTGGCCGCCAAATCTTCAGCTGAAGTGGGGTCGAAATAAAGGGCGGCGTCAGCCAAAACTTCTCGCAAGCTTCCCGCGGGACTGGAAATCACCGCTCGGCCGCGGGCCATCGCCTCTAAGGGAGGAAGGCCAAAACCTTCATAGAGCGAGGGAAAAACAAAAAGGCAAGCGCCGTCAAGGTAGCGAATGACCTCTGGTTGAGGCAAATAACCAAGGAGCAAACATTTCTCATTGAGATTAAGCCGGGAGATTTCTTTTTGAACCGCGGGCCGCGGGGCAAGACCGATAAGAACCAGCCGCAGGTCAGGATGGAGAGTTGAAATAAAACGAAAAGCTTGAAGGAGAGTAATTATATTTTTATGAGGTTTCCAGTTGCCAACGTATATGATATAGGGAAAAAGATAAGGAGAGGCGAAAGGTGGCGTTTGAAAAAAGGTGTCCGCTACCCCATTATAAATAATCCTTATTTTATCCATAGGTATACTAAACATTTCGGCTAAATCAGCCGCTGTTTGGCGGGAAACGGTAAAAACGAGCGCCGCCCGAGATTTGATTTGCCGTAAAAAGAAACGGGCGATTTCAACCTTGACCTGTGGCTTAAAAAAGGCGGGGAATTTGAAATGAATCAGGTCATGAACTGTAACAATCAACCGCTGCCGAAGGAAAAGAGGAAAAATATAATGGGGTGAAAAATAATAATAACCTTTGAGGTGGCGACATTTCCAAGGAATTTCCAGCTGCTCCCGAGGGTCATAGTTGGCGTAATGAGCTCTAATTTCCTTTTGTCGCGGCACCGCCAGCCGCTCTTTTCCCGCTAAATGAATTACTCTAATATCCTCAAAAAAAGGCTGCTCAAGAAGACCGCCGAAAACATGACGAATGTAAACCCCTATTCCATAATCTTCTATTTTGCGGGCGTCAAGCAGAAGACGCATCACCAAAGCTCCTGACTATTCTTAGAACTTCAGAATAAATAGATTTTCGCTCTTCGTCGCCTCGCCAGCTGGCCCCTAAAATTTTCGCTTTAAACTGGGCCCAAAGATAAATTCGAAGCAAGCGCTGGCTCATAGGACTATGATAAAGAGAATAATAGAGAAGCTGACTCTTCTTGGCTTCGGTCAAAGACAGGCGGGGAAAGCGCGAAGCGACTGCCCCCCGGTAATGGATGAGCCGGGCTTGCGGCAAGTACCGAATTTTAAAACCTTGGGACCGCAGCCGCCGGCCTAAATCTGCGTCCTCGATATAAAAAAAGAAACGTTCATCAAAACCGCCAACCGCAAAAAACATTTCCCGCCGGATAACAAAAGCCACGCCGCTCACCCAAGCCACATCCCGCGCCATCTTTCCCTTTAGGAGCTGATAAACCAGCTTATACCAGGGCTGAGCTAAATATTTCAGAAAGAATTCGCTCATCAGCCCTAAATCTCGGCCAAAGGAGAGTTGAAAACTCTGGTCCGGGTTGAATACTCCGGGAGCAGCTATGGCATAAGCTTCGTGCTCAGATAAAAAAGTAATTAATGGCTGAAGACAATTAGGCAAAAGCTCGACATCATTATTTAAGAAGAACAGCCATTCGCCGGCGCTCTGGCGAGCCCCGACATTGGCGGCCCGGGCAAAACCGCAATTTTCAAAAAGCTGAATGACCTTGACGGAAGGAAATTTCTCCCTGACCACGGAGAGATAGCCGTCAGTCGAAGCATTATCCACTAAGATGATTTCCGAACGAAGCCCAAGGCGAGCCAACTCAGCCTGAAGAGAGGAAAGCGTCCGCGGCAAAAAGTCCCTGCCCTGATAATTAATTATTATGGCCGAGAGACTGACCTGACTTCTTTCTTCCATGTTAAACTACTAAAGTAAAACCATTTTTCTGTTGAAAGATAAATGACCCTCCAAAATAACTTCCTTTTTAACCCAATGGCTTTATCCCGGCCGATTTTTCAGAATTTCTGGGCTCCTTTCCCCTGGCCTCACTTCCACTCAATCTGCCGGTTAAAAACATTTTCATTCTCGGCTCTATACCGGCTTCCCTAACCCTGTTTTTGCTTCGCCTTTTTTACAATTTTTTATACTTTATTTCTCGAAGACAATCGGCAACCTTGGTGGCCGCTTGTGGCCAAGAAAATATCTCCCTTCGTATTTCAAAATTCTTTCTTATCTCGTTACCTCGGGCTTCGTCAGTCATGATTCGCGTCAAAGCCTTCGTCACCGCCTCGACTGTCGTCTCCTCAACAAACTCGGCCATCCCCTGCAGGATTTCTCCCAAGGAAGAACGCTTGAGAACAACCGGAATCGAACCGCAAGCTAAAGCTTCCAGCGGCGGCAGACCAAAACCCTCATACTCCGAAAGGTAAGCGAACGCTTCACAGGCTGAATAGAAAAACGGCAGTTCTGTTTCGGGAAGAAATTCATCCCATCTTACCCAATCTTGGCTTAAAAGAGAGGCTATATCCTCGGGGGGATAAGTCCGGTTTTGACCAACAACATAAAGGAAAAGGTCAGGCCATTCCTGCCTCAGATTATTAACCGCCGTCACTAGCAAGGGCAAATGCCGGCGTCGGAAAATAGAGCCAAGAAAACCGATAACTCGGCGAGAACCAAGACCACGGGCCTCTTTCCAGCGCCGTACGGCTTCTGGCGGAGCTCGGTCAAATTTATCCTCCACCCCGTAATAAATTATCCTCAGCTTATTTCTTTTGATTTTTAGATGCCGGTCAACTTCTTCGGCCGTGGCCTGGGAAGGAACGATTAAGAGATTAGCCCGTCGCAGGCTATAACGTAAAACAAATCCCCGCCACTTAGCTGTCCGAGGAGGGAACCACTCGGGATGGCTCAGAAGAGAAATGTCATGGACAAAAAGAAGCGAAGGCCAAGGACAGAGAAGCGGTAAGGTATAATTAAAAGCTAAGATAAGGTCAGGGTCGAGTTGCTGGCAAGCCCGCCAGAAGGGCCCATTCTGCCAGCGAAAATAGCCACCGCGAGAGGGAAGCACCATCTGCTGAATATTTTGGCGACTGAAGGGCAGGGCGATTTCTCTAGTCAGAACAAAAAAGCGAGTCTCTTCCAGCCTACTGGCTAAGGCCGGCAGAATATTCTTGGCTACCCGGCCTACGCCTGCCCCCTGAGGGCCAAGCTCGTAGCCGTCAACCACAATTCTCATCGCAGACCGCCATAACCTCGCGGTAAAAAGTTAAGGTATTAGAAGCCGCCCTTTCCCAGGAAAAATTCCTCACTCTTTTTTGGCCTTCCTGAATCAAGTGTTGCCTGAGCTCAGGGTCTTCAAGAAGAGAAGCAGCAGTGCGAGCGATGTCTTCTGGTTCCGTGGGGTTAAAATAAAGGGCCGCGGGGCCACCGACTTCTGGTAAGGCCGTAGCATTTGAGGCCAGGACCGGCAAACCACAAGCCATGGCTTCGACCAGGGGAAAACCAAAGCCTTCGCAGAGAGAGGGCATAATCAGGGCTGTTGCCAGGTGATAAAAGTTTCTTAGACCCCAACGGTTGATATAGCCAAGAAAATGCACTTTATTCTCCAGCTGAAGTGAAGCGACTTGCCGCCGCAAACTTTTTTCCTCCTTGCCCCCCTTCCCGACGAGAACAAGATGCAGCGACGGATATCGAGACAGCAAAATTTTGAAGGCAATCACGAGCCGACTCAAGTTTTTTCGTGGCTCAAGGGTGCCCACAAAAAGCAAAAAATCATCCGGAAGTGAAACCCGTTTCCGAAATGTCCGGAGCTCCTCCGGCGCCACTGTTTCCAGGAAATATGATTCCAGACCATGCGGGATAACTCTCACCTTGGCCGCCTCAATCGAGGGAAAGCGCCTCAGAATATCCGCCTTCATAAAATTGGAAAAGGTAATAATGCCATCTGCTCGAGCTAAACTCCGGCTGGCATGACGGGGAAAGGCCCAGCTGGCCTCAGCTTCAGCCATCGAAGGAAAATCAAGGGCGAATAAATCATGAACGGTGACCACCATCTTGCCGCGGGAGGGAAGAAGCAAAGGGGTCGGAGAATGAGTTAGGTCTAAGCCCTGGCGAAAAAAAGCTTCGAGCGGTGGCCAGCAAAGCTGGTACCAAAAAAAATTAAGACAGCGAACTGGAATCTTGAGGTCACGCCAATAATATTTCTGGAAATGCGGCAGCTTTTCCGGCGGGAAACGGTCCCGAAGAGAGGCGGAGAAAAGAAAATATTCGTTCTCGTGGTCGATTTGCGCCAAATGAACCAGGAGGTTCCGCAGGTAGACGCCCACCCCCGTTTCTTCCTTAAGAAAGGGACGAAGGTCAAAACCAAGACGCATTTTTGCTGTCAATGTATTCTCAGCCCTAAGAAAAGTCAAGGCAAGGAAACTTCAGCGAAGCGACTACACAAAAAGCGTTTCGGGCGGGGGAGCCTTCTTCCCGCCCCATATTCCTCACTCGCCGTGGTGCCAGACCTACCCTTGGCGAGCCGGCAGAGAAACTCGCCGGCCCCCCGGCTCGGGAACCCTTAAAATAATTCCAGGTCAACCCATTCTTAAAACTAAGGCAGCTTCTTTGACCTCAAAAAATGATAAATTTAAAGACCCAAAGGGGTCAGCAGCGAGGGGAAAATTTACGGCTATCTTAAAGCCACCTAATGGAGTCCCAAAGATTATAACTATTTCGCTTAAATTAAAAATAATTTTAAGCGGTTAAAAAGATTGATAAACAAGAAAAGGGATGGTAAGATTCGGCCGCAAGGAGGCAGGGAGATGACTAAATTAGAAAGGGTTCTCAGGCGCATAGATACCCAACGGGATGAAATGGTCAATTTTCAAATCAAGCTGGCTTCGATTCCGGCCATTGCCCCCGTAAACGGAGGCAAAGGGGAGAATGAAAAAGCCCATTTTCTGCTGGGATTTCTTCAGGAAAACGGTTTTGAGAAGGTCGAGGTAATTAAGGCTCCCGACCTTGATACTCCTGAAGGCTACCGCCCGAATATTATTGGTCGGTTTAAGGGCAAGAGCTCTAAAAAGACTACTTGGGTCATGACTCACATGGACGTTGTTCCCCCTGGTGACCTGGCCCAATGGGAAGGCGACCCTTTCAAGCCCTGGGTAAAAGAAGGCAAGATTTATGGCCGAGGGGTTGAGGATAATCAACAGGCAATGGTGGCTTCCCTTTTTGCCCTGAAGGCGTTCCGGGCTGAAAATCTTCGGCCCGCCAATGACGTCGGCCTCGTCCTCGTCTCAGACGAGGAGACAGGCAACCTTAAAGGAATTGATTATGTCCTCCGGCACACCCAGATTTTTCAAAAAAATGACCTAATTATCGTGCCCGATGCCGGCAACAGCGAGGGCAGCTTAATCGAAGTCGCCGAAAAAAGCATTCTCTGGCTCAAATTTAGAACTATTGGCAAGCAAGCTCATGGGTCAACTCCAGAAAAGGGAATCAACAGCTTTAAAGCCGCTTCCCATTTGATAGTTGAGCTGGACCGGCTGTATAAGCTATTTCCCGAAGTTGACCCCCTCTTTGAGCCGCCGATTTCCACTTTTGAACCGACCAAGAAAGAAGCCAATGTTCCTAACATTAACACTATACCCGGAGAAGACGTCTTTTATCTGGACAGCAGGATTCTGCCCAAGATTGCCGTGGAAAAGGTAGAGAAAGCGGTCAATCAATTGGCCCGGCGGGTAGAAAAGAAATTCAAGGTCAAAATACAAGTGGAAATACAGCAAAAGGCGCCCGCCGCTCCCCCCACCTCTCCCCGGGCAGCAGTGGTTCAGGCTTTAAAAAAGGCGGTGTGGGAAATTTACCGGAAAAAGGCTTCCCCCCGAGGTATTGGTGGGGGAACAGTAGCTGCCTTTTTCCGGCGGGCTGGGTTTGAAGCCGCCTGCTGGAGCCGGATTGACGAAACGGCTCATCAGCCCAACGAATATTGCCGGATTGAAAACATGATGGGTGATGCCAAAGTCTTAGCCCACGTTTTCCTTCAGGATTGAACTTTCTTAAGCGCTCTATCCCCGTTTTTTTATTTTTGGGTCATTTCCAGGTCAGTGGCCAAAAAAGTGACTGCTTGATTGAGTGATTATAGGATTGCCTCGGAATAAGCGTGAAATTCAAAGCCAGAATATCAGAGCGAGAATAATAGGATATCCAGCTGAAGGGGAGGATTATCGCTAATTCTGATAAAAAGAAAAACTAATCCCATATTTCTCCATTTTCCCAGGTCAAGTTTTCCCTAACGGATTTAGAGATGAGCCTTATTTTAAGTAAGAGGGCCCACTCCTAAAAAATAGCCATATTTCAAATAACATTGCGGACTTAGCGAATAATTTGATTAAATGATGGAAGAGAAGCAAAAAAAAGACGAGAGGAGTTAGAAATGGCCGAATACTTATTGGTCCTAACGACGGTTTCTGATGAAGCCGCAGCTTCCCAAATTGCCCGCCAGCTCGTCGAGGAGCGGTTAGCGGCTTGCGTGACCGTTTCCAGTCCTTGTCAGTCCTTTTATTGGTGGGAGGGAGACATCTCAGAAGAGCGGGAGTTGATACTTTTTATTAAAACCAAGGAAAGCCTTTATCCGGAGTTGGAAAAAAGGCTCAAAGAAATCCACCCCTATTCAGTGCCTGAAGTTCTGGCTCTTTCTGTGGCCTTGGGCTCGGAGAAATATCTCCGCTGGTTAGACCAAGAGACAAGGCAAGCTGAGAAACAAAACCTCTAATCCCCTGAAGGCCAGAATATGTGCTGCCAGTTCAACCGCCTTTCCACCGCTTGAGCTACTTTAATAGTATTAAGATGGATAGAAACTGTGTCTTTTATCTCAAAAGCATAGCCACCAGCCAACAGAATGACTACTGGAATGCCCAAACGCCTGGCCTCTTTAATAATAATTAAGTCTCTTTCTCTCAATCCTTCCTTAGTTATTTTCAACCCGCCGAGCTGGTCCTTTTCAAAGGGGTCAGCCCCGGCTAAATAAAAGACGAGAGCCGGCCGGAATTGGCGATAAAGTTTGGGGAAATGAGATTTCAGAGCTGCCAGATATTCCTCATCTCTATCTCCGGACCAGAGTTCAATATCAACCCTACTGGGCGGCTTTTCAGCCGGATAGAGGTCCATCTGATGGATGGAAAAAGTAAAAACATAATCTTTTTGGCTGAAAATATAGGCTGTCCCGTTGCCGTGATGAACATCGCAATCTACCACCATCATCCGCGACAGTCTCCTTTCCTGCCTCATTTTTTCGGCAGCCACGGCCACATCATTTAGGACACAAAAGCCTTCTCCGTGGTCTGGAAAGGCATGGTGAAAGCCGCCTCCTAAATGAACGGCCAAGCCATTTTCTAAAGCCAAATTGGCCGCCAAAATAGTTCCGCCACACGTGAGCCAGGCAAAACGAACGAGCTCAGGAGAAAAGGGAAGTTCCAAAGCCATCAGCTCGCCGCGACTTAGGCTTCCGGTTTTTAATTTCTGCACATATTTTGGGGTATGAACCAAGAGA
Organism: uncultured Eubacteriales bacterium; assembly: GCA_964627255.1. Lineage (GTDB taxonomy): Bacteria > Acidobacteriota > Aminicenantia > Aminicenantales > CALLJL01 > CALLJL01. Next base: position 24,362 of record CAZVIN010000114.1, read on the forward strand.
ACATCCTCGTCCCGGGCCGGCAAAGGCGTGAAAAACTCGGCCTTTCTCACGCCCATTTCTAATAATTTTTCATAAAGAAGGCGGTATTTTTTTATCGGAAAAACATGTTGGCCGATATCGACCATCCAGTATTCATCGCTGAAGACATATTTCAACGGATAGGGCCGCCGCAAAAGGTCAAACCAGGCCATACGCTTGGTCTATCAAGATAACAGAAAACAGCGCGGCTTGCCAAGGGAAAATTCCTTCTTCAGCTACAGACATATTGCCCGAGCAATCGGCAGGGAATACAGGAAGAGCCGGTGAAGGAAAGTAGCATTTTGCTGAAATCTGGCGACCAACGTCTCTTCTGCCAGATGCATCCCTTGATGGCCGGAGGTCAGTGCTGGGTTTGAAAAGTGAAATTACCCCCGAGGCCTCGTTTCTCTAACCCGGAAGTTTTTCTCTCGACCGTTTAGCCGCCTATACCCAATCAGGTTGCGAGCAAACAGCTGCTCTCAATTATGTGCTTTATTTAGGCCGCCGTCCTCTTGCCGATAAACTTGAAGAAGGGCGTTCATCTTAAGTAGGAAGGAATCCTTGATACTCGCTTAAAGAGAAGTTTTTTTATTATTTGCCACCTCTCAAATTTTCTTAACGGGCAATAATTTTCAATCGGCTTCGCCTTCGTGGCGGCCTATATTCACCTGCGCTGCCGCCAGCCGAGCAATCGGTATCTGGTAGGCGGAACAGCTAACATAATTTAGGCCGACCTGATGGCAGAAGAAGATAGAGCGAGGGTCGCCGCCATGGACACCACAAATACCAACCTTGAGCTCTGGTCTTACTTTTCTTCCTTTTTCTACCGCAATCCGCATCAATTCGCCAACGCCCTTAGTATCGAGGGTTTCAAAGGGGTCGTCAGCCCAGATACCATGGACTAAATAATAATTAAGGAATTTAGCGCTGTCATCACGAGAAATCCCATACGTAGTCTGAGTTAAGTCATTAGTGCCGAAGGAGAAAAACTCAGCTTCAGTAGCTATTTCGTCAGCCGTTAGAGCAGCTCGCGGAATCTCAATCATTGTACCCACAGAATAATTAATCTCAACGCCATACTTCGCCATCACTTCTTGGGCAATTCGGTCAACAATCCGCTTTTGATTACTCAGCTCAGTTAGGGCACCAACTAAAGGAACCATAATCTCTGGAACGACCTTTTCTCCTTCCTTGGTCAACTGGCAGGCCGCTTCAAAAATAGCCCTGGCTTGCATTTCAATGATTTCCGGATAGGTAATCCCGAGGCGGCAACCGCGATGCCCTAACATCGGGTTAAATTCAGAAAGCTGGTTGACCCGCTCTAATAGTTTCGTTAATTCCTCCATCTTCTTTTTATTCCGGCTCTTTTTCGCTTTAAGTTCAGCTAATTCCACCATCAGGTCTTCCCGCCGGGGCAAAAATTCATGGAGCGGTGGGTCGATGGTTCTGATGGTTACAGGATGACCCTGCATCGCCCGGAAAAATTCGATGAAATCCTTTTTTTGGAAAGGAAGCAGTTTATCTAAAGCCCGGCGTCTCTCATCTTCATTTTGAGCCAGAATCATTTCTTTGATATAAGGCAGCCTTTCTTCGCCAAAAAACATGTGCTCAGTTCTGGCTAACCCAATTCCTTCAGCGCCAAAGGCAAAGGCCACCCGAGCGTCGGCGGGAGTATCAGCGTTGGCCCGCACCCCAAGGCGTCGGAATTGGTCAGCCCAGGTTAAGAGAAGGGAAAAATAGCGATAAATCGTTGACTCCTCGGGTTTTTTTTCGCCCTTAACTACCTGGATTATTTCCGAAGGACGAGTTGTCATCCCGCCCTCAAAAACTTCGCCGCTGCTGCCGTCAATTGACAGCCAATCCCCCTCCCTAAAAATTCTTCGGCCAACCGTAACTGTCTTTGTTTCTTCTTCTATTCTTAGAGCGCCGCAGCCAACGACAGCTGGTTTACCCATCTGGCGTCCCACGACCGCCGCATGGGAAGTCATCCCGCCCGTGGCCGTTAGAATCCCTTCCGCCGCGCTCATTCCGTGAATATCGTCGGGTGAAGTTTCCGACCGCACCAACAGAACTCTCTCTCCTCTATTTTTCCATTCCACCGCTTCTTCGGCGGTGAAAACAATTTGCCCCGAGGCCGCGCCTGGCGAAGCCGCCAATCCTGTGGCCAAAAGAGAATGCTTCGCCTTTTCTTCTAAATCAAAAACTGGATGAAGGAGCTGGTTTAAAGCCTCAGGCTCCACCTTAAGCAAGGCTTCTTCGGGAGAGCAAATTCCTTCTTCCACCAGGTCAACAGCTATTTTCACTGCGGCCATCCCGGTCCTTTTTCCGTTACGAGTTTGCAGCATATAGAGACGGCCTTCCTGGATGGTAAACTCAAAATCCTGAACGTCTTTATAATGTTGCTCCAGTCTTTCAGTAATCTCCCTTAATTGGGCAAATACTTCTGGCATCTCAAAGGCCAAGTTTTTAAGCGGCGAGGGAGTGCGGGTCCCGGCCACCACATCTTCACCTTGAGCATTAATCAAGTATTCGCCATAAAGTTCTTTCTCGCCTGTCGCCGGGTTGCGAGTGAAGCCGACGCCCGTGGCTGACTTGGGCCCAAAATTCCCAAAGACCATCTGCTGAATATTAACCGCCGTGCCTAAGTTTTCTGGAATATGATTGAGTCGGCGATAGGTTATGGCTCGGGGGTTATTCCAAGACTTAAAAACAGCCGCTATGGCCAACTTGAGCTGAGCCATAACATCTTGGGGAAAGGCTGCGCCTTTTTCTTTTTGAACTAATTCCAGATAAGCCGCTATTACCTCTTCCAGCATCCCTGCTTCCAGGTCAGCGTCATTGGAAACGCCGAAAGCTTCTTTCTTGGTTCGGAGAATTTCTTCAAAATTTCTCTTAGGAATCCCCAGAACCACATCCCCAAACATATGAATCAATCGGCGGTAACAATCTAAGGCAAACCGCCGGTTATTAGTTTTGCGGGCCAAGCCTTCGACGGTCTGCTGATTTAAACCCAGATTAAGCACGGTATCCATCATCCCCGGCATGGAGAATTTGGCCCCAGACCGCACTGAAACCAAAAGCGGGTTATCAGGGGCGCCAAATTTTTGCCCCGCAGCTTCTTCCAGTCTTTTAAGGTTAGCCAGGATTTCGGCCTCGACCGCTTCGGGCAAACTGCCTCCCGAGTTAAGAAAAAGACTGCAAACTTCCGTGCTAATCGTAAAACCGGCCGGTACGGGCAGGCCAATACCGGCCATTTCGGCTAAGTTGGCTCCTTTGCCGCCTAATAAATCCTTCATGTTCTTGTTGCCCTCAGCCACGCCAGGGCCAAAGAAGTAAACGTACTTAGGACTCATGGAATGACTCCTCGCATCGAGAATAAACAACTAACTATAGCTTTTTAGCCATTAAAATTCAATAAACCTGGTGGAAATTTGATTAGAATTAATTGATTATGAGTTACCCGAAAAATAAAAGAGGAAAAATCAGCAAAGACGGCCGGGGTAGCGCTCTAAAGCTAATTGAAAAAGTTCCAGAGCTCGCTTTAAATCTTTTTCCTTCAAGACATAAGCCAAACGAACTTCATCCTTGCCTCGTCCCTCAGTGGCATAAAAGCCGGAACCCGGAGCCACCATCACGGTTTCTCCATTTACCCGAAACTCGGTGAGTAACCAGCGGACAAAATTATCGCTATCATCAATCGGCAGCTTCACATTGATATAAAAAGCCCCTTGAGGTTTATGAAGCACTACGCCCGGAATTTTCTTCAGTCCTTCATAGAGAATGTCGCGGCGCTTCTGATATTCTTCCCTTATCGGCTCAAAATAGCCTCTTCCCAACCGATAAGCGGCCAAGGCTGCCCTTTGTTCCACCGTCGGCGGACACAATCGAGCTTGGGCGAAGCGGAGCAAAGCTTGATAGACCGCTTCGTTGCGAGTAATTACGGCCCCAATCCGAGCCCCACAACAACTGAAACGCTTCGAGACACTGTCGGCGACGATGACCCTGTCTTTAACTTCCTCAAACTCGAGGAGGCTGATATGCTTAAGGCCGTCGTAGATAAACTCCTTGTAAACCTCATCGGCGATCAAGAAGAGGTCGTACTTTTTCGCCAGCGATACAACCTCTTCTAACTCCTTTTGGCTGTAAACAGTGCCCGTTGGGTTATTGGGAGAACAAAGGACAATGGCTCTGGTCTTGGGAGTTATGAGTGCTTCAATCTGCGGGCTCGCTGGTAAATGATAGCCCTCCTCAGCCCGCAGGGTTAGAGGTGTAATTTTTAAGGCCGCATAAGAGGCAAACCCGTTGTAATTAGTATAGAACGGTTCAGGGATAATAATCTCTTCGCCCGGGTCGGCCACCACGCAGAAAGCGAAGTGAACGGCCTCTGAACCACCCACCGTGATGATTACGTTATCCGCCTCAAGGCTGAGACCGTAAGAACAAAAATACTCGGCGATAGCCTGTCTCAGGTCTAAAAATCCCTGGGCCGGACCGTAATTAAGGACTTCGTCATTATAAGCATGAAAGGCCTCAGCCACCGCCTTAGGAGTGGGCACATCAGGGTCGCCGATGTTCAGAAAATAGACTTTTATGCCCTGAGCCATTGCTTGGTCTGCATAGGGCTTGAATTTTCTTATGGGCGAAGCCTGGATTGTCCTCCCTCGCTGCGAAATTCTCATTAATTATGACTCCTTAAGATGAATATTAAGCTCTTACATTATCTAAAATTCTAAAAAAGAAATCAAAAATCGGTCCTTTTGAGGCTGACTCCTTGTCAAACCATGGCTAAAATGGTAGCCTTGGGTTAAATCAAAGCGATGGGCTTATTAGAGAAGCCAGGCCAAATCGTGGAACGGGAAACCTGGGGGGATTATCATCGCTTGACTGTTTTTGCGCCGGCTATTGCCTCTAAGGCTCGACCCGGTCAGTTTGTTATGGCCCGCATCAGCTCTAATTATGACCCTTTGCTCCGCCGTCCTTTTAGCCTGCACGACTGTGACGGGGAGAGAGTAAAAATCTTTTTTAAAGTTAGCGGCCAAGGAACAGCTCTTTTAGCCCAAAAAGAACCCGGAGACGAGGTTGACCTGCTTGGCCCCTTAGGAAATGGTTTCAGTTTGCTGCCAGAGCCGGTAGCCGCGGCCTTAATCCTCGTCGGCGGAGGGCGGGGCATTGCTCCGCTTCGTTTTTTGGCCCAGGAGTTAAGAAAATTAGAACAGAAGGTAATAATATTTTATGGAGGAAAAACCCGCCATGACTTGCCCTTAGCTCAAGAACTCATAGCGGCGGGTTTTGAACTTCGCCTGACGACGGAAGACGGAAGCCTCGGGTTTAAAGGGCTGGTTACTGAATTGTTAGCAGAAGAATTACCTAAATTAAAGCCCGGCCGGCTTTACGTCTGCGGCCCCGAAAGCATGATGCACCGAATAGCCGAAATGAATAAAGCCTATCAATTGCCAGCAGAGTTTTCCTTGGAAGCGCAGATGGGCTGCGGCTTTGGAGTTTGCTATGGCTGCGTCTGGCCAATTCAACGCCCCTCAGGGGTTGAATTCACTCGGATTTGCCAAGAGGGACCAATCTTTTCCAGCGAAGTTATCGTCTGGGAGAAAAAGTCATGACTGACCTTACTTGTGACCTGGGTTTCCTGCGGCTACGCAACCCAGTCATTGCGGCCAGCGGCACTTTTGGCTATGGCCTCGAAATGGAACCCTATTTAGACCTGGAAGCTCTGGGAGCTTATGTGGTTAAAGGCCTATATCTTCATCCCCGACGCGGTAATCCTCCGCCGCGTCTGGCTGAAGCTCCGAGTGGTTTGATTAACGCTATTGGCCTCCAAGGAATCGGCGTCGAGGCATTTATCCTTTCGGTCGTGCCTCGCCTGCAAAAATACCAGACGCCGTTGATTGTCAATGTCTGCGGCGAGACGGAGGAAGAATATGCCGCCGTCATTGAGCGTCTTAACCCCGAAAAAATTATTGCGGCTTACGAGCTAAACATCTCTTGTCCCAACGTCAAACAGAATGGCCTTTGCCCGGCCCTTTCCGCGGAGGCCACTTATAACGTTGTTAAGTTAGCTAAAAGAGTGAGTCAGAAACCAATTATTACCAAACTCTCGCCCAACGTAACCGACATCGTGTCCATAGCCTTAGCGGCCGAAGAAGCCGGTAGCGAGGCAGTCTCGCTTACCAATACTTTTCTTGCCATGGCTGTTGACCCGGAAACGCGGCGGCCGCGCTTAGCTAATATTTTCGGCGGTTTAAGCGGCCCGGCCATTAAACCTATCGCGCTGCGCTTGGTCTTTCAGGTGGCCCAGCGGTTGAGAATTCCGGTTATCGGCGGTGGGGGAATTATGAGCGGTCGAGATGCCGTTGAATTTTTATTGGTCGGGGCCAAAGCCGTCCAAGTGGGTACCGCCACCCTTATTGACCCTCAAGCGACCATTCGAATTATTAACGAAATCCGGGGCTATTGTGTCTCTCATCAAGTAGAAAGAATCAGTGATTTGACCGGCGGACTTATTTTAGAATAGCAAAAAGATAAAAGGAAAATTAAAACCATCAAAGGATAGGAACCATGGAATTAGCCTTCGGCGCCGCTGCCAAAAGGATTATTGTTGCTTTGGACGTAGCCACTAAAGAAAAGGCACTGCGGCTTGTCAACGAACTACCGGAAGTTCAATGGTTTAAAATAGGCTTGGAGCTATTTACTGCCTGCGGGCCCTTCCTGGTGGAGGAAATTCGCAATTTGGGTCATCGGGTTTTCCTCGACCTGAAGCTCCATGATATTCCAAACACTGTGGCCGGAGCGGTGCGGGCTGCGGTCCGTCATGGTGTTTCTCTGTTAACCTTGCATGCCTCTGGCGGAAAAGAGATGTTGCGCCGGGGCGCAGAAGCCGCCAAAGAGGAAGCTAATCGGCTCCAGACCTCTCCTCCCAAGCTTGTCGCCGTCACTGTCCTCACGAGCTTGAATGACCAACAGGCGAAGGAAATTGGTTGGAAAGAGGGAGTCGAGGCGCAAGTTCTCAGGCTAAGCCTCTTAGCTCGGGAGAGTGGCCTTGATGGCACAGTATGCTCGGCTCGGGAGATTTCTCTCTTGCGCGCAGAAATGGGGCGAGACTGGCTCTTAGTCACTCCTGGAATAAGACCGACTTGGGCGGCCGCTCAAGACCAACAGAGAATCCTTACGCCTGTGGAAGCCGTCTCGTTGGGGGCTGATTACCTCGTTATTGGTCGACCGATTACCGCGGCGGAGTCACCGCGGGAGGCTTTTCAGCGAATAGTGAAAGAGGTAGAGGCTTCAAGCCACGCTTCTGACCGCAAAAATAGCTGACAGAATCACTCCAAAAACGACAGAAATAACAAAGGCGACGACGATACTAACAATGAAATAGCCCATAACCTTTTCTTTGGGCGTACCCATCAAAGGTGTGGCTATGCCAAGATACAACAGATATAAACCGTAAAGGCTGGCCAATATTACTAAAGGGGAAAGTGCCGGAATTATATAGAGCACACCCGCAACCCAAGCCGGCGTATAAGAAAAAACAGCAATTTTCATCGCCTGTCCAAGATTAGGCTGAGAGGAAAAGGTGGGAGCTAACGCGTTAATAACAAAACCAGTAATAGCTACCGCGGCCAGCGAAAAAAGGTAAGCGATAACAGCGTAAAGGAGGGCGGTTCCCAAGCCAAAACGATGCCAGCCAATAAACGGAATCCGCTGGCCAATAAAACCCATCCCGATAAAATGAGCAATTGCCGGGATAGCGGCCAAGATAGCCGCATAGGAAGTAAATAAAGTGCGAATATCCGTAGGCTCATCCTTGATTTTAGCCCACTCTTCTTTTGGTTTTAATATAATGCCCTGCGCCCGAGCCATCAGGTCCATTTTGTTTCCTCCTCAAGAAGATTTTTCTTTTTATACTCTTTCTTCTACCAATAGTCAACCAAATTTTATTGGTTCTCTTCCTTCTTGCAGAGGCTAAGCAATAAACCCTGCGGAATGGCCTGCTTCTTATCAGGTTTCCGGCGCCTTGATTCTTAGCATCTCCTGGGCGCCGACGGAACTCGCCTCCCTGATCATAAAGTTAGCAATGCAGTCTTTAGCCCCCTTTTAACCTTAGCTTTTGTCCAGTTTGGGTTTAGACACCTCGGCAGTCAAAGGTCCCTGGCTCTTTCGCCAAAAGGTGGCAATTTATTAAGCTCGTGGCTGCTGTATTTCCCTAAAAAACAAGGAAATATGAAATTTTAACCGGGCCATAAACGTATTTTAAATTAGAAACACGATTTATTATCACCCTCACCTTTAAAGAGGCTAAGGTAAGGCTTTAGAAAGCCTCGCTTTTCCCCAGATAGAAGAGTTCTTTGAGGCAAAAAAAACGCCAAATATATATATACATATGACAAAAAAGTTCTGGAAACACCGCAATTTTTAGGATGGTTCAAGAAATCCCTCGAAAGTGGATGGGGCAGGCTAAGCCTTCCGTGGCCTATCCCGCCACGCTGGACTTAGTCTTATAACCTGCCCGGGAAAGAGAAGAGACCCCATTTATTTCTGGGATTATTTAGGTTACAAACTGAAGCCAAAAGAATGGAGGCGCGGGTCGGACTCGAACCGACGAATCGAGGTTTTGCAGACCTCTCCCTTAGCCGCTTGGGTACCGCGCCATAAATATCTTTTCAAAATTAATCATTACCTAAAATGGAGCGGGCGATGGGGCTTGAACCCACGACCTTCTGCTTGGCAAGCAGACGTTCTACCACTGAACTACGCCCGCTCAAGGATTAACCGAATTATAGATATCAAAAATAACTTAAGCTGTCAACGAAAGTGGCCGGATAAAGAGCGGCAGAGAGTTACTTGGCCTGGATTTCGTAGCCTTTAAAGATGGCCTCTTTGGCCGAAAGAATTTTGACGGTGGCGGTCTTTTGGCCGGCGTCGATGACGATGACGTTGGCTATCGCCTCCCGAGGGGCTTTAGGATTAGCCCGCCTGTAAACCGTTAGTTGTTGTCCCACTTCTATTCCCTGTTCCCGACCGAGGTCGACAATCGCCCAGTGGCCAGCTGCTACCTGAACAAAATCATTTTCCTGGAAGATAATGTGGCCTATGGGGCCGCGGCCAGGCGAAGCGTAAGGTTCAAACCCCAAATCCCGGCCCAGAAGCCCCTCTTTTTCCTCGTAGGGAAAAAGAAAATTGCCGACAGTGACGTGGCCGCAGGATTTCTCGATTCTCCCGACACTCACGGTCTCTTCACAACTGATTAACCTGACTCGGCCTCGCTTGCAGGCAAGATAACCAAAATCCCTTGCCTTGCCTAAAACTTCCACCAAAAAAAAGAGTTGCCCTATTTCCAGCCCGTCACTTTTGCCCTTATTTATATAAACCACGTCGTCGTCACTGAGCAGAATCTTTTCTTCTTGACGCTCGGCTCCAACCACCCGTAGGTCAGGAGGTTTGCCTTCAAGAACAAAATAAGAACAGTAAAGGTCAGATTCAGTAATCACAGGATACGTTTCCTGGAAAATCTTCGCTTTCTCAATCTGATACTGTTGAGTCTGAGCCAGGGCCAAACCAACCAGGCCAACAGCTAAACCCAAAAAGACTAAAAATCCCCCGCGGCTTAAACTGAGTGATTGTTTCATGCTCACTCCTTTTGCCTATTTTGGCAATATTGGGCTTATTATAAACGCTTTTCATTTTGCCTGTCAACAAGAATCCAAACCACTTATTTAGTCGCTGGACTTGACAGAACTCTCTTTGATTTCATAACATAACGCCATCGGAACCAAAAATCGCCATTGCCTTAAAGGAGGTGTCCTTTCATGAATCGAAAAGACCTAACTCTGAGGTTGATGAAAGAGGCTGAGATTACGACTATTCAGGCCACCAAAGCTGTTAACGCGATGATTGAGGGGATTAAAGCGGCGCTAAAAAGGGGGGAAAGGGTCACCCTTTCCGGGTTTGGTAGCTTTGAAGTCAAGGTGCGTAATCCGCGGAAAGGAAGAAATCCTAAAACAGGTCAAGAAGTGGCTATTCCTAAGAAAAAAAGAATTAAATTCAACCCCAGTAAGAGCTTCCGGGAAGCGCTCTGAGTCATTAGCTTAGGTCAACCTTAACACCATTTTACGCTTAGAGTTCCAATCATAGACTTTTTCTGTCGCTTTTCCTACAATAAAAATCTCATGTTAGCCAAAAATAAAAAGATAAAAATAGCTCTGCTTTTTGGTGGCCGTTCAGCCGAGCATGAGATTTCGCTTCTTTCCGCCTCCGCCATCTATCGTCATTTAAACCGGGAAAAATATGAAGTATTCTCTCTGTATCTCCCTCGCCAGGGCGGTTGGAAAATAGTCCCCTCTCCCCTTCTTCCTCTGCAGGAGTTAGAAAAGGGGGGCGCCTTGTCCTTGCTTCCCTGGGACCAAGGCGCGAATTTTTCCTCCCTCGAGGCCGATGTTTATTTCCCTATTCTTCATGGCCCCTACGGCGAAGACGGCACTATCCAGGGAATGCTGGAGCTTGCGGGAGTCCCTTATGTTGGCCCAGGTGTTTTGGCCTCGGCTTTGGGAATGGATAAGGTGGCGATGAAAGCGGCTTTTGCCGCTCGCCAGCTCCCGCTGGTGCGCTTTCTCAGCTTTATGGAAGCGGATTGGCTCGAGCGACCAGAGGAAATTATCGCCGAGACCCGCGCCAGCCTGCCCTTGCCCCTTTTTATCAAACCAGCTAATTTAGGCTCGAGCGTTGGTGTTACTAAGGTCAAGACTTGGGCTGAATTAAAACCAGCCTTAGAGTTGGCCTTCAGCTATGACCGTAAAATCCTGGTGGAAGAAGGCATCTCGGCTCGAGAAATTGAATGCAGCGTCCTGGGAAATGACCAGCCTCGAGCGTCGCTTCCGGGAGAAGTTATCCCTTTCCGAGAATTTTATGATTATCAAGATAAATATCTGGAAGGTAAAACTGAGTTTAAAATCCCCGCCGACTTATCATCTCAACAAATAATCGAGGTTCAGCACTTAGCTATCGAAGCTTACAAGGCTATTGATTGTTCAGGGATGGCTCGGGTGGACCTTTTTTTTGAGCGCCGCCAAGAAGCCTTTTATGTCAACGAAGTTAACACCATTCCCGGCTTCACAGAAATCAGTATGTACCCCAAACTGTGGGAGGTCAGCGGTTTGCCCTTCTCCGAGCTCCTCGACGAGCTCATTTCCCTTGCCTTTGAAAGACACGAAAAGAAAAAGCGTTGCCTAACCCCCGACCTTAAATGAGAATCTTAGCCATTGACTACGGCGAAAAATGGTTGGGCTTAGCGCTAAGCGACCCCCTCCAGATAACTGCCCAGCCCTTAGGAAGTCACTGTCTCAGTACAGAGGAGGAGAACCGCCTTTTTTTCGCCCAGCTTGTAGCTAAACACGATATCGGTCAAATAATTGTCGGCTGGCCGTTACAAATGAACGGGGAATCAGGCAACCAAGCCCGACGAGCCCAGGAGTTCGCTTCCTGGTTAGAAAAAAATTTCTCTTTGCCTGTTGTCCTTTGGGATGAGCGCCTCACTACTAAGCAAGCGCAAAACCTGATGCAGGAGCAAAATATACCCGCCGCCAAGGGCAAAAAAATAGAACATACGATCGCTGCTGTCTTGATCCTCGAAAGCTATCTCGAAAGGAAGAGACTGGATGAATCTGGTAATTAGGACATGGCGTTTCCTACTGGAGTTGGGTTTAATTTTTATCCTCTTGGGAACTTGGTTGGCAGTAAAGGAAATATACCAGCCCCTCTCCATTGCGGCTGATAATAATTCCCTGGAAATCGAAAAGGGAATGAGTTTTCATCAAATCCATCAAGAATTAAACCAAAAAAAACTAAGGCTCCAACCGCGTATTTCGGCGGCTTTTTTTCAGCTCTATTTTGCGCCAGCCTATTTACAAGCTGGCGAGTATCGGCTCGCAACGACCGAAACGCTTAAATCCCTTTGGCTCAAGATGATTAAGGGACAGGTCTGGCTGCATCCGCTCACTATCCGCGAAGGGATGACCGCCTCGGAAATAGCGGAGTCGCTCGCCTTGCTTAGCCAAAGGGAAGCCGAATGCTGGCAGGCAATCCGTGACCCTGGTTTGATTAGCGATTTAGACCCGGAGGCTAAAGATTTGGAGGGTTATCTTTTCCCCGAAACTTATTATTTCCCCAAAGGTATCGAGCCGCAAAAAGCTTTAAAGGCGATGATAGACGGATTTCGCCTAACCTTTTCCCCTGAATGGAAAGAGAGAGCTAAGGAGCTGGGCCTAACCATAAGAGAAGTTGTCACCTTAGCTTCCTTGATTGAAAAAGAAACGGGCATTCCTGAGGAAAGGCCGCTCATAGCCGCTGTCTTTCATAATCGTTTAAAACGAGGGATGAAACTCGATTGTGACCCGACTGTTCTTTATGCCCTGGCGCGAGCCGGCCAGAAGAAAAACAAACTCCTTCAAGAGGACCTAAAATTCCCCTCTCCCTATAATACTTATCTCCATCCGGGCCTGCCGCCAGGACCTATCTGTAATCCTGGTCGAGAATCCTTACAAGCGGCGCTTTATCCCGCGGCGGTGAATTTCCTTTATTTTGTCTCCCGGGGCAACGGTTACCATCAATTCAGCGTCACTTACCAAGAACACCTGCGAGCGGTGGCTTCCTATCAAAAAAAAGGCCCAAGGCCAAACCTAAACCGTAAGCCCTAAGGAATCACCTTTTCGGGTGTAATTTATATTTAAACGACCTTTTCTTGAGAAGTTTTGTTTTCCTGAAGGACGGCCTCGTTGCCACCTAAACGAGTTATTGTTTTTGTCCTGTTGCTCTGGTATATTAAGCAAGTTATGTTAAGAATGGCTAAGGAAGTTGTTAATTTTTTTTACAATAAGGGCGACGTGGCCTGAAAAAAAATACTAAGAGTTGGCATAAAAATTGCTAAAATAATTTTTCTGAGGATTTTTTAGGAGGAAAAATGAAAATCAAACCATTGCTTACCCCTTGGCTGCTGGTTTTGGTAGTCATTGCTGTCTTTATCTCTACTTTGTCCGCCTCCCCTTATTTGCAGAGACAAAAAAACCAGCCTCAGCAGCCCAAGGGGGCACCGATTTATATTCCGGATGAAGTCAAAAAGGTAATGTTAGAGGGAATGGCTACCCGGCAACCTCGCCTGGATATTCCTTTTACTGTTGACCATAACCTTTATCTCCCCGCTCGAGATGGACTCCACAGCGTCTTTTTCCTGAAAATAAGAAACGCCGATTTAGGTTATCGTCCGGCTGGCTCAGCCAGTCCGGTGGAAAAAGAGGGGGCCGCCAGCCAGGAGACCCAGGCGCAGGCAGCTCCCAGGCCTCAACTCCAGGCCACCTTTAATATTTTCTTAATGTTTAACGCCCTGGAAGGCGACCAGCCCAAACTTTTCCGAGAAGTGTACATGCCTTGCAATCTACTAGTCGATGAAGCCTCCCTTAATTTAGAGAAGGAAGACTATTACACTTTTGGCTATCCTTTGCCCGCCGGCCATTATCTCCTCGGGATAGCCTTGACCTCTCTGGACCTGAAAAGAATTGGCGTTCAATATTATGAATTCACCCTGCCTGACCCGGCTACCTTCACAGAATCCATGGACACCACGCCTGTTTTCTTCGTTAAATCAATCGACCGCATGGACGCCCCAGAAATGCGGACCACTTTACACAAAGATTATTTCACTTATTCGGTTCTTAAAATCGTCCCCAACAGCGAACGAGTTTTTGCTGTCGGCGAAAACCTGGATATCTTCTTCTTCATCCTTGGCGCCCAGCCTTCGGCCGAACAAAAATATAATCTTGAGATTAACTATGAAGTCAAAAAGGATGAGGAATTGGCCATTCGCTGGGTACCTCAAATCTACGATGCTCCGCTGGTCAGCCAGCCATTGCCGCTGAAACAAACTGTAATCATCAAGCAAGGTGAGGAGCAACGGCAGGAAACTAGAGACCTGCCTGAAGGAAAATACACCTTAGGAATCCAGATTCAGGATAAAGTTTCTGGCAAAACCTTGACTAAAACAGTCAATTTTGAAGTGCGCTGATAAAAGAGGGGGCTACTTCTTAAAGTAGCCCCGTTTTCTTTCTTAGCTCTTCCCAATTTAAAATAATCTCTGGTCAGCAAAAAGTTTTCACTTGATTAGAGGCTTTATTTTTTTTCCACTTCCTGAAGCAGCTTTTTTACCGCTTCCTGGTTAGGGTTAAGACGGAGAGAAGCTTGCAGAACTTCAATAGCTCGTGTTTTTTCGCCCGTCCGGAAAAAGCATTCCCCTAAGGCGTTAAGCAGCCTAACGTCGCTATTATAAATTTTATTGCCTTGGAGCAGACTTTCTTTAGCTTCTTCATAACGTCTCAGCCCCATCAAGGCCAACCCTCTCCAGAGATAATAATCAAATTTAGCTTTCTCGTCGGTGGAGAGAGGAGCCAAAATTTCCAGGGCCCGGTCAAATTTCTTGGTTTTGATTAGAAATTGAGAATAACCCAAAAGAGCTTCGCTGTAATCAGGTTTGAGCTGAAGAGCCTTTTCGTATTGACTGGCCGCCAGCTCCAAAGAGTTAATGCGCTCGTACTGATGAGCCAGCATCAAATGATAAATGTGGCGGTTGCTCAGGGGAAGACCCTTGGTAGAAACCATAGGGTGGGGCAAGGTTTTTTCGGGAGAAATGATAAACTGGCTGGTTTTTTCCTCAAGAACCTGCCCCCCGCCGTCGAGAAGCCTAACCTTCATTTCATAATAATCAGGCGGAAGTTCTGCTACTGGTAAGGGCTGGCTAAAAGCCAAGATTCGTTGCCGCGGCTGGCTCGAAAGACGGAGCACAAACGATTTTTCGACGGGGTTCATCTCGCGCATTCCCTTTATCTCAACCCGAAGGCTGCCTTGCTGCCAGAGAGAATCTGGGGGTTCAGAAAGGCACATCACCGCCAAAGCCTCGTCCTGACCGGAAAAGATATTCTTGGGGTCGACCATCAGCTTCCGGTCAAGAATTTTAAACGGGATGTGAACGCCGACCTGATAACTTTCACTCCGGTGACCCAGCCAGGGGCCGAAAAGAAGAGGCCGCGAGGTGGAAACGGCCGGGATAGAAATGTCTTTTTCTAAGAGGCTGAATTCCTTGGCAATCGGGTTTTGCAATAAGACAATCAATTTATAATCGCCTTCAATTACCGGGAAAGTATCCTCGATAGAGAGCCCGTTGGCTTTGACCTTAGGGGCATCCTGCTGCGAAAAATAAAAGGGAATTTCCTTGCTATACTGGAATATTATGTTGTCTTTCAATCTCAGGCTCAGGTTAAGCTGAAAGGGACAATAGTACTGGTCCTTAGGCTCATAGTAATCGACAGAAATGCTCTTGGGTACCATGGCCAAATGAACAAAGGAAAGACCCGTGGCCGGGTCAGGAATCACGGCTACAGTTGACTCGCAATCCACATAATTTGTCAGGTATTCGGTGCTAACTACGCCCTTATAATCTAAGAAATGGGTAGCATAAGAAGGATTAACTTCTTTTTTCGGTGATTCCAGAATATTGGCCAGAATTATGTTATTCCGGGGGGAAGGCGTGTAGCCATAACTGAATTCTCCAGGAACGATAGAAATGGCAATGTCGGCTAAGGTGGGAGCAATTTCTTTTATTTTTTCGTAGAGTTCCTCGTAATTAGTCGGGTCGATATCTCGTTTATCAATGAGCAAGCTCGCCGGCCCATCTGTCACTGGGTCATAAAGCTTATACTCCCCTACCCCGCCGCGCTGATAAAAAAGAAGGACAAAATGGGGCGGCAGGTCTTTCCGCGGGTCGCCGTAATAGGACCAGGCTTGACAGGGAACGAGAAAACTGGAGGATTCAAACCGTTCGATACTTACCGGCTCTCCTAAAATGATATAAATCCGCCCCATATCCGTGCGCCATCCCTCGCGGGTTGTGCTTCGACCATAAAATTTATTGGCGTGATTGAAACGCCGCATATGTTCATCTTTGTACTCATTTTCCGGCGTCCCCGGCGTTGGGTCACGCTGACGCCAGAAGGCCTCGACAAACAAGTCGCGGTCACGGTCGTTTTCTAATTTTAAAAATACCTCCCTTTCCTGGGGCAAAATGATGTACTGAACCAGCTTCAGCCAATCGCGGTATTTTTCTGGCAGGTCGGACTCTTTAACTTTGACCTGGCCAAAAAGAGGGAAGAAAAAAAATAAACCAATAATCATTGTGAGAATTATACTTTTTATATTTAATTTATCTTTCATCACGACCTCCAGCCAAAAAATTTGGGGCCATTTTCTTTCGCCAGAAAAGTGAGCTGAGCTTTTTCGCTTATGATTCAGGTCTAAAAATTATTTTTCCTCCGGCTTCTTTCGAGCCATTATCCTTGGTCCTAAAAAGCACTTCCAGGTTGTTTGCTTGGGGAGCAAAATCATTTCTCGAAGCTCATCTCAAAAATCTTCCTGACCTTGGGAAAAGTTCCTCCCTGCCCATAAATTAAGCAATCCACGTAGTAGTCGCCCGGATCCACGCCGAGAGAAAAAGAAAATTCAACTGTTTTCATCTTAGCGGCGTCTTCCTCCTTTAAACTTAACTTCCTCTCCTGCTGAAAGCGTTGCACCTTTCGGCCCTCTTTATCATAGATAAAAAACTCAAAGATTAGGTTAGCAGTTAGCTCTCCCCCAGCGGAAGGCAGATGGAAAGCCTTAAAGGGAAGAGAAACAGTAACCCCCTGACCAGCCTCACTCGGAGCCAGGTCAAAGTCTACTTTTTGAACTTTTAGCCCTTTCTCCGTCAAGCCAATCTGGCCCAATTTCATCTTCTCCATAGCGCCAAAGAAGTCGCCGCTATAGTTTCTAATTTCAAAATGGCTCATTCCATTTCTGTCGGCAAATTCGACCACCAGCTCATAGTCATAATAAATCCACCAGAGAATTGAGCCGCGGATGTTGGGGTCGTCATGGGTAAAAAACTCCTCAAATTTATCCGGCGGCCCCATATAAATATAAATCCGGCCCCGGTCTGTCTTCCAGCCAGGGACGCCTTCTCTAAAATGCTTATTGGCATAATCAATCCGACGATAAAATTCATTCTTGAACTCATTTTCCTCGGTCTCGGGGTCAGGGTCTCTTTTGGCCCAGAATTCTTCGATAAATTCCTGACGTGAGGCGGCATCGGTAAGCTGGGAAAAAATTTTGTCCTCCTCGCCCGTCATGATTAATCGGGCGTACTCATAAAATCGCTGACTTTCCGGGTCGAGCTGCAGACGGGGGGCTCGCGAACAAAAACACAGCACTCCACTTAGTAAATAAATTAATCCTCTTCTTAGGAAACAACTAAATGGCCAAGTCCGTTTAAGCCTCAAAATGGCCCTCGCTTCTCACCTTTTTTTCGACTCCTCTTCCTTTTTTCCCAGGTTTTCCGTCCTTAGTTCTTTCACCAAAACTTTCCCCTTTTTACCCCGTGCTTTTATTCCTTCCTCGATTTTTTACTTCTTTTTTAGGTATTCGAGAAAACCTTTAACCTGCTCGGCCCGGGGAGAGTCAGTGTCAATTTTAAGATAACCCTCAAACGCCTGAATCGCCTCTGCTGTTTTTCCAAGAGTAAGATAAGTAAGCCCCAGTTGATAAATACCATCGAGGAAATCCTTCTGCAGTTCCACCGCTCTTTGGTAAAATTTCAGCGCTTCCTCAAAGCGAGAATTGTTGTAATAGTTTGTACCCAAATTATAAAGAACGACGGGGTCCTCGATTTTTTCAAAGGAGATTTTACCGTACCACTCCATAGCCTTATCATTTTGACCGCGGTTAGCATAAGTATTGCCGATGAGGATTATGGCGTCCACGTTTTGGGGGTCTTTTTCTAAGATTTTCTGGTATTCCCTTTCTGCCTCTTCATATTTTTCCTGGTTAAAATAGCAATTGCCGATATTCTTATAAATGATATAAGCATCAGGATATTTCTGAAGAATCTCTTGATAAACGCCGATAGCGGCCTCATAATTTTTTTGCTCGAAAAGTTCGTTGCCTTTCTGGAGCAGGTCTTTTAATTCATCAGTGACCACCAGTCCTTCGGCCTTTTTCAGGTTAATCTTTATTTCCGGGTTGCGCCCAAACTCCTGAACTTCGACGGAAATTTTTCGCGGTAGATAACCGAATTTCTCAAAATCGATATTCCAGCCGCCGCCTCTAATCCAGGCTGCCACCCATTTGCCGGTCTTATCGGTGGCAATTTCAAATCCACTCTGGGTTTTAAGGCTAAAAAGCTTGACCCGGACACCATCCAGAGGGTTACCTTGTTCGTCAAAAACATAGCCCGTGAGCCGCCCCTGTCCCTTATGCTCCTGGGCCGCCAGGGAACCAAAAATTAGAAGAGATATTGTGATGAGAGCGATAGCCGGCTTCATCCTTCTTCCTCCAGGTTAAGTCAAATCATCCACTCTTATTTTATCATGCTGTTAAAAAAAAAGAACCCCCTCCCCTCGGGGAGGGGAGTAAGCATCAGGGAAGAAAAAAGTGACTCCGCTGAGAACTTGAACCTGACGCCCAAACATATCGCCCTGGGGTTAAGAACTTTATTGAAAGAGAAATTATAGACGTCAGGAACAAAAGTGTTCTGAGCGGCGTTGGGATAAATGTAATAGGTACTATAGTATTTAAGACCCAGCGTCGACCGAGAAGGGCTACTCCAATAGTCATTACTACGCAAAACTAATTCGGAAAATCTAGTCTCGGTGCCCAGCGAGCCAAATTTATATTATTTCTATAGAACCACTTCTTCTAAAATCTAATATTCCGAGGCCCAACAGCGCGTTTGAATCTTCTCTGATTTACTATACAACCAAATAAATACCTCTTTTTAATCCTTAAATTTAATTCTCTGGGAACTTCGAAAGCTCGGGGTTAAAGCAAAATAGCGCGGAGAGAATTATAAAACAGGCAATATTGCCGACATCAAATCAAAGTATTTTGGCTCTGGCCTTGCAAAGGCGGGATGAATCCAATAAACTTATGCTCTTAAGCTGATGAAATTCATAGCTGATTTACATATTCATTCTAAGTTTTCCCGGGCAACATCAAAGGAGATGACTTTTGATAACCTGGCCTATTGGGCCAAAGTCAAGGGCATTTCCTTAGTCGCTTCTGGAGACTTTACCCACCCTGAATGGTTCTTTCTGACCAAACAGAAACTCGAACCAAGCGGCAACGGGTTCTTCCGCCTCAAGTCGATTAACCTCCCGCCCAATGGGTTCTTAAAAAATGTCTCGCTTTCCGCTGATGAGGTGCACTTTATTCTTTCCACCGAGATAAGCTTCATTTATTCCAAACGGGGCAAGGTCCGTAAGATCCACCTTCTCGTCCTAGCTCCTGACTTGGAATCAGTAGAGAAGCTGAATCAGCGTCTTTCCGGATTAGGTAACCTCAGGGCTGATGGCCGGCCTATTCTGGGAATAGATGCCAAGCTTTTCGTCAAGATGGTGGCTGAACTCTGTCCTCGCTGTGTGGTTATTCCTTCCCACATCTGGACACCCTGGTTTTCCCTTTTTGGCGCTAATTCGGGGTTTGAGGCGATAGAAGAATGTTTTGAGGAGATGACCCCCTTTATCTTTGCCCTTGAGACTGGCCTTTCTTCAGACCCGCCGATGAACTGGAGGCTTTCGGCCCTTGACCGCTACGCCCTTGTTTCCAACTCCGACGCCCACTCTCCTTCCCGGTTAGGAAGAGAAGCCAATGTCTTTGATACCGAGTTCAGTTACAATGGATTGGTGGCGGCCCTGAAAAGCCGCGACCCCCGCCGCTTTCTTTACACCATCGAGTTTTTTCCCGAGGAAGGAAAATACCATTATGACGGACACCGCAAATGTAACGTGGTTCTATCGCCTCGGGAGTCAAGACGGACCAATAATCTTTGCCCCCGCTGCGGGAAAAAATTGACCATCGGGGTGCTTCATCGGGTGGAGGAGCTAGCCGATCGCGACCTCAATCAGGTACCGCCAGACAAAGTTCCCTTCAAAAACCTCATTCCTCTTAACGAGGTCATTGCCGAAGCCTTGAATAAGACGCCAGAATGTCAGAGCGTCTGGGAGATTTATTTCCGTTTTATTCATGAATTCGGCAATGAACAACGAATCCTGACTGAAGTGCCAATAAGCGAACTGTCCCGGGTTCAACCTGACAAGGTTAGCTTAGGAGTGGAGAGGATGAGAAAAGGCTTAGTCCATATCGAACCTGGCCATGACGGCTTCTACGGCCGAATCAGCCTCTTCCCGGCCGAAGCGATAGAAGGAGCGAGCGGCGGAGGACAGCTAAGCCTCTTTTAGCTCTATCGCTTGAAACTTCAGGTATAACAAAGACTTGGCTCAAACTGAGTTACGCAGATGTTTATTTTTTCTCTGAATGATTTCATTTCCCTTGTGAAGCTACCAGGCCCGGCTTCTTCCTCCTAAAATTGCCGCCTCATAGGTCCTGCTCCCAATGACTCTGCATACTATGTTTGAACTTGAATAAGAACTCCCTATCTCTTTCACCAAAAGGATGTAATTTATTAGGCTGATATCGGCTATATTTCTTTAAAAGCGAGAAAATATGAGATTTTAAAAGCACCCAAAAGGCC
The DNA here is from genome assembly GCA_964627255.1 of uncultured Eubacteriales bacterium. Lineage (GTDB taxonomy): Bacteria > Acidobacteriota > Aminicenantia > Aminicenantales > CALLJL01 > CALLJL01. The sequence goes on from CAZVIN010000114.1 coordinate 44,988, forward strand.
TATCAAAATAAAAAGAAGATTTATTCTCTTTCTAACCTTTAAAAGAGGACTAAGGCACGGCGGGATAACAACCCCTCTTTTTCCCGCAAGAAGCAGTTTTTTGGCGAAAGAATGTTAACTACTCATGATAAAAAAGCGCTAAATCCACCACCATTTTAAAGAGCAATCGAACTCTCCTTGACAACCTCTTTCAGCGCTCTTATTATAATAATAAGAGAAAAAGGATGGAAATAGAAGTCAGAATAAAAGGTTTGGTTGTTGACCCGATTTCTAAGATGCCGATAGTTGTCTTGGAAGACCCTTTAAGTGAACGTATCTTACCCATCTGGATTGGAGTTTTTGAAGCCAACGCCATCGCTCTGTCGATTGAAAACATTCCCACTCCTCGGCCGATGACCCACGACTTGATGAAGAGTATTCTGGACCACCTTGAGGTTTATGTCGAAAAAATCGTCGTTAACGACGTCCGCAATAACACCTTTTATGCCCTTATTCATTGCCGCCAGGGTGAGCAGCTCTATGTCATTGATTCCCGACCATCCGACGCCATTGCCTTAGCCCTGAGAACTAAATGCCCCATTTTTGTCGAAGAGGAAGTTATTAAAAGAGCTCAAAGCCTTAAACTCGATGAGAACTTGGAAACGTCAGAAAAGCTGAAGGAATGGCTGGAAAGTTTAAAGCCCGAGGATTTTGGCAAATACAAAATGTAGTTTAGTTCCGCAGTCGGGAGATAAGGAAAAGTCCTAAGGAGCCAAAAAGAAGCGCTGGTCCCCAGGCCGCTAAAAAAGAAGGTAAAGCTTCAACATAACCCAGGTTTTTCATAAATCCGATGGCTGTCCAATAAATAATAGCGACAACAATACTCAGGCCTACTCCTACCAAAGCACCCCGCCGACCCATAGTGAAAGCAAACGGGACGCCCAAAAGCACCATTATTAGGCTAACCAAGGGAAAAGAAAGTTTGGAATCCAGTTCGACTCTCAGCCTGTGAATCGGAAAACCCATCGCCGCCACTTCCTGAATATAATTTTTTAGCTCGCGATAATTCATCCAGGATGGTTCTTTCCATTCCTGAACAAAATAAGAAGCCCTCTCGGCCGAATGTCGGCTCATTTCTTTAAACTTAAAAAAGGATGAGGTCCTTTCGGCCTGGAATTCTCGCCGCCAGCCGTTGAGTAAAGTTAAGTCCTCGTCTTTCAATCGGCCTTTTTCAGCCTGAGTAACCTCCTTAAGCCGCCAGCTTTCCCTGTCAAGCCGGAACAGAGTGAGCTGATTAAAAATCTCGGCAATCGGGTCAAAATAGCTAAAATGATAAATAGTCCGGCCATCCTGACTTAGCACCCAGCGACGGTCAAGAACCGAAAAAGTCCGGGGAGGTGAGTCGTTGATGCGATTCCAGAGTTCCTCGGCTTTTCTATTAGCGAAAGGAGTGACGTATTCCTGAACATAAAATGAGAGGCTGCAGATTAAGATAGCTGGAATAAGTGTGGGGAGGATAATCCGGTAGAGGCTAATCCCGGAGGCCTTAACCGCGGTTATTTCGTTTGTCTTTTCCATCAGGCCAAGAGTGAGGAGGGTCGTCGTGAGAGTCGCTAAGGGAAGAATGAAAAGCAAAAACTCTGGTAGGCGATAAGCCACATATTCCAGAAGCCAAATAAAAGGTTTGTTATGTTCGTAGATATTGTCCAAACGCTCAAAAATCGTGACCAGCACTGAAACCAAGAGCAGTGCTAAAAAGACTAAAAGGAAAATAAAAATAAATCGCCGCAATAAATAACGGTCTAAAAGGGCAGGAAAAAAAAGACGTCGTCGTGATTCAGAGGTTGAAACCGCAGGCGCCACGGCTTCAGCTCGCGGCCGATGTAAAACCCGCCGTTTCGCCGCCAATTTAGTTGTTAAACTTCTCCAACTGAGACGGAGTTTTTGCTCCTTCGCTTCCTGCCAAAAAAGGAAAACGCTAAGAAGGAAAAAAACCAGGTTGGGACCCCACATCCCCAGACAAGGTGCGAGTCGGCCCTCGACGGACGCCTTTTCGCCGCCCGTAATGAGGATGTAATAAATCAAAATAATAACCAGGCTCAGAGTAAACCCGCTGGTCCGACCACCCCGGCGGGTTGAAATTCCTAAGGGAACACCGATAAAAGCAAAGAGAAAGCAAACAAAGGGCAAGGAAAATCTTTTTTGGATCTCGACTTGATGGGAACGCCAGGCTCTTCTTTGTCTCTCTCTTTCAAGAAGAAGGTTGGCCGCAGCGGAGGAAACTGGAGGAGCTTTCTTTTCTTGAAATGTTTTTATCTCGACCATCGGGGGTGGGGAAGATATGGCAGCTCGTAACTGTCGAGCGTCCCGCCAAAGCTCAAGAATATTTTTCTCTCTCACCCGTTTTTGACGGCTAAATTCAGGAAAGAGGGCGGCGACGTCGACTTCCTCTTCATGGCGCTCGAAAGCGGCGACGCTATGTCGCTCAGGCTCTTGCTGGGGAATGACATGAATCTCCCCTGCTTCCAGCTCTAAGATAGCTCGCTTAATTTCGGGAAAAACATGTAACCGGCCTCTTCGGCTTAGGATGACCTTAAGCTGGTCGGGAGCGGTTTGATACACAAAAACTTTCGACCAGCTGTTATCTAAGCCGACATCCTGAATAAAAAGCATGGTGTGGGGGATAGTTTCGTTAAATTCCCGGGGGGTAATTTGAAATTGCACTCGCGAAAGAACCGCCTGAGTCAAAAGATTAACCCAGCGGTCGTTGAAATAAGGGGCGATATAAAGAGTCAGGGCTGAAGTCAACAGCCAACTAAAAAAAGCAAACAGAAGAACCGGCCGGGCCAGACGAGGCAAGCTAATACCGAGAGTCTTCATGGCCAGAATTTCCCAGTCAGAAGAAAGCCGACTCATTGCCGCCAGCCCGCCCGTAGCCACCGCCATCGGAATAGTAAAGGCCAGGATAGAGGGAATCAGGTCAACCAAGAGTTCACCCGCCACGCCGAACTCCACCCGTCTCGAAATGAGGAGCTCGGCAAAAAGAAAAACTTGATTCATCAGAAGGACAAAGGAATAAATAAGCAGACCAAGAAGGAAAGGGGGAAATATTTCTTGGAGTACGTAGCGGTCAAAACGCCGAAACATAGACTTCTTCTTTGCTTATATCATAGGAGAGGGTTAAAAAAAAACAGCCCCGGCCTTCTGTCCGGGGCTGCTCAGTCTCGGTAAGAAGTCTTTTCTTTTAATACATGTCAGAAGGCGGTGTGGGATACTTAGGGTGTTTTTCCTCTTCCGGGATTTCGGAAACCAGGCCCTCAGTAGTCAGCATTAATCCCGCAATGCTGGCCGCATTCTGCAGGGCAATCCGAACCACTTTGGTGGGGTCGATGATTCCTGATTTGATCATATCTTCATACTTTTCAGTCAAGGCATTGAAACCCCAATCGGGCTTCATTTCCCTGACCTTTTCGACCACGATCGAACCTTCCCAGCCAGCATTGTTAGCGATCTGCCGCATCGGCTCCTCGAGGGCACGGCGGACTATTTCCGCGCCTGTCTGCATATCGCCATCAATCTTCAAATTATCCAGCACCTTCTGACAACGAAGCAGGGCGACTCCCCCGCCAGGCACAATGCCTTCCTCGACCGCCGCTTTGGTGGCGTGCATGGCGTCCTCAACGCGGGCTTTTTTCTCTTTTAATTCAGTTTCCGTGGCGGCCCCGACTTTAATCAGAGCGACACCGCCGACCAACTTGGCCAGCCTTTCCTGGAGTTTCTCGCGGTCGTAATCAGAGGTGGTTTCTTCAATCTGGGTTCTAATCTGTTTAATTCTCGCCTGAATATCAGAGGTCTTTCCTTTGCCTTCCACAATGGTGGTGTTATCTTTATCAATAACCACCTTCTTCGCCTCGCCTAACCAATCCAGAGTTACATTCTCCAGCTTGACCCCGATATCCTCAGTAATAACCCGGCCACCAGTCAGAATGGCGATGTCCTCGAGCATAGCCTTACGGCGGTCACCAAACCCCGGCGCTTTAACCGCAGCGCTGAGGAGGGTGCCCTTTAGTTTGTTCACTACCAGCGTAGCCAGCGCTTCGCCCTCGACCTCTTCAGCTATGACCAAAAGGGGCCGGCCCATCTTGGCAACGTTCTCTAATAGGGGGAGAAGCTCTCTCAGGTTGCTGATTTTCTTTTCATGGAGCAGGATCAGCGGGTCTTCCAGGACGCATTCCATCCGTTCGGGGTCAGTAATGAAATAAGGCGAGAGATAACCCCGGTCAAACTGCATTCCTTCCACTATCTCCAGCGTTGTTTCCAAGCTCTTGGCTTCTTCCACCGTGATTACGCCATCCTTGCCCACTTTCTCCATGGCTTCGGCAATAATCTTGCCGATGGAATCATCATTATTAGCGGAAATGGCGCCAACTTGGGCAATCATCTCGCCCGAGACTTCTCGACTCATCTTCTTCAGCTCCTTAACGACCTCTTCTACCGCCCGGTCAATTCCCTTTTTAAGGAGCATGGGGTTAGCGCCAGCCGTAACGTGCTTTAGACCCTCAGAATAAATGACCTGAGCCAGAACAGTAGCCGTTGTGGTCCCATCGCCGGCCACATCTGAAGTCTTGGAAGCTACTTCTTTTACCAACTGAGCGCCCATATTCTCTAAGGGGTCTTTGAGCTCAACCTCTTTGGCTACCGTAACCCCGTCTTTAGTACTGGAGGGAGAGCCAAACTTTTTCTCCAGGATAACGTTTTTGCCCCGCGGGCCCAGGGTGGCCTTGACCAAATTGCTCAGAGTATTAACCCCGCGCAAAAGGGCCTGCCTGGCCTCGTCACCTAAGGTAATTTGTTTCGCCATCTTCAAACCTCCTTTCTCGCTTTTTTATTCAATTTTAGCCAGGATTTCTTCTTCCCGGACAATGACGTGCTCCACACCCTCGATATTGACTTCTGTGCCGCTATACTTGCCGATTAAAACCTTATCACCCACCTTGACCTCAAGGGGAATTACCTTGCCATCCTCTGACAGCCGGCCTTTGCCCACAGCGATGACTTCCGCTTCCTGGGGCTTTTCCTTGGCCGTATCAGGGATGATAATGCCACCTTTTTTTACCTCTTTCTCCTCAATTCTCTTGAGGAGAACCCGGTCATACAGGGGAACTATCTTCATACTGACCTCCTTTTTTGGATTTAGCAGTTTAGCTTTGAGAGTGCTAATTTTAATCAAGTCCTGGCTTTTTGTCAAGATTTCTGGAGGGAAAAATCGGGGGAGGGAATTATTTTTTAATTTTTAGCAGCTTGGCCCGGCTGTGGAGAGTATTGCGATGGATACCCAGAGCCCGGGCGATCAAGGTCTTGTTCCCTCGGTACTTTTTCATCGCCGTTTCGAGGTAAATTTTTTCGAACTCCCGGAGCGCCTCTTTATAGCGCACCTCTTTCTCAACCATTTCTTTGATAACGGTCTCCAATTTTTGATGGATGGTCATGCTTCAGACTCTCCTTGTTCGAGGCGCCTGTTCACCCTTTAAGTTCCGGTAAGCCTGCCGGAATTGTTCTTTCAGCTCCTTAGGAACAAGCTGAATCAAAGCCTGGCCTAATTGAAGTGAAGGGAGAGCCAAGAGCGAGTGGTTCAAGTCTTTTTGACTAACCGGAAAGAGAAGCAACGCTAAGATAAAAACGGCACTGATTAATGCCCCTTTGATGAACCCAAAAAGGCCGCCAAAAATAATATCCACAACGCGCAGCGGCCCCTTCATCAGCTTAGAAGCAATCCAGCCCACAATCCAGCCCAGGAAAAGAAAGGCGAAGAAGATTAGGAGAAAGGCAACGAGACGTGACCAAGTATCATTGGCCAAAGCTGGGCGCAAGGATGGAGCCAAAGCAACATAATAGCGGGCGGCCAGGATAAACCCAACAATTAGAGCCGCCAAAGAAACTATCTGGCGAGCCAAACCTTTAATGAACCCTAAGATAGTCGTGATAATTAAAATAATTAAAACTCCCCAGTCCACCCAGTTGAGAATCATCTTTTTTTATTTAACCTTCTTTCTTTTAGGGCCTCGACCATCCAGTAGCCGCCGTTTTGAACCTGGCCGAAGGTGACCTGCGGTTTAATCCGGCCGTGAAAATCAGAGCCAGCGGTGGGGATTAAATCAAGCTGCTTGGCCACACTCAAGTAATAGGCGGTTTGCTCGTCATCATGGTAAGTAGAAAAAACTTCTAACCCCACCAGCCCCCGCTCTTTAAGACGGCTCAAATCCTCAAGGGAAGCCTGTTCAAAATCAGCCCCGGGATGAGCCAAAACTGGCGCTGCCGCGAAATCGGCCACCTGGGGTAAAACATCAAGGATAGAAGCAATTTTTTTGGGAACATAAGCTGGCTTCCCTTCTCGGAAAAAATCTTCATAAAAAATATAGGGCGCCCGCATCAGGCTCCAAGCCTCAAAATATTTAGTCAACCGAGGGTCTCGTCGAGAGGAATTTTTTCTTAACAAAATCTGAGCGATGACTACCCCCAGAGGCGGGTTTGACATCTCGGGTCGGAAAACTTCATCCCAGGTTAGGTCGAACCCGAGCGCTTGTAATCGTTCAACCCGCTCTCGGGCCTCTTCTACCCGGGCTAAATGAACCTGTCTCGTAAGCTTAAGCAAGGTGTCATTCGTCCAATCCATGAAAGGCAGCAGCAGATGAAATTCACGGCCGTCGAAGAGGGTTGTCAGCTCTAAGCTGGGGATGAGTTCAACGCCCTCCTTAGCGGCAATTTCTACGGCCTCCGGATAAGCAGCCACTGTGTCGTGGTCGGCGATGGCAATAGCTTTTAGGCCATGTTTTTTAGCCAGGCCAATAATCTCGGCGGGGCTTAAATCGCCATCGCTGCTGCGGTTGGAATGAATATGAAGGTCAACTTCTCCGGGCATCAGAGTTCCTTTCTTTCTGTTAACAGCGAATATATTTCCAGATATCTGCGTGCGGTTTGTTCGACTATTTCGAGAGGCAGAGAAGGCGGAGGCGAATGTTTATCCCAGCGGGTAGTTTCGAGATAATCACGGACAAATTGTTTATCTAAGCTGGGTGGGGATTGGCCAGGCGCATAACTCGCCAAAGGCCAGAAACGGGACGAGTCTGGAGTCAGGATTTCATCAATAAGCATCAGTTCTTCGCCGTCTAAACCGAATTCAAACTTGGTGTCAGCAATGATAATTCCTTTGGAAAGAGCAAAAAGAGAGGCTTTCTGGTATAGTTTTAAGCTAATTGTTTTTATTCTTTTGGCCAAGTCCTTGCCAACTATTTTTTCCATTTCTTTGAAGCTAATGTTGACATCGTGGCCTTCTTCCGCTTTAGTCGCCGGAGTAAAAATAGGTGCTGGCAGGCGTTCGGCCTCGCGTAGACCAGGAGGCAACTTAATCCCCGAAATTTTTCCGGTCTCTAAGTACTCTTTCCAGCCAGAACCAGCCACGTAGCCGCGGACAACGCATTCCACTGGTAAAACCTTAGTTTTTTTGACCAGCATGGACCGCTTTTCTAACAAATCTTTATATTGAGGCAAAGGAGGGGGGAAGCTTTCGACCTCGGTCGAAAGAAGATGGTTCGGCACGATATAAGCTGTTTGCTCAAACCAGAATTTTGAGAGCTGGGTTAAAATTTTACCTTTATCAGGAATTAAAGAAGGAAGAACAAAATCAAAGGCGGAAATGCGGTCGGTGGCGAGTAGGAGAAGCTTGTCGCCCAAATCAAAGACATCTCGCACCTTCCCCCGTTTAAAAACAGGAATACCAGGAAGCTCCACCTTCTCTACCGGAATTTTCATAGTAGAAAAAGGATAAAAGAAAAAAGGACAAAAAGCAAATGCCACTCACCATTTATTCCTTTTGGCCGTGCTTAATTTTATTAGCTATTAGCTTTGCCTTTCTTTTTGTTTTTCCCGAAGAAAATCTTTTTGTTTATCCAGCTGTTTTTCGTTTTCTTGCCCTTGATAATTCCTTGGAGTTTTACTTTAAACGCTGATTTCTTTTAACTTATCTCAGGTCAGGTATCTCAAGAGGCTCAACCAACCCTCGTTAAAAAGTCCAAATCACCGCAAGAAATATGGTTCTCAGGATAAATTAATTATTAAATTAAAACGCTAAAAGGAGGGGTTAAGAGAAATGAAATTGAGCAACCGGCCGGCCAAATTTTTGTCGCGCCTCCAGGAAGTAAAATCAGGGTGGCAATGAGGGCAGATATCCACTTCTTGGATGTTTTCTGGTTTGACTCCTGCCGCTAAGAGCTGAGTCCGGTTGGCAAATCTTAAATCAAGAAGAAAATGACCTAACTTCTCAGGATGCGGCCGGAAAAGGTCTTCATTTAGAGAAAAACGAGCCTGGGCGAAAACCTGGCGAACATCTTCACCCACTTCGTAGCACTGCGGCGAAATGCAAGGACCAAAAGCCAGTTTTAGGTCCTGAGGTTTGGAATCGAAAACATCGACAAGGGTTAGGATAACTTTGGCCAAAAGACGGGCGGCTGTGCCCCGCCAGCCACAGTGAGCGGCGGCGATTATTTTCTTTTGCGGGTCAACCATCAAAACAGGTAAACAATCAGCGGTTTTAATAATGAGCAGCAAACCAGGCCGGGAGGAAATCATCGCGTCTCCTTCAAGCGGGGCAGTTGGTTTCCGGCTGATAATATGAATTCTATCTGAATGGCATTGCCGGAGCTGGACAGGCTCCAGATTATTCCAGGGCTCAAGAGAGCGCAGTTCCCTTTCGCCGCAATGTCGGTTGCCAAACCCATGAAGAATAAAGGGAATCTGGTTGAGCAGAGGCGAGGTCAGAAAAAGGCCGTCTCCCGCCTTTTTCATTTTATCTTTATCAGCCTATCAGATTTTATTACCATATTAGGCACCATCTTTCTTTTCGGTCTAAGCGGTGCAGCCCCGCCTTTAAAGCGGAAGCTACGGCTTCCTCATATTCTTCAGGTCTCAAATAGCGGTCAAGCATCGAGCCCGGCTGAACCTCGCCGCAAGGCCGGTATTGGTCCATGACATTAACATAGGTGTTTTTAGAAATTTCCTCAGCTAAAAAGCGCATCACCTCGGCAGTTCCTGCTAAGCCAGCCGGAAGGACCAAATGACGAACCAGGAGGCCGCGGCGCGCCCGGCCTTTTTCATCCAGCACTAAGTCACCAACCTGACGGTGCATCTCGCGGATGGCCTCCTTGGCGACCTCGGGATAATCAGGTGCCTGAGCTAAGGATTGGGCCACCTCAGAGCTGACGAATTTAAAATCAGGCATGTAAATGTCTACGAGGCCGTCCAGAAGCTGTAAGGTCTCCAAAGCGTCATAGCCGCCCGTGTTATACACTAAAGGAACTTCAAGACCCATTTCAATCGCTAACGGCAGGGCTTTAAGAATTTGAGGGACAAAATGGGTCGGAGTAACAAAGTTTATGTTGAGGCAACCTAGATGCTGCAACTCCACCATCATCCGCGCTAAGCGCTCGAAGGAAACTGGCCTTCCTTCGCCCAAATGGCTGATTTCGTAATTCTGACAGAAGAGGCAGCCCAAATTGCAGTGAGTAAAAAAGATTGTCCCTGAGCCCCCTGTGCCGACGAGTGGTCTTTCCTCCCCAAAATGAGGGGCGTAGGAGCTAACCTCAGGAAGAAGCCCACCCTGACAAACACCCTTTTCCCCCTGGAGACGATTCGCTTGACAGCGTCGGGGACAAAGAGAGCAATGCTCTAAGATTTTCCAGGCCTTCTCCACCCGCTCCTCAAGATAATGCTCCCGGTAGGCTCTCAAGTAGGCAGCTTCAAACAGCATCGAAATTTCTTCCCTATGATAGCCGGAGACTTTTCCCGCTGTCAAAACCTGGTGGCTGGTTTGACTTGGCTGGCTGAACAGAATATATTTTGGCCTATAGTTGATACATTAAAACTGAAGTTAAATATTTTAGAATCCGAGTCTTAAATTAAGTTAAAGGAAAGTAAATTGAATTTAAAGACAGGAAAAATAAAGTGGGGGGCAATGGATAAATTAGTTATGGCTTTTTTAAATCATTCTCACTTTCTTCCGGGCGCTGGCGTGATTGTTTTTAGCCTTTTTTTCCTTTTGCTCCTGGCTCCGGTTATTTCCGCCTCCAATCAGGGCGATGGCCGGCCACGGGTCAGAGAGTTCGGTCTCACCATCGGCGTGCTTTCACCCGGACCACTTAACGCTATTACCGACGTTAGCGGCGTACTTGTTGGCCAGGTTACTTTAATCGAAGGGGATAGCGTGCGCACCGGGGTAACTGCTATTCTGCCGCATGGCCACAATATTTTTCAAGAAAAAGTGCCGGCCGGTATCGCCGTGGGCAACGCCTTCGGCAAGTTAACCGGGTCAACCCAAGTCGAGGAACTCGGCACCTTAGAAACACCCGTTGTCCTCACCAACACCTTATCTGTACCAGCAGCAGCGGAAGGCGTTATTGAATACATCCTTTCCTTTCCCGGCAATGAAAATGTCTTTTCTGTTAACCCTGTAGTTGGCGAGACTAACGACGGGTTTCTCAATGATATCCGTGGCCGCCAAGTGACCAAAGAGCATGTCCTTGAGGCTATTCGCAAAGCCGTTCCAGGACCGGTCGCAGAAGGCTGTGTCGGCGCGGGGACAGGAACGATTTGCTTCGGGTTTAAAGGAGGCATCGGCACCGCTTCGCGGCGCCTCTCGCCTTCTCAAGGCGGATATACAGTGGGTGTTCTGGTCCAAACTAATTTCGGCGGCGTGCTTCAGGTTCGAGGAATTCCTGTCGGTCCTTTGCTCCGCCGTCCGCAAGAGGAACCGGGACTTTTTAGCTCTGAATATGGTTCTTGTTTAATTGTGGCGGCCACAGATGCCCCTCTGGATAGCCGTAACCTGAAAAGATTGGCTAAGAGAGCGCTGCTGGGCATTGCCCGCACTGGTGGCTATTTTTCTAATGGCAGCGGCGACTACGCCATCGCCTTTTCAGTCGCGCCGGAGTTGAGGGTCAAAGCCAGGACAAAAGATTCGACCCAAACCCAGACGGTTCTCCGCAACGAAGCCATGTCGCCTCTCTTTTTGGCCGCAGCTGAAGCTTCAGAGGAAGCTATCCTCAATTCTCTTTTCAAAGCAGAAACTATGACCGGAAAAGGAGGCAGAAAAGTCGAGGCTCTGCCTCTGGATAAACTGAAAGAATTGATGACAAAGGCGCTGGAGGAAGGTATCCGGTAATTTTGTTTATTCTTTTATCCTGAGGGCAAAAAATGACCAAAAAGTCAACCAAAACAATTGGTATCATAGGCGGGATGGGGCCGGAGGCGACGGCGTATTTTTATTGGCTCATAATTAAAAATACGCAAGCTGCCAAGGACCAGGAACATGTCCATGTAATAATTGATAGTTACCCGCAAATCCCCCCGCGAACAGACGCTATCTTAGGAAAAGGACCGAGCCCCTTGCCCTATCTCGTGGCTTCTGCCCGCTGTTTAGAGCTGGCTGGAGCAGATTTCTTGGTCATGCCCTGCGTTACGGCCCATTATTATTATGACCGCCTCCGCCGCCGTGCCCATTTGCCTTTGGTGAGTTTGATTGAAGAAACAGTTAAAGAAGCCCGGCGTCTCCTCCCTCGAGCCCAAAAAATTGGCCTAATCGCCAGTCGAGGAACGGTTCGCTCCGGTCTTTTTCATTCAGCACTTAAAAAAGCAGGCTTAATGACGCTCACCCCTCCAGCCAGGGAACAAGCTAAGGTAATGGAAGCTATTTTCGGGAAAAAGGGAATTAAGGCCGGGATGACCTCAGGAAAGCCCCGGGAAATAATTCTCGCTGCCGCCAGGAATTTGATTGCGGCTGGCGCCGAAGCTATCATTGCCGGGTGTACGGAAGTCCCTCTTGTCCTCAAGCCTGAAGACCTGCGCGTGCCGCTTCTTGAGCCCATGCTAATAGCCGCTCGCAGCTGCATTAAGTTGGCCGGTTACGAGGTTAAACCGGAACCCATCTTTTAGCCCAATGGAGCCCGAGGATTTTTTGGCTTTCTCAAGCCAGCATCAGGTTGACATAAGAAGCGGAATCGGTTATAAATTGCTTTGCTATCCGAGAGGAGGTGAATAAATTTGGCCTTTGTTATCGTTGAAGAGGGCGAATCCTTAGAAAGCGCTCTCAAGAGGTTTAAGAGAAAGGTTCAGCAAGAAGCCATTATCAAGGAAATCAAGAAACATTCAGTCTATTTTAAGCCCGGGGAAAGACGCCGGATGAAGGAAGCTCAGGCCCGCAAAAGAATGCGCCGGCGCTTAAAACGAGAGCGCGAAATGGAATATTGAGACGCTCCCCAATATTCACCTCTTCTTCCCTGCAGACCTGAGGTAGACAGCAAAGAGCGGATGGCTATATCGAAGCCCGATTGGTTTAAAATCAAGCTCCCAGACGGAAATAATTACTCTGAAGTCGTTTCCCAGCTCCGCCAGAACAAGTTAAATACAATCTGTCAACAAGCCCGCTGTCCTAACCGCTCGGCTTGCTGGAGTGCCGGGACAGCAACGTTCCTCATCCTGGGTGCTCGGTGCACTCGCCACTGCGGTTTCTGTGCGGTAGAAAAAGGTCAACCCTGGCCGCCCGACCCTGAAGAACCACGCCGAGTCGGCGAGGCGGTGGCCTCTCTTAAGATCCGCCACGCCGTCATCACTTCCGTCACGAGGGACGACCTCGATGACGGCGGAGCTTCTGTTTTCGCCTCGACCATCGAAAGAATTCGCCAGCTTGCGCCGTCAGTCAAGGTCGAAGTGCTGGTGCCTGATTTTCAAGGTTCAGCGGAAGCTCTGGAGGTCGTATTGGCGGCAAAACCTGACGTATTAGGCCATAACGTGGAAGTTCCCGCCCCTCTTTATCCTCGGCTCGGTCGGGAAAAAGCTAACTACTGTCGCTCTCTGCGGGTAATTGAAACGGCCAAAAAGGCCGGGTTTATCACTAAATCTGGTTTGATGGTCGGACTGGGTGAAACAAGGGAGGAGCTCCGCGAGACTCTGCTCGACCTTTTCTCCGCGGGCTGCGATTTATTGACCATCGGTCAATACCTACAACCAACGCCGCACCAGTTGCCGGTGGTCAAGTATTATCTTCCAGAAGAACTGGCTGATTTAAAAAAAGAAGCCGAGGCCCTGGGCTTTTTAGGGGTTATGGCCGGGCCTCTGGTTCGTAGCTCCTATTTAGCCCATCGACTTTATCTCCGAGTTAGAGGATGCGTTACCTAATTTTTGCCGACATCCATAGCAATCTGGAGGCCCTGCGCAGCGTACTCGAATTCGTTCGGACAAAAAAAATTGACCATTATCTTTTTTTGGGAGATTTAGTTGGTTATGCGGCTTCCCCGAACGAGGTCATCGAAATGATGGCTGAACTCAAACCGCTCAGCCTGGTCCGCGGCAACCATGACAAGGCGGTTGCTGGCCTCGAGTCAACCAACATGTTTAACCCGGTGGCCGCGGCGGCCATCCATTGGACCAGAAGCCGGATAAAACCTGAAGCCAAGCAATTCCTGAGCACCATAAAAAAAGGACCGCAAAAAGTTCATCGGTCGCTGACTATTTGTCATGGTTCTCCCTTTGACGAGGATTATTATATTTTTGGCGAGTTTGACGCCGCCGAGGCCTTTCGTTATCTGCGAACCAAAATCGGTTTCTTTGGCCACACTCATTTTCCCGTTATTTATGCCGTGCGGCCTGGTTATATTGAGGGGCAAATACTGGTTGGGAATGCCGAGGTCCATCTTGAACCAAAACTTCGCTACCTGATAAACCCGGGTTCGGTGGGTCAGCCTCGCGACCGCAATCCCCTTGCTTCTTGCGGAATTTATGATAGTCAGGACCACACTTTCAGCCTTTTTCGGGTCAAGTACGACGTGGTCCGAACGCAGCAAAAAATTTTGGCTTCTAAGCTGCCTCGCTCCTTAGCCGAAAGACTCGCCTTTGGCATCTGAATATTAAACCTGAGAATTAGCATAGCAATAAAGACAGCTATGGGGACAGGACTGGCTGTAGCTTCCAATGTCGATTGATTCCGTACAATTACATTCCGGCCGCTGCGACCTGTCTTTCTTCCAAGAAACTTCGGCCCGAGTAGGATGAATAGCTTGAAGAAAACGCCCGTCAATACAGGCCGAGGGCTTAATTCCAGACACTTTAGTTAAAAAGGCTTGGGCGCAGGTATAAAGTTCAAGCCCGAAAGAGGCAGCCACCTGGCTCAACTTTTCAGCCGTGGCGAGCTTTTCCTCCTCTGGCGGGTCGAAAAAGGGGAAACCGGCTCGCGCGGCTCGTCTTTTAGCTTTGGGGTACCATTGAGCCAAACTGAAAATAACCCGGCGAAGACCGCAGGTAGCCGCCTGCCGGGCTAAAAACGGAAAAAACTCCAGGTTGCTCCTTAAAGTTTTACCTTCCCACCAATAAACTACGGGGTCAAAGCGAAGGCTCAGGCGTTCGGCCGAGCCGGCCAGAGCCAGCAGGGGTTTTAGCTGTTCCAGGGCTCGATGAGGTGGCAAAACATGTCTTTCGGCCGGGGTTCCGCCTAATCCAGTTATGGTCAGATGGAAGAAAACTTGGCTATATTTTTGGGTCAAATCGCGAAGACCGGCCTTATTCTGGAGCAGATGGGTGAAGTCCTTAGACCAGAGGACCAGAGTGTGAACCCCTTCGGGCTGAAGACAAACCTCTCTGGGGTGGCGATAGCGGCTAAACAGGCTCACTTTTTCCGCTGCCAGAACCTTAGCTAAGCATTCCGGAAAATGAGCCACCAAGTCACTCCGACGGGAAGCGCTGATGACTACCCTGTGAACAGAACCAGGAAGGGTCTCTCTATTCTCCTCTACCGCAGGTGGCAACTTTTCGTTTATTGGCATTAGTTTAGGCTTTAGCGGAATTAGTTCTCTTTTCGTTGCGGCTGTTGGATAATTAACAGCCCTTCAACGCTCTTCCCGCTTCCATTATAAATCTTATCATTTCCCTCCATCTTCTGCCGTAATTTATTAACAAAATGATCTTTTATTAGTATCATTCTGCTTTAACTAAATATTAATCACTAAACATTAATTTTAGAGCTCTATTTCCTGAATAAAGCGAGAGATTCTTATCTCCTTGACTAACCCAATTCTTCCGCTTAGCATGGAGGGGAGAAGATGAGCCATGGCGATTCTTGAGGCTGAGAAATTGACCAAGATATATGGAGGAAAGGCGGTAGTGCGCGCTGTTGACCTCAGTTTCAAAAGCGGCGAGATTATCGGCCTTCTCGGCCGGAATGGGGCGGGCAAGACAACCACTTTCCAGATGCTCGTTGGCCTTATTAGACCAGACAGTGGCCAAGTTAGCCTCGACGGCCAGAATATAACGGGTTTGCCCAGTCCCAAGCGCGCCTTAGCCGGCCTTGTCTATCTTCCTCAGGAAAATTCGGTCTTTCTCCGGGCCTCAGTAGAGGATAACCTGCGACTCGTTCTCGAGCTGCGGCCCATGACTCGCCAACAAAAAAAGGCTCGCTTAGAAGAATTATTGGCTCGCTTCAACCTTACCGCGTTGCGGCGGCAGGGAGCTCACACTCTTTCGGGCGGAGAACAGAGGAAATTAGAGATTGCCCGGGCTTTAACCCTCAGTCCCAAATTCTTGCTTCTGGATGAACCTTTTACTGGCGTTGACCCTTTAACTATTCTTGATTTACAAAGAATCGCCATCAACTTGAGAGAAGAAGGAATCGGAGTCGTTATTTCCGACCACAACGTCCACGATACTTTTCAAATTTGCGACCGCGTTTATATCATTGACGAGGGCGAGGTTTTGGTCTCAGGAAGCCCCGAAGAGGTGGCGGCTAACGAGTTAGCTCGACAGCGTTTTTTGGGGGCCGAATTCTGCTTTCAGTCGTCAAATTAGTCCTTTGCCGAGAAGAGCTGGTCGCCGAGGGTTTCACCGATGAAGAACCGAAACAAAAAAATATAGCCAGCCAAGAGTATTAAGAAGAGCGCGATTGCCTGCGGCAGGCAAGCGGCGACCAGGCTGAAAAAAGGCCAGGCAATGAGGCGAGCGGCCAAGACAAAAGCCACCAGCCAAAAAAGGCCAATAAAAATAAAATCAAATATTTTAGCTTTAAGCCAGGTTTTAAAGGACCGAGAAGGCAGCGAAACTGCCGTCTCAGGCGCTTGAGCTTCCACCATTTCTTCTTCTGATTCTGGTTCCTCTCCCTGGTCTTCTTCCGTTTCTCCTACTTCCATCCTCTCTTGCTTAATAAACTCTTTCCTTCTTTCCCCAGCCGGGCGGCTTCGCCTGACTCCTGCTTCCTCCTCTTCCCAGGGCATTGGTTCCTCCTGTCGTTCCAACCCAAAGGGCAGCGGCTGTTGTCCGGGCTTTTCCGGCAAACCGACGCCAGAATCTACCTTCCAAGAGGGCTTTTTTTCACCGGCCGAAGTTAAGGCGCCAGAATCTTCGGGTTCACCTTGGCTAACCTCTTCTATCTTTATTTTTCCTTCTTTTTGGAAAGAAAACCCTTGTGGCGTTACCGGCGAAAGGTCCGCCCAGGCGCTGGGCTCGCCTTCGACCCGGTCGCGAATGGCTTCAGCCCAGGGCGGAAGGTCACCTTCGACTCGAGTCGTCAACTCCGCTTCTTGCTGTTCTATCTCTTCTGTTTCGGAGCCGGTGTCAATTTCCTCCTCCATTTCTATTTCTGCTTCATTTCCCATTTCCGCCTCGACTTCCTTTTCTGTCTCGACATCCTCGGTCTTTTTTCCCTCGCCTTTTTTAATTTCTGCTTTTTCTTTTAAAGAAAGCAGAAATTCTTCAACTTCTTGCCGCGCCTCATCCACCGAACGGGTTAACCGGTCAAGCTCTTCGGTAGAGAAATCCAGAGTTCTGCGGAGCTCGTCAAGGCTGGACTCGAATGATTCCTGGGAGGCTTCTGAAATTTCTATTTCTTCGGTCTCTTCTTCAGGGCTCGCCTCTTCCAATATTTCTTGGGGCGGGGGAATTTCCGGTTCACGCTGCTCCTTTAAGGCCCTTTCTTCTTCCGGCCTTAGCTTGGGATGACGGCCTGGCTTAACTGCCATTTCTTCCTCCAAAACATATTTTTCTTTTATCGCCTGTTCTTCCGCAGCCTCAATTTCTATTTCTTTCGGCTCTTTTTCTTTTCTCCATTCCCGGTCTGCCCGCTTCTCAAACCTGGCCTTTTCCTCTTTTCTTTTAATTTTTCTTTTTCCGCCAGCCTCTTCTTCGAGGTCCTTCAAACTGCCCTCTCTTTGCCTTTCAAATTTCTCTTCTTGCTCCTCTTCAACCACCGCAATTTCCTCCGGTGTCTCTACTCCTTCCTCTTCTTCTTCCAGGAATATTTTTTCTCCTGGCATATCTTCTTCAATTTCCTCGTCCTCTGGAAAAAGAAGTTGGGTGCCGCAATTGCGGCAATACATCTCCCCTTCCTCAATCAAGGCTCGGCAGTAGGGACAGCGTTTGATCCCCATTGATTTCAGTATAAATTGATTGCTTTCTTTGTGTCAAGGAAACACCTCTCTTTTGCCAGAAGGATGCTTTCTTATTATATTGTTATTCAAATATTCAGCGCTATAAAGGAATTATGGAGGATAAACACCTCTGGCTTGAAGTTTCTTTATGGCCTTCGAAAAGCGCTCTTTTTTGCCCGCCTGAAATTAAGATGAGCCAAAAGGTAATAAATCAAAAAGGGCGGTTTGAAAGCGTTTTTTAAGGATGGCCAGAAATTAGACAGCTCAGGGTTAAATTGACTTTTAGCCCTGGTTTGGTCAAAATATTATCAGGCTGGGCGATTAACTCAGAGGTAGAGTGCTACCTTCACACGGTAGAAGTCGCAGGTTCGAATCCTGCATCGCCCACCAACCTTTTTCTCGAGAATCAGCTTAATTATTGTCCCCTCCTGGGAAGCAGAAATTTATTCTCTTTTAAACAAGTTTATTAATGGATTCTCTAACCTAAATTTGCTTCCTTTTCTGTTTCGCCTTTTTAATTTTCTCGAGATACTTAACGTCAAGTAAGTCTCTGTCGCGGCCTAGCGCCTTTTTGTTTTTGATCAAGTCCTCAAGGGAGATAAAAAAAACATCGATATCCCCGTATTTCGCCTTAATCCTTTTTTTCCAGGCTGACCGAAATTCAATCCCGGCACATGAGGTAATGAGGTCAATCCTCACTGGCGCTATCCCCAGTTGGATTATTATCTCGCGGCGGACAAAATCGGCAGGCTTAAGCTCAGGCTTTGTTCCCCAGAATTGGGCGATGGCGGCGATTATTTTTGCTCCATTCGCTTCAGTCGGCTCAACAAAAATGTCAATATCCTTTGTATAGCGGGGCTCGACATGATAAGCATAGGCATATCCCCCCACAATCAGGTATTTAACTCTTTTTTCGCCGAGTAACTTTAAGAACTCTCTGTAATCCTTTTCGACTCTCATGCTTCAAATCATAAAACATTTCCCTAAGGTATTGAAGCGTATCCAGCCTTTCAGCCGGCGAGCCCCGCAGCCAGTCATCGAAATCGAAAGATTCGGATTTTTTAAGCGGAACAAGCCTGATAACCTTTTTCATCAGGTCTAACTTATCAAAGCCTCTCCTTTTTTTCAACCAACTGCAATTTTGAACCCTGCTTGATGCCTCTTTAAACCAATCCCGGCCAAGATTTTCGCCTTTGGGATTAGGGACTCGATTTCCTTGGGCGCAATATCAGGTTTTTAAAAAAACAATTTCTCTTATCTAAATCTAATATCTAAATCTAAAACACAAGCCATTTTTTTGAAGAGCCGACTCTTTTTTATTTATTGACTCTTTAAAAAATATTCTGTTCTAATATGACTCGGAGCGTATCGGGAGATGTGGCTCGTTATCCTGGGGTGCGTGGCGAGTTATCTTGTTGGTTCTGTACCTTTTTCTTATCTCATCGCCAAAAGAGCCAAAGGCCTTGACCTCAGGCAGGCAGGGGAAGGAAATGTCGGCGCTCGCAATGTCTGGCACACGGTAGGCAAGGGCTATGGCCTTTTGGCGGGAGCCCTGGATGTTTCTAAGGGTTTGGCTGCCTGGGGCCTGGGCCAGATTCTGCAAATCAAGTCGCCGTGGATTTGGGCCTTAGGGTTGGCGGCTGTTATCGGTCACGCCTTTCCTCTTTTTTTAAAGGGTCGGGGCGGAAAGGGCGCGGCTACAGCTATGGGCTTTATCTTCGCCCTCTCCCCTTTAGCCTTGGTAATTTCTGGAGTGGTCATGGGCCTGGGCTTTTTAATCTTCCATGATTTCCATTATGCCGTTGCTCCCGGCCTGGCTCTTCTCCCGGTTCTCTGGTTCTTCCTTTTCCACAAAAGCTGGGTTGATGTCGGCCTGCTTTTGACCCTTCTTTGTTTCCTGGGTCTAAAACGGCTGCTGGACGAGCCCTACATGAAAAGAATCAAGGCTCAGACCGGCTGGAACAAATCATGATTTCTGTTGATAACCTTATCTTTCTAATCCTGCTGGCTCTTTTCCTAAATACTATTATTAATCTCAGGAGAATAACACCTGACCCCCCTTCTCCCTCAAAAGTGGATTGGCCCTTTGTTTCCATCCTTGTCCCTGTCAGGAATGAGGAAAAGAATATACGTCAGCTAATTTCCTCTCTGTTGGGGCAGGATTACCCCGATTTTGAGATTATCGTGATGGACGACGGCTCAACCGACAAGACCTGGTCGCTTCTGGAAGAGCTGGCCGCTAATCAGCCTCGCCTTCGCTTGGTACATGGCGAGGAGCTACCGGCCCACTGGACAGGAAAAAACTGGGCTTGCTACCAGCTTAGCCGTTTGGCGCGGGGAGAGATTCTTCTTTTTACCGACGCTGACACGCTTCATCGGTCGAGCGCCTTAAAGCACGCAGTGGCCTCGGCCCTTCGACACGGCTCAGGTCTCCTCAGTGCTCTGCCGGAATTGGAAGCCAAAACGTGGTCGGAGAGGCTTTATATGCCGATTATTCCGCTGGCTTTTGTCTCGCTCATCCCATTTTTTAAACTAAATCGGCGAAAGGGGCGTTCTTTCCCCGCAGCCCTTGGGCCTTTTCTTCTCCTGCCCCGCCGCGTTTATAAGGCTTGTGGTGGACACGAGGCCATCAGAGAAAACATAGTCGACGACATTGCCTTGGCTCGTCAAGTAAGCAAGCAGAAAGAAAAAATCACGCTTATCGACGGCAGTCATTTTTTCCGCATCCGCTTCTACACTTGCTTTCAGGAGCTGTGGGCTGGTTTTTCTAAAAACTCCTACGAAGCCATCAAAGGCACGCCCCTAAAATTATTAGCGATTATCCTGGTATGTTATTTTCTTTTTATCCATCCCTATTTAGCTCTTGTTGATGGCTTGTCTCAAGCCCATTTAGCGGCGCTCCCGCTGCTTCAGGTAATCCTCATCAGCTTGACTAGAATTATTCTCGCCGAAAGATTCGGGACCGGGCTTCTCTGGGTTCTTTTTCATCCGTTTTCTGTGAGCTTAGCGCTTCTTATTTTGGTCAATTCTTTTCGCCTGTCGCTTTTTAGCAAAAAAATTGCTTGGAAGGAGCGCTGGTATCCTCTGCCTTAATCAGAATCGAACCAGCTTTTGCCTGGAGAGAATGAATATCCAAAAAATCAGAGATATTCACGGGTTTAAGAAGAGAAGAAAACGAGAAATTGTCTTTTCTGTTGTTGCCATCGCAGGAAAATGAGGTTGGATTTATTGTTAGTTCGGCGGGTAAGAGTCCATCCGGTCATAAAGCGAATTGACCCATTAAAGAAATGCTTCCAGGTTGGAGAAAAGAAAGACCAATTAGCCCTGGTTTTCCTGGCCCCCCTAAAAAAGGGCTCACTTCAGTCATGCCGGACTTAACCTTCAAATCAGCCCCTAAGAAATAGAAGAAAACTAAAAAATAGGAAATCAGCATTATGTCACGAATTTTTAGAGGGAGATGATAAACATGCGGAAAAAGCCAAAATTTTTCGCCCTTTTCTTTCTTCCCATCTTTATATTCAGTTTTCCTGAAAGGCAAGCCAGGAAAGGGCCCTTGGATGACCGGGTCGAAGGCATTGTCCAGAAAATAACCCCCGGCCTCGTGGAGATTCGCCGCGACCTTCACGCCCATCCTGAGCTTTCCTTCCAGGAGAAAAGAACGTCCGGCATTGTCGCTTCCTATTTTCAAAAACTCGGGCTGGAGGTAAGAACAGGAATTGCCGGGACAGGCGTCTTGGGAATTCTTCGCGGCGAGAAAAAAGGGCCGATACTCGCCATGCGCGGCGACATGGACGCCTTACCTATTACCGAAGAGACAGGACTTCCCTTCAGCTCCAAAGAAAGGGCGGTCTTTAATGGCCAGGAAGTGGGTATAATGCATGCCTGCGGCCATGATATCCATACGACTATTTTGCTGGGCGTGGCTCATGTTCTTTCCGAGCTAAAATCAGAGTTAAAGGGCACTGTTCTTTTTGTCGCCCAGCCCGCAGAGGAATATGGCGACGGCGCTTCCGAAATGTTGAAAGCCGGACTCTTTAAAGATTTAAAGCCAGAAGCCATGTTTGCTTTCCATGTGGAGGATACAGCGAAGGCGGGAATAATTAAGTATGCTCCGGAATATGCCGCGGCGAATGTCGACGGTTTTGACCTCGTCATCGAATCCGAAGGAGGACATGGTTCAGACCCTGATTCCTGCGTCGACCCGATTGTTGTTGCCGCCCAGGTTGTTACAGCCCTCCAAGTCATGGTTTCCCGAGAAATTGATGTTCACGATGACACTGTAATCACCGTCGGCTCTTTTCATGCTGGCACCGCTCGCAATATTATTCCCGATAAGGCCGAATTAAAGGCAACGGTTCGCACCTACGGAGAGCAGCATCGGCTCAATGTCAAGGAGAAAATAGAAAGGGTCATTAAAAACGTCTGTGAGGCCGCTAATGCTTCTTATAAACTTGATTATTTTATCGGCACCCCTTCTCTCCGCAACGACCCCCAGCTAATGAAGCGCATTCTGCCCACAGTCGAGCGCGTCCTTGGCGGCAAACAATTTGTCCAGGAGGATAAGCCCAGCATGGGCGGCGAAGATTTCAGTTATTTTGCCCGCGAGATTCCCTCTGTTATGCTTTGGTTAGGGGTGGTTCCAGAATCCGTGGAAAAAACCTCAGTCCATTCGCCAACTTTTATTGCCGATGAAAAAAGTATTCCGATTGGGGTTAAAGTTATGTCGGCCATCATCCTTGATTACTGATAATAGCCGTCTCCCATTTAACCCCAACTGCTCCTTTTCTTAAGATGGTTTAGATTTTAGCCAAGGCCGCTTCTTTTTTATAATCCCTATCGGATTATTAATAAAGGAGGATCAGCTTTAAGGCAGAATCATAACTTGAAGTTTTAGAGATGAGCCTTATTAATTAAGGAACAGGGGTTTTAGCTAACATGGCTTCGAACTCAGCCGCCGTGATTATTTTAACCCCCAATTTCTCTGCCTTGGCCAGTTTTGAGCCCGGGGACTCACCTACCACTAAATAGGAGGTTTTGCTGGAGACGCTGTCCATCGGTTTTCCGCCTCGAGCCCTGATAGCTTCGTGGGCTTCTTCCCGACTCATCGAAGGCAGAGTCCCCGTAATTACAAAGGTCATCCCAGTCCAAGGGCCAACAACTTCTTTGGCCACCTCCTCCAGTTTTAACCCGGCTTTTTTGAGCTTGGCGATTAAGTTCTTAACCTCCTTGCGTCGGAAAAAATTATAGACTTCATAAGCCACCTTCTCGCCGATGCCTGGAATTTCGTCAATTTCTTCCCTCGAGGCGGCCAGAAGCTTATCGATTGAGCCAAAATGGTTAGCCAGAAGAGCCGCCGTTTCTGAACCCACGTTGGGAATTCCCAACCCGTATAAAACCCGGCTCAGCCCCTTTTCCTTTGATTTTTCAATCGCCCTTAAAAGATTGCTCTCGGAAAGCTCCCCAAAACCGCGCAACGAAGCTAAGCATCCTGGTTTCAAGAAATAAAGGTCACCCGGGTCGCGAACACCCAGCTCTTTATAAAGCACCGCCGCTACTTTTTCTCCTAACCCTTCAATGTCCATGGCACCCCGGGAGGCCCAGAGCTCAAGCCGGCCTCGCACTTGAATAGGGCATTCCCAGTTGCGGCAGAATAAACCTACTACTCCTTCCTCTTTAACCAAGGGAGAGCCGCAGGCGGGACATCTGGTTGGCGGCTTGGCCGGCTTAATCCCCGCTGGTCTTAAAGCATAATTGACTTCCCGAATATAAGGGATAATGTCGCCGGCTTTTTCCACGATTACCGTATCACCTTCTCTGACATCAAGCTCGGCTACCCTTTCGGGATTAAAAAGGCCGGCTCGCTTTACCGTGGTCCCGGCCAGCAAAACCGGGCTTAAATTAGCCACGGGAGTAATCGAGCCCGCCCGGCCCACGGACCATTCGATGCTTTCTACTTTGGTTGTCGCTTGTTCGGCCTTGAATTTAAAAGCAATCGCCCAGCGCGGGGCCTTGGCTGTTGCCCCCAACCTTTCCTGAGCTCTAAGGTCATTAACTTTGACCACCAACCCGTCGATGTTATAAGGCAAATTCTCCCGCACCGCTTCCACCTGGCGATAGAAACGGAAAAGCTCATCTAAGTTGCGGCAAAGACGCCGTTGGGGATTAACCTGAAATCCCCAACGCTCTAAAGCTTCCAAAGCCTTCTCCTGAGTTTCTATCCCGGGAACCCTGGAAATGATGTAATAAAGCCAAGCATGAAGCTGACGCTTAGCCACCTCTCGAGGGTCGAGGAGTTTCAAGGTCCCGGCGGCCGCGTTGCGAGGATTAGCAAACAAAGCGAGCCCCTCTGCCTCCCGCTTCTTATTCAGCCTGGCCAGGCCTTCCCTGGTCATATAAACCTCACCCCGGACCTCTAAATGGCCGCGGGGAGCGTTATTGAGCCTCAGAGGAATATCATGGATTGTCTTCAGGTTAGCTGTAATATCATCTCCGGTATAACCATCTCCCCGAGTTGAGCCCCTCACCAAAAGACCGTCTTCATACTCAAGGGAAATAGCTACGCCGTCAATCTTGGTCTCGGCCATGTACTCTATTTTCCCACCCAAGGCCTTGCGCAACCGCGTTTCCCAAGCCTGAACCTCCCCTTCATCGTAAGCATTATCCAGAGAAAGCATTGGCGGGTCGTGAGCCACCGTCTCAAAGCCTTCTAAAGGAGCCCCTCCCACCCGTTGGCTGGGTGAATCAGGGGTAATCAGTTCCGGAAATTGCTTTTCTAATTCAAGCAACTGCCGGTAAAGCTGGTCATACTCATAATCAGAAATAATCGGCTCTCCCTTGACGTAGTAAAGGTAATCATGTTTTCTGATTTCTTCTCTTAGACGCTCCAGTTCAACCCGGACCTTTTCTAAATCTGGTTGGCGTTGAGGGCTCATTTTATCCTCCCCATATCTTCCTTCCCCTAAAGCAAAATTAGTCATCGCTTCGAGAAAAGTCAAGCCCGAAAGAATTGGGCCCAAGCACCCGAACAACCCAAAATAAAAGACGATGCCTTAAGTTATTAGTGGGTCTTACAGTTTTGGTCCGAAGCTCTAGAATAGCTTTAACCCGCTCAGCCAGGCTTTAATTATCCAGGGCCTTCCTCCCAGGAATCACCACCCGTCACGGCCCCTAAGCTCAGTCGCTGCTTTAAAAGGATTTTGAAATGGAGGGGCCAATGATCGAGCTTGCTAATCAAAGAATTCGGCCGCATTTGGAATAAGCAGGCATAATTGTCTTTTCGAGTTAGTCGCTGACATCTTATCTTTTAGCCGATAGTTCTATCCGGGCTCGGAGGCGATAAGCGGGTATTAGAAAAAAGAGAAAGACGAAAAGAATTAAAAAATAAACGGGGTTAAGGCCTTCCTCGAGGCCGTGGGAAAGAAAAATTAAGCTGCGCTGGAGATGAATCAGGATCAGGTTAAAAAAAATCAGGGCTGTCCAAGCCTGCTCTTTCCAAAGATAGCGCAGCTTTTGACGAAGCTTCTCGTCATCTATACTCGCCGGTATCCGCGGGGAAAGCGAGGCAAATATGAAAAGGCCGGACAAGCCAACTTGAGCCAGAGGATAGAGAAAGAAAGCAGGACTTTTTTTTAGCCACAGGAGCGGCTGTCCCAAAAGGTTTATCCAGAGAAGTAGAGGCGAAGGCAGTCGGGGATAAGCCACCACGGCCATCACCCAGCCGGCCACGATCAAAAGGCCATTGGCGGCAACGAGGGCTGGAAGGAGGTAACGCTGCATGTTGCTCTGGGGTAAAAATCAAAGATTGTTTTATTAGTGGCTACTTTCCCTATTGAATACGCTGCATTAAAATCCGGGCCAGCCATTCGAGCGCGCCGGGTGTCTTCTCCCAGGAACGCCAGCTTTCTACCGCGTAGATGATAGCCTCACTCTCATCGCCTCGCTCTATGCTTGACGGCAATTCATCGGGAAGCTCCCAGAGGCCGAGAAGATAGAAGGGTATATAAGGGTTAGCCTCGAGCGCCCGTCGCAAGGACTGTTCAGCCTCTTTGCCCTCGCCTGACTTACGGTAATGAAGCAGGGCATGAGAATAAGCCCAAGTGGCTGATTTATCCTCAGGATAGCGGTCGAGCAAGTTCAGGGCTTCTTTATCTCGACCCTCCTCAAGAAGACACTGAATGAGGGCATGGCGCAAACCGAGGTGGTCTACGGCGTCAAGCCGTAAGAGGTCTTCAAAGTGGTCAATGGCTTGGGCTCTTTCGCCCATCATCCACAGGCACTGGGCTAAGCCAGCCCTGGCTCTCATATAGGGACGGGTGGCGACAATTCCCCAGAAATGCCCGGCGTCCGCCTCAAAAACTTCTTTTCCCAACGCCCTCTCCCCTGCTTTTACCCCCTGTTCATAAAGGGCGGAAGCTTCCTGAAGAGAATTAGCGGTTTCCTCAGCCAGGAGCACATAAGCATCAGCACAATCAGGTGATACCTTGAGAGCTTCTTTGGCTAACCTGATTCTTTCCTTCCCCTCCGATTCAAAGGCGTCATACATCATACTCTGGGCTTTTTCCAGTGGGGTTCTTTTTTCGAAGCTAAAAGGTTGACCAGAGGAAAGAATATTTTCGATATAGCGACGGACTTCCTCTTTGGAGGCAAATTCTCTGTCCCGAAGGAGCAAACTGACCTCAAAACTCGTTCTTTCTAAAGCGCGGACATCCTTGGGAGATTGGGCTGTATTTTTAGGCTCATTATTTTTTCTTTTTTTTGCTGGCATTAATCCTCCTTAAGACTAGCCTTATGCTTTTCCTTTATGGCTTGCGTCTTCATTCTCAGCATATTCCTTTTTTGGCCCAAATTCCAGCAAATATTTTGCTTTACTCATCTTGCCATTATCCAAAATAAAAACTAATTATTTATCTTCCAACTTGTGGCGTTTAAACAATAATGCGCCGGGGAATGGCCTGACGGATAAAAAGACCTAAACGATGGCAGGCTTGGCGGCCCTCGGATAAAAGCGGAAAAAGGTAAGGCCAGACATGAAACATCCCGGCCCAGACTTCAAGTTGCACCTTAACCCCAGACTGAGAAGCCTTCTGAGCTAATCTGTAGGCATCGTCATAAAGAACTTCGTCGCTCCCGACGAGAATAAAAAGGGGAGGAAAGCCCCAGAAACTTCCATAAAGGGGAGAAACACAAGGGTTAGTTAAGTCTCTTTTTCCGGCATACAACCGGGCTCTTTCCAGAGCCATTTTCTGGCTCACCATCGGGTCTCCCCGCGGCCTGGTCAAATAGGCTTCCGAAGAACAGGTTAAATCGACCCAGGGCGAAAGAAGACAGACACAGGCAGGAAGAGGTAAGCCTTCAACGACTAACCTCTGGACCAACGCCACAGCTAAGCCACCGCCTGCCGAATCTCCGACAAGGGCGACTCGGCCACTCTCAAATTTCTGGTCAATCAACCAGCAATAGGCAAGGAAAGAATCTTCTAAGGCTGCCGGATAAGGGAATTCAGGTGCTAAACGATAATCAATCGACAGAGCGACGGCTTGAGCCTCGCGGGCTATTCTCTGGATTAAATGGCGGTGGGTCTGCGGTGAGCCGCTCACAAAGGCGCCGCCATGCAAGTAAAAAATTAATCTTTCGGCTTGATTAAGATATTTATACTCAGGCCTATGGCCAAGGATTTCGGCTTTAAGGCCGTTAATTTTTATTTTTTCGGCGGGACCTCGGCCGAAGAGCGAAAAAAATTTCCCGGCTAACTCAAAATAATACCGAGCCATTCTAAGATTAAGGAAGTGATGAGCCCATCGACCCCAACGAAGCAGGAGGCGAATAAGAATTAATTGCGGTGAAAAGCCTCCCTTTTCTTCCCTTTCTATTAATAACCGGCTCTTCATCTTGCTAACTAATCTTGAAGCGGATTTTCAATATCTTGCGACCCGAAAATAATTAACCAACTCCTCGAGCCGCCGCGATGAACTATTTAAGGCAAACTTTTAGGCAACAGTTCCTCGGCTTGACAGCTTCTTTTTGTCTATTTTACTATGCCCAAACAAAAATTATTAACAAGGGAGGTGTAAGATGCGGCCAAAAACCTGGCTTCTTTTTCCTCTCATTTTTATTATGTTAAGTCAAAATGCCTTGGCTCAAGCCGCGCAAACAGAAAATGAAACTATCCGTCAGCTCAGAAGAATCAATGAAACGTTGCAGCATCGACTTGATGTCCTGGAGAAAGAGATAGATGATGTTTTGTGGTACTCCCGGTTAGGAAACTATGCCTTTGTCGATAAAGTCTTCCTCACCGGACCACCCCCCTGGAAAGAAAAAAACCCCACTGGCCAGGGAGCGGGCAATCCTGTTAAGTTCTGGTCGTATATTTTTATTCCCAAAGGTCTTGATTATCAAAAAAAATATCCTCTTATTGTCCTGCCGCATGGCGGAGTTCACGCTAATTTCACGACCTATCACACCCATATCGTAAAAGAAATGTTAGCTCAGCAATATATTGTCGTGGCCCCAGATTATCGTGGGAGCACCGGCTACGGTCAGTCCTTTTATGAAAGAATAGATTACGGCGGGCTGGAAGTGGAGGATGTGGATGCGAGTCGAAAGTTTATGGTCGAAAACTATGAGTTCGTAGACCCTGACCGAGTGGGCATAGTCGGGTGGAGCCATGGAGGCTTAATCGCTTTGATGGCTGTCTTCGACCATCCCAAAGATTATAAAGTTTGCTTTGCGGGCGTTCCAGTGAGCGACCTCGTTGCCCGGATGGGTTATAAAAGCCAGTCTTACCGTGACCTCTTTTCGGCCGATTATCACCTGGGCAAGACAGCCGAAGAAAACGTCGGCGAGTATAAGAGGCGCTCCCCTGTCTGGAACGCGCCTAAACTGCAGACGCCCCTTTTGATTCATACGAACACCAACGATGAAGATGTTAATTACCTTGAGGTTGAACACCTCATCCAGGCCTTAAAAGCCGCGGGTAAACAGTTTGAATACGAGGTCTTCCAGGATTTGCCTGGCGGCCATTCCTTCGACCGGCTCGATACCAAAAAAGCCAAGGAAATCAGGTTGAAAATCTACCAATTTCTGGCTAAATACCTTCACCCGCCCAAGCAATTTTCCAGTGTCGCCGATATCGATAAAGCCGCCTACCGTTAGGAGAAAAATTAAAACAATTGAGAAAAAGAGAATAAAGGCTAAACCTTCAATGGTCATTTCTGCCCTCCCGAACTTAGCCCTCAAACCAGCCCAGATAAAATGGGAGAGAACCAGGCTAATTAGCTTTTTATTTAGAAAGAGCACTTTTGCTTAATAAATAGCCTATTAATTTCAAGCTGGCTATTTGCTTTCTATCTTGGTCCTGAAAAGCAATAAGTTTCTTAAGCCTTCCTTGAACTTTTCCGAACCCTCTTTAGCCAGCACTAGATTGATTAGGCCGGCGGCCCCGAGCCAAGGAAGCGGCGACGCCCAGAGCGCAAAGAAAGGAAAAAATGACAAAACCGGCCTGGGCGCTGCGCATAAAGGCGGGATAAAAAGGAGGTGAAATAGGTCGGGGGCCGATAAAAAGAGAAAAAAGAATCATCACTGTGCCTAAGCTCATCATTTGGCCGACAAGGCGCATCGTAGCCAAGGTTGAGGAAGCAACCCCGTAGAACTTTCTTTCGACTGAGCCCATAACAGCGTTGGTGTTGGGTGAGGAAAAAAGGGCAAAACCAAAACCGAGAAAGCAGAGCGAGGCCACGACCGTAGGTAGAGAGCTTCGTTCGCTCAGAAAAATCAAGCCAAAAAGGCCTAAGCTGGAAAGGGCCATGCCGATGGAAGCGACTACTTGGGGTTCTATTTTATCCGAGGCTCGGCCAGCTAAGGGAGAAAAGAGAGCCATCAATACTGGCTGGGCCACTAAGGTTAAACCAGCTGTTCTCGGATCTAGTCCTTTGATGTACTGCAAATAAAGGCTAAGGAGCAGGCTGACAGCGGCGGTAGACGAATAATGAATCAAAGCCGCTAAGTTAGAGAAGGCAAAGAGCCGATTTTGACGAAAAAGCCCGAAATTGAGGAGAGGAAAGGGAGTTTTCGACTCCCAGAGGATAAAAACTAGAAGGCCAACGAGGCCGATACCCGTTAAAATTAACCCCAGCCAATTAGGTAGTTTGGAAAAGCCATAGATGAGAGAAGCGAGCGCTGCGCCGTAAAGAAACGAGCCGAGGCCGTCGAGCTTTTCGCCCCGCGCCTCAGCCCACTCTCCCTTCAGGTTGTTTACCGCTACGATGAAAGCGATTATCCCTATGCCCGCATTGAAAAGAAAAATGCTTCGCCAGCCAAAGCTCTGGGTCAAGGCCCCACCCAGGATTGGCCCTAAGGTAAGACCAAGGTAAGTGGAAGAAACATTTATGCCGAGAGCTCGACCTCTCTCCTGAGGCGGAAAAACTGAGGTGAGAATGGCCACTCCCGTGCCAAAGATCATCGCCGCGCCAATTCCCTGAATGAGGCGAGCTAAAAGAAGTAGGGCCATCGAGGGTGAGATACTGGCCAGAAAAGAACCGGCGGTATGAATGGCGACCCCGATGATAAAGATTTTTTTTCGACCCTGAATATCAGCTACTCGACCCATCGGCACCAGAACCATAGCCGCCGTCAGGCTATAAACTGTGGCTACCCAGCCCAAAAGGATGGCTGAAGCTTGAAATTCCCGGCCGATGGAAGGAAGAGCCAAATTAGTGGCTGAGCCCATGAAAGGAGTCAAAAAGGAAGAAAGGCAGGAAACCAAAAGGGCAACCCGCCGCTGAGTTAATTTCTCTTTTAAATCGACTTGATTCCCCATTTCATCCGGCCTCTTGAACCGAGTTATTAGGATTAGCGATGCCTCCTCAGAAGGAAGCGGGCTAAAATCATTGACAAATGATTTATTTCCAAAAGCCTAATTTTGCCTCAATCGCTTTCAAAGGGCAATAAAAAACGAGGCTCTTCCCTCTTGTGTGGGTTGGGCAATGAAGCGCCCAGAATGGCTTCGCTCCTCTTCAGGTTTTCGATGCTCTCCATTCTTCGCGCTCCTCAGCGGCGGCTGAACTCGCCTTTCTGATTTAAAATTAAGGAAACTTTCTTCGAGCTAAGATAATATAATCAAAAGGAGGAGGCGATAATGAGCTCTGAGGCGGTCCGACGCTTAAAACTATTTATCCTGATTCATGGACTTACAGCCAGTCTTTTTCTGGCTTCATCGCTTAAGGGCGGCCAGCTCCCGCGCTTTCAAAGAACTGCGCCCCAGGCGGAGATCGGGGAAACGACCTTAAGCTTGACTAACTGGTTTCTTCAATCCTCAACGCGACTCAAGGCCGTAGGCGAGGCTCTTTCGCAGCCGGGGGTTTCGATGGAGACTTGGTTTCCGGCTGTCGTACCCTCAACGGTGCTGGGAACGCTGGTCGAAAATAATGTTTTCCGAAATGTCTTTTTCGCCCGTAATCTGGAAGCTATTCCTGCTGAGGATTTTTCGGTCTCTTGGTGGTATCGAACGGAATTCCTCCTTTCTGCCTTGCCCTGGCAAAGAACGGCTATTTTAGAGCTGGATGGGGTTAATTATCGCGCCAATGTCTGGCTTAACGGCCAGAAAATAGCTGATGCCTCGACAATCTACGGTCCCTTCAGACGCTTCGAAGTCGATATTTCGGCGGTCGCTAAGTTCGGGGAAAGAAACGTCCTGGCCATCGAAGTTATTCCGCCAGCCAAAGGGGAGCCAACCATTGGTTTTGTTGACTGGAACCCGCCTCCGCCTGATAAAAGCCTGGGCTTATGGCGGGGGGCCAGAATTAGATTAAGCGGCGAAGTTTCAATTAAAAACCCCTTTGTCGAGACCTACGTGGATACTGCTACTTTGAAGGAAGCCCGGCTCGTCATTTCCGCGGAGGTGCAAAATAATTCCGAGCGGCCAATAAGCGGCCGTTTAGAAGCGGAAATGGAAACAGCGAAGGTCTCTCAGGAAGTAAAACTTGGGCCAAAAGAAATAAAAAAAGTGATTCTTTCTCCTGATTCCTATCCCCAACTCGTCATTAAAAACCCTCGGCTGTGGTGGACGCCTGATTTAGGCCGCCCTGAGCTTTATTTCCTTATTCTTTCCTTTAAAATGGCGCCACCCCGGCCAACAGAAAAAGGTCCAGAACATCAAAAAGAAAAGCGGGGACAGGTAATAACAAACGGGAGAGACACGAAGAGGGATATAGAGATAGATACGGAAAGGGAGATGAGGGAGTCGTGGGAGAAAGGAAATCAAAGCCAGAAAGAGATGGTCATGGATATACAGAGACAAGACGGACAGGAGAAAAAGAAAAAAATAGAGGAGCAAAGGGAAAGAGAAGAAAAATGGATGTATCAGCAAGAGAATCTGAGCAACAATGGTCCAGGCCAAGTCCAGCCCGAACAAAAGGGGAGGCGCTTGCCCTTCGGCCAGGCGCCGGAAATAGCTTCTGACTGGCGGGTCGTTCGTTTCGGCATAAGAGAGGTGAGAGATTATTTTAACGAAGCCGGTCATCGCGGTTACCGGCTTAACGGACGCCAGATTTTAATTAGGGGCGGAGGCTGGGTGGACGATATTTTCCTTAATGTTAAACCAAAGAAGCTTATCAAGGAAATCCTCTATGCTCGCCATCTAAATCTTAATGCGCTGCGCCTGGAAGGTTTCTGGGGCACTGGCCAGACTTTTTATGACCTTTGCGATGAAAATGGCATCCTGGTCCTGGCTGGTTGGAGCTGCGAGTGGGAATGGGAAAATCTTTTAGGCAAGCCGACCGACCGCCAATACGGAGGAATAATCACCCCTGATGATATAGCCCTCATTTCGCAATCCTTCCGAGACCAAGTGCGGTGGCTGAGAAATCATCCGAGTATCCTGGTCTGGCTTTTGGCCAGCGACTTACTGCCCAAACCAGAGCTGGAGCAAGAATATCTGAAAATTCTTAAGGAGGAAGACCCAACCAGACCTTTTTTGGTCTCAGCTGCCGGTCGAACCAGTTCAGTAAGTGGACCGTCAGCGGTAAAGATGAACGGCCCCTATGATTGGGTGCCACCTAACTACTGGTTTGAGGATAAAAAAAGGGGCGGCGCTTTCGGTTTCAACACTGAAGCCGGGCCAGGTCCCCAAATTCCCCAAATCGAGAGCTTAAAAAGAATTTTCCCTGAAACCTCGCTCTGGCCGCCTGACGACGTCTGGAATTTCCATTGCTCCCGGGGAAGGTTTGCTAACCTTGAGCGCTACCGTGAAGCCATGAATAAACGCTTGGGCGAACCAAAAAACCTGGACGAATTTTTGCACCGAGCTCGCTATCTGGATTATGAAGCCATGCGCGCCCCTTTTGAAGCTTTTATCGCCAATCGCTATCTCTCTACCGGCCATATCCAGTGGATGTATAACTCGGCTTGGCCGAAGCTGTGGTGGCAGCTTTATGATTATTATCTCTTGCCCACAGCCGGTTTTTATGGAGCCAAGAAAGCCTGTTCACCGCTCCATTTAATCTATAATTATGAAACAAAAGAAATAATTGCCTCCAATCTGACCAGTAGAGAAGCGGGAAAACTGCGGGCTTTAATCCGGGTTTTTAATTTCGATGGGGGGGAAAAATTTAAAACTGAATTGCCCCTGGAGCTGAAGGCTGATAGCAAAATCGTTTTAACTCGCCTTCCCGAAATCGAGGGACTCAGCCAAGTCTATTTTCTTGACCTTAGAATTCTTGGCGCTAAGAGCGAGCTCGTTGACCATAATTTTTATTGCCTCCCGCTTTCCCTTGATACTCTGGATGAAGAAAAGGCTAACTGGTTTGTTACTCCGGTTAAGCAATACGCTGACCT
>CAZVIN010000115.1:0-101842 GCA_964627255.1 uncultured Eubacteriales bacterium
CCGTTTATGTTGGGGCTGGTGCCAGATTAGAACGAGCCCTTATTCAATTTATGTTGGACCTTCATACTCGGGAGAAGGGTTACCTGGAAATCCTGCCGCCGTTTATTGCTAACGAGGCATCGCTTATTGGCACAGGTAATCTGCCTAAATTTGAAGGCGATTTATTTAAACTCAAAGGAAAACCTTGGTATCTTATTCCCACCGCCGAAGTGCCGCTAACCAACCTTTATCGAGACGAAATCCTGGCCGCCGAGAAATTGCCCTTGCGGTTGGTGGCTTACACTCCCTGTTTTCGTCGCGAAGCTGGCTCCTACGGCAAAGATATTCGCGGACTTATTCGCCAGCATCAATTTAACAAGGTTGAGCTCATGACTTTTTCCTTGCCCGAGAAGTCTATGGAAGAGCTGGAAAAAATGACCATTGATGCCGAGGAAGTGTTGAAACGTCTGGGGCTTCATTATCGGGTGGTCGCCTTATGCACAGGCGATTTAGGGTTCGCCGGGGCTAAGACTTATGACCTTGAGCTTTGGTTCCCTGAACAGAAAAAATTCCGCGAGGTTTCTTCAGTAACTAATTGTCTCGACTTTCAGGCTCGCCGAGCTAATATTCGCTTTCGCCGCGAGCCCAAAGCCAAAGTAGAATTTGTCCACACCCTTAACGGTTCCGGCGTGGCCGTTGGTCGGACGGTGGCCGCTTTGCTGGAAACCTATCAGCAAGCTGACGGGACAGTGCTCATTCCCGAAGCCTTAAGGCCGTATTTAGGAGGTATGGCGAAAATAACGCCCGAAGCGCCGCTCTGAACAGCTTTCTCTTTTATGGGCAACCATTTTTCCTTTTTTATCTTGATTTTTCTCTTCTTTCACTTTTTGGCCAGGTTTACAGTTAAGCTCCCGCTAAAGGAAGTGACCTGGAAAGTTTTGGCGTTCCCGAATTGTCCTTTAAGAAACTCATAAGGCGTCGAGGATATCTGAACCTAATGGGGGCTCTATTCTTGCTTAAGCTTTTTACTATCGCTAAAATGAAAAAGCTCGGAGGGATGGCCGAGTGGTTTAAGGCGGCGGTCTTGAAAACCGCTTTCCGGCTAAACCGGAACGGGGGTTCGAATCCCTCTCCCTCCGCCATCTTTATCTCGGTTAATCGATCAGCAAACTTGGCCTCTTGTTAAGTGATTAGTCTATTTTTTGGCCAGGAAGGCGGTTAGTTAGAGTATCCAATTTGCCAAGGGAGCTGATTTATTAGCTGAGGCTTAAGTTGGGAAAAACAAGAAAATAGCCAGTTAGAAGAAAGAGCAATGCCTATGGTTGCGGAGGCAAGAGGGCTTGGATATTTTGCTGAAGCCAGCGCAGAGAAATAGGGCGCAAATTTAGCGAGAAGAGGAGCGGCGGGATTAGTTTTCAGAGGTAGGGAAATAGCGGCGGCTCTCAGGCTATCCAATCTGGCCCACCAAGGTTTTGCTCGTTGGGCAAAGTCATGATTAATTGCAATCTTTTTTTATCATGATAAAATAAAAACTTACGGCTACGAAGCGCGGAGAGGTGCTGGAGTGGTCTATCAGGAGCGCCTGCTAAGCGCTTGTCTCGGCTAAAACCGGGACCGTGGGTTCGAATCCCACCCTCTCCGCCAGCAATTAATTCAGGGTGAAGGTGATTAGCGCTGCGGCTATTTTAAAAATGGCTGACACCTTACACACCCATCCATCTTTTATTTTGACCTTTTTTAAAAATAAGTAATACCTTACATTTTTATCTATTTTTTTATCTTGCTTGTGCTCTTCTTTCAGCTCTTTGGCTGGGTTGAAGGTTAAGACTGTGATGACAGAAGTGACCCTGAAAATTTTAGCCTTCTCGAATCGGCCTTCGAGGCAGCCCTGGGCGTCGAGGATGTCTGAGCCTAAGCAGAAACAGGTAAACCCAAACCAAATAGATAAATGGACAAAATGGGTAAATGAGTTGCCACCGATTTTTGTGAGGAATTAGAAATAGGTGATAGCTACTTATTTATCCCATTTTTACCAGAGAACCTCATGGCGGCCGGAATATCTGAGGCTAAACCGGACGAAAGGAGAGGGCGAAAGGCCTCAAGGAATCTCCAGCTACTCCATATTTAATGAGCCAGTCTCCGCCAATTGCTGCCATATATATCTTCAGTTTGTTGCCCAAGCATAAAGAAGAAATGGTATTAAAAACCCAAACTGACGCCAGGACAGTCTGGTGGCTTAATTTCCTAACTCATCCAACATTTAAGAGGATCTTTCTTATTTAATAAAACAGTTGTTAAGCTTTTTAATTGCGTGTTAAAAATAAATGATAACGGGAGATAGATATGGGCAAAACAGGAGAGATTCGGCTTTGGAAAAGCTTTTACTTTTCACCTCTGGGCCCGATAGAAATTTTTTTTACTGAAGATTTCTTATGTGGTTTGAATTTTGTGGCTGAGGTGAAAAAAAGGATGGATGTCCCGGCAATTCCTCTCCACCGTACGATTCACGAGCAGCTTAGCCAGTACTTCTCCGGACAAAGGAAGAATTTTAGTTTACCTTTGCAATATAAGGGAACTCCGTTTCAAATGGCAGTCTGGGCCGCGTTGCTTGAGATACCTTACGGTGAAACCGCTTCTTATAAAGAGATTGCGGCTAAAGTTGGCCGAGAAAAGGCTATGAGAGCAGTGGGAGCCGCTAACCGAGCTAACCCGGTCTCAATTATCATTCCCTGTCATCGGGTTATTGGGGCCGACGGTAGTTTAGTCGGTTATGGAGGAGAGCTCTGGCGGAAAGCCTGGCTCCTCGAGCACGAGAAAAAACATAAAAAATTAGCAGAAAATGACTTTCGCCTTTAAGGCCTTAAGGTCAATTTTTGGTTATTATTTCGTTTTACAAGAAGGAGACAATTCGTTTTTATTATCATAGAGGCTCTGGATGAGGCGTTAGGGGTTGGCGCCGAATTGAAGCAACAATTCGACGATTTCTTGAAAGGTGAGCGAGGGACCATCCTGGGGAGAATCAATGATCCTAAAATTGAAAAAAGGACAATTGCCGTCATACCAGCGAAAGAGGAAGGGGCGTTGATTGCTTTTTCTTTTTTCGGCTTCTTTTTCGTTTAAGAGGTCACCAAGGCCTTTAAGATTAACTCCTCTCTCTGGGTCTACTCCTAAGATAAATCGATGGCTGCCGAAGGCGGTTAAAATAAACCCAAATCCCTCTCCTCGCAAGGAATGACCTAAGTCTCGCTTAGCCCATTCCCGGAGCAAAAAGCTTTTGGGGTTGCGGCAAAGGAGAGCGTCGACAGGAATTTTGCTCTTTCCGTCTACCGAGGGAAGATAAACGGTCATTTTGGTAAAGCGCTCTACTTCGACGAGATACTGAAAATAATCTTCTTCCACTCGGCGCATCGCTTTTTCATACCGGTCGACAGCCGCAAATAGCGGCCGGTTTTCGAAAAACTCATAGCCTTCTTCTCGCTTAGAGTAAAGGAAACGCATCAGACGTAAGCCCTCCACAACCCTTTCCAGATTGCCTTCATCTCCCTCCTTCTTCATTCCGGCAAAAAGAGCTCTGAGAATAGAGTAGGGGGTAGCCGTTAAATCAATTGATTTGGGCAACGAGGCCGAATCAACCAGCTTGGTGTAGTTGGCTAATTCGGTCAGAGGGGCGTCAACCTGGCCAGTTTCGAGAAGTCTTAGACTGATAAAAATGGAAGCAATGGCGTCGAAATCTGGAAGCCGATGGGTAATAAAGCGAAGTTTCTTTTCCGGGCCATGACGTTTGGCCCATTCTGCTGGGTCAAGATGGTCGAAAATAAGCTCGGGGTGCTTAACGAGGAGGGAGGCAGTGCATTCAGGTTCAGCCTCAGGATGATGGTGGTCGATGACTCCGGGGACGGTCTTCATCCCGACGTCGAGGCTAATGGTATCTTTTTCCGGACTTAAAACTTCTCCGTAAGGAACGAAAGAACAAACAAAATTCATTGCCTCAGGCGACGGCCGTAAGTCGGCTTTATGGCTAATCCTTTTTTTCTTTGTCCTTTGCCGCTTTCTCCGTTTCTTTTTCCGAAGGTTGCCAATCCTTGGCTTCTTTGGGCATTTCAGCTAAAAAAGAAGAGTCAACCCGAAAAAGATAATTCAACCGGGGATTCTTAACTATTACTTGTTTTTTCTCCGGGTCTTCTTTCCCTATAAGGTACGTATATTCTTTTTCCTTATTTTCTTCCTCTTTAACCGAGATGGCGATAGAAGCCTCTGGAGGGTCAAGGCCATAATCCTTTAGAGGACCGGGCTGGTCGATAAACTCAGCCGCTTCCAAGCTTTCCATTTTGCGGATAAAAGACTCTACCTTGGAACTATCGGCTTCGCCACTCCCGCCAGCAACAAAATGCCACTTATTATCCTTGTCCTTAGCCGCAGCAATCTTGAATTCTCCTTTGTTCACCTCAACCTTGGTCGCCTCCCAAGTATAGAAAGAGGCGACTTGTTTTTCGCGCAGGTCTTCTACCTTTTTCTCCAGGTCTGTGAGCACATAATCTTCCACCGTTATTATCTTCGGAGAGCTGGAGGTGGTGGCATAAACTTTATCTTCTTTTTTGTGGAGGAAAAAGGTTAATTCTTGGCTCTTAGCCGGCAGATTCAGGGTAATTTCGTAATCAGGTTGCTTAAGGCCATAATGCTCTAAGTCGGTAGCTTCTTTGGCTTCCACGACGAATTCCTTGGCTCTCATGTTGGCCAGAGTATTCAGGACATCTTCAATTCGGTATTTTTTAGCCAGGGCTTCAACGGGTTTTTGCAAAAACCAGTCCTCTTCCTTTTTCTCTGCGGCCCATTGAATATCCTTAGCCCTGAGTTTGACCTGCCTAACCTCCGCCGTTTCAAACTTAAAAATATCCTTTTGCCTGAAGTCACCCACCTTCTTTTCCAGGGTTGTCCGAAACAAACTGGAAAGAAGGACAATTTTCTGTTCTCCTTCTTTTTGGGCGAAAAGAGTCTTATCCAGCGGGTTTTCCATGCCGATTAGAATCTTTATTGGTTCGGTTTTGTCTTTCAGCCAAAAACTGACCTCCTGTTTCGGAATTTCGTATCGCTTCGGGTCGCCTCCTTCTTTTTCGACCACTCTTTCCACTTTTAGCCCCGCAAGGTCTTCAGCCAGACGGTTTACCTCGTAATTATCAGCTTTAGCCTCGAGCGGCGCCGTCAGCCACCATTCGCCTTTATCGTCTTTTTTAAACTCGATTGTTTCAGTCTCTTTCTTCAAAGAGATGCGAACGACATCGGCTGAGGGAACGTCAATCAATTTTTCCGATTCTCCGCCCGTCTCTTTTTTCTTGGGCTGAAAAAAGAGAACAAAGGCTAAAAGGCTGACAAAGACAACCAATAAAATCAGAGTGGTCCGGAACTTCATAGCGACCTCCTCCGCAGCCAGACTGAAATTCCGGTAATTAGAACAATCAGGGGCAGGATAATTACGGAAACGAAAAATAACAGCCGGGCTTGAGAAGGGGAAAGATTAATGGTGTGAGGGGAGCTGGTTCGAGGTTGAATGGAGATGAGGTCCGCTTCCTCAGTTAGCCAGTTAACTGTATTTAAAAACAAGTTACCGTTACCGGAGAGGTTATAGTAGCGGTTGGTGGCAAAATCGGAGTCTCCGAACACGGCCAGCCTGGCCTCTTTTTGGCTCTCACTCGGGGAGGTTGTTTTCGTCTCTTCCTTGGTCTCTTTTGATTCCTCTTCTTTCTTTTCGGCCTCGGTTTTCATCGTTGCGACGACGGCTAAGGAAATTGGACCCTGTTTATCTTTATCTTTATTAAAAGTTACCTGGCGTTCATCCAACTGGCGCTCTGACCAGGAATTAGGGCTCGTTTTCGCCAGGACAGTTAAAGTTATGTTATCAGGTTTATTGTCGGCTACCTCGACACTCCGGGCATACGGGAAGAAACAGGCATAGCGAAATTTCTTAGTTATCTCATGATACTCGTACTCAGTCACCACTGGCATGAAATAATCGCCGCCCAGAAGCCGAGAGACGGTATCGACAATCAGGTCATTCTCCAGCTTAAAACCATACTGCTGGAGCCAGCTCGCCATTCCTGGGGCCGTTTCTGGGTCAATCATCAAGAAAACGCGGCCCCCGTCTTTGAGGTACTTTTGAAGACTTTCTAATTCGTTGGTTAAGAGGTCTTTCTTGGGGCCAGGAATAACTAATAAAGCGCAATCCGCTGGAAAATTTGTTTCCAGGGCTAAGGTCAATTTTTTAGTTTCATAGCCCAACTTCCCCAGCTCATCCTTAACGGAGGTAAGACCGTTCTCGTCGCTTTCTTCAAGGCTAGCCTCTCCATGGCCTTCAAGGAAATAGATGACCTTTTTCTTTTCGCGCGAGACTTTAATAATGGCGTTGGTAATGTCTTCTTCACTAACCGAAGTGATGCGATTTTCTTTATCGCCACTCTCAAAAACAGCCGTGCCGTCCATCGTTATGTCGTACCTTTTCACCAAGCCCGGGTTTTTATCGGGGTCGATAAACTCGTATTTAATTTTGTTCGAATGATAAGCATATATTTTTAGCAGGTTTTCCATCTTGGACCGGTTATAGTTACCCTCGCGGAAGAAACATTTGACCGTTACCTCGTTTTTCAAGTTCTTGACCACGGAGATAGATTGGTCGGAAAGACTATGGATTTTCGCCTCCGTGAAATCAAAGCGATGGTGATAACGAGCAGCAATGGTGTTGATAAGGACGAGGATTCCCAGGACAAGTACGACTATGAGAAACAAATTGCTGGAGTAAAGAAAGGTTTTACGAGTGAGGCCTTGGCGAAGAAGAGAGAAATTAAGGACAATATAGACAATCAGGGCGGCCAGCCCTATGCCCAATAAAATAAACGGAGCAACCCTTTGGTTGGGCCAGATACGGTTAGCGACTAAGGCCAAAAAAATAAGTGCTAAACCAATTGAATTAAGATGTTTTTTCCAATTAGCCATGGCTCACCTCCAGCGGCGGGATTGAATAACCGCGTGGGTCAGGAATAGACCGAAAAAGGCGAAGCTGAGATAATAGATTAAGTCCTTAGTATCAAGAATACCCCGTGTCATGTCATCAAAGTGCTGAAAGAAGGAAAGATAATTAAGCACACTTTGCCAGAGGCCTGAGGCTGAGGCTGAAGCCCAGTTTATAATCCAGAACAAAAGAAGGGCACCAAAAGTAAGTACGGCGGCAACAATCTGATTTTCGGTTAAAGAAGAAAAGAAGAGGCCAACAGCAATGAATGCGCCACCCATCAGGAAAAGACCAAGATAGCCATTGAGTATCGGTACCAGCTCAGGATTACCATAAGCAAAAGTAAATATCGAGAGTAAGCCAGTCAGCAGAAGCATCACCAGAAGAACAAATAGGCAAGCGATGAATTTACCGAGGATGATTTCGTTAACCGAAACCGGCGAAGTGAAAAGAAGTTCATCTGTGCCCAGTTTTTTTTCTTCAGATAAAAGACGCATGGTGAGCAGGGGGAGCATTAAGAGTAGGATAATACTAATATTATGAAACAGGGGGCTGTAGACCATTTGATTGATGTTAGCCTGCTGATAATAATAAGGGTTTTGAGCCATCTGAATGGCCATGGAGTTGAACCAAGAAACAAGGCTGAAGAAGAAGAAACCGACTAAGACCAGGAAAACGGCCATCACAGCAAAAGCAATGGGAGAAGTAAAATAAGACCTGATTTCTTTTTTAGCCACAACCCAGATGTTTCTCATTGGGGTGTTCCTCCAGAGACAATTCTTAAATAAAGCTCCTCCAGGCTCATCGCCAGGGAGCGCATCTCAACCAAACCCAGGCCTTTCTCTAAAACAAACCGCGCCACTTCTTCTCTTAAATCTTTGCCCGGCGACCATTCCACCACTAATTCGCCGTCGCGGCGACTGACTTTGTCAATTCCGGGGAGGCGCCTTAATTCCTGAAAGGCCTCGTCAACCCTTTTGAGTTTGAGGACAAGACCATCTTTTGATTGAAAGCTGGAGCTGAGCTCTTCTAGAGAGCCGGAAGCCATAAGCCGACCCTCGTTAATAATCACCACCCCGTCGCAGACTTGCGTGACTTCAGCCAGAATGTGAGTGGAAAGGATGATGGTATGCTCTCCTTTTAGTGATTTAATCAGACTTCTAATCTCCACGATTTGCGCCGGGTCAAGGCCAATTGTTGGCTCGTCCAGGATAAGAACTTGGGGGTCATGGATTAGAGCCTGAGCTATGCCGACCCTCTGCTTAAACCCGCGGGAAATGTTCTTAATCAACCTTTTTTCTACTAGCTCTAGTCCGGCGACTCGAACGGCCCGGTCGACTGCCGCTTTCTTTTTGGTTGCTGGGACCTGTTTTAGTTCGGCTACAAAATTGAGGTAGGCACTGACGGTCATTTCGCTGTAAAGCGGCAGCGTTTCCGGCAGGTAACCAATGACTTTCTTCACTTCATTAGCTTGTTCGAAAACATCAAAACCGGCCACTTTCGCCCGGCCCTCAGTGGCCGGCAAATAGCCTGTCAGAATACGCATCGTGGTGGTCTTACCAGCGGCGTTGGGGCCCAGAAGCCCCCAAATTTTCCCCTTGGCGACCTCGAAAGTTAAGTCTTTAACGGCCACCAGGTCGCCATATTTTTTGGTCAAGTGGTCGGCTTCAATCATGATGTCGCCTCCTTATCATAAGCTAAATTATCATGATTAGAGTCCAATACAGCCAGTCTGAGTCACA
The DNA here is from genome assembly GCA_964627255.1 of uncultured Eubacteriales bacterium. Lineage (GTDB taxonomy): Bacteria > Acidobacteriota > Aminicenantia > Aminicenantales > CALLJL01 > CALLJL01. Next base: position 8,722 of record CAZVIN010000115.1, read on the forward strand.
TTTTTTCGGGCAAAGGGATTCCCATGAGGTTTAAAACTTTTTTTAAAACTTCCAAAACATAGGCGATAGTTAAAAGACGAACCTTTTTAATATCCTCTTTTTTTTCGTTAAGAATCGGATAAAGATGATAATAGCCGTTGATTTTCTGACAGAGGTTAAAGGCGAATTTAGCTAAATGAGCGAATTCAAGGGAAATAATCGATTGGTCAACGGCCTCCTCAAACTGAGAGGCCAAAACAACTAAGTCCCAGAAATCAGCTTTTTCCTTTTCCGGAAGCGACTCTAAGGAAAGAGTCTCTGTTTTCATCAAGGCAGCCAGCTTATCTTGGCTAAAGCCTTCTTTGACCTCAAGCTTCCGAAAAATAGAATTCAGCCGCACTGCTGTATACTGGAGGTAAGGGCCAGTTTCGCCTTCAAAATTAAGCGCCTCGTCAAAATCGAAGATGAGCAGAGAATTTCGGGCAAACTTGAGCATAAAATAGCGGAGAGCTCCACAGGCAATTTCTCGGGCAATTCTAATTTTATCTTCGGCCGACAACTCAGGGTTTCTTTTGTCCACTTCGGCCAAAGCCTTACTCTCCAGCTTATCGAGGAGGTCGTCAGCCTTTACGCCAAGGCCTTTCCGGCCTGAGACTTCATAAAAACTCTTACCCTTTTCTTCTTCCGCCAGCTCAAAACCGAGTTCCTGCAGGCTTTTGGGAGAAAGAGCCACCATTTCGTAGGAAAAGTGAATTGATTTATCCGCCTCCTTTTCGTATCCTAAGACACGAAGTCCCTGGGCAACTATCTTTTGGAGATAGCTCTGCCGGACATCGATCACATTATAAACTTTTGAAGCTCGGCCAAAAGACGGCGCGGCGGCCCGAGGTTCAGAAGTGGTTATCCAAATAATGTGACCATCTTCTTGTAGAAAAGGTTCATAATAAAAATCGCGTTCCAGGAGGCCAAACTTCCATAATTGATAGGCAATATCTTTACCGACGTAAGTAACGGTGCCATCAGAACGGACGATCACTTTTTCCTTTTCCTCATCTCCCTCGAGTTTCATCACCCAGCAGCCTTGGTTAGGTCCACTTTCCATCAGGCTGAGCCCCTTTTTGGTCCGCAGCAGATGGAAAGCTTGTTCCCAGAAATTAAGTGCCAAGATACTGCTTTCACAAGGGAGAACATCATAAGTAATCCCGAGGCGCATCATAGTGGCTAAATGAGCTCGAAGAATGCGGCGGGAGATGTAATAAGCGTAATCAGCCTCGGGCGATTTGCCGTGTTCTATTTTGCGCAGAATTTCGGCCTTTCTTGGTAGAGCTTCAGGATGGGCGGCCAGATAAGCTGAAACCCTGGTGTATAAATCCCAGCAGTAATAGTCGAACTTGTCGGCAATGCTTTCTATTTCGGAGAGTCTTTTTTTCTCCAGCTCGAGGAAACCGAAGACAACGTCGACTACCTGGACTCCGGTATCATCGATATAGTTTTGCACTTCCACTTGCTCACCTTGATACCGAAGACAACGCACCAAAGTGTCGCCTAGACAGGCATTACGAAGATGGCCGATATGAGCGGCTTTATTCGGGTTAATATTTGTATGCTCGACAATTATTTTCCTTTCTTGAGGCCGAAGTTGGGGCGTACCAAGAGAACGGAGTCCTTCCTGGAAGAAACGAGGCCGGTCGAGAAAGAGGTTGATATACCCTGGCCCCGCTATATCCACTTTTTTCAGGTCTTCAAGACCGGTCAAGACCGTGGCTATTTCTTCGGCTATCTGCCGCGGATTCTTTTTAAGGGACCGGGCTAATTTAAAAGGGAAAGTAAAACAAAGGTCACCCATCGAGGCGTCGGGAGGAACGCTCAGCTGCAAATCCTCCCACGTGAGAGCGTAGGTATCTTTTATTTTTTCCCAGAGGTAAGCTTTAATCCTCTCCTTGACCTGAATCATCGTTCCCTTATTATAGCAAAATCGCCTTCTCCCTCAAGCTAAAACTGGTCAGACGAAATGGATTATCCCGAAAAATAATTGGCCGGAAAGCCTAAGAGGGTTTATCTCTTTTTAGCCCAGCAGGAATGAATATTTTAAATCTTTTTGCATTTAATCTTCCCCAAAAACAATTAAATTTGGGTGATTCTTATCCATCCTATGTTGCTTAGGCCCAGAGACGTAAGATGACACCGACGAAGCTGATTCCCTTGCGGGCGAGTCAAGGTGCGCCTGAAGGTCGCCTAAATTAACCGCTAGACGCTTGTCTGCTTCGCTCAAGGAGCAGTTTCTTGCCAGAGCGGGCTATTTATGATAGAAAGGATTCTTCGCCTTAAAAAAAGGAAGACCAAGATGAAAAGAACAAGATTTTTTGAGGCGCATCGCCACGCCTCGGCGAAATTCATCGAGTTTTTTGGCTGGGAAATGCCCTTAGAGTATTCAGGGATTATGAGCGAACATTTGGCCGTAAGGGAGAGAGCCGGGTTATTTGATGTCAGCCATATGGGTGAAATAATTATTAAGGGGCCGGATGCCCTGGCCTTTGTTCAATACCTGACCCCTAATGATGCTTCCAGATTAACGCCTGGTCAGGCTCAATATACGGCCTTAACGACCCCCCAAGGAACCTTTGTTGATGATATGTTGGTTTACTGTTTAGATAACGACCGTTATCTCTTGGTCGTGAACGCCGCCAATACTGACAAGGATTATAATTGGGTCTTGAGTCAGAAGGCGAAATTTGATGTGGTCATAGATAATGCCAGCGACCGAACCAGTCAACTTGCCCTTCAGGGACCACGAGCGCAGGAAATATTACAACCCCTTACTGACCTGAAGCTCGAGGAGATCAATTCTTTCTGCTGGCTTAAGGGCACAATAGCCGGGATAGATTGTTTAGTTAGCCGGACTGGCTATACCGGAGAAGACGGGTTTGAAATTTACACTGAAGCCCCTGACCCCATTGCTATCTGGGACGCGATAATGGAAGAGGGTAAGAAATATGACCTGCTTCCCGTTGGCTTGGGGGCAAGAGATTCGCTGCGGCTGGAAGCCAAGCTGATGCTCTACGGTAATGATATCGACGAAACAACTACGGTTCTTGAAGCTGACTTAAAGTGGATTGTTAAATTTAAGAAAGGAGAGTTTATTGGTCGAGAAGCGCTGCTTAGGCAATTAGAGGCAGGCTTAAAACGAAAAATTGCCGGGTTTGAGCTTATAGATAGGGGAATCGCCCGGCGGCATTATCCTGTTTATTATCGCGGAGAAAAGGTTTCAGAAGTAACCTCTGGCACCTTTTCTCCGTTTTTGAAAAAAAGTATCGGCTTGACCTATCTGCCTCTGGAAGCTACGGAAATCGGCACGGAAATTGAAATCGGTATCAGAGAGAAAAAAGTTAAGGCTAAGGTTATTCCTACGCCTTTTTATAAACGAGCTAAATAATCCGAACCTGATGATTTCCCGTATAATATCTTGAGACAATTGCCAAAAAGTGAAGGTAAAATATTAAATTTACAAGGAGGAAGTTGATGTATCCTCAAGAATTTTTTTTCACTCGAGACCATGAATGGGTCAAGGTGGAAGGCGAAATAGCCACTGTCGGCATCACTGATTTTGCTCAGAAACAATTAGGCGATGTAGTCTATATTGAACTTCCCGCCATCGGCACAGTGCTTACAGTGCATCAGACTGTCGGTGCCATCGAGTCAGTTAAGGCTGTCTCTGACGTTTTTTCACCCCTCTCAGGAGAGGTCCTAGAAGTCAACTCGGCTCTTAATGACTCGCCCGAACTCGTCAATCAGGACCCGCATGGTCAAGGCTGGATCGTTCGTCTCAAAGTCAAGAATAAAGAAGAGCTGAACCAGCTGATGACCGCTTCGGAATATGAGAAATATGTCGAAAGTTTAGAAGTTTGACGAAAGCTCATAACTATTCTTGCTAAAAAAAAGGAGGCTGCTATGAGCTATATACCTCTTAGTTCAAGGGAGATTCAGGCAATGCTCCAGAAGATCGGTGTTTTGAGCCCCGAGGACCTTTTCCGCTGTATTCCGGAAGAAATCAGGTGGACTAAACCCCTCGAACTCCCACCCCCGCTCACTGAGCCTGAGCTCATTAATTATTTTCAAGATTTAAACCAGAAAAACAGCTATCCCACTTTTTTGTCTTTCCTCGGGGCCGGAGCTTATCCTCATACTATCCCCACAGTTGTGGATTATTTGAGTTCAAGAGGAGAATTTTTAACTCCCTATACTCCCTATCAGCCTGAGGTAAGTCAGGGCACATTACAAATCATTTTTGAATACCAGACTCTTATCTGTCAGCTCACCGGTCTCGAAGTGGCCAATGCTTCGCTTTATGAGGGCGCGACGGCGGCCGCAGAGGCTGTTCTAATGGCTTACAGAATAAAAAATAAGCCAAAAATATTAGTCGCCCAAACCCTTCATCCCCAGTATCGCCAAGTTATTGCCACTTACGTTAGCCGTCTCGGTCTCAGAATAGAAGAAATCGGGTTTAACTTGGAGAGTGGCCGCATGAGTCTTGATGACCTAAAAAAACACCTTGACGAGGAAGTGGCGGCTCTGGTTATTCAGTCGCCCAATTTCTTAGGCGTAATCGAAGAGCCTGGCGAAGCCTTCTCTCTAATCAAGGAAAAGGGTGCCTTAACCATAGCCGTCATTGCCGAAGCCCTGTCGCTTGGCCTTCTTCAGCCTCCCGGAAAGTATGGGGCGGATATTGCCTGCGGTGAAGGTCAATCATTTGGCCTACCATTGAGTTTTGGCGGCCCCTATCTTGGTTTTATTGCCTGCCGCGAAGAATTTATCCGTCAGCTTCCGGGTCGCGTCGCCGGCCAGACAAAGGATGCTGAAGGCCGGGTCGGCTATGTTCTGACCCTTTCTACCCGGGAGCAGCATATCCGTCGCGAGAGAGCCACCTCGAATATTTGCACTAACCAGGCCTGGTGCGCCTTACGGGCCACTATTTTCCTGGAAACCCTGGGCCGGCAAGGGTTAAGAGAGATGGCCTACCAAAACCTTCAGAAGGCTCATTACGCTCTTGAGAGGCTGACCTCGATACCGGAAATTAGCCGGCCCTTATTTGGGCCTTTTTTTAATGAATTTGTTGTCTCCTTGAAGAAACCGGTTAACGATGTTTTTACTGAGTTGATTAAAAGAGGCCTCATCCCGGGATATATCCTTGAAAAGGATTATCCCGAGCTGAAAAATTCCCTCTTGATTTGTGTTACGGAGGTCCATCCTAAGGGGGCTATTGACCGTTTGGTTAGTGCCATAAAGGAGGTGCTCTCATGAGTCGTCGGGAACCGTTAATCTTCGAGCTGAGCGACGAAGGTAAGCGGGCTTTTTGGTTATCTCCCCTTGACGTACCAGAAAAAAAAGAACTCCTTGATGCTATTGACATAAGGGATGATATCGCTGGGTTTCCGGAGGTTACTGAGCCCGAGGTTGTCAGACATTTTACGCGTCTTTCTCAAACCAATTTTTGCGTAGATACAAGCTTTTATCCCCTGGGCTCGTGCACTATGAAATATAACCCAAAGATTAATGAGAAGGTAGCGAGTTTACCTTCCTTTCTTCTTTCCCATCCCCAAGCCCCAACAGAATTAGTCCAGGGAAATTTGGCCATTTTGAAGCAGCTCGAAACTTTTCTCGGCGCAATTACAGGTATGGCGCATTTTACCCTTTCCCCTGCGGCTGGGGCTCACGGCGAACTTACCGGGATGATGATAATTCAAGCTGCCCTAACGCAACGTGGTAACCCCAGGAAAATAGTCCTAATCCCTGATTCCGCCCACGGGACTAACCCCTCGAGTGCCCACATTTGTGGCTATCGAGTTCAGGAAATTAAATCTAACGAGGCGGGAACGGTTGACCTCGAAGACCTCACTCGGCTGATGACCGAGGAGGTGGCAGCCTTAATGCTTACTAATCCTAATACCTTGGGAATATTCGAAAAGGATATTCACCGGATTGCCGAGATTGTCCATGCTAAAGGAGGCTTTGTCTATATGGATGGGGCAAACCTGAACGCGCTCCTCGGAAAGTTCCGGCCAGGAGACCATGGAGTTGACGTGCTGCATATTAACCTCCACAAGACTTTCGCCACACCTCACGGAGGCGGTGGGCCGGGCGCAGGACCGGTGGGAGTAACCACGGAGCTTGAGCCTTTCTTGCCAATCCCGGTGATAAAAGATAAGGGCGGCCAAATGGTTTTGGATTTTGACCGACCCCTCAGCATCGGCCGGATTCGCAGTTTTTTTGGCAATTTTTTGGTTATTGTCAAAGCCTTAGCTTATATTCTATCCTTAGGAGGTAAGGGGTTAAAGGAAGTGGCCGAAATAGCTGTGCTTAACGCTAATTATATCCGAAAAGGCTTAGAAGGTATTTATCATCTAAAATATTCTACGCCCTCGCTTCACGAATGCGTCTTTTCTGACAAATTCCAGCGAGAGAAGGGAATCCAGAACATTGATATCGCTAAAAGGTTAATTGATTACGGGTTGCACCCCCCAACGATGAGCTTTCCCCTTATTGTTCACGGTGCTTTGATGATTGAACCGACGGAAACAGAAAGTAAAGCTGAGCTCGATGCTTTTGTTGAGGCCATGAAAAAGATTGCGCAGGAAGCTGAAGCTAACCCAGAAAGCTTAAAATCGGCTCCTCACCGGGCCTATGTACGCCGCCTCGATGAAACCGCGGCGGCGCGCCATCCTATCCTCCGCTGGAAAGGATAACCAAGTTGGCCCTTCAAGACCTGATAATGAATTTGCAGCGTTTCTGGACTACTCAGGGGTGTTATTTGGCTCAGCCTTACGATGTAGAAGTTGGCGCCGGAACGATGACCCCCGATACGTTTTTCCGTGTCCTCGGAAGGCGGCCCTGGCGCGTGGCTTATGTCCAGCCCTCCCGCCGCCCGACTGATGGTCGCTATGGAGAAAATCCCCACCGGGTGCAAAAGCACTACCAATTTCAAGTAATCATCAAACCTTCAACGGCTGATGTCCAGGATATCTATCTTCAGAGTTTAAGAGCTTGCGGTATTCGTTTGGAGGAACATGACCTGCGTTTTGATGAAGATGACTGGGAATCGCCAACCATCGGTGCTTGGGGCGTCGGCTGGCAAGTTATGCTGGATGGTTTAGAGGTGACCCAGTTTACTTATTTCCAACAGGCAGGCGGTATGGACCTTTTTCCCATCCCGGTCGAAATTACCTACGGTCTGGAAAGGCTTGAAATGTTCTTGGAAGCAAAAGACAGTATCTATGAGCTTGACTGGTCAGCCGATGTTAGCTATCGCGACCTGCGCTGGCGCGAGGAAAGAGAGTTTTCAGAATATAATTTTCAAGCCGCGGATATCGAACGGGCCCAGACTTTGTTCTCACTTTATCAAAAAGAGGCTCAGGAACTGCTGGCACGGGAGCTTCTCCTTCCGGCCTATGATTGTTGTCTCAAAATGTCCCATATATTTAATCTCCTCGATGCCCGCGGCGCGATATCAGTTACAGAAAGAGTCAAAATTATCGCTGATATCAGGCGGTTGGTTAATCAAGTCGCTCGCCGCTTTACTGAAAGAGAAGGGAAGAGCTAATGGAATTCTTGCTGGAAATAATGACTGAAGAGATGCCCAGTTCCCATGTTAAATTGGCCCTAGAACAGTTAAGCAATCTTTTTGAGGAGGAATTAGAAAAGGAGAGGATAAAAGCGAACGAGCTCCGAACCTTGGGTACATGCCGGCGGTTAGTTGTCCTGGCTGACCTGCCCGCAAGACAGAAAGACCGAGAAGAAATTATAATCGGGCCGCCCAAAAAAGTGGCTTATAGTGAGGACGGGAGACCAACGCAAGCGGTCCTGGGATTCGCCAAGACGAATAATGTTTCTGTGGAAGAGCTCCAGATATTCAATACTCCCAAGGGAGAATATGTTGGCTTAAAAAAGAAGTTAGAGGGAAGGCTTTCTCAAAACCTTCTTCCTGAAATCATTCCTCGAGTCGTGGGGCGACTAACTTTTCCCAAAATGATGCGCTGGGGCGAGGCAACAGGGCGATTTTCTCGGCCAGTAAAAAATATTTTGGCCCTTTTTACCGGACAGCCGCTTGAGCTTGCCTGCTTCGATTGGCCGATAAGGCCGAAGACTTTCGGCCACCGGCTTCATGCTCCCGGGCCGTTAACTGTTAGCTGCTGGCAGGAATACTTAAAAGCCCTCGAAAATCATTACGTAATTATCGAACCCCAAGAAAGGCGGCGCCGCATCTTGACCCAGGCTGAAAAACTTTTGTCCCCGCTAAAGGCAGAGCTTTATCCTGATGCCGAGCTCTTAGAAAAATTAGTCTTTGATGTGGAGCATCCCTTAGTCATTAAGGGTTCTTTCCCTGAGAAATATCTTATTTTACCGATCGAAATAATAAGTACAGCCTTGCGCGAAGGGCAAAAGCTTTTCTCGGTGGTCAGGCAGGGGAAACAGGTGCCTCTTTTTATCGGCGTCGCTGACCAGATTGCTGACCCTCAAGGGGTAATTAAAAGAGGCTATGAACGGGTCTTAAAAGCAAGGCTCGAGGATGCACTATTTTTCTGGGAACACGACCTTAAAGTTTCTTTAAAAGATAGAGTGCCGCAACTGGCTCGGGTTATCTTTCAGGAAAGACTCGGGACTTATCTCGAGAAAACAGAAAGGCTTAAAAAATTGGTTAGCTTTTTAGCCCAGCATTTAGGGGAAAAAGCCAACCTTAAAAACCTTGTCTTGGCAGCTGAATTGGCCAAAGCGGACCTGCTGACGGAAATGGTTCGAGAATTTCCTTCGCTCCAGGGTAAAGTCGGAGGTCTTTATTGCCAGGCTCAAAAGCTGCCAATGGCCATATCACGGGCAATTTATGAACATTATCAACCGGTGAGCTTGGAAGACGCCTCCCCGTCCAGCCTTGGCGGCGCGCTTTTAGCGCTGGCTGACAAGTTAGATTCCTTAGTGGGTGCCCTCGGGATAGGCGCGGAAATTTCTGGGTCCAGCGACCCCTTAGGATTAAGACGTTATGCTCACGGGGTGTGTAAAATAATTCTTGACCATAAATTACGCCTACCTTTTCTCAGCCTGGTAAAAAAATCTATTTTGCTTTACCAGGATAAACTAACCCTGAGTCCTAAAGAAGCCCTCAATTCTTGTCTCAACTTTATTAGCCAGCGCCTGCGGTATATTTATGAACGATTTGGCTTTCGCTACGACTTAATTAATGCCAGCCTGGGAGTTGGAATAGAAGATATTTACCTATCATTTCTTAGGTTGAAAGCTTTGGACGCACTGCAATCCCATCCCGAATTTGAACCTCTGGTACTTATGGTCCGCCGCGTTAATAATATCCTTCGTGGTCAGCCTGCCTTTCGGTTGAACCCCACCCTGCTTAAGGAGAAGGCGGAAAAGGAACTTTATTCAACGTTTAAAATAATTAAAGAAAATGCCACTCCCCTCATCAAAGAAAGTGAATTTTTAAGAGCGCAAAAAATGGTTTTTAAACTCGAGGTGCCATTAAATCAATTTTTTGATAAAGTTTTAGTAATGGCGGAGGATAAAAAGATCCGTCAAAACCGTCTGGCTTTACTTAACGAGATTAGAACCTTCCTTTTATCCATAGCTGATTTTTCTGCCATCGTCTTAGAAGGTGATAAAGAAAACCGTAGAGCGGCCGCTAAACAATAAATTCGTCTTTGTCTTTGTCATCGAAGGCAGTTTTTTCGATGAACTTCTGCTCCAGGGCGATTATTTTGACCAGATTGCCAGGATAGTTCTGGCCCTTTTCTTCACCATAAGGAAAGAACTGGACGCCAACCTGAAAAGCATAGTTTTTACCTTCAAAAGGAGCCAGCCACCGAACTTTCCCCTTCATTTTCAACGGGACTGTCTCGCCGGGAATTTGGAGTTCCAGCTCGAGATGGGTTTCCAGAGGGATTTGCCGACGAGTCAGAAACCGCACCCCTCCGCGGCTGAGGTCAAAGAGCGGACAAAAGGACTCTTCTAATTTATTCTTTAGCAGCGGCAGGGTGGGAAGCCGATGATAACTAACTGTGGCTCCCGGAATTCTAAACCGAACGCAGGCTCGACGCTCTAATTTAGGTTGACTTTCCTCATTCATCTTCGGCCTCAGCCCCTTCTACGGCCAAGCTAAATACTCCCCCTTTTTTTATCTCAAATAATTTTTTTTGTCAAAACAAATTTATCTTGATGCTTTCCACCAGTCGCAATCAACGAGGTAAGTTCTTAGTCGGTCAAAAGCTTCTTTTAGTTTATTCAGATATTCTTTGGCCTGGGCAAGGTTGGCTTCCCGGCCAGCAGTTTCTATGGAGTAGGCGACCCTTTGCAACTCCAACAGGCTCAAGTTGGCGGAAGAGCCTTTAATGCTATGGCCGAGCTCCTGGATGGCTGAAAAGTGCTCGTGGACTACCGCCTTTTCCAGCTCGCTTACCTTGGTTTGAAACTCCTCGAGATAAATTTTTAGAAGTTCTTGAAGGAAAGTTTCGTCCCCGCCTATTCTTTCCAGGACAGAGGGAAGGTCAATTACTTCTGGTTCTAAGGATTTTTTTCCCTGGTTCATGCTTCGCCTCCTAAGGGATGAACTGCCTCTAAAATAATGACTCGGTTGCGACCAGCTCGCTTGGCTTGATAAAGGGCTTTATCGCTGAGAGCTATTAGCTCTTGAAGGGAGAGCGACGGATAGCTTTCCGTGGAAAGACCGCCGGCCGAAATAGAGACAGAAAAAGCCTGGCTTTCATAAAGGATGGGTTTTTCGGCGATCAGCGTGGCCAGTCGCTCGGCGATTTTCTGAAGCGCCTGAAAATTACAGTTGGGAAGAAGGGCCAGAATTTCATCTCCGCCATATCGACCGACATGGTCGTATTGGCGAAGACCCCGTCGCAGCCGTTTGGCCACTTCGACAAGAATAGCGTCTCCAGCCAGATGGCCATAGGTGTCGTTGATCTTTTTAAAATCGTCAATATCGAAGAGGATCAAGCTAAGGGGCTTATTTTCTCGTTGGTGGCGGGAGTATTCTTCCTGAGCTCGGCCCAAGAGGCGGCGTCGGTTGAGCAGACCGGTTAAGGCGTCATAGGTTGCTTGTTTGTTTAGAAGGCGCTGTAGTTCGATGATGCGGCGGCCGGTGTTGAGGCGAGCTCTTAATTCCAGCGGGTCGAAGGGTTTAATTATGTAATCATCAGCCCCGCTGTTTAAACCACGGAGCAAGTCTTCTCTTTCGTCACGCGCCGTTAGCAGGATTATATAAACATAATTGCCGTGGTCAAGATACTTTGGTTGACGTATGCGGCGGCAAAGCTCCAGCCCGTTCACCCGTGGCATCATCCAGTCGAGAATAGCTACCTCTATCGGATTATTCTGGAATATTTCCCAGGCGTGTTCCCCGTCCTGGGCTAAATACGGTTTATATCCCCATCCTTTGATATGGCGCTCAAGGATGCGGCCAGAAATACGGTCATCCTCAGCGATAAGCACATTTATCGGTGAGTTGGCCATTTCAGTGGACTTTTCTTTTGAATTTATTGACTGTCCTTTCAATAACACCTAAAAGCTCATCAGCTCGCAAAGGCTTAGAAACATAATCATCCATCCCCGCAGCTAAACATTTTTCTCTATCTCCTTTAAGAGCGTGGGCTGTCATGGCAATAATCGGCAAATGAGCCTTAGTGCCTTTCTCTTTCTTCCGGATTTCTCGAGTAGCGGCGAAGCCGTCCATCCGGGGCATCTGGACGTCCATCAAGACAAGGTCAAAAACGCCTTTGGCAAGGGCCTCAACAGCTTCTAACCCGTCTTTGACCGCGACAACTTCATGGCCATGGCGTTCGAGAATAAAACAGGCCACCTTTTGGTTGACCAAGTTATCCTCAGCTAAAAGGATACGGTATTTAGTTTTCGCTGGCTCAACTTCTTTTTCCACCTTCAGGCCAGCTATTTCTATGGACTTCTTTTTCCCGAGAACAAAAAGAAGGGAATCCCGGAGGTCAACTGGCCGGACTGGTTTGGAGACAAAGGCGTTGATTCCGGCTTTTTGCCATAGAGAGATATCAGTCTTGTGGTCGGGTGTCGCTAACATGACGATGGTTCGCCGCGCCCTATCTTCCTCCTGGCGCAGGAAATCCTGAAGGAAAAAGCTCCCCGTCCCGGGGAGGAAGGAATCAACGATAATAAAATTGAAAGGTGCTCCAAGTTGGAGGCTTCTCTCGATAAGGACGATGGCATCCTCGCCACTTTCGGTTTCTTCTGCCTTAATACCCCAGGAGGCTAACCAGGCTTTGAGACTGTGTCTTGAGGCTGAGTTATCATCAACAATCAAAGCCGTTGTCTCCTTAAGAGCTTCCCGAGCTTCCTTTTCTTCGACTATTCTTGACTCTTGGCCAGAAGCGAGTTTAAGCTCTGCTTCAACGTGGAATCGGCTTCCTAACCCGACTTCACTTTCGACCCAGATCCTTCCCCCCAAAATGGTTACCAGTTCATGAGTGATAGCCAGCCCCAAGCCAGTTCCCCCGAAGCGGCGAGTCATGGAACCATCGGCTTGGGTAAAGGCCTGAAAAATTAGCTTCTGTTTTTCTTGGGGAATGCCGATACCAGTGTCGGCAATAATGAAATGGAATAGTCCCTGGTCATCTTCTTGTTTCTCTAAGCTGACTCTGATTATTACTTCTCCCTTTTCCGTAAATTTGACAGCGTTGCTAAGGAGGTTGATTAAAATTTGCCGCAGCCGGCCTGGGTCGCCTTGGACAAACTCGGGAAGAGAAGGAGGAAGGTCGCAGACAAGCTCTAATTTCTTTTTATGGGCCTCATAAGTTAAAGGAGCGATGGCTTCAAAAACTAGGTCAATTAAGCTGAAGGTAGTTTTTTCTAACTCGATCTTTTTTTCTTCGATTTTAGAAAAATCAAGGATATCTTTAATTAAGGAAAGAAGCGACTCGGCCGATTCTTTGATGCCTTTAAGATACTCTTTCTGCTCCGCCGTGAGTTCAGTCTCAAGAAAAAGATTGACCATACCCAAAATCCCGTTTAAGGGGGTTCTGATTTCATGGGAAATGTTAGCTAAGAACTCGCCCTTAACTCTCTCGGCTGCCTGCGCCTGATTTCTGGCTTTGACCAGTTCGCTAACGTCAATTAAGTTAATGATTAATCCATCGTAAGTATTTTGGTAATAGATCGGCTGAAAACGGATAATTACTTCCAGATTAAACAGGCTACGCTCCAAGGTTAGAGCCTGACTTTGAGAGTCGTTTTTATATCCGGCGATCAGGGAATCGAGGTCGGTTAATTTGGCTATGGGGTCGAACCGAAAGAGGCTTTGACCAATCACTGCCTCCCTTGTTTGACCCAAAAGTTTCAGAAAATAATTGTTGATCTCGATTATGCAATTATTCTCATCAGCCAAAAGCACGCCTTCCTGCATGCCCTCGATCATGGCCGCAAACCGGGCCATTTCTTTTTGGAGACGCTCTTCGGTTAAATTACGAGAAGTAATGTCGCGGCTCACGCCCCGGTATCCGCAGATTTCTCCAGTTTCGTTTTTAATCGGAAAAGCATTGATTAAGAAAAGGGTTCTTTCGCCGGTTTTACTTTGGTGCCAGCATTCCAGGTCAATAATCTGTTGGCCTTTCTGACTTAAAGCACTGAGATGAGGCTTGATTTTTTCAATTTCCTCAGCGGAGATTAGTTTATAAAAGCTCTGTCCCGTGATTTCCTCTGGGTCATAACCAAGGAGGGGCTTAACTCTGGGCGAACTAAACACGTATTGCCAGTCTTTATCAACCTCCCATATCCAGTCGATTGAAGCCTGGGCTAAATTCAGGAACCTCTCTTCGGCTCCCCGAAGCTTGACCTCGAGGTTCTTAACCGGCCTTTGGTCATGGTAGATGACGAAAATAGCCGCAATTTTATCCTCGATCATAATTGGCCCGGCAAATAACAAGACGGGAATGTTTTTGCCCTGACGATCCTGTCTCCATGTCTCTTGCTCGACCCTTTCTCCTCTAAGGACGAGGCTGGTGATAGCCAGAGAATCTTTCCTTAGCTCCGGGGGCACAACCACTGAGTCGATAAATTCACCGCTGACTTCTTGCTGTTGGTAGCCAAAAGTCCGGGTAAAAGCTTCGTTGACGCAGATGATGCGTCCTTGGCCGTCAGCGACAATTATCGGCTCAAGAGCAACCTCAAAGATTTTTTCATAAAATGCCGCTTTTTCGTTTTGGTTTGACTTTTCGGGCTTTTTGTTGAGCTCGCGGAGAATAGCTCCGATAAGGTCAGCGGGAACTCGTTCTTCGCTCATCAAAAATCACCTCTTTTTTCTCATAAATAAAAACAGGTTCAGGATAGCGAAGATGAAGAGCGATGGCAAGAGCCCGTTTACAAGCAGCTAACAGAGCTTGAACCGAAGGGTGGGGTAAACGGTCCGTAGAAGCACCAGCTATAACCAGCCTCCAGGGGGAGACGCCTCGAGCCGCAAAAAGCGGCTCTAAATTTATATTTTCCATTAGTCGTCGAGCAATAATTTTCAGCTCAGAAGAGCTTGTCTGAGGCAAAATCACCATTAATTCCCTTTTGCCAAGTCTACCCATCTTATCGTAACATCTGATTTTTTTCTTTAATTGCATGGCCATTTCTCGGATTACACTCTTTTCCAATTCTTCCGAAGAGGTCGAACGAAGGAAAGGGGGAAGAGGATTAACCCTTAATAATAATGACCCTGTGGGATAGAAATTTCTCAGCCCTCGGGCTATTTCTTCTTCTAAGAACTCTAAGGTCTTGCTGCGATTCCAGAGTTTAGTTTCAGGGTCAAGGCTAAGCAGCTGACGTTTTTCCTCTTCCAGGATGAGCATTTTTTCGGCTCTTTTGAGCCGGATTCGCAGCTCATTAAAACTATAGGGTTTGACCAAATAGTCATCGGCGCCGGCAGTTAAACCGCGGATAATCTCCTCATAACCATCTGTTCCTGAGAGCAGGATGATATGACGGGGGGGATATTCCTCACCGCTCAGCTCGGCTTTAATTTTCTGGGCTAAGGTTATTCCATCTAAGCCGGGCATCATCCAGTCCAGGATGAGAATCTGGATTGACTGGTCCGCCAAAAGCTTGTCCCAGGCCTCCGAGCCAGAGCGGGCGGTTATTACCTCATAACCCCATTCCCGCAAACATTTCTCTAAGGCCATAAGCGTAATCAAATCGTCGTCAGCTACTAAGAGTCGCATTGATTATTTTCCTTTCCTTATTTAGTCGATTGAGCATTAATAAATCGTTTTTCTAAAGTTATTTTAGGAGTAAATTTTTCTCTGTTAATGCCCTTTGTCGATGAAGCGGGGGGTGATATTTGCCTTCTTCGCTTCCCCCCAAAAGGGGAGGGTCTTCCCCTCTTTCAGTTAACCGGTACGATTAACACCGATTCTGGATAAAGCAATATCTTAGCCTGAAACAAGGAGCTATGATTCCAAATTCTGCCCTTAGCGGCACATTTTTTGTCGCGTGGATTCCTGAACTCGTTAATGGGGGAGCCTAAGAAGATGGTATTAAAAAACTATTTTTTTCAGCGTAAATTACCCTCATAGCGGGCTGTTAACTGTCTCTGTCTCACTATTTCGGGAGTGTATAAAGGCAACAAGATGGGAGCCATTCGGGTGGTTCTTATCCCCGCTTTTTTCAGTTCCTTTTCATACTCGACGACATGATTAAGAGTTAAGCGGCCTAAGTGCACTCGTTTCGCATACTCAGCCGCATATTGGCCAGCCCTTCGCCCAAAAACGTTATAATCAAGGACTGAATTACCCATTAAACGGTTTCGGCCATGGACACCACCTGAGGCTTCGCCGGCTACATAAAGACCAGGAATACTAGTTTCGCAACGAGCGTTGATCTCGATCCCGCCATTTTGATAATGGAGGGAGGGGTAGGTTAGCATCGGTTCCTTGGTAATATCAATTCCGTAGCGAATAAATTGGCGGTACATAGCCGGAAAGTTTTTGGCGATGTAACCTTCTCCGTGGAGCATGTCAATAAGGGGAGAATCAAGCCACACACCGACTCGGCCGCTGGGGGTTTCAATGCCATTTTTCCTTTCTAAGCATTCACGGATAAAGGCAGCACTCTCTACGTCTCGGGGTTCCTTGGGAAAGACGAAGAGCTCGCCATGACGGTTAACGGGTTGGCCACCGGCCCCACGGATTTTTTCGGTAATTAAAAAGCCCGCAATTTGCTCGGGGAAGACCGCGCCTGTTGGGTGATACTGGACTGAATCCATATAAAGAAGCTTAGCTCCTGCCCGATAAGCCATAATTAACCCGTCCCCAGTGGCCCCGTAGTGATTAGTAGTGTCAAAGCCGCGGATGTGAAGCCGGCCATAACCGCCGGTGGCAATAATTGTAGCCTTGGCTTTAACTACATAATACTCTTCCGTTTCCAGGTTATAAAGAATTCCGCCGGCACAGCGGCCCTTATTATCCAATAGAAGTTCGACTGTCGGCATAAATTCTAAAATAGTGATCTCCTCAGGGTGATTTCTGACTTCATCCATCAGAGTGCGCATGATGATAGCGCCGGTGTAATCACGGCAGGAGTGCATTCGCTGCCGAGAAGTTCCACCCCCATGGAGTACATAATTATTGCCATCTGGTCTCTTATCCCAGATAACCCCGAGTTCTTCGAGCCACTTCACAACTCCCGGTCCATCCTCAGTCAGAGCGCGTACCAGTTCTGGTTTGTTGTCAAAATGGCCCCCGCCAATTGCATCCAAGTAATGACGCGTTGGCGAGTCCTGAGGGGTGACAGCGGCCTGCATCCCGCCCTGGGACATCATCGAATTAGCGTCGCCGAGGCGCAACTTGGTGGAAATAATAGATTTAGCGCCGTGCTCTAAAGCGATGATCGCCGCGGCGCAACCGGCTCCGCCACCACCAATAATGAGTATATCCGTCTCAAAGTCCGGATCGTCGAGGTTAATCTGAGACGGGTCAATTCGACTGTGTGATTCGAGCATGTCGGCGACTTCCCGGGTCAAGAGCTCACCTTTGTTAGGCCCGATCCTGACTTGACGTAGCGCATCAGGTCGGTAATCAGGATGAAATCGCTTCAAAACCTCCTCGCGTTCCTGAGCACTCATTGGCGGGAAAACCGGTTTGCCCGATTTTTGCAGTTCAAACCGCCGCGGCCGGGTTTCCTCAACTTTTTTCAGAGAAGGACGCATATATTCGGGGTACATGGTTTACTCCTTTTCTTCTTCGATATCGCGAGCATAATAGAGTTTTTTAAGTTCTTCTCGCGACATTTTCATTAATTTTCGGTATTCCTGGTCATATTTCCCAGAGCGAATCTCTTGCAACCGCCGTTCCAGCTCTTCGCTGCGGGGTGAGAGATATCTCCCATAAAGGCGCTTGGCCAAAAGACCGACATTATAATGGACAATTTCGGCAGGGCAGCGAATCGAGCACAGGCCGCAGCAAAGACAATCAAAAGATAAGTCCATAACCTTGGCGATATCTCCTCTGATAGCCGCCTGGATGTATTCCATGACTTCTAAGTTTTGCGGGCAGGCTTTGGTGCAAGTATTGCAGGCTACGCAGCGAAAAATTTCCGGGTAGAGTTGTTGAAAGGCCGGTATATTAGGTTCGAGTTTTTCAATATCATAAACTGGTTTATGAGCGGGAATGGAGGGTAATTGGGAAAGCCACATACCATCCTGAACCAAGGTCGTACAGGCTAAACCAGTATAAATTTTGAAATCACCAGGCAAACGGTAAACAGTGGCGCAAGCACCGCAGAATCCTTCTCGGCAGCCGGCCCCTCTTTTGATTTGATAGCCCGCATATTCAATAGCTCCCATGATTGTTGATTCAGCCGGCACTTTATAGGCTTTTCCCATAATGTAAACCGTTACCATTTTTCGAGGCTCGGCGGTGAGTCTTTCGGCTTCCCTCGGTTCTGTTAGTACCGAAGTTTCGAGGGAAGGCGAAGGATTCTTACTTGTCTTTTTCGGGGAAATTTTCTTGGCCATCGTCTTACTCCTTTTTCAGCCTCCTCATTCAATATTCTTGGGGCAGTTGTTTGAGTTCAGCCCATGAATACACCGGTCCATCTTTGCAGACATAGTGATGACCGATGTTGCATCGCCCGCATTTGCCAATTCCGCATTTCATCTTATTTTCCACTGTGGTGTATATCTGACTATCCTCAAACCCCAGATCCTTGAGGGCCTTAATAACGAACTTAATCATGATGGGAGGGCCACAGGTAATGGCAATCGAGTTGACTGGAGACGGCTTCTTGTCCAAGACATTCTGGGGAACAAAACCGACAAACTCTGACCAGCCAGGCTCAGCGACGTCGATAGATAAATGAACGGGGATTTGAGCCTTAAGGTCAGCCAACTCTTGGCGGAAGACGAGGTCATGAGAAGTGCGGGCGCCATAAATGAGGCAAAGTTCGCCATAATCAGCCCGTTGCAGCAGCGTTGTTTGGAGCACAGACCAAATAGGGGCTAAGCCTATTCCGCCGCCGATAAAGACAATATTCTTCCCCCTCCATTTTTCTACCGGAAAACCGTTGCCATAAGGGCCGCGAACGCCAATCAAGTCGCCCAGTTCCATTTCATGGAGAGCTGAGGTCACTCGGCCCATTTTTAAGACGCTGAACTGAAGATAATCGGTCAGGAGAGGAGAAGAAGAAATCGAAATCATCGATTCGCCTTTTCCGAATACGGAGAGCATGGCGCACTGACCGCAGCGGAAGGGGAATATTGGTCCGTCCAAAAGCTGAACACGAAAAGATTTTATCGGTCGAGCCCCCTTCACTTCCTCTTTGACCTCGACAATCTGGCCAATCCGGGGCAGATAGACGTTATGCTCCATGGTTTCTCGCCTTTGAAAGAACTTCAATAATATCAATCCCCACCGGGCAGAGGTCGAGACAGCGGCCACAGCCGACGCACTGAAAACGGTCGTAGAGTTCAACAAAATAGAGGAACTTGTGCAGCAGACGCTGCCGCAGCCGCGAAGCCCTGTTCGGTCGGGGGTTATGTCCAGAGGAATGCATCGTAAAATCAGGAAATTGACAGGTATCCCAGGTTCTTACTCTTCGGCCTTTCAATGGGGCTAAGGCGCGGGTTTCATCGTTGATATCAAAGCAATGACAGGTAGGACATAGATAGGTGCAAATACCGCAGCGAAGACAGCTCAGAGCTGCCTCATCCCAGAAGGGAGAATCAAACATTGTCTTAAGCTTGGGAGGTAGCTCCCGGGCCGCTTCTAAGTTGCGTTTAATTTTCTGGGCTCCTTCCTGGCTTATTTTATTTCTTAAATTTTTTTCTTCTTCTGTCGGGTCGCTGAAGAGCGAGCTCTGGGTCTTGATTAATTCGCCCCCTTTTTCCGTTAGCACTCTTACATAATAGCGGTCACCCAGGTCGGTAAGAAGCAGGTCCAGCCCTTCCTCAGAGGAGGGACTGCCTTCTAAAGACAAACAAAAACAATTATTAGAGGGTGGTGTGTTGCAGGCTAAGCCAATTAGTATTGTCGCCCGCCGCCGACGCCAATAGTACGGGTCTTCAAAAGAACCGCTGAAAACCTGGTCCAGAGCCGCAACCGCTCGGCCATCACAAGGTCTAACGCCCACAATAACTTGTGGCGGTACTTCGGGCAAGGTCTCCCGCAGCTGGAGGCCGTCGTCGGCGGTTTGTTGGAATTCAAAAAAGATTTCTTCTTGGGGGAAAATAAGTTTTTTGGGGGGCACTACAGCGTAAGAATAATCAGGGGGAATTGTCCCGTCAGCCGCGACCTCAGTCAGAGTCCAGCCAGAAGCTTCTTTTTTGGGGAAAAAGACCTTCATCGAGGAAAGCGATTTAAGCCATCGGGAGAACGAAGATTTTGGCAATATCTTGTCCATCTTTGTCACCTGATAAAGTCTTGAGGGTCATTATCCCGGAAGCAAGAGATCAGAGGCGGCAAATTAGCGTCAAAGCCCACCTCGTAGCCAAAAAGGGCCTTAGCTTCCTTCTCTAATTTTTTATTTAGAAGACGAAGAGGTAACCCTACCGGGCAAACTCGCTCGCACTCACCGCAGTCAACGCAGCGTCCGGCTAAATGGGTCGCTCGGACTAAGTGATAGAAAATGTTTTCTTGGGGCTCGGGGTTTCTTTCCACCCATTTGACCTTCTGCGCCTTTTCTTCAGCCGTAGTGTCAGCGCTTACAGCATAAGCGATGCTGTCGGCTACACATTCGTCGCAGTAACACATGGGACAAACGGAGCGGCAAGCATAACAGCGAAGGCAACGGGAGAATTGGTCTTGCCAGAAAGCCCATCTTTCCTCCAGCGACTTGGCTTCAAAAGAAGCGATAGATTTATAAGGCTGAGGGTTGGGTTTATTAATCTTTTCTCCGAAGACAACGTCGGCCACGAGGGGGAAATTAGCCGGACATTCTAAACAGCGGTCTGCCAGGACCTCACTGGCGGCAATTTCGCTTTCGCCTTGGTCGGTTGAGACCAGGATGGTATCCTTAGCCCCGAATTTAACTTGAAGCGGTTTAGCGGGATAGAGGCGGCGAGTAATTTTCGCTTCGTCAATGACCCCCATTAATTCGCAAGAAACGCCGATAAGATAAACGTCCTTCCTTTCAATGTATTTTTCTTGAAGCAGGACGTTGATAGCTCGGGAATCGCAGCCCTTAACTATCAGTCCGACTGGCCTCAGGTCAGGATTTTTTTCTCGCGCTCGTCTTCTCTTTTCATCCTGGAGGAACCGGGTTAAGTTGTGCACACAGCCGGGTGACCAGATAAGTCGGCCAACCGCTTCGGGTTGCTGGATAAAAGCTGGTCGGGCTAAACAGCCTGGACCGCCGTTTTCGAAGCCGATGAAATATTTGATTTTCCCTTCCTGAAGTAACTCGCTAACTTCTTCTCTAAGCTTATCTTCGCTGACCATTATTAATTTCTCCTGAGTTTGGTCTGAGGACCGAGAGGCTGGAGCTCTTTCACTAAATCTTTAATTATTTGCGTGAACTTAACGCCTTCAGTAGCTGAAACCCAGGACATCTGAAACCTTTCTGGTTCTAACCCGATATACTCTAAGAGCTTTTTGACCAGAGCCAGACGGCGTCGGGCATAATAGTTACCCTTCATATAATGGCAATCGCCAGGATGACAGCCGGAGACAAGCACTCCATCCGCACCTTGGCTGAAGGCAGAAAAAACATAAAGCGGGGAAACGCTGCCCGAGCACATAACCTGGATCGGAATGACATTAGATGGATATTCCAGGCGGCTGACTCCAGCTAAATCCGCTCCCGCTGATGTACACCATTTACAGATGAAGGCCATTATCTTCGGTTCGAATTCTTCGGCCATGCTTAGCCTCCCACCGACGCCTTGATCATTTCTTGGACATGAAGGGGCGTTAAATTCTTAACATGAATGGCATTGCGAAGACAGGTGGCGGAACAAGTGCCGCACCCTTCACAAAGGATTTCGTTAACTTCAGCCTTGCCTTCGCACAAAGAAATAGCTTCATAAGGGCAGACGTTTACACACATGGCACAACCAGTGCAGAGGTTGCGCAGCACTTTGGCCACTGTGGGTGAATGGAATAGCCTATCCTGGGATAAGATGGCGATGGCTTTAGCTGAGGCGCCTGAAGCTTGGCCCACTGCTTCTGGGATGTCCTTAGGGGCCTGAGCCGCTCCGGCCAAAAAAATCCCTGAGGTCATGCTCTCGACAGGCCTTAATTTAGGATGAGCCTCAGCCAGAAAACCATCCTTATCCAGAGCAATTTTGAGTTTCTTGGCCAGTTCCTCTGTACCACGAGAGGGACGAATAGCCATGGCCAGGACAACCATATCGGCGGCAATTTCTACCTGCTTACCAGTTAAGGTATCCACCCCCCAAACTATGAGTTTCCCATTATTTTCAAAAACGCGGGAAACCTTGCCCCTAAGATAAAGAACACCGTCTTCTTCCACCGCCCGATGAACGAATTCTTCATAGCTTTTGCCGCCAGAGCGGATATCGATATAAAAAATATAAGCCTGACCATCATGGACATGGTGTTTATAGAGCATGGCGTGCTTGGCCGTATACATACAGCAAATCTTGGAGCAGTAAGGCCAGTGCAATTCCGGGTCACGCGAGCCAACGCACTGGATGAAAACAACTTCTTTGGGTTCCTTTTTATCCGAAGGTCGAAGGATTCTGCCTCTTGTGGGACCGGAGGCTGAAAGCAAGCGCTCAAATTGAAGTCCGTCTAGGACATCAGGATACTTGCCATAACCATACTCAGCCATTAAGGCTTTATCATAGAGGTCATAGCCCGTGGCCACCACTATCGCGCCGACGTCAATTTCTACAATCTCTGGCTTCATATCAAAATTAATCGCCTTTGGCTTGCAAACATCAGCACACTTGCCACAAGCAATAGCGGTGTCAAACATTCCCGGGCAAGCTTTATCGTCAAGAGTGTAGGTGGCCGGGATGGCCTGAGGAAAGGGGATATAAATAGCCCTTCTTCCGGTTAAGCCCATATCAAATTCGTTAGGCACAACAATCGGGCAAACCTTAGTGCACTCGTCGCAAAGAGTGCATTTATCCGCCTCTACGTAAGTGGGCTTTTTTAAGATTTTTACTTTGAAATTGCCTACATAACCGGCGACTTCCTGGACTTCACTATAAGTCATTAGCTTAATCTTGGGGTGTTTCGAGACCTCCACCATTTTTGGGGTAAGGATGCATTGTGAACAATCGAGAGTAGGAAAGGTCTCTGAGAGCTGGCTCATGTGGCCGCCAATGGAAGGTGATTTTTCCACTAACACCACTTCAAAGCCCGCGTTAGCTAAGTCCAGGGCAGCCTGAATGCCGGCAATTCCTCCGCCAATAACCATCGCCCTTTTTGTTACTGGAACGCTGACTGCTTCCAACGCCTCGTTGCGTTTGACTCTTTCCACCGTGCTTCGAGTGATTCGGATAGCTTTGGGGGTGGCTTTGCTCTTTTCGCGATGCACCCAGCTGCACTGCTCTCTGATATTGGCTATTTCACAGAGGTAAGGGTTAAGGCCGGCTGCCTTAGAGGTGTTACGGAAAGTGGTCTCATGCAGGTTGGGGGAGCAGCAGGCAACGACGACGCTATCAAGTTTTTTTTCTTTTATAGCCTTCATAATAAGGTTCTGACCTGGGTCAGAACACATGTAGACATAATCTTCCGCATGGGCCACTCCAGGATGCTTAGCTAATTCAGCCGCGACTTTCTTGACATCAACCGTGCCCGCAATGTTTATGCCACAATGGCAAACAAAGACACCGGTTCTTTTCATTTTTTAGTCCTCTCACCCTTGGCTTTAGGTTTGGTGGTTTTTTCCGCCGTCGGAGGAGTTTTGGCCTTGGCTTCTTTTTCTTTCTCTAAGGTCTCCAGACCAAAGTTATATCCTTTATCGAAGGCTTTAATATTCGTATCTAAGTAGCGGGAGGGGACAAGTCCGGGAAGGGCTTTCTTAATTGCCTCAGGGGTGACAACCTTGGTAATAGCCGTAAAAAAACCGAGCATTACCAGGTTGGCATAGATACGGTTGCCAATTTCTTCGGCGAAGCGCGTCGAAGGAATTCCGTAAATCTTTATTTTTCTCGCTGCTGGTTTCAACCGAACCAAATCAGTATCAATGATTAATGTGCCCCCTTCCTTTAATTCAGGCTCGTATTTCTCATAGGCTTCTTGGGACATGACCACGAGAACCTCAGGCTTAGTTATGTAAGGATAAAGAACCCGTTCCTCAGAGACGACAACCTGAGAACTACACGCGCTTCCTCTGGCCTCTGGTCCAAAGCTCTGCGTCATAGTGGCGAATTTATTGTCATAAAGCGAAAGGGCTTTACCTAGGATCAAACCCTGACGGATGATCCCCTGACCGCCAAATCCAGAGAAGCGAATTTCGTTCATGATTTAACTCCATAAGGCTGGTATTTATCACCCAGGATTTTACGCAGATGATTATTCATGCAATCGAGAAAAGTTGGCTTTTCCTTATCAACAAACTTGCCGACGATGATTTTACCCTGGTAAGAAATATCTAAGGTCCGGGTGTCAGCACCGTGCTGGATTTCTGAGTTTTCATAATAATAACGCAATAGGTTCAGGCCATCGCCCAGCCTATTGCGTCGGGCATAAAGGGTGACACACGGAGTTATCACTTCAATAAAGGAAAACCCTCTTTTTGGCAATGCTTCTTCAATGCTTTTGGTGACTCTTCGGATATGAAGACAGGTCCAGCGGGCGACATAAGTGGCGCCGCAGGCTTCGGCTAACAGGGGCAAATTAAAGGGATACTCAAAGTTGCCATAAGGAGCTGTCGAGAGGTTCGCGCCAATAGGTGAGGTGGCCGCAACCTGACCTCCCGTCATTGCGTAATTAAAATTATTGACGCAAATCACCAACAAATCCATATTGCGCCGGGCGGCATGAATAAAATGGTTGCCACCGATGCCCACAATATCCCCGTCTCCACTAAAAACAACTACCTTCAAGTCGGGATTAGCCAGTTTTAGTCCGGTAGCGAAAGGCACTGGACGGCCATGAGTGGTATGGAAAGAATCTAACCGAACATAGCCAGCTACTCGGCCAGTGCAACCAATCCCGGAGACCACCGCGACCTTGTCTGGGTCGATGTCGCTTTTCTGGAGGGCCTCGATGAAGGAAGTGACAACAACTCCGATGCCACAACCAGAGCACCAGATATGAGGCATGCGGTCCATGCGAAGAAATTCTTCCATGGGATGTTTAGATTCAAGACGGTCTTCTGGTTTCATTTTGCTGCCTCCTTGATTACTTTGAGGATGTCGTTCGGGTTATGGACCCAACCACCACAATGAGAAACTGGATAAACCGGGGCCTTACCTTTAGCAGCTCGTTCGACTTCTCGCTTAATCTGGCCGAGGTTGATTTCCGGGACAACAAAAGCCTTGATTCGGCCAGCCAGTTCTTCGATGCGTTTATCAGGAAATGGCCAAACTGTAATCAGCCTAAGCGCCCCAACTTTTATCCCTGCTTTTCGGGCATCTTGGATAGCCTTGATCGCCACTCGGGAAGTTATTCCATAAGAAACGACCACCACTTCCGCGTTATCAATTTCATCTTCCCTGTATTCAATGATTTTATCGGCATTAAGACGAATCTTATCGACCAGATGTCTGACACACCAGTCGTGGCATTCGGCATTGATTACGGGATAGCCCCGTTCATCATGGGTAAGCCCGGTGGTATGGAAGCGATAGCCATCACCCGCCTTGACCATAAAGGGAACCAGGTCCATGTCTGGCTTATATGGTAGGTATTTATCTTTTGGACCTTCATACCACTTTCTCTCGATTATTTCGATCTTATCAGCCGGAGGAATGACCACTTTCTCATGCATATGGCCGACACATTCATCCGTCATAATAAACACTGGTACGCGATATAATTCGGAGAGGTTAAAGGCCTTAACCGTTAAGTCAAAACACTCCTGAGGGGAATCGGGGGAAAGAGCAATAATCTCGTAGTCTCCGTGGGAGCCCCAGCGAACTTGCTGCATGTCGCCCTGACCGGTTAAAGTTGGCAAACCCGTAGAAGGGCCACCCCGCTGGACATTAGCGATCACAATCGGCACCTCCATCATGCAGGCGAGACCGATATTTTCCATCATCAGCGAAAATCCCGGACCAGAAGTAACTGTCATCGATTTTACTCCGGCCCAAGAAGCGCCGATTAAGGCAATGACTGAGGCAATCTCGTCCTCCATTTGAATGAAAACCCCTCCCACGTAAGGGATTCGTTCGGCAAATCTTTCCGCGGTTTCTGTCGAGGGAGTTATCGGGTAGCCAGCAAAAAACCGGCATCCCGCTGCCAGAGCCCCTTCAGCGATAGCGAAATCACCGTCGAGATAGTGGGCTCCGGTAAGGACACCCTTAGGGTCGGCTAACTTCTTTCTCACTTTCTTCCTCCTCCTTGAGAGTTACGAAAATGGCAAATTCAGGGCAGATGGCTTCACAAAGCTGGCAATAGCAGCAATTGTCGGCGTTAACTATCTTTGGGGGATGATAGCCTTTAATGTTGAATTCTTCAGACATGACCAAGACATCACGAGGGCAATATTCCACGCAGAAACTGCAACCTTTACAACGATCCTTATTAATGTGAATTAGACCTTTTTTTGGTTTCAGGTTGCCAAAGTAAATCATGGGCCCCTCAAATAAGTCCTTTTTTCTTAAAAAGAGGCCTTGGGTCTACCTCATGGAGGTCAAGCCTGAGGGTTTCTTCTGGACAACCCAGGGCCAGAGCCATAAGTTGAGTAAAATAAAGAATAGGCATTGTCGGAAAATCGGGTTCTAACTGGCGAATATCCTTTTGCCTGTAATCAAGGTTGAAAGCGCAAAGAGGACAGCTAACCGCCACCGCCTCGGCGCCCTGCTCCCGAGCAGCTTTAAGGATTTGACCGGCCCTCAAGGCCACCACCTGAGGCTTATCGACGGTTTGATAGGCACCACAACACTCGGTTTTATGGGGAAAGTCAATCGCCTCCGCCCCAAGAGAAGAGACGAGCTGGTCCATGATTACCGGGTTTTCCAAATCATCGAAGCCAATTCCCTTGGGTCGCACCAAAAGACAACCGTAATAGCTCGCTACTCGGAGTCCTTTTAAGGGCTTTTTTACCAGCGAGGCTACTGTTTCCAGCGTGATTTGATCCCTGATAAGTTCAAGATAATGAAAAACCCTGACGCCACCGTCATAGTTAATTTTTTCTTCATTCATGAAACGATGGAGCTTGTCTCTAACTTCAGAACTTTCCTGAAGGCGAGCATCAGCCCGCTTGAGAGTGTTGTAGCACATGGCGCAGAGGGTTACTACGGCATCAAAACCAGCTTCTTGAGCTCGAAGCAGGTTGCGAATCGGTGCTACATGATGGATAACATCGTCAGTGGCTAAGGAAAAAACTGTCCCGCAGCAGTTCCAGCGGGGAATCTCTTGAACCTCGATTCCCAGTTCTTTTAAGCTACAAAGCGCCGTTTCTTCAAAATTCTTACCATGAGCCTTAAGCGTGCAACCAGGATAATAAGCTAATTTCATTATGATAAATCCCTGATAGACAAGGTTTAATTATTAGCTTTGCCATGGTTAAGAGGTAAATTTCCTAAAATTACTTATTAAAGCAATGGCCGGAAATTCCTTCCTCTTTTCTAGAGGAATTTTTGTTATATCTACATGGTCCCGGCGCTGCCGGAGAAGAATTTGGCGGATAGCCTCCATAACCTCAGCAATTTTAATGCCCTTAGGACAACGCACGTTGCAAGTCAGGCAGGAGGCACAAGCCCAGACAGCCCGACAGTTCAGAAGTTCCTCTTTAAGACCGAGCTGGGCAAACCTAATTACCTGGTTGGGTAAAATGTCCATCTCAGAGACAGCAGGGCAGCCAGCCGAGCATTTGCCGCATTGATAACAAACCAGGAGGTTTTGGCCGCTTATTTCTTGGACTTTCTGGACAAAGGAATCGCGGATTTTCTTCTGAGATATCGAAACTCTCATTCCTTTCCCTCTTTGGTAGGCTCTATTTTTATATTCAAAGTCTTTCTCTTACTTAAGGCCAAAAATGAGAATACAATTAAGCACAAAATAATTGCCCTGTCAAGAAAATTTCGTTGTTTTGTCGCTATTTAGATGGCGATTGCCTGAATACATAGGGCAGGAAGAAAATAAGGCCTAATATGTTAAGTGTTAGCAGACTGGCCACCGAACCCGGCAGTCCCAAAACGGGGAAAAACAAGAAGGGCCCGAGGCTGGCGCCCAGGAAGGATCCAGCTAAATCAAGACCATAGCCAAGCCCATAGCTCTGGCCGCCTCTGATTAAAGGTGAGTTGCTGACAATGAAAAGATGCCCGCCGACTGCTCCCAATAAAAAAAGGAAAATGTAGGGAACAAAGATAGGGACTGTGACAGGTAGAAAGAGCCACAGAAAGGAAAGAAGAATAACAAACAGGGCTACATCAATTAAGATAGATATGGCTGGCTTAAAAGAAATTTTTCGACTAAGGATGGCTCCAATAAATAAACCCAGCATGAAAAAAGCAATCAACAACGAAATTTTTTCGTAGATAAACCCGAATTTGGTCTGGAACCAGAGTAAAATAAGCGTCTCGGCCAGCATCGTAGTGAAACCAAGAATAATCAAGGGTAAGGCCGGCAAACTCTGTAAGCCTCGGTTAGCCAAAAGCGGCGCAAAGATGATTAAAACAATAAATAGAGGTAAGGCAAATAAGACTCGCGGATGGATGCGGGAGAGGATGTCGAAGATTTTAACTTCACCGGGACTAAACTGAGAAGCCCAAAAAGTAAGGTAATAGAGATAGCCTCGGGGTAATAAATCAAGGTTTGGCTCTGCTAACGGTGTTGTTATTTTAGCTTCGAGGTCTATTAGGCGCCAAGGAGTGAGACGAGCGGAGAGGACTTGGGGCCTGACGAATTGCGTGCTTATTTGGTATTTCTCTAAGGAAGAGGCGAAATAATCAAGACTGATATCTATTTTACCATCAGAGGCTAAAAAAATATTAGTATCACCTGGAATGACCTGGACTTGGGCAAAGATGGAACTTAGAGTCTGATATAAAGAGCTTAGAAAGCGGCGCAAACTAAGGTTCTGATAGTTCTCGGCGGAGGCGACACGAAGCGAAACCAGGCCATCGCTGGTCAAACGGTTTTTGACCAAGGCAAAGAATTCCCGGGTATAAAACCGATTAAGTTGAGCCGTGCCCGGTTCCGGCACGGCCAGAAGAATAACTTCATATTTGTTAGCAGTTTTGTGGAGAAAAGCGCGGCCGTCAAGGTGATGAATTTTGACCCGAGGCGAATCCAAAGCGTGTTGAGCAGAGGGAGATAGAAGGGGTTTCGTCAGGCGGATTAGGTCAGGGTCAATTTCCACATAATCAATTTCCACGTTCGGGTATTTGAAAGCCTCCTCGATAGCTCCTCCCATTCCGCCGCCAATCAGGAGGAGCCTCTTCAGCTCGGGCCGCTGCAAAAGCGGCAAATGAACGATTTCTTCGGCCTCAGACTGGTCAGGAATGGAAGTTGCGGCTTGTCCATCCTGATAGAGAGTTAGTTGATAGTCGATTTTTACAGCCTGCCAGCGGCCAAAACGGCTATCGTGGCTTTTTATGAGGGGAAAGGGCCTTGCCGCCATTTTCTGCAAGGGAAAATCTAAGACCATAAACCCGGCCGCGAGCGTAATGATAAGACCAGAAATCAGGAAGCTTTTAAGAGAAGGAGTAACCAATATAATTAAGGCTAAGGAGATGAAGACTATTAAGCCTAAAGATTGCCAGCAAGTAAAATGAGGTACTAATAGTAAATTGACAGCCAGACCGGCAATGCCGGCGCCCAGAGACTCCCAGGTATAAACAGCCGTTATATTTCCTCGGAAGAAATCCACATTAAGAAAGAAAAGTAGACCAAAGGGAAAGCTGAGAAGAGCACAACAGATTAAGGCAGTAAGAAAAGCTGGGGTTATTCCTAAGCTCTCACCAAAGGGTTTGCCGTAAATAAACCTAGATAGACGCAAAAAGACAAAAACCACTATGGCTATGACCAGAGTAGACCGGAATATTCTGAGGAGATGCTTAGGCTGAAGTCGTAATTTATTGGCTAAAAGGCTGCCGACTGAACCCCAGAGGAACCAGAAACCAAGAACAAAGCCATAAACCGCTTCGTTCCCGTAAAATTGCGGCAGAAATTCCCTCAGGAGAAGTAATTCTACGGAAATAGAAAGAAACCCAAGGAGAAAAGGGAAAATAGCTCGTTTCAAACCCAGATCCCTGGAATGACCGCCTGACAAAAGCGGCAGCGACCGTGGCGCAACTCACAGCGTTCGACTTTATAGCCTATTCTTTCGATTAGCAGCTGGCCGCAAAACGGACAATAGGTACTCTCTGCTTTGTGTCCAGGCACGTTGCCTATGTAAACATAACGCAATCCCTCTTTTCGAGCGATGGCATGTAATTTTTCCAGTGTCGAGACCGGCGTTGGGGGTAGGTTCTTTAAAAGATACATTGGATGAAAGCGGGAAAAATGGAGCGGCACATCTTCTCCGACTTCTTTAATTAACCAACGGCACATCTGCCGGATCATTGATTCTTGGTCATTAAGCGTCGGGATAACCAGATAGACAATCTCCAGCCAGGTCTTCTTTTGATTGATTAATTTTATCGCTTCCAGAACCGGTTTTAGTTCCCCGCGGACGTAATCTTTATAAAAGGCCTCAGAAAAAGATTTCAAATCGACCTTAATGGCGTCAACAACTTTGATTAACTCTTCGAGCGGCTCAGGGTTAATGTGGCCGCCAGTTACTACCACGTTTCTTATCCCCATTTTCCTCGCCGCTACTGAAGCATCGACCATGTATTCAAAGAAGACCACAGGCTCAGTGTAGGTATAAGCAACCGAGAGACAGGAATTATTTTCAGCCGCCAAAGCCACGGCCTGGGGTGAGAGGTCAACGGCCTCGACTTGTTCGGGTCTCACCTGGGATATCTGCCAATTCTGACAGAATTTGCAGTTTACGTTACAACCAGCAGTAGCCAAAGAAAGGGCCTGCGTTCCCGGCAGAAAATGAAAAAATGGCTTCTTTTCAATCGGGTCAATGTTAAGAGCACAAACCTTCCCGTAGACAAGACTATAATAAATTCCCCCGTCGTTCTCTCTGACTCCGCAGTAGCCCCTCTCTTTATCCCCTAAGTGACAAAAGCGGGGGCACAGATTACATTTAATTTCTCGGTCAGGAAGTTTCTCGTAAAAGCGAGCCTCCACCTTAGAGAGATTGGCTTGGTTCTGGTTAAGGGGAAACAATAAGCCAGAGGATGAATTTATGGCGCTAACCGGCAAGCAACAAAGACCCGCCAATTTGAGGAAATTGCGGCGCTTCATCTTGTCTCTTTTTTATATTTTACACCTCTTCCTCAATAATTTGAAGGCGAGACAAGTCGCTTTGCCCGAGCCCGAGCGATTTGGCGGTTTCTAAATAAAAAGGCGGTCGGCCTTCTTCTTTCAAACTTGGTAACCCCTTGGGCGCCCTCATCTTCTCGATAAGACTCCAACCCACCGTGTCCGTAGCTACGGGGTCAAGGCCAAAAATTAAACCCTCAAAGGGTTCCGCCCACCGCGGGTGATAGGATGGCCCCTTGTGATATTGAACGAGGAGGGCGTCAAGAATAGTGAGGCGATGTTTGTTCTTTATTGGGGGTGAAGCACATAATTCAGCAACAAAAGGGTCGCAGTGGTTATCGTGGTATTTATTAGGATTATGAATGGCGCCAAAATAGTTTTTCATGCCCGCGGTTACCCCGGCCAAGCCGTGGTCTTTTAAAATCGCTAAGCTTATAGAGGCGGTAATAAAATTAGTTAAGATCGTGGAGTAAAGGCTGCCTATGTTGCGAAAGGAGAGGGGCTCAGTTTCGTAACCTGTTCCTGCGGCGTCTGTTCCGAAAATTTTGAGTTTTTCTCGGGAAGTCTGCAGAGAGTAGCCTGCAGCGCGCAGTTCGCGATTAGTTCGGTCCCAAATCACTATATTTTTTTCCAAGAGGCCACCTTGAATCAAAACTGCGCTTAAACTTAGAGAGAGCTCAGGTTGGGTGGAGAGGTGCCTTCCACCTATGGTATTTATCTTGATGCCGACGCGGTCAGATGGAGAAAAAATTTTCTCGATGGCGTGCTCGACCTTGTTTTCGGCGGTAAGCCAGGTTAGCCCTTTAATAATCATGGCTTGGAGCCGCTTTAGGTCAATTGGGGTGGTGGAAAGAATTCCCTTAGCCCTGACAATAACTACCCTTGACCCGTGGGCCATATTTTTAACTTAGCCTGTCAACCCGGTTAAGTCAAACTCCTTAGCGACCATTAAGGCAAAAGAGAATTGCTTAGAGAAATCAGATGATGTAAATTACAAGAAGCAGAAAGAAGGCTATAGCGATGATTAGAAAAGGGAAAAGGTTGTTTATCTTTTTAAGCTGGTCTATTTTCGCTCTAACGGCGCAGGGAAATATTTTGCTGGTTTCCAAACCCAGCGATTTAAAGCCATTGCTGCCCGTTGTTAATAATTGGTCGCTGAGCGCCGAACCTGATTTTTATGACGCCGAAACTCTCTTCGAATACATCGACGGCGCTTCAGAGGCTTACTTAGCTTACGATTTTCAGGGGCTCCTGGTAGCTCAATACTCCCGCGAAAAGGGCGGGGAACCACTCCTCACCTTAGAAATTTATGATATGGGCCGACTCGAGAATGCTTTTGGGATATATAGCGCAGAGCGGCCCCAGGAAGCCAATTTTATAAATATTGGGATTGAAGGTTATCTCGAGGGTGGGGCCTTATACTTTTTTATCAATCGTTATTACATAAAAATTTTATGTTTTTTAGAGAGTAAAGAAGCTGATGATGCGGCTCTTTTATTTGGCCAAGAGGTAGTCAAGCGAATACCTGAACGAGGAAGCTGGCCGACGCTCCTGGCCTTTTTCCCGTCACAGGGAATTGTGCCCCATTCGCAAAAATTCATTCTCCGTAACTTTCTCGGGTTTAGCTATCTTAACCATGGTTACCAAGTGAGCTATAAGAGAGACGCCGTGTCCTTCGAAGCCTTTCTAATTCAGGCTAAGGGAGCAGAGGAAGCAGAGATAATCGAGAAGAGACTATTGGAGGATTTAGCTAACGTCGGCGAACCGGTCAAACCGCTTAATGGTTATTTCCATGTAGAAAACAAATATTTTCAGCATATCTATTTAGGCCGCTGGCAAGCGCTTATTTATGGCCTGATGCGTTTTCCAGCCGCTGAGGAAAAAGCTGCCCTGACATGGCTAAATGAGATGAAAAATTTGCTGCCAACGGCGGCTAAGCTCAATTAAGAAGAGGGCGAGGTCTACTGATGGAAGAAAGTCCGTTGCGGCTAACTGTGGACACCCTCTTAATTATTTTTATTTGCGGCTTAATTCTGCGCTTAGCCAGGCCGGTCTTTTTCCCTTTTTTCCTGGCCATTTTTCTTTATTATCTTTTTTCACCTTTGCTCGACTTATCAGCCCAGATAAGAATACCCAGACCTATAGCAATAGCCCTGCTCGTAATGTTCGCCTTTGCTTTAATGTATTTTTTGGGCGTCCTAATTTATACCAGCGGCAAGGCTCTCGCCAATAAACTTCCTTCCTATAGTGACCAATTTAGTAATTGGGTTAACTGGGCTCAGTCCAAACTCGAGCAATTGGGGATCGCCCATGACCGTTTTTTCTTTTTAGAGACCTTTAATTTTAACCGCTTAGCCAATATAATCCTTTCCTCACTCGGGACATTTCTTTCTTTTCTGACCAGACTTCTGCTCATCCTGGTCTTTCTCTTTTTCATGCTGGCCGGCCGAGGCAAGCTAAAACAAAAGGTTGCCGCCTCCCTCAAGGCGGATAGGGCCCAGTCTGTGGCTAATTTGCTGGAAGCGATTGACCGAGAAATTCAGAAATATTTGGTTATCAAGACTTTGGTCAGCTTAATTTCTGGCTCAATCTTGGCCCTTATTTTAACGCTTTTCGGGGTGGATTTTGCGCTGATGTTCGGTCTTATGGCGTTTTTGCTCAATTATATTCCGAGCATTGGCTCCATCGTTGCTGTCTTCATTCCCACTCTTTACACCGCCCTCCAATTTGGCAGCCTCTGGCGTGCTCTCTGGGTTTTGCTTCTTCTGGTGGCTACAGATTTCCTTATCGCCAACGTTCTCGAGCCGAAGATTATGGGTCAAAGTTTAGGACTGAGCCCCTTGGCTGTGCTTTTTTCCCTCTTTTTCTGGGGTTGGCTGTGGGGAATTCCGGGGATGATTCTGGCTGTCCCCATTCTGGCTACGCTCAAAATTATTGCCGACCACTTTCCGTCGCTTCGCTGGGTTTCGACTCTCTTGGGACGGTAAAAAAAGTGAATTTTCTGCCCCTCGAGAAGTCGGTTCAAGGCAAAATAATTTTTTGAGCCCTTTGTTCCTTTTGAGCTTGAGCCAGCCTTTGGGAAAGCTCGTTAAGATAAACGCGGTTGCTAAGGTTGCCGGCAGTTATCTTGTGGATGAATCGAATCAAACCTTCCAAAGAAGCCAGCTTTTCTTCCTGACTGTACGCCTCACCGGAAACCTGGAGAAGGAGGCTTTGTTCGAATCGCGCCTTATCGATAACTTTGAGGATAATCTCACCCGAAGAAGAGGAGAATGGCGCCGTCTTTCCGGGAACAATAATCTTGGGCCCTCCAGCGGCTATTTTTTGGCGAGCGTACTCGAGACTTTCCAGGGCGTCTTGGTCAGAGAAAGCCCTGTTCTCTTGAGCCAAGCGATAAAGAGCCGTTTCAACTTGACCAATCAACCTAAATAGCCTTTCCTCATTGAGGACAGGTTTTGGCTGTGCCCTTTCCTTCACTAACTGTCGTTCCTCCTGATAAGCTTCGTGTTTTAAATAGGGGCAAGCGGCCGGGCAATTAATTTTTTTCTGGCGTAGTTCGCCGCAGCAAAGCTGACAAAGCTCCTGGCGCAGGGCAGGACAATGCCTTTTGGCTTTACGTCGGCGGCAGTGACTGCAGAGGACCATTGATTAGTCCTTTGAACTTAACAAGTTAGATGGAAGGCACCGATAGCTCTACTCTTAGCTTCCATTTGATTATACGTTTTGACTGCTTCCAGAGTTGGCTGAATAATTAATTTGCAACCTACCTGGAGAGCTTTCTTTTTCACCTCTCCTTCAACTTTCATTGCACCATAAGCTCCAGTTCCAATAATTAAAAACTCTGCTTTTTCTCCCCAGACATCTTCGAGGTCAATAACCTGCAATCGATGGCCTTCAACCCGCCACCATTGAGGCCGGATCCGGTCGGGGAAAATGATGAGGTCGTGGTGGAATTCTTGGCCGCCGATTACCAACAGCCCGAATTCGTAATGGTCAATCCTCATCGTCCAAGACAAAAGTTTTTCCCGCAAAAGATTTTAATTTTTTACCCATGAGGCTTTCTAAGGCCTTTTCGGCTGCTCTCTGTTCCGCTTCTTTTTTTGAATTTCCTTCAGCTCGGGCCAGGGGAACGTCTTCCAGACACACCTCCACTAAAAAGCTCTTGTCGTGGTTCGGGCCTGATTCTCTTACGGTACGGTAGCGGGGAGGGGGAAGGTTGGCTCTCTGAAAATATTCTTGAAGGGCTGATTTATAATTATTAATTAATTTTGGCGCAGAATAATTTTTTTGGAAAAATTGGCGCAGCAGTCGGAAAAGAAAGGCCTTGGCTTCTTCAAACCCGCGGTCGAGGTAAATAGCTGCTATCAGAGCTTCAAAGGAACCAGCCAAAATGGTTCTTTTTTTCCGACCACCGCTTTTTTCTTCACCTTTGCCTAAGAGGAGGAATTTATCAAGACCAATTTTACGGGCTAACTGAGCCAAGAACTCCGTGCTCCCAGCTAAGGACTTAAATTTGGACAGGTCCCCTTCCGAGGAACCTGGATAGAGGTTGAAAAAATAATCGGCTATAATCAGCCCCAAAACAGAATCGCCCAAGAACTCCAGAACCTCATTGTCTCCAGCTCCTTCTTCTGGGTGCTCGTACGCATACGAACTATGAGTCAAGGCTTGGAGCAAGAGGTCAGGGTCAAAAAAAACTATCCCTAATCGTTTTTGCAGGTTATTAACTCTTTCCTTTTTTGAGATTGTCATGGGGAGTTAGCTCTTAAAGCTGATAAACTATCTTGCCGCCGACTATTGTCATCACGGCCATTCCCTTGAGTTTCCAGCCGCTAAAAGGACAATTACGACTTTTGGAGGCAAAGTGGTTGACATCAACCGTGAATTCTTTACGCAAATTAAGCAGAGTGAGGTCGGCATCGGCGCCAACAGCAATTCGACCCTTGTTTTTTAAGCCGAGAAGCTCGGCTGGTTTGGTGGCCATTAACTGAACGAACCTCTCCAAAGAAATCACGTTCTTCTGGACAAAGCGGTCAAGAATAAGAGGGACAGCCGTTTCTAACCCGATCAAACCAAAAGGCGCTCGGTCTAATTCCACATCCTTTTCTTCTTCGGTATGAGGTGCATGGTCAGTGGCAATAATGTCGATGGTTCCGTCCTTCAACCCCTCAACCAGAGCGCGGCGATGCTCCTCACTACGAAGCGGCGGGTTAACCTTAAAATTGGTGTTATAGGAAGCCAAGCTCTCGTCGGTTAAAACAAGATGATGCGGCGTTACCTCGGCGGAAACGTCAAGGCCCTTTTTTTTAGCCTGACGCAAGAGTTCTAACCCGCCTTTGGTGCTGAGGTGGGCGAGGTGCAAACGGGAGCGAGTCAGTTCGGCCAAGATAAGGTCTCTGGCAATGACTATCTCTTCAGCCGCGGCGGGCATTCCTTTTAGGCCGAGACGATAAGCCATCTCGCCTTCATGCATTACCCCATCCTCAGTGAGGTTTTTATCTTCACAATGGTCGATGATTAGTTTTCCGAGAAAACGGCTATATTCTAAGGCCCGGCGCAAAACCAAACTGTTGGCCACAGGTTGGCCATCGTCAGAAAAGGCCACCGCCCCCGCCTCGCCAAGGTCGGCCATGTCCGTAAGCTCTTGTCCGGCCAAACCTCGGGTGATGGCCGCAATGGGAAAAATATTAACCACAGCTCTTTTTTTGGCTTCAGAGACAAGGTATTCGGTAACGCCTCGATTATCGTTAGGAGGCTTAGTATTGGGCATAGCACAGATGGTAGTGAAGCCGCCGCGAGCCGCCGCTTGCGATGCCGAGGCAATATCTTCCTTATGTTCTTCCCCTGGCTCGCGCAAATGCACATGCATATCAATGAACCCCGGGGCAACAACTAACCGCGAGGCGTCGATAACTTCGGCGTCAGGGGCTTCAATCCTTGAATTAAGGGAAGCTATTTTGCCTTCGGTAATCAGAATGTCCAGAGTTTCGTCGGTTCCGGTGGAGGGGTCAATGACTCGGCCGTTTTTAATCAGCAGCTTCACGTTCTTTGCCTCCTAAGAGCAGGTAGAGAACAGCCATGCGCACAGCAATCCCGTTAGCTACCTGCTTCAGAATTACGGATTGGACAGAATCGGCTAAACAGGAATCTATTTCAATTCCGCGGTTAATGGGACCAGGATGCATAATGATGGCGTCTTTTTTAGCCAGCTTGAACCTTGTCTCAGTAAGGCAGTAGAGATTCCTGTATTCTCTCACCGAAGGAAAGAAATTAGCCTTTTGCCTTTCCTTCTGGATTCGGAGCATCATGATAACATCAGCTCCCTCCAGCGCCTCTTCTAACTTGTACTCAATCTTAGCGCCCCAAAAGCTAAACTCGGGTGGAACCAAGGAAGGCGGACCACAGAGAACCACTTCGGCTCCAAGTTTACGGAGTAAATAGAGGTTAGAACGGGCTACCCGACTATGGAGGATATCTCCCACAATGACCACCTTTAAACCTTTTAAGCGTTTTTTGAATTGACGAATAGTGAAGGCGTCGAGAAGAGCTTGGGTGGGATGTTCGTGCGAACCGTCACCGGCGTTGATAACATGGGAGCGGCAAAAAGAGGCAATGTAGTGAGGGGCTCCGGAGCAAGAATGTCTGATGACGAGAGCATCCGTAGCCATCGCTTCTAAGTTTCGCACTGTATCCTTCAGGCTTTCTCCCTTGACCACACTGCTGGCTTGTAAGCTGAAATTGACGATGTCGGCGCTCAAGCGTTTGGCAGCCAATTCAAAGGAGCTGCGGGTGCGAGTGCTGGGCTCAAAAAAAAGGTTGACGACAGTCTTGCCTCGGAGGGTAGGCACTTTCTTGATTTCCCGCTCTGAGATTTCGGCCATGGAAGTGGCAGTATCGAGAATGGTCATTATTTCGGCGGCATCAAGGTCTTCAATCCCTAAGAGGTGATAATGGCGAAATTGAGGGCTGAATTCCGGGCTCATTTTCCCGCAGGTTCGGTGATCAGAACTTCGTCCGTGCCGTCAACTTCCTTTAGTCTAACTTGGACCAATTCTTTGCGGGAAGTAGGCAGGACTTTGCCGACATAGTCGGCTCGGATAGGCAGTTCTCTATGGCCTCGGTCGATCAGGACGAGCAGCTGGATCGTCTTCGGCCGACCCAAGTCAAACAGTCCATCCATGGCGGCGCGGATTGTCCGGCCGGTAAAAAGGACATCGTCCACTAAGAGAACATCTTTCTTGGCCACGGGAAAAGGAATTTCCGTTTTTTGAACCATGTGTTGAGTTTCCAATTCTGAGAAATCATCGCGGTAAAGAGTAATATCAAGAACCCCCACGGGTATTTCGACCCTTTCTAATTCTTTGATCAGGGCAGCAATCCTTTTGCCTAAATATATTCCCCGGGTTCTCAAACCAACAATTACTAAGTTTTTTAGGTTACGGTTTCGTTCCAGGATTTCCGTGGTTAATCGATGCAGAACTCGACGAATCTTAGTCGCATCCATTACTCGGGCTTTGATTTTTTCTTGCATCCTCAGACTCCTCTCTCTGGCCAGTTAAGACCAAAGTGATTGAGGCTCGCCGATAAACATGCTATATCCTCAACAAAAAGTCAAGGAAAACGGATTTTCTTGGCTATTTCGGCGGGCAAAAGCGGCTTTTTACTCCTTGATTTTAAGCTTTGGCCCAAAATTGACGGGCCTTTTCGATATCTTGGAGAATTTGGCGGCGCAACCCTTGAGGGTCAGAAAACTTTTTTTCTTCCCTGATTTTTCGGTGAAATCTGATTTTTATGTCCAGACCATAGAGGTCGCCTTGAAAATTCAAAAGATGGGTTTCGACACTCGAGTCGGAAGCTTCAAAG
This sequence comes from uncultured Eubacteriales bacterium, assembly GCA_964627255.1. Lineage (GTDB taxonomy): Bacteria > Acidobacteriota > Aminicenantia > Aminicenantales > CALLJL01 > CALLJL01. The sequence continues at coordinate 47,523 of CAZVIN010000115.1, forward strand.
GTGGGGCGGTTGCCGATATTTGTTACAGAGGGGAAAAAGGATCCTTTAACTTGAGTCTCAGTAATGAACACGCCGGCCGGTAAAATTTCATTCTTTGTTATGATATTAGCTGTGGGAATCCCCAAGGACTGACCCCGTGATTCTCCCCGAATGACGCTGCCTTCAATCTCGTAAGGCCGGCCAAGATAGCGGCTGGCTATTTCCACCTGACCTTTCTCCAAGAGCCTACGGATCAAGCTACTACTGACAATTTGTCCGTCCATAATCACGGGCGGTACCACCACCACAGCAAAACCGAGCTCAGTTCCAGCTTGAGTCAGATATTCTGAGTTTCCCTGTCTTCCTCGACCGAAACGGAAGTCAGACCCAACGACGATTAATTGGGCTTGAAGTCGGCCGACCAGGATATCGCGAACAAATTCCTCGGCGGTAAGACGGAAAAAATAGTTATTAAAGGGAATGACAAGGGTGGCAGCGACACCGTTGAGCCGAAGACTCTCCAGGCGTTGGTCCAGAGTTTGGATCATATGTATTGGTTCCTGGCCAAGAACTTTTTCTGGGTGGGGAGAGAAAGTGATAACCAGGGAATTTAAGTTCCGGGCTATCGCTTTTTGAGTCAAGGTCTCGAGGATTTTTAAGTGTCCGAGGTGAAGACCATCAAAATTGCCCACGGCGACGGCAGTCGGTGCCAAAGAGCGGATATTTTCTTCAAAAGAGAAAAGGACAACCATGACTATTAAACTTTAATAAACTTAGTTTTCTCCAGGAAAAACCATTTGAGCTGGTGAAGGCAGGAGGTTAAAAGTTCTGCCTCTTCTGGTCTAAGGCGGCCTTCTGTCCTGTCTTTGAGTAAATCAAGCAAGTCGATTAAACGCTGGGCCAGCTCAAGATTTTCTTTTTTTTGGCCCGTAACGGGGTCTTCTATGACACCGAGGTTAACCATAGCCTGAGTATAGAGAGGCAAAACGATCGAACCAAAATCTAAGGGAGGAAGCAATTTTTCCGTTTCTTTTGCCGCCAACCTAATTCTCCTTTTTCATTGTTCTTAATGCCTAATAAGCCTAAAAATTAAATCGCTAATTTATGTTTCCTTTTGTTTTTGGCGGGCATGAAGGATAGGTCCTGGATAGCCCAAGCAACCACTGAAAGTTCAGCTCGGCAGACTCGCTCTTCAAGAAAATCTCTGGCCGCCACGGGTGTCTGAGCCTACGATGGACAATGGCAGAGGCAAAAAGGGGGCAAGGGATTTCTCTGCTAAGCCCATGACGGGGGAGGCGAGTGTCGCAAGTGCCGCTGAGGGAGAAGAAAAGAAGGCGTCGATAACCTGAACGGGAATAAAGTCCATCCAACTTCTTCATTGCCGACCCTCCATGAACTAAAGGAGAGCCAATCTCTATTTAGTTTAACAATTTTCTTCTTATCAGCTAAAGTATAATAGCGCTTCATCCTGGCCAATTCAAGGAGGCGGTTATGGAGTTAAAAAGTGAGGTCGGTGAAAAATTTAAACAGTTAGTAGAAATAATAGCAACTTTACGCCGCCCCGACGGTTGTCCCTGGGACAGAGAACAAAACGAAAAAACCATCATGAATTTTTTTCTGGAAGAAGCCTACGAGCTGGCGGAAGCTATTGTCAAAGGCGAGGTGGAGGCCATAGCTGAAGAATTAGGTGATGTTTTGATGGAAGTTGTTTTCTTAGCCCAGATTTACCACGAAAAAGGGGTTTTTTCTCTGGATGCGGTTATTCAGCGGATTAATCAGAAAATGATCGCCCGACATCCTCATATTTTTGGAACCAAACGGGTAACTAGCTCAGAGAAGGTAACGGAGGAATGGCAGAAGAGAAAAGCCAAGGAGAAAAATATTAAAGACGCCTTGCAAGGTATATCACCGCAAACACCTGCCTTGTTTCAAGCTTTCCTTCTGGGGCGGCGAGCAGCTCAGTTTGGCTTTGACTGGCCGACTGCCGAAGAGGCTTGGCAGAAGACAGAAGAAGAGTTGAAAGAATTCAAGGCCGTCCTGCCTTTGGGACAGGAAACAGCCCTAATGAAAGAAGCCGGGGATTTGTTTTTTTCCTTGGTCAACGTTTGCCGTCTTAAGGGGATTAATCCGGAATTATCTTTAAGGGAAGCAAACGAAAAATTTCGGACACGCTTTAACCGGCTTTTGGAAGAACTGAAGAGGCGGGGCTTAGAGCCTCGCCAGGTTAGTTTGGAAGTGATGGATAGTATTTGGGACGAAATTAAGCAAACCGAAAAAGCTGCCCCTAAGGGTTAATTCTTTTCGATGGTTATTGGACTCGACGAAGCCTTTTTCCGCCAAACCAGTCCTGCCTTGATGAAATCGTCTAAGTCGCCATCAAGAACCCGGTCGACCTCGCCAGTCTCTAACTTTGTTCGTAAATCTTTGACCAATCGATAGGGATGGAGCACATAAGACCGAATTTGATTTCCCCAGGCAATCTCGGTTTTGCTCTCTTCTATTTTTTCCCATTTTTCTAATTGTTTTTTCTTTTCGAACTCGTAGAGCCGAGCCTTAAGAATTTTCATGGCGGTCGCCTTATTCTTATGTTGGGACCTTTCATTCTGGCATTGGACTACGATTCCTGACGGCAGGTGAGTAATCCGGACTGCCGAGTCGGTGACATTGACATGTTGCCCTCCATGGCCAGAAGCCCGATAGGTTTCTATCCTCAGGTCTTCAGGGTTAATTTCGATGGCAATGTCTTCTTCGACTTCAGGATAAACGAAAACAGCGGCAAAGGAGGTGTGGCGTCTTTTATTGGCATCAAAAGGAGAGATGCGCACCAGGCGGTGGACTCCTGATTCTTGACTCAGACGGCCAAAGGCATAATCGCCTTCAATACGAACAGTAGCGCTTTTTATTCCCGCCTCTTCACCGGAAAGAAGGTCGAGAATCTCGGCCTTATAACCCTTCCTTTCGGCATAACGAAGGTACATTCTCAGCAGCATCTGAGCCCAGTCTTGGGATTCAGTTCCGCCGGCGCCAGGGTGAATTGTCAGCAGGGCGTTGCGCAGGTCATCGGGCTCGAAAAATAAGGCTCTAAGCTCGGCCTCTTCGGCTGCTTTTTCAAAAGCAGTTAGGGCTGATTCCAACTCGCTTTCGACCTTCTCACCCTCTTCTGCCAGCTCGGCCAGAACCTCAAGTTCTTCCTTTTTCTCTTTGAGCTGATAAAAAGTCTGCAAATCTTTTTCCAGCCTTCTTTTGGTTGGCTGCAGCGATTGGTGTTTTTTCGGATTTTTCCAGGTTTCAGGCTGACTTAGTTCGTTATTTATAGAGGCGATAGCCTTTTCTTTGCTCTCTGGGTCAAAGAAAACCTCGAAGCTCTTCAAATTTCGCCAAGTCCTCTTTGAGTCGAGCTAAAAGGTCTGGTAAATGGCTTTTTTCACTGAATTTATGGTTCATTTCGCCTCTTAAACAAGCTAAAAATAACGGAGCCGAGGCTTAAAGTCAAGCTCACCCAGCACCAAAGGTCGCCCCAACGGGCGTAAATAGTTTTTTTCGTCTCAGGGATGATAATTGAGCTCAGAACATCAGTGGTCATCAAAGAGGAGCGCTTCACCACGCGGCCAAAGGGGTCGATGATGCCGCTTATGCCGGTTGTTGCCGCCCGAAGAAGATAACGGCGGTTCTCAACAGCCCGGAAAAGGGCTATCTGGAAATGCTGGTAAGGGGCGGAGGAAGTGCCATACCAGCCGTCGTTGGTTATGGTTGCGAGGAAAGTTGCTCCCTTTTGGACAAACTGCCGAACCAGGTCAGGAAAGATAATCTCATAACAGATGGGTGAGCCGAAAGCGAAGCCTTGGAAACGGTGCAACCGATGTTCCTTACCAGGTGTTACCTCGCCGATAGCATGAGTCACTTTTTGAATAAAAGAAAAGATTGCTTTGTAAGGGGTGTATTCACCAAAGGGCACGAGGTGCATCTTATAGTATTTGGTGATAGTCAGGTCAGGACTAAGACAAAGAGCGGTGTTATAAAATTCGGGCTCAGCTGAGCCTTCAGTTCTTTCGTTAGTCCCAAGGAGGAGGGTAATGCCTGTTTCCTGGACAAATGATTCGAGTCGCTGTCTAAATTCCTTATAACGAACTTCAGGGCAGCTAAAACAGAGCGGAACAGAAAATTCAGGCCAGATAATGAGTTTCGCTCCCTGTTCCGATGCCTGGCGGCTCAAACGAAGATGGAGCTCAAACAGCCTTTCCACCTCCTCTTCAGAAACGAAATCCCAATATATATCAGAAGAGACATTTCCCTGGATAACCGCAGCTTTAAACGCCGCAGACTTAATAGAAGTTGGCTTTATTAGGGTTAACCCCCAAAGGTGGACAACGAGGACAAAGACGAGAACAAGAAAGAAGGGAAGTCGCTTTTTCTCGATAATAGAATGGACGAAAGAGGCTGAAGTTAAAACAATCAAGAAGGATACACCGTAAACTCCGGTCAAACTGGCCACCTGAATCAAGGGCAGGTTTTGAGCTTGAGCATAACCGAGGAGACCCCAGGGAAAACCAGTGAGAATATAAGTAAGTATATACTCCAAAGACACCCAGAGGAAGGGAGCGATAAGGAAAGCCTGGCGCGGAAAATATTTAGCTATTCTGGCTTGGCACCAAGCAAAAAAACCCCAGAAAAGAGCCAGGAAGCCAATTAAGATTAAATAGATAAGCAGGCTCAAAGAAAAGGGGAGGTTGCCATAATGGGCCGGGACATAGGGAATCCAATAGAGCAAGAGGCCGTAAAAAAAAAGTCCAGCTATCCAGCCGGATAAGAAAGACTGCTTTGGCTTGCGCCGGCTGATGATGAACAATAAGGGTATTAATGACACCCAAATGAGAAAACTGAGGTTGAATTTTGGGAAGGCTAATCCGGCTGAAAGACCGCTTAAGATGGCTCCAAAGAGCCAGCTCCGACTAATCCTACCAACGGTCAACTCAATCTCTAACCAAAAAAGCCTTGGCCGCACCTGGGGTCGAAGACCGGACTCGGTCGCGAGCTTGGACAGCGGCTTCAAAAGAAGGGAAGGGGCCAATTCTTACCCTGTAGAGCGGCTTTTTATCTGTTGGCAAGGGATCGATAATAACTGGTTGATAGCCGATTTTTTTTAGTTCTTGAATCAGGGAAGAGGCACCTTCTTTATTAGAAAAAGCGCCTACCTGGACGAAATAACGAAGGGTAGTTGAAGCTCGAATTTTGGGCGTTGTGGCTTGTTTCAAAAGGGGTTTATCTAAAGCCTTAGATTCAATAGACGACGTCTTTTCGGGAGGAGCCGATGGTGATTTAGTTTCTTCTGGTTCTTTTTTTGTCCCTTCTTCTTTTATCAGTGGTTTTTCAGGTTCTATCTTTGTTTCTGTCTTTGCAGCACTCAAGGATTCTGGGGCCACGGTGGCTGGCGAAGTTGAGGATAGGCTGGCCTCTACCTGATTGGCTTGAGCCTCAGTTTGGCCTAAGACCTGTTTTTTGCCAACCGAGACACCGAGCAAAAAAATAACAATCGCCACGCCTAGAAGGAGCAAGAAAATCAGGGCTAATTGGGAACTTGAGACCTGAATTTCCCTGAAGTTTTTAACCTTCATCTTTAAAACTTAATTCTTGGGTTTTTCATCTTTCCAGGCAAAAGCTTTCAGGAGTTCAATGGGCAGGGGAAAGATAATAGTGGAATTTTTTTCGCTGGCAATTTCAGTCAAGGTGCCAAGAAAACGGAGCTGAAGAGAGGTCGGGTTCTGAGATAGGATCGAGGCAGCTTGGGTGAGCTTTTCAGCAGCCTGGAATTCACCGTCAGCGTGGATAACTTTCGCCCTTCTTTCTCTTTCAGCTTCAGCTTGCCGGGCTATGGCTCGAACCATTGTTTCCGGTAAATCAACGTGCTTGATTTCAACCAGCTGTACCTTTATGCCCCAGGGGTCGGTTTGGCGGTCGAGAATCTCCTGCAGCTTAGCGTTTAGCTTCTCTCTCTCAGCTAAAAGTTCGTCGAGCTCAACCTCACCGAGGACGCTCCGGAGGGTGGTTTGAGCTAACTGAGAGGTGGCGTAAAGATAGTCTTGAACTTCTATTATGGCCCTATTGGGGTCCATGACACGAAAATAAACAACAGCGTTGACTTTAACTGAAACATTGTCCCGGGTAATGACATCCTGGGGCGGTATGTCCAAGGTGACCAACCTGAGGCTGACCCGAACCATCCGGTCAATCGGCGCAAAAACGAGAATAATGCCCGGTCCCTTAGGCCGGGATAGAGCTCGACCTAAACGGAAAATTACTCCGCGCTCATACTCCCGGAGGATTTTAATCGAGTTAAGAATGTAAAGGATAATAAACGCACCGATAATCGTGGGAAAAGTAACCATTTTCTTGCCTCCTTTTATAGATTAAAAGTCTTCATCTCTTTGCCCTTATCCGGCCCTTTTAACTCTTATTTTTAACCCGTCCAAAACCTCGACTACCTCAACCTTAGTTCCCTTGGGAATTGGCTCAGAGGCTTCCGCGTTCCAGATTTCTCCGTGGACGAAAACTTTGCCGAAAAGATTAAGGTCGGTTTGAGCTTCGCCAATTTCACCGATTAAACCTTCTTTACCAGTAGCCGCCCGTCGCAGGTGCGCCTTGACGACCAGAAAGACCAGAAAAAGAAAGATGAGCGAAACACTGATGGCTACGGGGATGATGAGTTGAAGGCTTGGCCGAAGCTCGGGCAAAGGCGAGTTGATAAGCATCATAGAGCCTATGATCATGGCTATGATTCCTCCCACCGTTAATGCTCCGTAGCTATGCACCTTGACCTCGAGGACCAAAAGAGCGATGGCCAGTAAAATTAGAAGCAGGCCAACATAATTGATGGGCAGGATTTGGAAGGCGAAGATGGCCAGGAGAAGAGAAATTCCGCCTAAAACGCCAGGGAGAATGGCCCCGGGGTTCGAAAATTCAAAATAGAGACCAAGTAGTCCGATCATTAATAGAAGATAGGCCAGGTTGGGGTTGGAGATGGTAATCAAGAATTTCTGACGACGGGACATCGGCATATTAACTATGGGTTCCCCCTTTAATTTAAGAATCACTTCCTCCCCGCTGAACCGATGAATCTTGCGGTCGTGAAAATAGTCCAGGATAGCTTGCGTATCCCCGGCGATGAAATCAATCAAGCCTTTTTCTAAGGCTTCCTTTTCCGTGTAGGAGACACTCTGGCGGACCGCTTCTTCTGCTGCTTTAATGTTTCTGCCTCTTTTTTCTGCCAGGGTTTTGATGTAAGAAACAGAATCCTCAACAACCTTTTCTTCCATAGTTTTGTCCATTTGTTGTCCGGTTATAGATATCCCTACGGGATGAGCCGCTCCGGTGTTGGTTCCTGGAGCCATAACAAAAAGGTCGCAAGCGATACTGATGAAGAACCCGGCGGAGGCAGCTCGCGCGCCGCTCGGACTGACGTAGACGGCTACTGGAACTTTGGAACTCAGAACACGAGAAATAATTTCCCGCATCGAGCTGTCTAAGCCACCAGGCGTATTAAGCTGGATAATGAGCAGCGGAGCACCTTCTTTTTCTGCCTTATCAATTGCTTGGCGGATATATTCTGAGGTTATTGGATGAATGGGTGCATCAACATTTATGCTCAAGATAGCCGCCTCAACTGATGGAAGGAAAATAAAGGAGAATAAGAAAATAGGAATCAAGAGAAGGTTTTTTGTCATCTACGTTAATTATATGATGCCAATCAACTTAAGTCAACGTAAAAAAGTTCGTTCCCTTGCCTTTTTTTATTTTACTTGACAGATTCCTTATAATTCATTAATCATATCGATAATTCCTCAAGCCCGGAGGAAAGAGGATGATCAAGAATGACCTGGTTGTCGCTTTGGAGAAAAACACCAATCTTAGCCGGTCCAAGGCCATTTCTTTGGTTGAAGCCATAATAAAGTATATAAAAAAAGGCCTGGTAACTGAGGGCGCGGTGGAAATAAGGGGTTTCGGTAGCTTCCGAGTCTTGAATAAGAAAACTGGTATCGGTCGGGATATCCGCCGCCAGCGTCGGGTCTTGATAGCGGAAGGTAAGAGGATCAAATTTTGTTGTGGCCGGGATTTAAAAGCCATTAACTTAAAAACTCAAAAATAGTGATTTCCGAGGTTGATGACCCCAAATAAAAAGCCGCTTTCCCCATCCCCAAAGCCTATTTGCCTGAAGGAAAGGCCGAGCAAAGTTCAGGTTAAAGATTTTGGCTCACCCTTTGCGCCCCAGCAATCCTTTGCTGATTTCATGATCAGCTGGCCGGACATTTTAGCCGCCCGAGATTTTAAGGAGCTGGTAGCAACAATCAAGAGAGCGGCGAATAAGAAAAAACCAATCATCATGGCCATGGGAGCTCATGTAATCAAAGTGGGGCTAAATTCAATAATCATCGATTTAATGGAAAGGGGGCTGGTGACAGCCTTAGCTTTTAACGGCGCCGGCATCATCCATGATTTCGAAATTGCCTATTGCGGTCAGACTTCCGAAGACGTAGCGCGCCAACTCAAGACGGGTGCTTTTGGCATGGCCCGAGAGACGGCGGAATTTCTTAATCGAGCTATCGTTCGCGGGGCTAAGGAGCGGCGAGGATTGGGTGAGGCAGTGGGAGCCATGATCGCTTCAGCGGCTTTTCCTTATAAAAAACTCAGCCTGCTGGCTTCAGCTTATCAGCTGCATTTGCCCGCGACAGTTCATGTGGCTATTGGAACTGATGTTATTCATATGCATCCTCAGGCTCGAGGCGAAGCCATTGGCCAAACTTCACTTCATGATTTTCATGTTTTTTGTTCTCAGGTGGCCCAACTCGAGGGTGGGGGTGTTTATCTTAATGTTGGTTCAGCGGTCATCTTACCTGAGGTCTTTTTAAAAGCCGTGAGTTACGTTCGCCACTCAGGCCAGCCGTTGGAATCTTTCATCACCGCGGTTTTTGATTTTATTCGCCACTATCGGCCCGAACAAAATGTAATCAAACGGGTGGTCGGCAAAAAGGGAAAAGGATATTACTTTGTCGGCCATCATGAGCTCATGATTCCTCTTTTGGCAGCTTGCTTAAAGTGCTGATTTTTTAGCCTTCTTGGCTTTTAGATCCTTCTGGAGACTTTGATAAACTTTTTCGGCTTGGGCCAGAGTGGCCTCAATAGTCCCGGAGGTATCAATCACATAGTCCGCGTATTCGAGCTTTTTTCTAACCGGCATCTGAGACTCAAGTCTTTTGACGGCTTCTTCTCGGGTGAGATTATTTCTGGCCATGAGCCGCTCTATCTGGAGTTCTTCAGGACAAAAGACAACCACGATTTTATCGAAATAAGGGACAAAGCCGGCCTCGATAGTTAGGGCTGCTTCCGCCACGAAAATCCCGCTTTTTCCCGCTCGTTCTAACCGTCGCAAAGCCTCTTTTTTCTTTTTTAAGACTAAGGGATGAAGAATTTGGTTGAGAATTTCTCTTTCCGTAGGGTCAGAAAAAACAATTCTTCCCAATTCTTGGCGGTTAATTGTCCCGTCAGAATTAAGAATCTTAGGACCAAAATGCTCGACGATAGCCTTCCAGGCAGGTTTCTTAGGCTCAATCAAGCGGTGGGCCACCTGGTCAGCCCGGTGCAGCCAGCATCCCTTTTTTTTAAAATAGGCCGCCACAATTGATTTTCCGCACGCAATCCCTCCCGTCAGAGCTACTTTTAAAATAGGCATTAGGTTCGAGAGAAAAGTAGAATGAGAAAGGCTATTGTTTGGATTCGGCCTGGTCGACGGCAATAAACCGGAAATTACGGCTAAAGCGAACCGCCACCCCCTGTCTCTTCCCTCTTTTTTCTGGCTTTTCTAACCGGACTGCGGTGCCATTGATCACCAGACACATTTTCCGGCCTTCTGTCAATTTCTCTGGTAAATTGATCATCAGGTTCAGCTTCGACCCGACCACGACTCCTGAGTTCAACCCAAAATAAGCTCCTCCGGAACTGATGTTCTCGAGCGTCGTGGCTTCGCGGAAGTCCTCCCCTTGAGGCAGTTTCCCTTCGACGACGGCTCTTAATGGTAGGTCGAAGCGCCACTCGCGGCGTCGGTTACTAACTACCACGGGCAAGGTAGCTGTTCTCTTAGCAGCTGCCTTTTTCAAACCTTCTTTTTTCCCTCTAGACACCTTCTTTTTTGTTTTAGCCTGGCTACTTTTCATCGGCTTTCTCCCCGCCAAACCTCAGTCCGCTCAAAAAAGTGCTGAATTAATGGCATAGAGGGCAAGCTGCAGACGGCTATGGGTGTTTAATTTGGCATAAATGCTTTTGATATGGGAGCGGACAGTATTCTTGCTAATAAAAAGAATTTTAGCGATTTCATCGTTTGACCGGCCCTGGCCGATGAGTTTCAGGACTTGAAACTCCATCGGCGTTAATTGGTCAAGGGTTTTTTCCTTAAAATCACGGCCGACGACTGAGATAATGCGGTCCATGATGGAGCTCATCTTATCGCGGGGGAGCCAAATCTCGCCCCTATAGACAACTCGCACCGCCTCAATCAGTTCGCGGGAAGGGTTATTCAGGTCAAAATAGCCGCGGGCGCCCGCATTCATCAGGCTGACAATTTCTTCGTGGGAGGGGATGCTGCCTAAAAGAAGCAGATGGCCCTGGCCCTGATTTATTGTAATTTCTCTCACTGCTTTGCAGATTTCTCTCAAGTTGGGAAGGACTTCGGTGTTGGCCAGAAGAAGGACGTGGGGCTTAAGTTTTCTCACAGCCTCCATCAGGCTTTCTACTGTCCCCTTTTCAATATGAGCCACCTCGATATCTTCCGCCGGCTCTAAGGCTCTTAGAATACCGGCCAGAACAAGCTCAGAAGGGCAAAAAATAAGCAGTTTTATTTTTTTCGACTCCTCTAAGGAAACGGGTTTTCGGGGCATTAGCTCTTCTCTCCCTTCGCCGCCAAATTTAGATTTTTTTTCAAGGTGATTTGATTTTATGGAGATAAAAAAGGCTTGTCAAGTTAGATATAAACAGGAATAGGGTATTGTCATAAGCGAGTTAAGAAGAGAAATCAGTAAGGTGAGAAATAATGATTTCTGTGCCCAATATTTTAGACTCTGAGATTTAAGGGAAAAGTTATTTGGTGGCCATTTCCGTTGCTTTTCCCGGACCCCGTTTTCATCAAGTAAATTGGATAAGAGCTAGCGATATTTTGTCCCTAACAAAGCGCTATAAGAAATTGAGTTTCGCGCTTGATATCAAACCGGAAGAGGGGGAGGAGAAAGACCTTTCCTCCACCCTCATCCAGTCGCGCCTTGGATGGAGAAAAAGCCTTTTTGGGGCCTTTTCGCTAAATAGAGACGAGAAAGACGGGTGAAATTCTCACCCTAATTAAACATTTTCTCGAATAAAATATTTATTCTCGAACTTCATCGTAATTCGTTGACGGACCTTACGACCGGTGGTCTTCTCGACTAAAACGACGTTACCACGAATAATGAGTTTCAAATTTCGATCCTCGGAAAGAGCGCGCGGCAAGTCTATCGCTAAGCGCAGACGGGTACCGACAATCACTGGGTTCTTGAGATAAAAAACAGCTCCTTGGTGGCTGATGAAATTGAGGGTGGTTTTTTCCTGAAAGGCTTCTCCCGCCGGCGTTTCCCCTTCGACCAGAGTCGGGAGGGGAAGGTTGAAGATTTTGTCCCCGTTTAGAACCCTTGGAGCTTCGTTTATTTCATTGTTAAATCCCATAGTCCGCTTCCTTTATTATTTCTTTCTTAATCATAATGCTTGCGGCTAAAAGCCAGGTCAATCACCCCTCTGGATGAAATCAGGGGTGAAATTGGCTGGAGCCTTATCTGCGACTCTTTCACCCTCGCCAATTAGTCCTTTTCCGCCTTTTATATAAATAAATTTGCATATTATAAAGACTATTCAAAAGGTAAGTTTCTTGACAAAATTGGCTGGCTCCCGTTAGAATGACAACGCCTTCAAGGTGAAAGGAAACGGCCGTGAAAAAAGAAGAACGACAGGTAACACAAATTACGCCGAAGAGCGAAGATTTTTCTCGCTGGTATGTAGACGTTATCCGGCGAACGGAGATGGCCGATTATGCGCCGATGAAAGGGATGATGGTCATCCGCCCCTATGGTTATGCTGTCTGGGAAAACATTCAACGGCTTTTGGATAACCGAATCAAGGCGGCTGGTCACGTCAACGCTTATTTTCCTTTATTTATCCCGGAGAGCTTTCTCCGCAAAGAGATGGAGCATCTTAAGGGGTTTGCGCCGGAGGTGGCCTGGGTAACTCACGGCGGACAGGAAGAGCTGGAGGAAAAATTGGCTGTCAGGCCGACCTCAGAGGCTATTATTGGCGCCATGTACGCCAAATGGATTCAGTCCTGGCGTGATTTGCCTGTTTTAATCAATCAATGGGCCAACGTTGTGCGCTGGGAGAAGGTCACTCGTCCGTTTCTCCGGACAACTGAATTTTTATGGCAGGAAGGTCATACGGCCCATGAAACTGAAGCTGAGGCCAGGAAGGAAACTATTCTCATCCTCCACCTGTATCGCGAGTTCGTCGAGACTGAACTGGCTATTCCAGTCATTGCCGGAAAGAAGACGTCCAAGGAAAAATTTGCCGGGGCTTTGGAAACCTATGCCATTGAAGCCCTGATGTCCGATGGTCGAGCTCTCCAGATGGGTACATCTCACCATTTAGGGCAACATTTTTCCCAAGTGTTTAATATTAGGTTTGAGGACCGCAAACAAAACTTGCAATACGTCTGGCAGACCTCCTGGGGTGTTTCTACCCGCCTCATCGGGGCGGTAATTATGTGTCACGGTGACGATTCTGGTCTCAAGTTGCCACCCCACATCGCGCCCCATCAAATTATTATTGTGCCTATCTCTATTGGTAATTGGAAGGAAACGGTGCTGCCCGTGGCGGCGAACATCGAAAAAGAGTTGGTGGCGGCTGGACTTAGAGTTAAACTTGATAGCCGGGAAGAATATACCCCTGGCTGGAAATTTGCTGAATATGAAATGAAAGGGGTGCCCCTCCGCTTAGAAATTGGTCCCAGAGATGTGAGCGCCGGTCAGGTCGTTCTGGTTCGACGGGATACCGGGGAGAAACTGGTTCGTCCTGTTGATAATCTTAAAAGGGACATCCCCGAACTATTGGAACAGGTCCAGCAAAATCTCTTTGCCCTTGCCCGCCGCTTTCAACAAGCCAATACTTTCGATGTAGCCAATTATGCCGAATTCAAAAAGGTCATCGAAGAACGCCGCGGCTTTATCTGCGCCTGGTGGTGCGGTGACGAGGCCTGCGAAGAAGCGATTAAAGAAGAAACAGCCGCGACCATTCGGGTAATTCCTATAGAAAAAGTCAGGGAAGGGGTCGGCCGCTGTCTTTATTGCCAAAAGGAAGCCCCACACTATGTATATTTTGCCCGCGCTTATTAAGGTGAATAACCAATTTTTAAAGAATATCGCCTTTATTGCTTCGCCTAAAGATTGCCGCAGGAGTTGTCCTGCAGCTGCAGTGAGGGAAAGATGGTTCCAAGGTTTCTTTGACAACGGGAAGCCGCGGGCCTGGTTTCTGGGCGTGCGAGAGCCGAAGATAGTTCGTAACCAAGCAGTCTTCCATCCTAAGGTTTGGTTGCTTTCCTTTTTGATTTTTCCTTTGCCTGAACACCAAAATTGATTTATTCTATTATTCGATATTCAAATGAGGGGTAAGCGATGGAGGATTCTTGGGCTGAACACCGGGAAAGAATGGTTGAAACCCAGATTATAAATCGAGGGGTCAAGGATGAAAGGGTAATTGCCGCAATGCGCCAGATCCCACGGCATCTTTTTGTTCCGCCAGATGTTGTCGATTATGCCTATAACGATGAACCTGTTCCGATTGGCGAAGGCCAAACAATTTCCCAGCCTTATATCGTTGCGTATATGACTGAGATGCTTAATCTTAAAGAAGAAGATAAAGTCCTCGAGATTGGAACTGGCTCTGGTTATCAGACGGCTATCTTAGCTTCGATAGCCAAAGAAATATATACTGTGGAGATAATTGCTTCGCTTTCTTCGAAAGCTCAAGAACTATTGGCTCAGCTCGGTTATCGCAATATTTATTTCAAAATTGGTGATGGCACCTTTGGCTGGGAAGAACATGCTCCTTATGACGCCATAATAGTTACGGCAGCGCCAGCCTCTTTCCCGCGTCAACTTGAGGCGCAATTAAAGCTAGGGGGGAGAATGGTTGTTCCTGTCGGGTCGACTTTTCAGGAGCTTTATTTATTGATGCGAGAGAAGGAAGGCATAAAAAAGAAGAAGCTTCTCCCCGTTCGTTTTGTTCCTTTGGTAACTCTCCATTAAAGGAGGCGATAAATGGAGGGAAAATCCTTAACGAAAACTCGGTGTCCACAGAGAACTAACCGAGTCCGGGTTTTTTTGACCGGCAAATATTGTGTCTTTTTAACTTTAATAATAAGTGCTTATTCATTATTGGTCCCTTTAGTCGCTCAGGCCAAATTTATTAAAATTACTTTGCCCGACGGGTTTCAAGTCACCGCCGAACTGGCGGTTACTGAAGAACAGAGACAAAGAGGGCTTATGTTCCGGGAGCAAATGAAAGAAGACCAGGGAATGCTTTTTATTTTCGAGACTGAGGATATCTATGCCTTCTGGATGAAAAATATGCGCTTTTCCTTAGACCTCTTGTGGCTGGATTCAGAGCGAAGAATTGTCCATGTGGAAGAGAACGTGCCTCCCTGTGCGACTGAACCCTGTCCTTCTTATGAGCCGTCCCGACCAGCGCGTTATGTTTTGGAGTTGGTAAACGGCTCAGTAAAAAAGCATAATCTGAGGTTGGGTGATAGATTAGAATTCTTCCTAGGTATAACCAAAAGATGAGGCAAGAAAGCCTTTACTTCGGCTCCAGAATAAAAAAATGATGAGTTTTTAGCGAGGTCGCTCCTATGAACTACAAGGCTTGGCTCCAGCTTCTGCAAGACCGGATAGTTCTGGCCGATGGCGCTATGGGCACTATGCTCTATGACAAGGGCGTTTATCTCAACCTATGTTTTGACGAAATTAACCTGACTAATCCCGACTTGGTCAAATCCATCCATCGAGAATATATCCAGGCTGGGGCGGAAATCATTGAAACCAATACGTTTGGAGCCAATCGGTTTAAATTAAAAAAGCATGGTCTTGAAGATAAAGTTAGCGAAATTAACCGCGCCGGAGCGGTCATTGCCAAAGAGGAAGCGAAGAAAAGCGTTTGGGTAGCGGGGTCAATTGGTCCCTTAGGTGTAAAGATTGAACCGTGGGGGCCGACTTCGGTCGAGGAGGCTGAGGAGGCCTTTCGGGAACAGGTCAGGGGACTATTAACGGGCGGGGTTGACCTGTTTATCTTAGAGACTTTTTCTGATATCAACGAAATTCATCAAGCAATCAGGGCCGTTCAGAGGGAAGCCCCTGACCATCTCCTGGTAGCTCAAATGACGATCGAGGAAGACGGCACGAGCCTTTACGGGACAACGCCTGAAGTTTTCACCCGGAAATTGGAGGAATGGGGAGCCCACGTTATCGGGGTAAATTGTAGTGTTGGCCCCGCCGCTATGCTCGAATGTATAGAAAGGATGTCCAAGGTAACAACTAACCCCCTTTCAGCTATGCCTAATGCAGGTATTCCCCGGAATGTTGAGGGAAGGAATATTTATCTTTGTTCGCCGGAGTACCTGGCTGAATATGCGCGGCGCTTCATTCTCAACGGCGTGCGGTTAGTTGGTGGTTGCTGCGGGACAAAGCCGGGCCATATTCGAGCGATTCGCAACGCCATTAGGGCTCTTCAGCCAACTAAGCGGTCCGTAGTCATGATTAGTGAGGAGCCGGGGCTGCCTTCAGCTCCAAAAACTAAACCCATGCCGGAAAAATCTGCCCTGGGAAAGAAGCTCAGTCAAGGCCAGTTTGTGGTCAGCGTAGAGGTCGTTCCACCGCGAGGATGGAATGCCAGCGCGGCGATTGAAATTTCGCGGCGGTTAAAAGAGAAAGGGGTAGATTGTGTCAATATTCCTGACGGCCCGCGAGCAAGCTGCCGGATGAGCTCAATGGCCTTAGCTTTTTTGCTTCAGGCTGAAGCGGGAATTGAAGTTATCCTTCATTATACTTGCCGCGACCGCAACCTCTTAGGTATTCAATCCGACCTTTTAGGGGTTTATGCCCATGGTATACGCAACCTTCTCTTGATCACCGGCGACCCCCCTAAACTCGGTGATTATCCTGATGCCACCGCGGTGTTTGACGTTGATTCCATTGGGTTGACCAACGTGGTTAACTTTTTGAACCAGGGCTTAGATGTTGGTCAACGCCGCCTTCCTGAACCCACTGGCTTCCTGATAGGAGTTGGAGCCAACCCTGGAGCTATTAACCTTGATTATGAAATTTCTCGTTTCCGTTGGAAGGTGGAAGCCGGCGCGGAATTTACCATTACCCAGCCGGTTTTTGATGTCCAGCTTTTAGAAGATTTTCTCTCCCGGATTGAGAGTTATCGGGTGCCTGTTTTAGCCGGAGTTTGGCCTCTCGCCAGCTTACGCAACGCCGAGTTCATGCATAACGAGGTTCCCGGCGCCAGAGTCCCCGATGAAATCATGGAGCGCATGCGCCGGGCCCAAGAAGTGAGTCCAGAAAGAGCCAGGGATGAGGGGATAGCTATAGCTCAAGAGACCATTCGCCGCATTAAGGATATGGTTCAAGGAATACAGGTTTCGCCTCCCTTAGGAAAGTACGAGACGGCTCTTAAGGTGCTGGAAGTTCTTTGAACCGAACGATTGGAGTGACCCTTGGTTGCTTTTCATGTTGATTCGTAGGTTGGAAGGCCTTCTGCAAAAAATTGCTTCTCTTATAATTATCCGGCTTGATCACTCTTTTCATCCTGATTTTGTGGGCCAATTTCCGCCTCTTTTTGGTTAGCCGCTTGGCGGAGGATTGACCAGGTTATAAAGCTCGAGCGCGGCCTTAAGGGGAGCTCGTTCTTCTCCCAGAAGCTGGCGGAGGCGGTTAAATTCCTTTTTCATCGCCGCTGCTTTTTCCGGTGAGGCGAGAAGTGACAGTGCTTCCTCGGCAATATTGGCCGGCGTCATTCGCGATTGAATAAGTTCAGGGACAACCTGCTTCCGAGCCAAGATATTAACGATACTGTAGTGTTTAATTTTAACCAAGTTTCTGCCTAAATAGAAGACGAGGGGGGAAAGCTTATAAAAGGCAACCAAGGGAGTGCCAAGCAGGCAAGCCTCCATGTTGGCCGTTCCGCAGGCGGCGAGGCTGAGGTCGGAGGCCGCCATCGCTTCGTATTTATCCTGCTCTAAGAGCTGAAGGCGGGATCCCTTAGGTATAAATTGTTGGATAAAGTCGGTTTCAATCGTTTCTGCCTTTAAGAGGAGAAAAGTCGCCTTGGCTCTATTTCTTATTATATCTATAGATTTAATAAGAATGGGTAGATGATACCGGATTTCAGCCGGCCGACTGCCGGGAAGAAGGGTAATTAAAGGTTCCGCGAGAGGTAAATTATATTTTTGCCGAAAGGTGTTGCGGTCCAGGTTGACTTTGATTCTTTCCAGAAGCGGATGCCCAACATAAACTGCAGGTATCTGGTGGGAGTCGTAAATTTCTTTTTCAAACGGAAAAATGAGCAACATTTTGGTTACGGTGCGGCGAATTGTCTGCAGACGGCGCTGTCTCCAAGCCCAGATAGTGGGGCTGATGTAGTATAAGACCGGCACCCCCTCTCGGTGTAGTCGTGGCGCCAACCGGAGGTTAAAGTCAGGAGAATCGATAAGCACGGCGGCTCGAATTTGCCGGGCCGCAGCTTCCTTGGCGAGCCGCCGCAGCATTTTCATAACCCGTCGCCAGCTAAAAACAGCCTCAGTAACGCCGATAATATTTAATTGGTTCAAGGGAAAGATAATTTCAGCTCCAACTTCGGCCATGTCTTTTCCGCCGACGCCAAAAAAAGAAGCTGTCGGGTCCAGACGGCGATAAGCCCGGATAAGGTCAGCCCCGTATTTATCTCCTGAATTTTCGCCGGCGACGATAAGAATTGAGGTCACTGGTTATCTTTTCTCTTGGCCCCAGTAAACTATTTCAGGCATTTTCCCCGGCGCTTGGCCATAATAAAAAAGCCATTTGTCGTAGGATTCCTGGTCGTTATAAATTCTTATTGATTTCTTCGTTGACCGGCTAACCACGCCTATAATCTGAGGACTGACAATTGACGAAAGCGCTTCCGGAGGCGCGACCATAACCTGCTGGCTTCCACCTCCTTGAGGGGCTGGGCGGCTTATAGCCAGGAGAAGGTTCCATTCGCCCTCGGCCGTCATCGGGTCTTTAAACTCCCGCCGCAAGCATCTTTCCTTGAGGAGCACTTCGACGGAGTTCGGAAACAGGCCCGGGTGTTTCAGTTGATAGACGCGGATGGCCTCGACGTATTGACGGCCGCGAAAAATAAGTTCCTCCTCCTTTTCCCGCTGCATCTGGGTTTGCCAGATGGGCACAGCCACCATCAGACCAATGTTAAGAGTAGCGATTAAGATAAGCAGCATGACAAACATAACACCAGAGGGTTTGGTTATCATGGCTACCAAGTATTGTAGGGAGTCCCGTCGATAGCCAGTTCCTTAGAGCCAGAGCGAACGTCGATTACTCCCGGTAGTTTCCCGGCCATGGCTTCTTCTGCAGAAAGTTGTTCTTGAATCTCTTCCCAGGTTTTATCTGAACCGGTAAAGGGGTCGACAGGGAGACGGCGTAAATAACCCTCCTCGACCAGGGTCTGGAGGGAAGCTGGATACTTGCCCTTGTCAGAAAAATACTGGTCAATAAGTTTTCGGAGCACATAAAGGTCTTCTTTAAGGACAGCTTCGCGGGCTTTTTTAGTCGCGTATTTATACTGAGGCAAAGCCAGCCCGAGCAAGATGCCAATAAGCGTAAAAACAATGATCAGCTCGATAAGTGTAAAACCCTTCTTCGCCTTACCAGTCACGATATTTCGTTCCATCGAGCGCTTTCCCCAGACTTTTCGTATAAACATCGAAAACATTCTCTCCCCCCCACCTGTCAGAGTCAGGCTTATCCCGGGAAGACAATAAGCCCCAGTCGTAAGAATCAGTCATCGGGTCCTTGGGAATTCGACGCAGGAAACGAATGATTACTCTGTCACCACTCTTAATGCTTCCTTTCCCTTCTCCACTCTTAAGCTCCACTCCCTCGACCAGGGTCTCTAAATCAGGAGGATAACCGTCGGTTCCTTCTTTAATCTCTATCTTCTTTTCATCAGCTAACTTTTTATAAGCGTCGATCGCTTCTCTCATCGTCCGCAGGGCGCGGCGAAGTTCAATTTCCTTTTCTCTTTTAACCGCGGTCTGGGCCAGGGGCAAAATAGCTCCCGCTAAAATCGCCAGAATGGCGCAAGTAACTAATAACTCCGTAAGAGTGAATCCCTTTTCTTTGAGGCTAAAAAAGCCCATGCTATTTTTTAATATTAATATTTCCGGAAATTCTTAAAAGACTGGTTATAAAACCCCCGACGGCGCCAGTTCTTCTGGCTGTCAGGCCGCTCCTCGCCGCCGGGTGTCGGCGGCGCTTCCAGGGCTTTTTTGCTCAAACGAATTTTATGGTCTTCATCGATGCTGATGACTTTAACGGTAACTGTTTGGCCGAGTTTAAAAACATCTCTTATGCTGCGGATGCGTTGGTGAGCCACCTCGGAGATATGGAGCAGGCCAACTATGTTCGGCAGAATTTCCACAAAAGCTCCGTATTCTTCAATCCGGACAATTTTTCCCGTGTAAACTTTGCCTACCTCAGCTTCTACCGTAATTTCCCGGATCATTTGTTTAGCCTTTTCCGCTCCTTCCATATCAGGAGCGGCAATAGTTATCTTGCCAGTTTCTTCAATGTCAATTTTGGTGTTAGTTGAGGCAATGATCTTTTTAATAACCTTTCCAGCAGGCCCGATGACCTCGCTGACTTTTTCGGGGTTAATAAAGAGAGTAATGATTCGGGGAGCAAAAGGCGAGAGTTCAGGTCGGGGGGCGGGGAGGGCTTCTTTCATCTTGGCCAGCACCTGACAACGGCCTTCCTTGGCTTTGGCCAAAGCCTCTCTCAAGATTTGGTTAGAAATAGCGGTTATCTTCAAGTCTAACTGAATAGCTGTGATGCCTTTTTCGGTTCCGGCAACCTTGAAGTCCATATCGCCAAAGTGGTCCTCGTAGCCAGCAATATCAGTTAGGAGGACATAACGCTCTCCTTCCTTAACCAGGCCGATGGCGATTCCCGCGATAAACATCGATAGAGGGACACCGGCATCCATTAGCGAGAGGACACCGCCGCAAACAGTGGCCATGGAAGAGGATCCGTTGGATTCGAGGATATCCGAGACAATGCGGATAGTATAAGGGAAAGTTTCTTCATCAGGGATAGCTGGAAGAATTGCCTTTTCGGCCAAAGCTCCATGACCAATTTCGCGGCGACCTGGGGCCCGAAGAAAAGCGACTTCTCCCACAGAAAAGGGTGGGAAATTATAGTGGAGCATGAATCTTTTCTCGGCTTCCTCGCCAAGGCCATCAAGCTTCTGGACATCCTCAAAGGTGCCGAGGGTCACTGTGGCTAAACATTGAGTTTCCCCGCGAGTGAAAAGGGCTGACCCGTGGGTTCTGGGAAGCAAACCCACTTCAATGCTGATGGGCCGGATATCGTCAAAACCCCGGCCATCGACCCGCCTTTTCTCCTCCAAGATAAGCTGGCGGACTAACTTTTTCTGCAATTCATAAAAGCACTCCTTAACTATTTCGATTTCAGCGTCGTTTTCTACCGGAATTGGTTCTAACAGGGATTTAAGGACGGCTTCGATTGCGGCCTCTCTTTCCTTTTTAGTTTTCCCCTGCATGGCTTCGAGAAGTCGCTGGCTAACCCTTTCTTCTATTTCCTTTAATTTAGCCTCATCCAGTTGATAAGGAGTGAAATCTCTCTTCTTAATATTCAGAGAAGCAAACAGTTCCTTTTGCTGCCGAATGATTTCTTTTATTGGTTCTTGAGCTAATTCGATGGCTTCGTAAATTTTTTCCTCTTCTACTTCTACCGCGCCCGCTTCAATCATCACTATGCCCTCTTCGGTTCCCGCCACGGTTAAGTTGAGGAGACTTTGCTCAAGCTGAGGACCGGTGGGGTTAATAACCAAGTTTCCGTCGATGAGCCCAACTTTGGCCGCACCTAAGGGCGTCGTGAAGGGAATATCAGAGAAATAGAGGGCGGCCGAGGCGCCGATAATACCCAAAGTATCGGGTTCATTCTCCAAATCAGCCGAAAGTAAGAGGGCCACAATTTGGGTATCAAAAAAATAACCGGCTGGAAAGAGCGGTCTGATTGGCCGGTCGATCAGCCGGCTGACCAGGATTTCTCTTTCTGACGGCTTCCCCTCTCGTTTGAAAAAGCCGCCCGGTATTTTTCCCGCGGCATAAGTATTTTCTCGGTAATCAACGATTAGCGGCAGGAAATTTTTTGGCTCCTTGAGCTCTTTTTTAGAAGTAGCGGCACAAAACATGATGGTATCGCCGTAGCGAACCAAGGCCGACCCGTCTGCCTGCTTGCCTATTTTTCCTATTTCGATGGTCATAGGCCGGCCACCGATTTCAAGGCTAATAATGTGGGACATTGGACCCCCAAGCGATTTTAATTTTACTTACGAAGATTGAGCTTCTGGAGAAGGTTCTGGTACCGCTCCGGGTCCTCTCTTTTAAGATAGGCCAATAACCTCTTTCTTTTTCCGACTAATCGCATTAAGCCAACCCGGCTCGAAAAATCGTGGCGATGAGTGTTTAGATGCTGGGTTAACAGGTTAATTTTTTCCGTTAAGAGAGCTATTTGGACCTCGGGCGACCCCGAATCAGCTTGACTCCGGCGGTTGGCCTCGATAATCTGCTCTTTAATTTCCTTATTTAACACTTTCCAAGCTCCTTATCTCATCTTCTATCCTAACAAAAAGACAGGAAAATGTAAAATATTTTTACTGGAAGTCAATATTAGCGCTAAATCGAGCCCTTTTTCTGGGCGAGAAGAATTTCTTTCCGGCGGAGTAAATGGCGGGCATAGAGGGAAGATAAACCTCCCTGCTTAGCCTGAACCTCCTGAAGTTTCTTGTTTATTTCTTCCAGACTGAGCTGGTTGATTTTTTTATTTTTCTTTTTTCCCTCGGAAGCAGCTTGACCTGGATTCGCTTCGGCCATCAGTCTCTCCTTCTTAGCTATTTTAATAGGCTAATAAAAATAGCAAAAAGGATAGACGGAGGCAATAGGAATAGATATCAGAATTTATGGGCGGAGGTCGTTCTCCAGCCAAAACCAACTGAACTTAAAATAACAGCTCTCCTCCTTCTTGGCGGTTAAAAATGAGTTGCCCGGAATGGCCTCGCTCCTTCTGCCGCGAACTTTTCCTTTAAATCGGTTCCCACAAAATGGAGCAGTAGCATGATTAACAAGCGCAAAGCTAAGATTAATCGCCAGCAAACTGAGTTGCCAGAGATAGAACTTTAAGGTATAGTCACCTATTGTGCTTTATCTTTATACTTTTCTTTATGCTTTGATTCTCTTTTTCTATTTTCCTTTTTTCTGGGTTCGTTTTCGCTGGTTAAGAAGAGAAAAGCTGGAAATCAGGCCGCGGTTAGGGCTTTCTCTTCTGCCTCCCTCAGACTATCAGCCTTGTCTTTGGTTGCATGCGGTTTCTGTGGGCGAAATTCTTTCTCTTCAGCGACTTGTCCTGCAGCTAAGACAGAGCCATCCTTGCTGGCGATTTATCGTCACCAGCTTGACTCCGGCCGGGCTTCGTTTGGGGCGACAAAGGATGGGTTCCATAGCCGAGATAGCTCCAATCCCTCTTGACTTGCCCTTTAGTCTACGGCGTTTTTTTGGACGAGTAAAGCCTTCCCTGATTGTCTTGACTGAATCCGAGTTTTGGCCCAACTTACTCCGTTGGGCCAAGAGAAGCTCGCTTCCCGTCATTCTCGTTAACGGTCGGATGTCAGACAGGTCCTTAAAAAGAATTAAAAAATTCCGGCGCGTATTCTTAACTGTTTTGAGGAATATAGACTTTTTTTTAGTGCAATCAGAAAGGGACAGACAACGGTTCATTGAAGTTGGGCTTCCGGCCGAGAAGGTAATTAATACAGGAAATATCAAGAGCGATGTTGAGTTCAAGGTATTAAGCGAGGAGGAAAAAGCTATCTGGCGAAAGAAATTGAAGCTTAAACCTCAGGACAAACTAATCACAGCAGGTAGTACCCATGCTAAGGAAGAAAATCTGCTGCTGGAAGCTTTGGCTTCTCTAAAGGAGGTTAAACCTGAACTCAAGCTAATCATCGCTCCCCGACATCCAGAAAGATGGCCAGAAATTGGCCGCCTGACAGAGAGCTTGTTTCTTCTTTGGGAAAGATGGTCTGAGCTTCGACTTAAGTCAGAGGCAGGGGAAGTGACCTCTTCTGAATGGCGAGTGCTAATCATCGACACGCTGGGAGAATTGCCGGTCTTTTATGGCTTGGCCGACCTGACCTTTGTCGGCGGCAGCCTGGTTCCGCGGGGAGGTCATAATCTTTTGGAGCCAGCCTTTTTTGGTCAGCCAATTCTTTTTGGACCTCATATGGAAAATTTTGCTCAACTGGCACAAGAATTTCTCCGACAAAAGGCTGCCCTGGAGGTAAGGACTAAGAAGGACCTGAGGCAAGCTTTTCTTAATATAGAGACAGCTGAAGTGAAGATGATGGGAGAGAGAGCCAAAGCTATCCTGGATGGTCTCCAGGGAGCCACGAAGAAAACGACAGCGGTTATAGAAGAATTTATGCGTCAGATAGAAGGGAAGTTTTATAACTCAAATGTTCAGGGTGCCGGACAAAGTGGTTAAAAATCCCTTAACGCGGCCGAAGACTGGGTTCAAAAAAAAGCCGGAGCGAGCTATCTCAGGGAAAGGGGCCGTCGCGGGGGCGTTGATTTGTTTTTTATCATTCAGTTTTAGTTCGTTGGCTTTCGGTTTTTCCCAGGCTAATGATAATCAAGAAAAGGCGCCCAAGATTTGGGCTGCAGACAGGCTTGATAAAACATATTTCCAACAAGTTGGCCGAGATTTTATTTCCCTCATCAGCGCGCCTCGACATTGGCAAGGGCCAGATATTATGAACCTGGCGGCTGTTTTTGGCACAGGAACTGTTCTTTTTACGCTGGACCGAGATATTTTTAATTGGGTAGCGGAAAGAAGGTCTGATTTTAGTCAGGACTTGTCGCCTTGGATAACAAAGGCCGGCGACGGGGGCTGGCTCTTAGGTTTTTGTGGTGCCGTTTACGGTCTGGGGGAAATGCTGAAAAGACCTGCCTGGCGGCGAGCGGCTCTCCTCAGCGTGGAAAGTTTGGCTATTTCCTCTTTGACTGTAGCCACAATGAAGTTTATCGCGGGAAGAGCCAGGCCTCATGCCTGGGAAGGAAGCCAGAGCTTTCATCCGTTTTCCACCTCCTCCCGCTATACTTCTTTTCCTTCTGGCCATGCGAGCGCCGCCTTTTCCGTCGCCACTTCGATTGCTTGTCAAAGCGAAAGCAAGGCGGTCGACATCTTAGCCTATTCTTTGGCTACTCTGGTCGCTTTGGCCCGAGTTCATGATGAAGCCCATTGGGCATCTGATGTTTTAGCCGGTTCGGCTCTGGGCTATTTCATCGCTCGTGGGGTGCTTAATCTCCATCGTATGGATAAAAAAAAGGTTTCATTATTTATTTCTCCTGTAAGGGGAGGAATGGGCCTTGCGGTTAGTCTATCGTTGGATTAACGCTGGATTATTTTAGCCTTAAATATTTTTCTGGAGGGCCTAAAGAGATTGCTCTCGGGGAGGTAAGAATGAAGCGAAGAACTTTCCTTCAATCCTCTCTCCCCGGACTCTTGGCGGTTGTTTCGGGCGCCAATTTAATTCTTCCTAGCTGCCGAAGACAAAGTGATTTTGATTTGGTTATTTTTGGCGCCACAGTCTTTGACGGTCTTAGCCAAGAGGGCCGCGTTATGGATGTAGCCACACGCGGTGACATCATTGCCGCTATAGGCAAAATAGATTCGAGGCGCGGTCGCAAGGCAATTGATGGTCGAGGTCTGGTTCTTTCTCCAGGTTTCATCGACCTCCACGACCACACCGACGTTCAGCTCTTGATTAATCCTCGGGCAGAAAGCCATATCCATCAGGGAATTACGACCTTAGTCTCTGGAAACTGCGGGTCCTCGCCTTTTCCCTTGACCGGAAGAATTCTCGAGGAAGAGCGGGAAAGTCTTCGCCAGCTATATGGTCTTGAGTTAAGCTGGAATGATTTAAACGGTTTTTTGGCCGAGCTTCAGGCCAAAGGGATGGCAATCAATTATGCGACTTTGGTTGGTCATGGAACTCTTCGCGGGTCTGTAATCGGACTTGAAGATAAACCACCCTCTGAGCAGGAACTGGAGAAGATGAAGAAAATTTTAGCTTCCTACCTTGAGGCGGGGGCTTTTGGCCTTTCTACCGGCCTTGAATATACTCCAGGAAGTTTCGCCCAAACCGGGGAAATTAGCGAGCTTTGTCGAGTAGTGGCCAATTATGACGGGCTTTATGCCACTCATTTGCGAGACGAAGGCGACCGCTTAATTGAAGCTTTGGAAGAAGCGATAAAAATTGCGAGGCAAAGCGGAGCCAGACTGCAGATTTCGCATTTTAAGACCGCCTACCGCCGCAACTGGACTAAAATCGATGAAGCCATTTCATTATTAACTAAAGCCAAGGAGAATGGGCTTGATTTAGGCATCGACCGCTATCCTTATGTGGCCGCTTCTACCGGTCTCAGCATTTATTTTCCTCTTTGGGCAAGGGAAGGTGGTACTGAAGCCTTTCTTCAGCGGCTTCGAGATGCGGGGCTTGAACCAAAATTGAGAGAGCACTTAGCCGAGCAAGAAAAAAAGCTTGGTTCTTGGGCTGAAGTTTTAATTTCTTCCGTCTCCAAGGAGTCGAACCGAAATTTTCAGGGCCAGACAATAGCCGCCGCGGCCCAAGAAACAGGTAAGGATGTTTTTAACTTTATCCGTGACCTGCTGATAGAGGAGAAAGGGCAGGTGGGGATGATTTCATTTATCATGAGCGAAGATAACCTCAAGCGTATCCTGTCGCTTCCCTTTACCAGTATTGGCTGCGATGGCTCTACGTATTCGCCAACCGGAATTCTTGGCCAAACCAGGCCTCATCCCCGTAGTTATGGCTCCTTCCCCCGCTTTTTGGGAAAATATGTTCGGGAGGAAAAGGTTTGCCCCTTAGGTGAAGCCATAAGAAGAGTTACCTCCTTGCCTGCCGCCAGGCTGAAATTAAAAGACAGAGGAATAATCACTCCTAATTATAAGGCTGACTTGGTCCTTTTTGACCCGGACCGGATTCAAGATAAAGCTACCTGGGTTTCTCCTCATACTTTCCCGGAGGGAATAGTAGCAGTTGTGGTTAACGGCGAACTGGTTATTGAGGCTGGCTGCCAAACCGCAGCTCTGCCTGGCCGAGTATTGAGGCGGGGGCAATCATCTTAGGAAAAAGCGATGTTAATTATTTATTATTCTCTTGCTCTTTGTCTGGCCTGGTTTGAAGAGTGAACCCGGAAGGGAGGAAATGCCGCTCTCCTAAGCGCGTGGTTGCCTAAGCCAAACAAAATAGCAGGGAGTCCGATTTTTTGAAAAAAGTGATTCAATACTCTGCCTGGTTAAAAAAAAGATGATTGGTAATAAATTTAGCTTCAGGAAGATAGGTTTGGCCACAATAGCTTTGAGTTTTGTCCTTTTGAGGTTTTGGCCGTTGATTTTTGTGGTCCAAGGAGGTGAAGCTGAGCCATCCTTGCCTCAAATTAGCTCTGAGGAACATGTTTTCACCACCGCCTCGGGTGACAAGCTTCTTCTTTTTGTCCGCAGCTTTAAGCCTGGCGAACTTATTTTGGCTCGTCTTGAGCCGGGGGAAAGAATATTTGGGGCCTGGATAGATTTTAACCAGCGCCGGTATCAATTTATAAAAATTTTAGCCGAAAATCCTGAATACATAGCTTTTATCGGCCTCGACGGAGCGGCCGAACCGGGAGACATTCATTTTTGCTTGACTATTGTCAGAGCGGACAAAACTTGGGAAACAAGCGAGTTGACGGTAAAGGTGGAAACCAAAGAGTACCGGAAAAGAAAAATTCAGGTGGCTCCGGAATACGTTGAGCCGCCGACGCAAGTTCAGGGGAGAATCGAGAGAGAAGCGGAACTTCTCCGGGCGATATTCTCTGTTGTCAGTCCCTCCTGGCTTGGTGACGGTCCTTTCATTTTGCCTCATCAAGGAAAACTGTCCGCTTATTTTGGTGACCAGCGCGTCTATAATGAACGAGTCAGCTCGTTCCATAACGGCGTGGACATAATTGCTTCTTGGGGAGAGCCGGTTCGAGCCGCTAACTCTGGTCGAGTGGTTGCCGCCAGTAGCTTTTATTTATCGGGGAAAACGGTCGTTATTGACCATGGTTTGGGCCTTTTTACCTCTTATAATCATCTTTCGCGACTTTTGGTTCGTCGCGGTCAAGAGGTAAGGAGAGGGGAGATAATTGGGTTGGTCGGCAGCAGCGGCCTTTCGACCGGCGCTCATCTCCACTGGAGCGCCCGAATAGCTACAGCACGGGTTGACCCTCTCAGTCTTCTCGCGCTTCCTTTTCCCACCAGAACAGCGGACAATAGCCGGAGGAACTGAAAATTCTCCGGGATTTTTACTAATGGTGTAAACGTGGTCTTATCATTAATTTAGTGAAAAATTAGATTCTCTTCAGTCTTTTCTAGGTTAGGCAATGAGGCATCTGGAATGGCCTTGGACCAATTCAGGCTGTTGGTGGCGTTTCGCGCTCGCCCTTCTCTATGCCTGCCGAACTCAACTCCCTGATTGTAGAATTAATCTCGAAACACTCTACCTTCTCTCGGTCCTTCCCATTGCCGAGTTTTATAAAAATTAGGTTAAAAATTGGGTAAATAGGTGAGCTGTCACCAGTTTTTTTTAACGAATTAAGTTCAATCCTTAACTCGCCACCGTGGTGATTCGAAGTTTCCTAAAGAACTGGAAAATCTATCAAGTAATAAAGACTAATATCAAGTTTATAATTAATAAATTGATTCCACTTCGCTGAGGCCAGTTCTAAGGTAGATAACTGCTGATTGAGCGACGATAAAAATAATAAAGGATAAAAGAAGAAGACCAAAAATAAAAACAGCGATGGCTTTAACGTTAGAAACCTTATGAGCTAATCCTTGAGGCGAAAAAGTTTCGAAGGCTAAAATGCCCAGCTCGATCAAAAGAATAAACAGGCCAAAGAAAAGTCGGTAAACATTTCTTTCTGCCTGGGCAAAATCTGAAGCGTCAATTTTAATAAAGGGCGAAACCAGCCAGAGGGCAAGAAAGAAAAAGCCTAACATAGCCCAGAACCCAGCCGTCAGCCGAACTTCCCATTTTTTCTCCATAGTGTGTATATTTTAACTAAAAATGAACAGCAATAATAGTTACTAATGCCGGCTAAACTTAGAGTAAAATCAGGAGAAGATAGAGGCGTTTGGCGATAACAGCAAAAAATCTGCGGCTTGCAATGATTACGCCAAATAGTCTAATCTGCTGGACAAATGACCTGGTTGATTTATAATAATCGTTCTCTTCCATCTGGTTGAATTAGGAAATGTAGCGCCTTGAAGGGCCTTGAGCCTGGACTTAGATTTCAAATCAGCCTAAAAAGGTGGGAGAACACCATGATTAATAATTTTTCTGGCCAAAGTCAGAAAAAAATATGCGGTAGAGAAAGAAATTGAACGCCAAAAATTTAGGTAAACCTGGTTTTTTCCCCTCTTTTGCGGCGGCGATCAGGGCTCTTTATCAGAAGGGACAGGGAGACGAAACCTTAGAACCAATCGTCAAAGTGACTGCTGACAGGCAGCCTGTCGGCCGGCTCAAGGATGGTGACGCCGTGATTTTCTACGACCTGAGAGGTGAGAGGGAAATTGAGCTCAGCCGTAGCTTAACCGAGGCTGATTTTGTTTTTTTCCCCCGACCTTTATTTCCCCGTCTCCATTTTGTTACTTTAGTGGAATATTCTCCGGGTCTTAAAGTTAAAGTCGCCTTTCCGGCTGATAATCAAATCAAAAATACTTTAATCGAGGTAGTGGGGCGAGCTGGTTTACGAGTCGTTAAAATCGCCGAGACAGAAAAGGCTCCTCATATTGGTTATTTTTTAAACGGCAAAAGGGACGAAGCCTTTCTGGGCGAAGAAAGAATCATTATTCCCTCCTCCAGCGTTTCTTCTTATGAGACTGAGCCGGAGATGAAAGCTGAGCCGATAGCCAACGAGGTGGTTAAAAGAATTCGGGAAGGCAATTACAACCTGTTAGTGGCCAACTTGGCCAACGTTGATGTCGTCGGTCATACCGAATGCAGAAGCGCGGTAATCAAGGCGGTGGAAACAGTTGACCGTTGTTTGGGCCGCATCGCTTCTGTCTGCCGAGAGCATAACGTCTGCTTGGTGATAACTGCTGACCACGGAACAGTGGAAGAATGGCTATATCCAGACGGAGTTGTTAATACTGGCCACACTAAGAATCCCGTCCCTTTCATCCTCTGTGATTGGCGTTCTCCTTGGCCAGAAGCCATTAAGCTAAGGCCGGAAGGTGAGCTGGCTGATGTTGCTCCGACAATTCTTGACCTCTTGCGGCTCACGAAGCCAGAAGAGATGACTGGCCGGAGCTTGCTTTTAACCTTAACCAGAGATGAAGAGCTGAAGGCTTTAGAAAAAATTAGTGTCCCAACAAAAGGCTCTAACAAAGAAGTCTGGGATAGGAAAGAAAGCGAAGTTCCCGGACAAGTGGTACTTATTATCCTTGACGGTTGGGGAGTAAGGGACGATGATTTTGGCAATCTTATTGCCGCCTCGGCTACGCCTAATTTTGATTTCTTATGGGATTCCTTTCCCCATGCTAAGCTCCAAGCCGCTGGCGAGGCCGTGGGTTTACCGCCAGGAACCGTTGGGAATTCAGAAGCGGGTCATCTCCATTTAGGCGCTGGTCGTCGAGTTTTCCTCGACCGAGTACGTATCGACCACAGTTTAATTGACGGCAGCTTTTTTCAGAATGAAGTGCTAAGCGAAACGATGAGCCTGGCTCGGCTAAACGCCCAGGCTCTTCATTTGATGGGCATTGTTTCTCATTACAGTTCTCACGGTACCATCCGGCATCTTTTCGCATTGCTTCAAATGGCTCAAAGTTTCAGCGTGAGTCAGGTTTATATCCATGCTTTTATCGGCCGCCGGGGGGAGAGACCTGAAAGCGGTGTCTATTATGTAGAAAAGGTCGAAGAAAAGGCGACCTCCATCGGTTGTGGCCAATTGGTTACAGTTATGGGCCGATTCTGGTCCTTGGATAGAGAAGAGAATTGGGACCGGATTGAAAAGGCTTATCGGGCTTTAGTTATGGGGGAAGGCCATTTGGTTTGTCCCGAGGCACAACTAATTTAGTAATCAAAAAATATTGATTCGCTTGCCTCCTCGGTGGGTTAGGTAATGAGGGGGCAAGAATGGCCTCTGTCTTTTTATTTTAGGCTGTGACATCTTCCGCAGGCAGGGCTTCCATTGAGAGTGGATTCGGGAACACTGAGTTTTCTATGGTCGCCTCCGCCGTGGCCAGTTTATCATTGAACTCTGCCTAAGAAAGGGAAAAAAGAAAATGGTCAAAAAAGGTTAAAAATCAGATAAATGGATAAACTGTAACCAATTCTTGAGCGGTCGAAGGGGCTGGGACAAAGTGGAAGCGAGCGCAAAGAGCCAAGAGCGAAACCACAATAATTGATTGCGGGCAGGGCTTATTTTATGATAATTAAAAAAGCCGGCCCAAAGCTAAAAGAAAAAAGTAATAGTTGTTTTGGGTAAAATGAAGACTAAGTTTTTAAGAACTTCAACGGCTGGACTTATTTCTCAATGTCCATAGAAATTCGGAATCTTCATTTCAGCTACGGCCCAATCAAGGCCTTGGAGAATGTGAGTCTGAACTTAAAAGGGGGAGCTATCGGTCTTCTTGGCCCAAACGGGGCAGGGAAGAGTACGCTGATCAAAATTCTCCTTGGTTTTCTTCCGCCCGAGAGAGGCGAAGGCAAGGTTTTGGGGTTTGATATCCGCAGTGAACAGCACCGTCTTCGGAAGGCTGTTGGCTATATGCCTGAGGATGATTGCTTTATACCTGGCATGGACGCCGTAACCTTTACTGCCTTTTTCGGTGAGCTTACCGGCATGCCTCGTCAGGAAGCCATGAAACGGGCGCATGAAGTTCTTTTCTATGTTGGTTTAGGCGAAGCCCGTTACCGCCTCTTAGAGACTTACTCTTTGGGCATGAGGCAGCGCCTTAAGTTAGCTCAGGCTCTGGTTCACGACCCCCAGCTTCTTTTCCTGGATGAGCCCACAAGTAACCTGGACCCGCAAGGAAGAGTAGAAATATTAGAGCTAATCAAAGATATTGCCAACGGGAAAGGAATACAAGTGCTGCTTTCTTCTCATATTCTCACTGACATTGAGATGGTTTGCGAGGACGTGGTTATTCTTCATCGGGGTAAAGTGGCGGCCATGGGGAAGATTCAAGAGCTGCGGCGCTTAGGCTTCCGGCTTTATGAGGTGAGAATAAAAGGCGATAGAGAGAGATGGTTGGAAGAGCTTTATCTGCTTGGTTGTCGGGTGGAAATTACCGAAGATGAAGTTATTCGACTTTACCTCCCTCAAGAAATTGATTCCCAAGAAATATTCCGCGCGGCACATCGAGCGGGTATTCAGGTGCGGCATTTCCAGCGCTGCCAATCTTCTTTGGAAGACTTTTTTGCTCAAGTGGTAGGAGTGGATTAATGATCCGGGAACACGGTTATACCCATTGGGATGGGCATTTGGTCCAAAGGCCATGGCCGTGGTGGCCGATCACTCGGCTTAACCTTAAATTAGCTTTTAAGAAAAAACACTTTCGACCAGTTTATGTGTTTTCTTTTCTCCCCGCTTTTTTCTTTATCGTGGCTATCTACATTTCGGAGCGAATGGAGGATTTTCGTTTTATGGTGCGCGGCAGTCGTCCCCAATTCTTAGAGGTTAACCCTAATTTTTTCAAGAACTATTTAGCCAGCGATTTTCTTTTATTTATGTTGATTCTAATCATGGTCTTTGCGGGCGCGGGACTTATTGCCGACGACTTGCGCCATAATTCACTCGTTCTCTATTTCAGCCGGCCTCTCCGCAAAAAGGATTATCTTTTAGGTAAGATTTCTGTCCTGATTTTTTTTGTCCTCAGCTTGACCTTAGTTCCTGCTCTTATTTTTATCATCATTAAATTGCTTTTTGCCGGTAACCTGGATTTGCTTAGAAACTATGCCTGGCTCCCCTTAGCGATTATCGGTTATAGCCTTTTCCTGACTGTTTTTTTCTGTCTTTACACTATTTTTCTCTCATCTCTAAGTCGAAATTCCCGCTATGTCTCAGTTATCGTGTTTGCTATTTATATTTTTTCTGATTTTCTTTATGGGTTTCTTTATGGCTGGTTTCACCGCCCCTATCTTTGCTTGCTTTCGCTAAAAGTTAATTTACAGCAAGTGGCAGCTTTTGCTTTCCGCCAAAAGCCTGTCCAACCCATTCCCTGGTTTTGGTCATTTTTAATTATCATTTCCTTTTGTTCGGTGGCCATAATTATAATTAGGAAAAAAATTAAGGCTTTTGAGGTTATTCGTTGAGCCCACGCATTCAAACCCACCATCTCTCCCGTTGGTACGGGAATATCCTCGGGTTGAGCGATGTCAGCCTTGAGGTGGGACCAGGAATTACGGGGCTTTTAGGTCCAAATGGTGCAGGAAAATCAACTTTGCTCAAGCTAATTACGGGTCAGATTAAGCCCAGCTTAGGCCGAGTCACAATAGATGGCCAGCCGGTTCGCGGCCACGCCGAGCACTTCTTTCGGATAGGGTATTGTCCTGAAACTGATGCTTTTTTTGAGGGGCTGACTGGCTGGCAGTTTCTAAACTGGATGTTAAGATTGCTTCACTTTATCGATTCCGAGGCTGCAGCTGCTGCCGAAAAAATGCTCTATTTAGTGGAGCTTTATGACGACCGCCACCGTCCCATCCGCAGCTACAGCCGAGGAATGAGGCAACGACTTAAATTAGCCCAGGCCTTGGCTCATAACCCGGAAATTCTTATTCTTGACGAACCTCTGAACGGGTTAGACCCGTTGGGGAAAAGGAAGATGATTCGTTTAATCCGAGAATACGGTCGAGAGGGCAGGCTGGTTATCGTCTCCAGTCATGTTTTGCCCGAAATAGAAGCCTTGACGAGGCAAATTATTCTTATCCATCAGGGGAAAATATTTGCTCAGGGGGATATTCACGAGATTCGCGACCTCATCGAACGTCACCCCCATGTGGTCTCCATCCGAACGCCAGATTCCCGGCGCTTAGCGGCGGATTTGATTCAGCAACCCTACGTGGTTAAAGCTTACTTTGGTGATGATGAAAAAAACCTGTTAGTGGAAACCAGAAACCGGGACCTCTTTTTCCAGTTCCTTTTAGAAGCGGCCGCCGTTAAAGGCCTTAGAGTGGAGGAAATAACCTCTCCTGATGATAACCTCCAGGCAGTCTTTGATTATCTCGTAGGCCGACCATGACGAATAACCAAAGTAGCCGCATCCATAGAGCCAGCCAGCAGCGAGGTGGGGCTCTTTTCTGGCCCACCATAAAACAAGTTTATGCCTTTTCCTTTTTCCTGAACAAGAGAAGCAAGAGGAGTCGCCTCTTTGCCCTGCTTTGTTTTTTTCCGATTCTCCTGTCCATATTCTTAAGAGTTCATCAGACAATCTCGGCGGATGCGAGTTTTGACGGTCTGTATTTATTCACTAATGCTATTTTGCTTTTTGCCTTTCAATTTTTAGTCTTAATTTTAGCCCTATTCTATGGCTCAGCGGTTTGTTCAGAAGACCTGGAAGCAGGAACCTGGCCTTATCTCGTTACCCGACCTCTGCCTCGTCCGGCTATTGTCATCGGTAAATATTTGGCCTCGTTGACTCTTATGTCTATTATGTCCGGGGTTGGGGTTATAACCTCGTTTATTATTCTTAATTTGGAAAAATGGGCCGAGTTTTCTCTCTACATAGTTTTGCTTAAAGACCTGGGCGTTTTAGTCTTAGGGCTTATGGCCTATGCTTCCTTTTTTGCCTTTTTGGGGGCAGCTGTGCGTCGCTCGGTGTTTTTCGGGCTTATCTTCAGTTTCGGCTGGGAAAACGTTATTCAATATTTTCCCGGTTCAACGCAGCGCTTCGCCATCATCCATTATTTAAAATCGCTCTTGCCTTTACCTTCGACCAGCCGCTTTTCCTTTTTAACTTTCCGCCTGGAACCGACCAAACCATTTTTGGCGGTTATAGCTCTTCTGATTATAACCGCAACTTTTATCGCTTTGGCTTGCCTGATATTTAATTTTAAGGAACCGCGGGCCGAAGACTAATCTTCCTTCGGGTTCAACTTAGGCAGGTTGGCTCCCACCTCTTTTTTCATCCGGTCGCCCAATTTGATTAGCAGGTCTTCAGGCAAAGAGAAGGCCAGGCTCACCTGTTGGGGTGTAGAGGTAATTTCCAGGCGGTTAAGCACCTCCACCGCCTCCGGATATTTGGAAGCCGCCATGGAGCCCATAGCTCTAATTCCCGTGAGAAATTCAGCCACCTGCTTATTTTGGGCCTCGTCGCCACCCAGCGCTTTGATCTCGGCAACCAAATTCTTATTTTTGTAGTCAAAAGACATGATTAACGCATGGAGATGCTCTAAGGAACTGAACATGGGGTTACTCTTGGCTAAATTAGCCATGGTTTCAGGTGGCAAGAGAAAGGCGCTCCAGACCAGCGCGTTAGTATTAGTCGACTTGATAAGGGTGTTTAGCTCATTATTTTGAAGAAAGCTTTCGGCCTTTTTCTCCGTCACGTCGATGACGGCCTTGACCGCCTCTATTTCGCCAAAAAAGATATTCGAGCTGTCATAAAAGACAATGCCCGGGTAGGGGGGCTTTTCTTCTTTGAGCTGATAAATGGTTTTTTGGCTATAGACAATTTCTTCTAATTCTGGGTCTTTTTGTTTTATCAGGGAAAGGATTTTTTCTTGATTATATCGGAGGTTTATTAGAGCTACTGCTTTCGCTTCGCCGGCTGTCGCGGGCATCAACCCACCAACCAGGAGAAAAACATCTTTTTCCGGGTCAAGGCCTGTCTGTTCCTTTAATTCTTGAATCTGGGCGGCCACTTCCTTATCCTCAAGAGAGCGGCGGGCGACGGAAGTGGTAAGGCTGCGGTGGACATCCCAGGCAAAAACACCCTGGGTTTCCTTGGGAAGGAGGCGGAGTAAATCGGCTATCTTGGCCTGACCAGCCTGGGGGGCTTTAGCCTGGCGAGCGCACGCGAAGAGAGCCAGAACCAGCAGAATAGCCATCCCCGACAGAAAGAAATTATTACGTTTCATCCAAAGCTCCTTTCTTGACCATAAACGAAATTTTGCCGCCTATGGTTTAACCCTCATTTTATCTGAAAAAAGATTTTTTCGCTAATAAAAATTTTCGGCGATTAGCGACGGCCAGCTCTGGAATGGAAAACATAGCGGAGGCCGAGCGCTCCCTTTAAGGTGAATTTGGCTTCTGGGGTAAAATTAATTACTGGGACCAACTCAAAGAAAAAATTAAGAGGAGCGCGGCGGGGGAGGAAATCAAGGCCGAGAGGAAACCTGAGCCCGCCTTCAGCCTCAGCCCGAAAAGCTAACCGGCCGCCTACTCCATAATAAAAAGCCACGCGCAAGTTTTCATCGCTGAGCAGCAGGAAGGAAGGAGGAACATAATCAACTTGAATAAGAAGCGGGTTATTTTTTTGGCCGGCCCAGCCTATGGCCCCGGCTAGAGAATGGCGGTTGGACAGCCAAATTTTTCCGCTTAACCCCGTAGGCTCGACGAAGATAAAGCCTAAACCATAGGTTTGAGCTAAAAGCGGCGAAAAACCCCAAAGCAGAAAACTGGACAAAATTAGAGCCAAAAGACAGTGGCGCATCTTTCTTTCCTCTGGCTTTAGTTAAAAGCATGCTTATCATAAGGGAAAACAGGCTGCCTGGCAAGGAAAAAACATTCCAAGATTCTGGAGTCAAATTGAACCGCTCAGAACCACCCTCGGGGGCCTGGCTTCAAGGACGAATCCATGTTGGTATTAATAGGAAAAAATCAAACTGGCTCTCTTCAAGGCTCTGGTGTTGCCAGGATTGTCTCCAGGCAGGAACAAGGCCTAAGCCAGAAGCATCATGGCGACATCCCGATGAATTGGCTCTGGCCAAAAATTGGGCCGAGCTTAGATATAATAGGAGAGAATGTGGGGGATAATTGGCTTTTTTCTTCTTTTTCGTTAGACTTTATCTTCATTTCAGGCTTGAGGTAATACCTATGGCTGAATTCTGGGAATCGCCCTTTCTCAATTTGGTTAGGTCCAGACGCAGTATCCGCCGTTTTTTGGGCCAGCCTGTAGAGCGGGAAAAAATCCTAACCTGCTTAGAGGCAGCGCGACTGGCTCCCTCGGCGGAAAATGTCCAGCCCTGGCGGTTTGTCGTTATCGATGACCCGAAGCTTAAAGAGAGACTCGTACGAAAAATATTTTCAGGTATTTACTTTGTTTCTCGCTTCGCGGCTCAAGCCCCAGTGCTTATTTTGATTTTAGCCCGGCTTGATATCTTGGCTAACCGCCTTGGCCGCCAGATTCAAGATGTCTCTTTTTATCTCATCGATATCGGCATTGCTGGCGAACATCTAGTGTTGCAAGCGGAAGAGCTGGGACTGGGGACATGCTGGATTGGCTGGTTCAACCATCGCCAAACAAGGAAGATTCTGCGAATCCCTAAGAAATATAAGATAGTGAGCTTAATAGCCATGGGGTATTATGAGAAAAAACCAGAAAGACTGAGGCCGCGGAAAACGTTGGAAGAGATTGCCTGGTTTAATGAAATAAAGGAGTGAGGGAAATAACGACAAAAGATTGGCTCAGTAAGGGCGATTAACTTTTGGATGACTAATAACCAGGGGCATTAAAGGGGTCTTAACCGCAATGAAGCAGACAGCCTTCGTGGGATTCTTAAGTTTGGTCTTAATAATTTATTGTTTAATTAATTATTTTCTGCTGCGGCGGGGTTGGCAGGCTTTCAAGGGCTGGAGCTATATCCAAATTATTTATCTGCTCTTTATTATCACTCTTTCTTTAAGTTACCCGCTTATTCGTCTTTTGCCTCAATCCTGGCGGGCTCGCTGTCCCACTGTTTTTTTAGTGGCCGGAGCCTTTTATTTGGGGTTTATGTTTTATCTTTTTCTGCTTCTTATCCTCTGGGATTTGCTACGCCTCGGCGGCCGCTGGCTCAGGCTGCCGCCGTTCTCCCCATCCTCGGTCCTGAATATTCAGGGCCCCGGTTACCGTTTTAGC
Source organism: uncultured Eubacteriales bacterium (assembly GCA_964627255.1). Taxonomy (GTDB): domain Bacteria; phylum Acidobacteriota; class Aminicenantia; order Aminicenantales; family CALLJL01; genus CALLJL01. Next base: position 85,055 of record CAZVIN010000115.1, read on the forward strand.
TTTCTAATAATTTTAATCCTTACTGTTGCTATTATTTCTATAGGTTACATAAATTCATTATTTCCACGTCTTAGAAGTTATGAAATTCGACTCGCCAAGAGTTGGTCGGGTTCAAGTCCCCTGAAAATAGCTGTTGTTTCCGACCTCCATTTGGGCTCAGTCGTCCGCTTATCGCGATTAAAAAAGATTGTGGCCAAAGTCAACTCGCTCGAACCGGATTTGGTTCTCATGGCAGGCGATATGCTGGATGAGGCCGTCACTTTATCCCAGGAAGAAGCGGCGGCTCTCATTTTTATTAATATCAAAGCCAAGTTAGGGATAATCGCTGTTCTGGGAAATCATGAGACTTACAACCGGCAAGAAAAGAGGCTGGAGCAGTTGACGAAGGGATATGTTCGCGTGCTCGTCGATGAAGTAATATCCCTGCCTGGACCCGTGACCGTTATCGGTCGGCGGGACAGGGCAGCGGCTTCCCTGGGATTAGCCAGGCTGAAGCTTGAAGACCTGCTCCAAGGGGTAGATCATAAATTCCCTATCGTGCTTCTGGACCATCAGCCAGTTCACCTCGAAGAGGCGGAGAAAGCAGGCGTCGACCTCCAGGTCTCAGGTCATACCCATGCTGGTCAGCTCTTCCCGCTTAATTGGCTTAACCGCAAGCTTTATGAAAAGAACTGGGGGTATCATCGTCGGGGTCAAACACATTACTATATATCCTGTGGGGTTGGGACTTGGGGACCACCCATCCAGACAGCAGCTCGGCCAGAAATTGTCCTTATTAGCCTTTATAGCGCTGACGGGTCTGGGGATATGAGACAATCACTAAAAAATTAAACCTTTGGCTCTCCTGCGTCTTGTTTGGCTCAGGCGTTGACATGCCCGGAATGACTAAGCTTTCCTTTAGGTTTTTCTTACCCCTTGTTTCATACTTTTCTCAGCACTAACGAAAACCAGCTCTTAAATAATGGACGTATCAGGGCTTTTTTCCTCTTGGCCTTTCCCCTTGTTCGGTCTTGTCGCAGGCAGGCTTAGAGGCTAAAGGGGTCTCTCCAAGGGCGGTTAGGTAAGGCTATAACCTCAATGGTCGCTTCCCCCTCCCCCCTTATCCTCCCAACAATTCTCAAAGAGAATGATAATAAACTGAATATCTTTGTTGAACCGAGATGTTTTAATCGGAAAATTTTTCCAATTAAAGATTTGACCCTTAGGCGCGACTTATGGAGTTGAATCTATAGAGCCTTATCTCCCCAGACACGTTGTTGACCTCGTATTAGAAAAATTCTTATTCTAAGCGATTATTTTAAGGCCGCCGGGGATAACCCTGAGTTCAAAGTGGTCAAGCTCTAAGGGTTGGCCAGCCAGCTTAACGATTTCGCCGTCAGCCTGGAGCCGGAATTTTTGACTCGAGCTTACCACAAAGGAAGACGCCGAAGCTCGCGCAACCATTTTGTCCTCGATATGTTTTCCCTTCTTGGCAAGATAGGCTACTCGCAGGAGGGATAAAAGAGAGCCAGTTTGGAGGAGAAAAAGGTCAAAGCGGCCGTCATCGGGAGTGGCTGACGGCGCAATTAGGCAGCCAGTAGCCCAAAAACGAAGGTTGCTGAAAACAGCTACGGCAAACGTTCCCTGGTATCGCGCCTTTTCTGTTTGAATCGAGAGATTGACTGAATTTAGTCGATGGCGGAAGGCATGAATGATTCCCAGAAGCCCAGCCAGACTTTGCCAACGACCATAAATGGGTTGGCGCGAGCTAAGGGAAGCTACAAATTCGTTAACCGCTACCCCCAGGCCAATATTTACCTGACCTAAGACATGGCGGACGACCTGGCCTTCGTAAACAATAGCTGCCAAGTCAATCTTCCTGACCTGTCCTTTTTGGAGAGCCGAAAGGCACCGGTCAAAAGGAGTGAGGCCAAATTCTCGCGGTATGTCGTTGGAGGAGCCGAGGCCGATAAGACCAAGGGCAGCCTGGCTGCCGGCCCGAACAATTTCGTTAGCCATTAGATGGAAAGTTGAATCACCACCCGCGGCGACAATCAGCTCCCTCTGCTGAGCTAAGCTCCGAGTCAGCTCACAAAGATGGGCTTCACTCTCGGAAACAATTATTTCATGGGCTATCCCGGATTGATTTAGGAGGAGGCGGAGCTTTCTTAAGCGGCGCTGGCCGCGGCCGCGGCCGGCAGCGGGGTTGAAAATTATCGGTAGGGGCTTAATTTCCATAGTTCAACCTAAATACAATTTGACCGTCCCATAGCGGGCTAAAATTTGATTAAATTAAAACGGGCTTATTTGGTCAAGCTTTTTCTCGAGCTGTCCTTATTTGATGACAGATGGCGCGCAGACAAGATATTTTTTTCGGTCTAATTGTTACTTTTCAGGTAAGGGGGAAAATAAGTAAATTGGCATAAAAATTGCAAAATTAAAAAAAATGGAAAGCTACGAAGAATTGGGATAAAATATAAATAAGGCAACGATGAAAGTGGATTGCCTGAAGCCAATTTTCACCTTTATCTTATGGAGGCAACTATGAGTCTAACATTAAGGCATAAACTCTTAGTTACAGCTTCTTCAGCTTTGCTTTTTTTGGTTTTTGGCCTGAATGTGAATGCCCAGTATTTTGGCCGGAACAAGGTTCAATATGAAAGGTTTGATTTCAAGTTGCTTAAGACCAAGCATTTTGACGTCTATTTCTACCCTGAATTTCAGGCTGAAGCGCAGCGAGCGGCCATCATGGCTGAGAGATGGTACCAGAGACTATCTCGTCTCTTCAATCATGACCTCCGTGGTCGTCAACCGCTGATTCTCTATGCGAGCAGCATTCATTTTCAGCAAACAACTACCACCCCGGAAATCATCGGTGAGGGTACAGGCGGGTTCACTGAAATTCTGAAAAGGCGAATCGTCCTGCCCTTAGGCGCAAGTTTAGCCGAAACTGACCATGTCATTGGTCATGAGCTTATCCACGCTTTTCAGTTTGACCTTACCGCCCAGCGTTCGCCTCAACAGGGCACAGCCGAGCCCGTAGCTCTCCGTTTACCACTCTGGTTTATCGAAGGAATGGCTGAGTATCTTTCGATTGGTCCTATTGATGCCCAAACAGCGATGTGGATGAGGGATGCGGCCAGACGCAACGACCTTCCGACCATAAAAAAATTAGATAACCCGCGTTATTTCCCTTATCGTTATGGCCATGCTCTCTGGGCCTATATTGCCGGCCGCTGGGGAGATGAGGTTGTCGGACGGCTTCTCAAATCTGTCGGTCGGGTAGGTGATTATGAAAAGGCTATGGAGAGAGTCCTCGGGATTTCTCTTAAAAAATTATCCGAGGACTGGCACAAGGCGATGAAAGAGACTTACGACCCAGTCTTGGCGGCAACCAAGGTCAGGGAGACGTCGAGTCAGGTGATTTTTGAGGCTAAAGAGGAAAACCCCTATAATGTCTGTCCCGTGATTAGCCCAGACGGCCGCCGTCTGGTAATACTTTCGACGCGCGACCTCTTTTCTATCGACCTTTATTTGTCTGATGTGGATACTGGCAAGATTAGGGCTCGCCTGACTCGGACTTCCACCAGCCCGGAATTTGAAAACCTGCAATTCACTAGGTCCGCTGGCGCCTGGGATTTTGAAGGAAAAAAATTTATCTTTGCCGCCATTAGTAAGGGAAAGCCAGTCCTGACGATGGTTGGCGCCGAAACAGGTAAAATAGAAAGGGAGATCGTTATCCCCGAAGTTGACGAAATAATAAACCCGGCCTGGTCGCCTGACGGCCAAGAGATTGTTTTTTCTGGTCAAAAAGGAGGGGTTACCGACCTTTACATTTACAACCTCAAGCGAGCTGAGCTCAAAAGATTAACCAACGACCCCTACGGAGACTTACAGCCAACTTGGTCACCGGATGGCCAGAAAATTGCTTTTATTACCGACCGTTTTACCACCGACCTTTCGGCTTTGGACATTGGCGAATACCAGTTAGCGCTCATCAACCTCGCTTCCGGCCAGATTACAAAATTAGGCGGGTTTGAGCGGGCTAAAAACATCAACCCGCAATGGTCGAGCGACGGGCAGAGCCTTTATTTTCTCTCTGACCAAAGCGGTAAACCCGACATTTATCGACTTGACCTCAACTCCCACCAGACTTTTCAAATAACCAACCTTTATACCGGAATAAGCGGGATAACTGAGGTCAGCCCGGCTTTTTCTTATGCTCATGAGGCTAAGAAGATTGTTTTCAGCGCTTATGAAAATGGTCGTTATTCTGTCTTTGCTGTCGCTGACCCCGAGGTTTTAAAAGGAAAGAGCGAGCTGGCTCAGTTTGGCGGAAAAAATTTAGCCCTTTTGCCACCGCGAGAGCAACCTGGCGGCTCTTTGCTCGGCCTGTTACGCAACCCCTACTTCGGCTTTCCTGAAGATACCAATTTTCCAGTTTCGGATTATCAACCCAAGCTAACTCTTGATTACGTAAGTCCGCCGCAGTTGGCATTTGGTGTGGACCGTTATGGAACCTACAGCGGGGGAGGCGTCACCCTGTTCTGGAGCGATATGCTTGGCTACCATACTGTGGCCACAATGGTTCAATCTAGCAACCGGATTAAGGATACAGCGGCTTTGGTTGGCTATCAGAATACCCAGAAAAGAATGAACTGGGGAGTGGTGGCTTCTCGCATACCTTATGTTACCGGGTATTACTCGGCCGGTCTTGGTAATTTTTTGGGCCAACCGGCCTATGTCGAGCAAGATGAGCTATTCTGGCAAATTAACTATGATGTTGGCGGTTTTATCACTTATCCCTTTAACCAGATGCGTCGGGCGGAATTAAGCGCCGGCTTTCGCTATATTTCCTTTGAGCATGAAATTGTAACTAACGCCTATTCTTACTTTGACGGAACCCTCATCTACCGTGATTCCTATGACCTTCCCTCGGCGCCTGGCTTAGCCATGGGTTATGTCAGCGCCGCCCTGGTTTACGATAGCGCCATTTTTGGAGCCACCGCACCCGTAGTTGGTCAGAGTTATCTCGTTGAAGTAATGCCGACGTTAGGCTCGATTACCTACACATCTGTTTTGGGAGATTATCGACGTTATATAATGCCGGTAAAACCCTTTACCTTAGCGGCCCGGTTGCTTCATTATGGACGCTACGGAAAGGGAGCTGACGACGAGCGACTCTGGCCACTTTATTTGGGTTATGAAACCTTGGTTAGGGGTTATAGTTACTCTTCTTTTAATTATGATGAGTTCGTTGGCAACCAGGGCGGGTTTGATTATAACCGGCTTTTCGGCAGCAAAATGATGGTGGCCAACCTGGAACTCCGCTTTCCGCTGTTTGGTCTGTTTAAACTGGGCCGCGGTTTTTATGGCGTCTTACCAGTTGATTTCTTCACCTTCTTCGACTGGGGTGTAGCCTGGTTTGGCGGTGAAAAGCCTTCTTTCCTGGGCGGGAGCAAAAAGCCTATTGCCAGCACCGGCTTGGGTGTCAGGATGAATGTTATGGGCTATTTGGTTGTTGGCCTTAACTATGTTCATCCGCTCAGCCGACCGCAAAAAGGCTGGTATTTCCAGTTTACGATTTCCCCCGGCTTTTAAATTTAGGAGAAGATTGTTAGGGCATAAATTAAAATTGCTTAGCTGAACCAGTGTCTAAGTTTAATAGTCCTTGAGGGATATTTGGGTATCAAAAAGGGGGCTCTGATCCATTTTTTTGGCGGGTTTGAAGCCTAAATCCGGGATGGCGCAAGCGACCATTGAAAGTTTCGGCCTCCTGAAAATGGGCGATGAAAATTGGTGAGACCTCACTTATTTACCTAATTTTTCCTTATTATTTAATCTTTGCTTCCATCCTACTTTTTAGGATAGTCTTAGGGATTAGGGAGCAATCGCGGAAGCTATAATTAAAAATTTCGGCTCTAAGGCTTCCTGAAACGCCCTTTGAGGGGACCTCTTGACGCCGAGGATGTCTGAGCTTAAGATGTCTGGACTTCCACTGGATAAAGGGAGAGGCCAAGGCGCGGCAAAAGACTCTCTGGTTACGTTTCTTATCAGCGAGGCGAGTTCCACAGGCTCTGATGAGGACAAAGAAGGAATGATGAGAAAAAGCTCGACAGAAGCAAAGTCCCTGCACGTGCCTCATAGACCTCCAACACCCAAGATGGAATAAAACCAAAATTTTTAATTGGGGACTTGACACTAATTTTAATTGACCTATAATTAAGCACCTATGATTAAAAGAAGGTTGTGGCCAAAAGTTCAGGGCGAGGGTTTTTTGTCCCGGCTTTTCGCCCCACCTTCACTTATCCTCTCTTCTTCCCCTCTTTCTTCGTGGGTCTGGTGGCGGGCGGCTCGCTCCGCCCGGTGAAGACTATCTGCTAAAGCCATCTTTTCCAAGCCACAACACGTCTATTCTTAGATCTCAGAAGGAGGCAAAAATGGAACGCTTCGCATCGCGTCGGCTCGATTACCTGCCGACTAATTTTTACAACCTGAAGGCGGACCTAAAGGAACTTCCTCCTCCGCCTTTAAACCCTATGACTAAAGAACCTTTGCGGCCAGAGGAGTTACAGCCAGTTTTTCCTAAGAGTTTTATTGACCAGGAGATTAGTTTAGAAAGATTCATTCCTATACCCCGTGAGGTAAGAGATATTTATGCTATCTACCGACCCACGCCCTTAGTCTATGCCCAGAATCTGCAGCAGGAACTCAACACACCGGCCCGAATTTTCTATAAGTACGAAGGCGTTGGACCGACAGGCAGCCATAAATCAAACACTGCTTTGATGCAGGCTTATTTGGCTGCTAAGGAAGGAGTTGAAACCCTGACGACAGAAACAGGTGCCGGCCAGTGGGGTTCAGCCTTAGCTCATGCAGGCGCCCTCTTCGGAGTAAAAGTTAAGGTATTCATGGTCAGAGCCAGCTATCGCCAGAAACCGGGACGTCGCATCATGATGGAGCTCTTTGGCGCCGAAGTGGCGGAAAGCCCCAGCCCATTGACGGAATCAGGCAAACGCTTCTTCGCTCAAGACCAGGACCATCCTGGCAGTCTGGGCATCGCCATCAGCGAAGCCGTAGAATTAGCCGTTAAAAACGGGAAGACTAAGTACTCGTTGGGTTCGGTTTTAGATAGCGTTTTGATGCACCAGAGTGTCATCGGTCTGGAGGCTGAATCTCAGCTCGAAGAGTTAGGTGTTTCTCCTGACGTCATAATTGGCTGCGTTGGCGGCGGCTCCAATTTTGCTGGCTTAGCCTTTCCTTTTGTCCGGCATCGCTTAGCGGGACAAAATATTCGTTTCATCGCCGTCGAGCCCGAAGCCTGCCCGAGCCTGACTCGGGGGGAACTTCGTTATGACCATGGAGATACCGCCGGCTTAACGCCACTCCTTTATATGTACACTCTGGGCATGAACTTTGTGCCTCCACCTATTCATGCCGGCGGCTTGAGGTATCATGGCATGGCTCCCCTGGTTAGCTATCTTGTTTCTAAGGAGTTAATTGAAGGTCGAGCCTATTCCCAGAAGAGAGTTTTTGAAGCGGCCCGGTTTTTCCTCAAGACCGAAGGCATTCTGCCGGCACCTGAATCCTCACACGCTATCGCTGCAGTCATCGATGAAGCTCTCAAAGCTAAGGAAGAAGGAAAGGAAGAGGTTATTCTTTTTAATCTCTCCGGCCACGGCTTTCTGGATATTTCGGCTTTTGACCAAAGATAAGGGACGGTGACGTCCGTGGGCTCAGTTAATTTTATTGTTCATGGCTCGAGTTAACTTTTTTAGAAGTTTAGCGGAGGCGAGCAGGAATATCAAAGCAAGAAGAAACTTCTAATAAAAGAATTTAGGAAATTTTTTTACCGCAGGCAAGCGAAAACTAAGGGCGGATGATTATGGCGCCAATTGGCTGCTATATTCATCTTCAGTTTGACGCTTAAGCCTCTCTTGGGGTCGCAGAGGCGAGTTTCGCGGGCGCGGAGAAGTCTGGAGACGAAAGGGCAGCGAAACCTGAAGGGAAGCGACACCGTTCCTTAGGCGTCATGGCTTAAACCCCGCGGGATGGAGGAGAACTATCAGGGTTGAATTTTGAAGAGATAGATTTCCTGGAGAGGAAAATTTATTTATTAGATTTCTAAAGAATTTCCGGCCGAAAGCGCCTGGGCCTTGGTCAAGACAAGGGAAGCGGCAGCCGCATCCTGGACACCCAGACCTGTCAGGTCAGCGACGCTAATCTCGTCTGGCCGCGTTCGGCCTGGTTTTAAACCAAGGATGAGCTCACCGATTTCACCGCTAATTTTGCTTTCGTCAATCGAGCCGCTTTCCAAGCCATGATGAATTTCTCCCAAGCTCTTAGCCTGCCGGATAGAATCAGCGTAGATAAGGTCAGCGCGCTCAAGCACATCAGGATAAAGCTCTTGCTTTTCCGGGCCATCAGAGCCCATCGCCGTGAGGTGAACTCCAGGAGAAAGCCATTCAGCGCGCACAATGGGGGAGCGGCTCGGGGTGGCGGTGATAATTAAATCCGCCCCGCGAACCACGGCTTCGGCCGAAGCGGCGGGATAGAAATCAACCGCAGGCAATTGCCGCGACATGTCTTCCACATATTTTTTAACGTTATCGGGATTACGACTCCAGACCGCTACCTCCCTAAAACTTCTTACTGTTGCTAAGGCTATTAATTGAAACCTGGCCTGGGTACCAGAGCCGACAAGGCCGACGCGATGAATTTTGGCCCGGCTCAAATACTTGGCGGCTACGGCTCCGGCGGCAGCAGTCCGCATTTCAGTGATATAACCACGGTCAAGGAGAAGAGCTTCGAGTCTGCCTGTTTGGGCCGAAAAAACCAGCATTATCCCGTCGCCCACAGGTAAACCAAAGGAGGGGTTAAGGTAAAAACCGGAGGCAATCTTAATAACATAATATTTTTCGCTTTGAATATAGGCGGATTTGACATGTACTTCACCTTGAGTGGCTGGCAGGTCAAGGTTAATGACGCCTGGCAGGATGGCTTGGCCAGAATTAAAAGCAGCGAAACTCTTTTCGACCGCAGAGATAGTTTCTTCCAGCGTGAGAAGCTGTTTGATTTCGGACTCTAACAGGATGCGGACTTTCATTACTTACTAACCCTTATCGCTTCTTATCTCTTTCAACAGAGAGCCAATTTTCTCTAAGCCCTGCCGGAGATAATTTTCTTCAGCCCCATAGCCAAAGCGAAGGTAATGGTCCATTTCAAAATGGTCGCCGGGAACTATTAGGACACTTTTCTCCCGAATGAGTCTCTCCACCAGAAGGGTAGAATTGATATTTAAAGAATAGCGAGCAAAGAGGATGGCTCCAGCTTCCGGCAGCCGGAAGGAGAAGAGGCCGTCCTGGCTTTCCAGCCATTCTTTAAGAATGGGCAGGTTATGGTTAAGGATGGACCTGGTTCTCTGCAGGATTTTTTTTCGGTTTTCTGGTCGGAGAGCCACTCTGGCCAGCCAGTCACTGAGAGTGCTTGGTGAAATTGTCGTATAATCATGATACGGCCAGAGATAGGCAATTTTTTCTTCTGGTCCGACTATCCAGCCGATTCTGGTTCCAGGTAAGCCGTAAGCTTTAGATAGACCGTTAACTACAAAAAGGCGGTCATAAGAACCCCAGAAGCTGGTTGTCAGCTGGCCATCTCTTTCTGCTCCTTGATATACTTCGTCGGCAATTATCCAGGCTCCGCAGGACGAAGCCAATTTGATTAGGGATTGTCTGGCTTCCTCGCTAAGTCTGGCGCCGGTGGGGTTATTCGGGTTAGTGATGACAATGAGTCTGGTTTTGGCCGTAATTAATTCTTTTAATTCATCGAGGTCGGGTTGCCAGCCCAGCTCTTCGCGAAGATATAAAGGCTTGACCTTGGCCCCAAAAGCCCGCAGAAGCCCCCACATTTGCATGTAGTTAGGCATCATGAAAATAGCTTCGTCGCCCGGTTCGACCAAACTCCACATTAAAAGAAAATTGGCTTCAGAAGAGCCAGAGGTAACCAGAATAGAATCAAGGGTTGAGCCAGGATAAAGTTGTTGGATGATTTCCCGCAGCTGCGGCGTCCCGTTGGTCTGGCTATAACCCAGAGGAATGCTGAGCATTTCCTTTTTTTCTTCTTCCGTCAAGAGCTCATCCAGCGTTAAGGGATGGACTCCACTTTCGGAAAGATTATGTTCGACCACATTTTCCCAGGTAGATTGCATCCTTTCCATCTTAAAATATTCAATCTTCATTGACCTGCCTCCTTATGATTAAAATTCTAATAACCAGCTTCCTTGCCATCAACCAGCTCTCATATTTCTACTTTTAAAGGCTTCTTTAAGGCAAAACCAGCTACGACCGAAAGAACAAAATATACTATCAGCCAATGGAGTTTCCAGCCTAAAAAATTCATGCGGCGAGACGGGTAGACGAGAGAAATCTCCTTAATGGGCGAGGCCGCAAGAGGCGCTTCTCCTGGCGAGAGAAGCTGAGCGAATAAACCGGACGAGGGACGAACTGAGGACAAGCGAACAACGGAAGTTTCCCCTACGACCATTTCCTTAGTTATTTTCTGTCCATCAAGGTTAATGATAATATTAAACCGGCCTGGTTTTAAGGCCCTGAGACGCCAATTAATCTCTCTGGCGGGTTCAATCCGGAGCGCTGGCGTCTCAATTTGGTATCCTTCAGATTGATTCAGCCTAATAGATAGCTCTAACGGATTGTAACCTTCTTTTAATTTAACCTTGAGGATGGTTGTTTCACCGGGTGAAAGCGGTTTGTAGGCGAACCAGAGGTTGAGATGACTCAGAAGGAAGACAAGCGGAATAATCATTACCGCTAAAGGCCTGAGAGCATGGAGAAAATACCTTAAATTCCAGTAGAGTAAATTGCCCTGAGTTCGGAATGAGGTCACCAGGTCGTCGGAAAAAAGGCGCAACTCCAGGAGATGAGCTTTAATCTTATCCTTGGTTTTCTTAATTCCCTCTTGGTCTGATACCCAACGGTAAATGGCTAAGAGGAACAAGCCGGTTAAAACCGATATCAGGATCATCGCTACCCAGGGAGACAATCCCCGGAAAGGCCAAAAGAGAAAATGGAAAAGATTTTGAAGAGCGCCGTTAACCCAGGCCATCAGGAAATATAACCGAGTCCCTTCAGCTTTTTTTTGATTTCTTCCTCAGATTCAGCTTCATTCAGCTTAGCCACCTCTTTTTCTAAGCAATGAGTGATGAATTCTTCGGGAGAAGAATAACCCGCCAAGGAAGCATACTTTTTGATTCTTTCCAAAAGCTCCTTATCAATTTTTATCTTTGCCTTTCCCATATGTGCCTCCATAAAAAGATGCCAAAAATCAGGATGAGTTAAGCACAGGTCGGCCCCTCATTTCTTGGGGAATTTTAACACCAAAAAGATGAAGAATAGTTGCCGTGACATCAATTAAAGAAGGAGTTGGATGGCGGAGGCGGCGATTAGCGACCAGTGTCCCCGGAATAAGCTCCGCCGCTCCCATATGGTCACCGCTCCACTTTTGGTCATTGTTTTCTAAGATAGCGGGGGGAAATTTGCCCAAGGGAGAAGCCCAGGAGATACGATAACCCCAGTTGAACCCGAGGATGATATCGGGCGCCTGCTCTATGTGGGGGCCATGATAAACCTCGCGGGCGAGGTAGGCCTTATAGATTGGTTTTTTTCCAGTGGCAGGGTCGACTATTTCCTCTAAACGCTGGGCTAACTCTCGGACTAAATTTTCGTATTCTGACCCCGGATTAATTACCCCCAGCTTTTCTCTTCCCTTGAGGTTTATATAAAGGCCGTTTAGGCCAAGACCATAAGCCTTTGTTCTCGACCAATCAGTATTTTCAAACAGAGACCCCTTATCCTCCTTCCAGGGGTTACGCAATTTGTGATACCCCGCCTCAAAAAGCCAGGTGTTGAGGTTAAACCCGCGGGCAAAAGGATTAAAACCGTGGTCAGACATAATGATGAGGATAGTTCTGGAGTCAATGAATTTTTCGATCCTCGCCAGGAGCTTGTCCATTTCCACATAGATATTGGCCAGTTCTTGGCCAAAATGCTGAGCTAAATTCGGGTTATAGGCGGGATGCTCGGGGTCGGTTAAACGCCAGAACATGTGCTGGCGTTGGTCGGTGCTGGAGATATAGAAAAATAGCAGGCCGGATTCAAAACGGCTTAACTCGAATTCCAACATCGCCAGACTTTCCTGAAGAAAGCCGTTGTCCTGATGCAAGAATTCCGCCTCATCCAGCACATTATTGTCGAGGGCACTGGTATCCGCCGGAAGCCCCTTGGTATGAAATAGGCCAAGATGAGAGACCAGGTCGCGCGAATATTCCTTCGGAGTACAGATGGGAAGGGCTGGCTCTTGAGGGTCAATATGCACGGCGCTGACATATAGCTTGAAATGGGGTCGTATTTCTTTGAGGTAGAACTGGCAGATGCCACTCACGCTTTGGCCTGGCATCAGGTTAAACCGAACCCGACGCCAGCCGCTCCATTCCTTTTCCTGGAGAATAAATTCATCAGAGTCGAGAACTATTTTGGCTACGGGGTTGGTGGGGTCGAGATATACCTTGAACTCGGCTGTGGCTTCGGGTCGGTCGCGATGAAAAGTATTAATCGGGCCGGGAAGGCTGGCTTCGACTTGATTGCCAATGACATAAACCTGGTGGATACGGCCACCGCCAATATCCGGGTTTATTTCACCTGACTCAGTCGTGTAATAATTAAATATACCGTAGCTTCCCATAATATCAGGAGTGCCCATGCCAGACAGAGTCTTCTGTTTGCTCGAAGCCGGAGGATAGTTGGCTGGCATCCTGGAAATAACAGAAGGGATGTCGTGCTCTTCTAAGATTTGCCAGAAAGCCTTGCCCTGGCGCAACAGCCGAACTTGGCCTCGTTCGAGGGGCAATTTCCAGTGGCCCAAGGAAATAGTTTTTTTTGGCTCTTCCGAGGCTGTTCCGGAAAAAATCGGCAGGTATAACTCAGGGTCCCGGTGCATGAAGTCGAAAATGCCATGCCCTCCAGGGTCCTGACCGGTGATGAAATTAGACCAGGCAACAGGACTTTGAGGCGGAATGCTCGTACCAAGAGGCGAAAAACCACCTTCGGTCATTAGCCGCTTAAAATGAGGTAAGCGCCCCTCCTTAACCAAGCGAGAAACTATCCCTGGGTCAAGGCCGTCCATCCCTAAAATAAGTACCTTATACGATGTCTCTTTATTTCCTCGAAAGTGACTGAATAAAGACGGGGTCGAGCTGAAGGCAGAAGCGCCTAAAATCACGGAAAGCTTTAAAAATTTGCGTCTTTTCATTAGCCTATCTTTTTTTCTTTGTTTTAGCAGTCAAATTGGGCTTCATCTGGGCCGCGGTAACTTTTTCTTTCTTAACCAGAAGAGAATGTCCATCCATATGGCGCGGAGGTGCAATCCCGAACAATTCTAAAACCGTGGGCGCGATATCGAGAATCGAGGGTGTTGCTGAGTTTAGCAGAAAGTTGGTGAAAATAACCCCTGGCACCTGACTGGGGTCGATACAGTGGTCGCCGCTCCAGGCTTTCACGTTGGGCTCAAATATTACTGAATTCACTTTACCCGTTACTCCATCCCAAGATGCCCGATAGTCTTTATTATAACCGATAATCAGGTCGGGCGCATTTTCCCGGTAAGGACCGGAATAAATCTCGTCTCGGTCGTAGACTTCGAGGATAGCCCGCTCTCCCGAGGCCTCATCTTTAAGGCCTTTAAGCTTGGCCTTGAGCTCGGCTTTTATTTTTTTGGCCTCCTCGTCGGGCGCCACAACTCCTTTTGCTTCCCGGCCTCGCAAGTTAAGATAGAGGCCGCCAAGGCCGAGGGCATAGGCTTGAGTCTTATCCCAATCGACATCTTTAAACCAAGGCCGGCTTTCTTGGTAGCCTTCTTTGAGTTTTAAATAGCCTTCCCGAAAAAGCCAGGAATTAAGGTTAACCCCGCGGCGAAAACTTTTGAATCCGTGGTCAGACATGACAATTAATTTATCTTTTGGTTGGAGATAGTTCATCACCCTACCAATCAGGCCGTCCATACGGCAATAAAGCTCTTCAATTACTTCTGGGCCGAGCTCAGCCGGGCCCATAGTTAGGGCGGGATGATTTCTCTCTAAATAGCGCCAGAACATATGCTGGATAGAATCGGTAGTTTCGAAGACGCAGGCGATAACTCCCTGGCGTCTTTTTTTGAGGGCGTTAAAGAGCATCCTTTCCCATTCCTCATGGTTGGAGTAGGTTAGGTCGAGGAAGGCTTTTTCGGGGAGAGCGCCTTCATTAAGCGCCCAAGTATCATTGGCTTCGCCGAGGGTAATAAAGGGTCCTAAAAGCTTGCTCAAATAAATAGAATAATAAAACGGATGTGAAATCGGCAGAGCCGGTTTTTCGGGGTCGATGTTCAGCGGGGTAAGATAAAGGTTAAAATAGGGTTCGAGGCTGGAGAGATAAAAGCGGGCAATCGCCTGAACTTTTATTCCTAAACCGAGAGAAAAGGTGAGTCTTATCCAGGGCGAAAAAACTCCTGGTCGCAGCGTAAGGCGTTGCCCGGAGACTTCCACCACCACCTCTTGGGTTTTTGGCTTTAACCAGATTTTAAGCGGCAACCGAGCCTCGCCGCCATTTTCCAAGCTATTCTCCGGGCCGGAAATGTAGGTATCAATCAGCCCGTTTCTTATCTCTACGGGGATGGTAACACCGCTCTCCTTCTCATTAAGGCGTTGCGGGTCAGAGGTATAAAAGGAAAAGGTTCCCTGGCTGCCCTTTAAATCAGGCGCACACATCCCGGAAAGTAAGTGACCGCGAAATTTTTCGGGCGGGAAAGTGATGGGAACGCGAAGAATGGTTCCTGGTATTCCTTTGTCGCCTAGAATTTTCCAGAAGGGAAGACTCCGCCTGAAACCCTGAATAACTGGCTTGCCCAAGGGCAAAAATTTCCGGCCGAGACGGAGACGACGCCGGGGTGGCAGAATGCGGGCTGAAGAAAGAGTGGGGAGATAGGTCCGGGGGTCGCGACTCAAAAAATCAAAGATGTTGTGTTTGGAGGGCTCACAACCGGTCATAAAGGAAGACCAAGCAACAGGAGAAATAGCCGGGGTGGTTGTCTTCAGGCGATAGTAACTGCCCTTCTTTTTGAGCTCGGCGAGGTGCGGGAGACGGCCAGCAGCCATAAACTTATCTGTTAGCTCCGGGTCAAAACCATCCAGCCCGATGATGACCAAGCGCCGGGTTTGACTATGACGGAAAGCCCTTTGCCCTTTTAGCAGGCGAACTAAAAGACGAAAAGGCCAGGCCAATAAGGAAAAAAAGGCGGCTAAGAAAGTCAAAAAAAGGACAAGGAAGGAAGAAAGGAACGCAAAACCGGCTCCGGGACCGATATAGGCTGAGGCGGGAGGAATACTGGACAGGAAAATAATCAAACCTAAAAGAGCTGCTGATAAATGATACTTTTTTAGTCTCATTATTGAAGCAATCTATTGATAATTATCTGACTGCACTCAGCAATCTTGAGGCCGGCGGGCACTTCCTGTGTGGTCCAAAAAAAGGCGTCATCATAGGTATGCATACCTTCCAGGTCAGAATCACTAAAAACCTGGTTCTTTTTAACCGAACCTTTAAGGTCAAATCGAGAAAAGGGCAAAGCAATCAGGTCAGGTCCGCGAGGAGTAAGCGGACCGGTATAAATTTCTTCGGCAAAGTAAACTTGCTGGATGACCTTTTCCCCGGAATAGCTCAGCTCAAGTAAGGCCTGCTTCACTTCTTCCCGCCAGCGGTCGCGCTCATAGGGTTCAACTCTTCCCTTAGGAAACTTCCCCCTAAGATTAAGGTAGATGCGACTCGGGTCAAGAGCAAAAGCGACCGATGATTCCTCTAATTCGGAGAGGCTTTGGGGTTCTGAAGTCGAGAACCTTAGAAGGCCCAGCTCTTTAAGCCAGGCATTAAGGTAGACTTCTTTTTTTAGTTCGCCAAAGCCATGGTCCGAAAGGAGAAATAGGCCAGAGAGGTCCCCGGTCTCGGCCTGAAATAGTTTAGCTATATGGCCGATGAGGCCATCTAACTCTCGATAATAATTTAAAAAGCCTTCATGCTCAGGATGGTTTGGGTCAAAACCTGCCTTCCAGAGATAATGATGTAAACGGTCGGTTCCAGTGATCACTAACTCAAAATAATCCCAGTCCACTTTCCAATAGAGCTCTAACGCTTTCCTGCGTGATTCCAGGGTCTTTTTTAAATCAGCCCAAAGGATATTATGGTCAGCTCGGGCTGCTGCCGTGTCGACGTCAATCACGTAATTTAACTCTTTTAATCGCTCTAACTCTTTCGGCGGATAAACAGCTTTAGCCAGGTCGATAGCCACAAATCCAGAAATTAAGACCCCGTCGAGCGGTCGGGCGGGATAAGTTGCTGGCTGATTGATGACCACACACCTTTTGCCCGCTTGGTTAAGTATTGCCCAGATAGTCGGTACCTGGACATCAAAGAAGTTGGGAAAGCGCAAGTCATAGGAGTTAGCCTTAAGGTCGGTGAACCCGAAAATGCCGTGCGTTCCAGAATTAGTGCCCGTCATAAAATCAGTCCAGCTGACCGCGGAAATTTCGGGTAGCGAAGCCCTCATCCGGTGAAGACGGCCGGCTGGGAGGAGAGCCGCTGTTTCGGTTAATATCCCTTTCTGGCAAAAAGATGTAAGCAGCGAATAGGGGACACCATCTAAGCCGATGACGGCCACTTTTTTTTGACGCTTCCGGAAAAGCATTTTGAAGCGAATTATTATAGCACAGAT
>CAZVIN010000116.1:0-1655 GCA_964627255.1 uncultured Eubacteriales bacterium
CCCCCGAGAGCCCCTGTTAGCCTTTTATTTTGAATTATCAAACATAGCTCCTTTATTTCCAATGTCAATGACGGAGTCCGATAAAGCAATAACCATAACCTTTTATTCCCTATAGCAATTATCGTTCTTCGTGTAAGGGTGGCTGCGGGTAAATGCGAGTTTTTTTCCTCGAAGTAGCAGAGGAGATGTCCATTGATGAAGGCCCCATGGTTATCTGAGTCTATTCCCAGGGGGAAGGGGCAACCTCTGTTCAATTTGGTCTAAGATTTTAAATGAGACAATTAGCCAAACTTTTTCCATAGCTATTCTTGTTGCATTAAGTTGCCATTTATGGCATATTATTGCTATGAAATGGCAGGAACTACTTAAAATTATCGGCCGGGAGCCCGTCTTTAACTCCAGCCTTTTTCTGACCGGTAAAGTTGACCCAGCTGAGATTAGAAGACAATTATCTCGCTGGACCAAGTCAGGCCGTTTAATTCAATTGCGTCGCTGTCTTTACACCTTTTCAGAGCATTATCAGAAAAACCCACCGCATCCATTTATCATTGCCAACCAGATGAAAAGGGCTTCTTACGTTAGCCTGCAATCAGCCCTGAGCTACTATGAACTTATCCCCGAATATGTTCCGGCCGTTACCTGTGTTACCACTGGCCGACCCGAAACGTTGGCCAATCCCTTTGGAGTATTTATTTACAAGCACATTAAAAAAAGCTTTTTCTTCGGTTACAGACTGGTTGAATTGGGCAATGGGCAATCAGCTTTTTTATCTACGCCGGAAAAGGCTCTTCTTGACCTTCTTTATTTGACCCCTGGTTCAGAAAGCTTGAATTACCTCCAGGAACTAAGACTGCAGAATACTGATATTTTAAACCAGGACCTTCTTTTAGAATACGCAGGGCAGGCTGAAAGCAGAAAGCTCATCCGCGCCTCCAGGAAATTAGTCAGGCTTATAAGGGGACTTAAGGAAAGATGAAGGAACAGATTAAACAACTAATCGGCAATCTGTCCGACAAAATGATGGCCAGAAGCCTGGTCCGCGAGTATTGTCAGACCAGAATCCTTCAGTTTCTCCAGGAAAGGGGTGTCTTCCGCTCATGGATTTTCCACGGCGGAACGGCCTTGCGACTACTTTATCAGCTACCTCGCTATTCAGAAGACCTGGACTTTGCTCTCGCCGCTTCCAATGAAGCCCTCGATTTTTCTGACATTACAAACCATATCCGCCGGGCCTTCGAAGCCGAAGCCTACAAGGTAAAAACAACAATCTCAGGGAGCCGGGCTGTTAAATCAGCGTTTATCAGTTTCCCGGGAATATGGCACGAACTCGGACTTTCTCCGCACGCTAACGAAACTCTTGCGATTAAGATTGAAATAGATACTCGCCCTCCCCTCGGCGGAAAGACAGAAACTTCCCTTGTCCGCCGTTTTGTTCTCCTGAATATTTTGCACTACGATAAAGCTTCTTTTTTAAGCGGAAAATTACATGCGATTCTCGTTCGTCCCTATGTCAAAGGCCGGGACCTTTATGATCTGCTCTGGTATCTATCAGACCCAACATGGCCCGAGCCAAATTTTGAGTTTCTAAACAATGCTCTCAAGCAGACCAGCTGGACCGGTCCTGAAATCACACCGGCTAACTGGGCTGATATAAT
>CAZVIN010000117.1:0-10832 GCA_964627255.1 uncultured Eubacteriales bacterium
CTTAATTTGACATCTGACGAAGCGCTAATTTATCATTAGCTCAAATGGGGTAAGACAAAGTTGAGGCTCCGGCCCTTATCTAGCGGCGTTAGCAGGAAAACGCGCCTCTTAACCTTAATTAATTTCCTATCCTTCGCTGATAAAAATGAACAAAGACAGGGGAATTAAGAGTAACAGCAGATTCCAGAGAACTCAATGCCAGAAACATTATATTACCCAGGTTATGAAAGCGAATACACTTTCCGAATATAAGTTCATCATTAGTCAGAGGCCAAACGATAGGGCCGCCGGGCAGCGAAAAGGAGGTAAATAATGACTTCATATCCCAAGTATAAAGAACCGAGTGTTTTGAATTACCTAAAAGTGTTTTTCCTTTTTGTCCTTTTTTTTATTCTCCTTATTGGTTCTGCTTCGTGCCGCAAGGCAAAGAAAGAGGAAGCGATTACTAATCCGGCCCAAAAATACGCCCAGGACATTGCCTCTGAGACCGCATATTCCTCTAAGGCTCATCCATCCGAGGAAAGGGCTGTCGAACAAAAGCCAGAAGCTGGCCAGGATTATATAGAAACAACCTTAGAGAGATTGAAAAATACTTTTTCAGCCTTGGAGGGCACCATCCAGAAAATTCCTCGGGAAAGCTTTGACCCTGATGCCATTATCCAAAAAATTGGAGGCGACAGTATAAAGCTCTTTGAATGGGTTCGTGACGAGACCGTTCTTATTCCCTACCAGGGCAGCTTAAGGGGCGCCACGGGAGTTTTAATGGACCGGAGAGGAAATAGTCTTGACCGAGCCCTTCTCCTTTGCGAGCTGCTGCTGCGGACAGGCCAAAAAGCAAGGCTAGCGAGGCGCTATCTTTCTGAAAATGAGGTGACCCAACTCTGGAAAAGTCCAGAAACAGAGGCCCAGGGTCAAAACTCGCCTTCCCGGCCGCAAACTTTTCAGATTAACCAGGATTTAATTGCTTTTTACGCTCAGAATTATGGATTTGACCAAAAATATCTTATCAAGACAATTTCCCAGGCTCAAAAGAATCAAGAGAAGAAAATCCAGGAACTAAGAAATCAGCATAAAGAGTTAGCGACTGAGATTCTCAGCCTGGTTAACAAACAAACGAAGAATAAACCGGGAGGAAAAGGAGGCTCTTCTGATGAAGGCTGGAGGCATCACTGGTGGGTTCAATGGGAGAAGGAAGGCCAGTGGATTGACCTCGACCCATCTCTTGCCGGGGCAAAACCCGGACAAAAGATGGGAGAGCCAGAGAGGCTCCTCGCTCCGGAGGAACTTGATGAAACCCTCTTCCACACTGTTAAGATTAGACTGGTGGCTGAACAATTCGAAGCTGGTAACCTCAAAGAAAAGTTGATTTTTGAACATACACTTGTTCCCTCACAGCTTCTGGGAAAACAGATTGTTTTACGACACCTTCCCTTGAACTGGTTTAGGGATGAGGATTTCTTAATGGCTCAAAATCCCGAGGCGTTTTTTAAAGAGGCTGTAGCTAAGCAAACTGAGTGGCAGGCCGTTCTGGAAATCGATGGACAAATGGTCAGGAAAGCTTACGTAGGAGCGACAGGCAATGTCAGTGATAAACCGATCCAGAAAGCAAGACCAAAAAAGGGCGGCCTCAGCGGCCCGGCAGGGCTATTTAGCGGTCTTGTGGGAGGAAAGGAAGAGGTAGAAGAGGAAAAACCAAAAAAGGAAATATCAGTTGAGAGCACCCAACTTACGGCTGAATGGATAGAATTCGAAATTTACAGCCCGGGCCAGCCAAAGTACGTAGAGCGACGCGAAATCTTTGATTTTGTCGGACCGGCCATGAGAAAAGGAGGCACCTTAAAGAACTGGAAATTAACCGAGAAACAAAAATTAGAGCGGGCTTTCAAGATTATTGGAGTAACAGAGATTCTCCCTCTGGCCTGCGGTTTGAGCTCAGAATTTATCCAGGAACTGACGGCGACCTATTTTCTTCTCCATCGAGATTTTTACCTGAACCTCGTCGAAAATTTTAGAAGCTGGGAACCTGAACGTTTATTTAAAGAAATATCTGAGCTCAGACCCTTTCCCGCAAAACTCTATAGTCTTGCCCTAAAGCGCTTCTCGCTAAGTCCCTTCGCCGATAATATTTATCTGGTTAGCCCCAATCTTTTCGTCCGCCATCTGACTATCCGGGAAAATGAGAAGGGAGAGCCTGTCAAAATGGAGGAGCTCGATATCATCGCTAACGAGATTAACGTCATGAGCCAAGAAGATGCCCTTCATTTCTCGGTCTGTATCGAGCAAGGAATTTTCGATACTCTTCTTGAATTGTCTGAAATGGAGGGAAAAGGAGTCGTCGACAACGCCGCCTTCCTTTTCAGGCAATCTAGAGCGCAGGGAATAAACTGGATATTAATCCAAGAATTAGCTGACATTTCCCGGAAAAGTCTTCGTTTTCCCGAGGACATCCAGGCTCGTCTCGAGCAAGAAGTCTCCCGAGGCTTTATCTTAATGGTGCCTGAAAAGGAAATTTTCGTGGACGGAAAATCACGCTTTGCCTGGTGGCGTCTGCAACCAGGGACAGGTAATTTCCTCGGCTTCGGAGAAAAAGGTGCTGGTCAGGCCCTGGCAGAATATGCAGAGAAAGCGGAAATCATCCTCCAAATTAAATCCATGATCGAGTATTACGCTCTTATCGGAGAATGCCTGGGAAAGGAATTGAGCGCTGCTCTATTTGGTGATAAGCAAGAAATGAGGAAGACTTTGGTCCGCTGCATCTGGCTGACCGTCTGTACTAATGCTGCCGGGGTGGCGGAGTCATTTTTGGATATCGAAACCAACTGGACAAATGTCATTATCAAAGCCACCCTTGACTGGGCCATGGGGAGTTTGTGCGAAGCCCTCTGGGAAAAGGGTATAGACAGATAGATATGCGGATGCACAGACAGACAGACAGACAGACAGACAGACAGACAGATAGATAGATAGATAGATAGATAGATAGATAGATAGATAGATAGATAGATAGATTGATTGATTGATTGATTGATTGATTGATTGATTGATTGGTTGAGTGAGTGAGTGAGTGAGTGAGTGAGTGAGTGAGTGATTATCAATCACATCTTTCAGAAGTGGGTATATTTTCTATTAAGTTCAAAATCTTTGTACTCATCCCTCGCTGAGTCCGGCGATTTTAAAAAGTTAAAGCAAAGATTTCTCAGTTGCTATAATTTGGAATTTTTAATTTTTTTGACACTTTTTCTTTAATCATCTAAAATCCAAAAAAAGGAGGTGAAATGAGGGGAAAAAAGAAAAGATGCATAACATACTTAAACCCCGGACTAGTTATTTCAATCATTTTACTTTATCTTCCTTTGTTTGGTCAGATAAAAAAAGAAATTGAGCCTAACGACAGACGTGAGCAGGCTCAGGAAATCCGCCTTGGCGAAAAAATCGAGGCTGGTATCCAGGATGATGATTATGACTGGTTTAAGCTCGTCGTGGATAAATCGGGCAAAAATTATCTCCGGGTCGAAGTCAGCGGCGTCCCTGAGATAGATATTTCTATCTATATTTATAATGCTTCTGGGGAAAGACTGGCTGAAATTGATGATGCGCCAAAAAATGGGCCTGAATCTGTCAATTATTTCGTCGTTGAGCCCGCCTCATATTTCATTCGGATTTATGGCGATGGTAAGGCTACTTCAGAGAAATATTTTCTTACGACCATGATAACTGGTCCCTGGCAAGAGGGATGGGAAACAGAACCCAATGATAGCCGCCACAGAGCCAACGAACTCGGCTTAGGGAAAAACATCAACGGCTATTTTCAGCAAAAGAACGATTATGACTGGTTCAAGCTGATTAACGACAGACCGGGCAAAAGTCTTATCAGGATTAACCTCTCAGCCGTTCCGGGAGTGGATAGCGAAATTGATTTATACAATGAAAAAGGAAACCGCATCTGGAGCACAGACGAGGCGGAAAAGGACGAGCCTGAATCTATCTTTAACCTGGCTCTGGAAACCGGCATTTATTATCTTGAAATTTTTGCGCGAGAAATAAATATCAAAAACTCTTATTTATTAAGCACTGAAGTTTTGGGGTCATGGCAGGAAAGCCTGGAAGCTGAACCGAATAACTCAAGGGATACGGCGACAGAAATTCGCCTCGGCCAAACTATGAAGGGCTATTATCAAGTAAAGGGCGACGAGGATTATTACAAACTTATTATTGACAAAACTGAAAAAAATCTCATTCAGCTTGACCTCAGCGCTGTTCCGGACGCGGATGGCAGGGTCGAAATACTTGACCGGGAAGGCCGGAGACTCTGGGATGTAAACGATGGTGAAAAAGGAGAGCCGGAAACGGTTCCTTATTTTACAGTTAGCGAGGGCATTTACTTTATCTATGTTAAAGGATATCAGAAGAATACCGCCAATTCTTATACTCTCAGCGTCCATCTCCTTGGACCCTGGCAGGAAGGCCTGGAGGCTGAACCGAACGACGGGATGGAACGGGCCAACGAGATAAAGCCGAATTTTTCGCTAATCGGAAGGGTAAATAGTAGTCGGGATAGGGATTATTATCTCCTCAAGGTGCCCCCACCAGGAGCGGAGATGGTGGTGATGACTCTTTCTGGAGTCCCCGGCGTCAAGTTCAATTTTGAACTTCTCGATTCTAAGGAAAAAAGGCTGGATTACTCTTGGTTTGGCCAACCTGGGCAATGTGAGGAAATGGTTAAGATGAAATTTCCGGCCGGAACCTATTATTTGAAAATCGAAGTAAGGGATGGAAAAAATATCGGCGCTGAATATACCCTTTACGTTGGCAAACCTCAAAAACCACCGGCTACGCCTGAAGAGGTTCGGCAGGCCCTGATTAAAGGGTTAGATTACCTTGCTTCCCGCCAAAAAAAAGATGGTTCCTGGGAACAATATGAACAGGCATATGCGGGATTATCCCTTATGGCTTTCCTGGGGTCTGAATGTACGGGGAAGGATTATTCGGCGAATATTAAAAAGGCACTGGAGTTCTTAAAATCTAAATTTATACCCCGGTCCAAGTATGCTGAAGGCTCAAGAGATGCTGATTACTATGGCGGAACATTTGGTACCCAAGAGATGTATCAACATTCAATCGCCACGATGGGGTTAATCGAAGCCCTCGCCGGGTTAAATGATGAAAGTCTGGAGCCTGTAGCCCGTGAGGCGATAGGACTTATCCTTCGTTCGCAGAATACTGAACATAAGCCAGCAACTTTACGAGGACCAGTTAAGCCGGACTCGCCCTATTATGGCGGTTGGCGCTACAAGCCAGACAGCACAGATGCCGATATTTCCCTAACCGGCTGGCAGATCCTTGCCCTTAAAGCCGCCGAGAATGCCGGTTTTGTCATCCCTGATTATTCTTTCCCGGCCGCGGCTAATTTTGTCCGGTCGCTTTATGGAAAAGAAGACGGTTCTTTTCGGTACGACTCACCGGGAGAGAGAGGCAACTCCTGCGCCCGCGCCGGAATGGGGGCTCTCTCTCTTCAGCTATCCGGGCATCCCCAGGACCCTCTGGTTCCCGCGGCTATTCGCTTTATGCAAAACCATCCGCCACGCTGGAACATGGAAGAGCCTGGGGATGGCTATCCCTTTTATTACTGGTATTACGGAACGCGGGTGATGTATTTAGCTGGAGGCGATGACTGGCGCATCTGGAAGGACTGGATGTGCCGGCTTCTTGTCGATCATCAGAACCTCAACGGAAGTTGGGAGGGAGCTGAGAGCGAAGTAAATTATGAGATCTATCGCGTGGCCCTGGGCGCTCTGATGTTGGAATTTTGCTGCGGTCATGTGCCTATTTATATGTCACCGGTCAAAAGGCTCGGCTCCGGCACCCTTAAGGTCACCTTTGAAAAAGGGGCGGAAAAAGAAGCGGCTAAGAATGTGGAGATTATCATGGACGCTTCAAA
Source organism: uncultured Eubacteriales bacterium (assembly GCA_964627255.1). Lineage (GTDB taxonomy): Bacteria > Acidobacteriota > Aminicenantia > Aminicenantales > CALLJL01 > CALLJL01. The sequence goes on from CAZVIN010000117.1 coordinate 5,939, forward strand.
TTCGATGTGGGGCCAGATAGGCGGGGAAGCAAAAATCACCATCGCTCGCCGAGTTTTAGCTCAGATTATTAACGGATTACCTGAGACGATGAATGTGGGGCTGCGCGTCTATGGCCATCGCTACGCGTTGAATGATAAACGCGCCTGTACCGACACTGAACTCCTTGTGCCTATTGGCCCGCTGGACAAGGCCAGGCTCGTTGAGACAGTCAACAAAATCCAGCTCAAAGGAAAGACGCCCCTCGTATTTTCAGTGCTTGAGGCCATCAAGGATTTCGAGACCCTTCCCACCGGCTCTATTATTCTCGTCACCGATGGAATTGAAAGCTGTGGCGGAGATATTAAATCCATCGGCCCAGCTATTAAGAAATCAGGGCTGGAGCTGCGCGTCCATATTGTTGGCTTCGATATCAAAGAAAAGGAAGCCCGGGCTGAGCTCGAGGCCATCGCTAAGTCTACAGAAGGACGGTACTTAGATGCCCAGGATGCTGCCGGACTTCTCTCGGCCCTCGAGCAAACGCTAAAAATTGAGTATATCGTTTGCGACGAAAATGGCCAAGAGGTCAGCCGCGGCCTCGTTGGCGGTGAGGCAGTCAAGCTCAAGGAAGGGGTCTACACCCTTCGAATTTTGCTGGCCCCAGAGCCTCTTGAGGCGAAGATTAACATCAAGGCAGAAAGAAGCCTGACTGTCTTTCTTAAAAAGGAAGCTGGCACCTGGAAAATAATTTTCTAAGGCCCCAGTAAAATACAAAAAAAAGCCTCTTATCCGTTTTTCGGTTTTTTCCCAGAAGAGGTGGAGCGGATGGATTACGTGGAGTTCATCGCCCGAGTCGTCTCGTATATCCTAAAATAGGTCCAGGTCTAATTGAAGGTGCTTCAGCAGCTGCAACCACCAGCCCTTTAACAAAGAGGACCAGGTTTCCTTGGATCGGGAAAATGATTTTCCCCTTCCGAGGTTCCCTTCCCTCGATCCCTCCCCTTCTCGGGCTTCGCACTGCGACTAAAGGGGCATTTCTTTCGGAGCCCTCGAGGGCTTTTTTAAACCAAAGCTGTTACTGGGAGATACTGTGACCTTTACGCCAACGCCCACAGGAGCAAGTTGCTAAAGGCACATTCTGATTATTTGAAGCATGTTGCGGGAGCTCCGGGGGAGCTACCCTGTGGATGACGTCCGGAAAGCAGACCGAGGATGGATTGTTCTTCAGTGGGGAAGCCGGCCGCCGAAAGAGCTGCGCGACGACGAGGGTTAACGGGAGCTCAACCATTTGGACTATCGATTGCTCTGGAAGGCGCTTCTGAACTGGGAGCAATCAAGGCTGACCTCGATAAAAAGTAGCCGCCTGCGGGTGCGCTTGTCTGACGAGTGAATCGAGTTCTTCCTACCCTCCAGGACCTATGGCTGGGCAGCGAACACCGTTATGGAAGCTGGACCCATCTCCAATGCCCACCAGATAACCATCATTGACGAGGCCTTTACCGGGGGCCTTCAAATTAAGGAAAGGCCTTCTGGAAGACCATCTTTATTCTGTCCTCAAATCCGACTGGAACCGGGTGTTCTCGGCGACCCGCTTTCTCGACCATTGGCGCGAAGAGGCCGAGGACAAAAAAGCGGCCCAGACGTGCCTCCCCATCTTATTTGACTGAGGTATAGGCAGAATCTTATATTAGGTAAGATTATCGCGGCCAGCCGTGACTTTATGGCCGATGAGCCGCCTAAAATGGTTTCCACAAGGAGGATTTGAGTCATGAAGAGACGGGCCTTTTTATTCATCTTTATATTTATCTTGGCCATCTGGTTCGGACAATTTGCGGCCCCCGCCGAGCAGCCGGCCAAACGGCCAGTTAAGATTGACGATTTCGCTCGCCTGCGCTCTGTGGGCGACCCCCAGGTGTCTCCTGACGGAAAATGGGTGGCTTACACAGTCAGAACGACCGACTTGGAAAAAGACCAGCGCAACACTGACCTCTGGATGGTGAGCTGGGACGGAAAAGAGGAAATTCGTCTGACTTCAAGCCCAGACGGAGAAAGCCAGCCCCGCTGGAGCCCAGACAACCGCTACCTCGCCTTCTTAGCCTCGAGGGGAGATGAGGAGCAGAAAAAGAAAGGGGCCCAAGTCTGGCTCCTTGACCGGCGAGGCGGTGAAGCCCAGCAACTGACCGATATCAAGGGTGGGGTTTCCGATTACGCCTGGTCGCCCGATGGGAAAAGGCTTGTCCTTGTTGTGAACGACCCGAATCCGGATGATGAGCCGGAACAGAAAGAGGGTTGGAAGCGGAAAACCAGGCCGCCGATTGTCGTCGACCGCTATCATTTCAAAGAGGACGGTGAAGGATACCTCGGTAACCTGCATAAGCACCTTTGGATTTTCAACCTGGAAACACGGAAGGGAGAGGCTATAACATCGGGTTCCTATGATGAATGGTCTCCGTCTTGGTCTCCCAACGGTACGCACATCGCCTTCGTGAGCAAGCGCGCTCCCGACCCCGACCGCTCCGATGATACCAATGTTTATATCATCGAAGCCAAACCCGGCGCTGAGCCGCGGCCGGTAACAACTTTTGCCGGCCCGGACGGAGGCCAACCAGTCTGGAGTCCGGATGGGCAATGGGTCGCTTACCTCCAAGGGGATGAGCCGAAGTTCTACGGCTACCATCAGAACAAGCTGGCTGTCGTTCCGGCGGCCGGAGGCCCAGCGCGCGTGCTGACGGCAGCTCTCGACCGGGCGGTGGACGATTCCGTCTGTTGGACGGCGGACGGGCAATCCTTAGTCTTCATCGTCGAGGACGATAGGGCGAGTTACGTTGCCAGAATCCCTGCGAGCGGAGGGAAAGTTGAAAAACTCACCAGCGGGCGCCGGGTGGTCTCATCTCTCAGCCTGGGAAGAGACGAAAAAATAGCGCTTCTCATGTCTACGGCCAGTGAACTGCCTGAAGTTTATGCTCTCGAGAACGGCTCCTTCCGCCGGCTGAGCCGTCAGAATGACGCCTGGCTTTCCGAGGTGGAGCTCGGGACGACAGAGGATTTCACTTCAAAAAGCAAAGACGGCACGGTCGTCAACAGCCTCCTGACAAAACCGGCCGGCTTCAAGTCCGGGCAGAAGTATCCGCTGCTTCTCCTCATTCACGGAGGGCCGAACGCCCAGGACGAGCATTCTTTTAACTTCGAGCGCGAACTTTTCGCGGCCGAAGGCTACGTTGTCCTCGCCGTGAACTACCGCGGAAGTTCCGGACGAGGCTCGGCTTTCCAGAAGGCGATCTATGGGGATTGGTGCCATAAAGAGGTCATCGACCTTATCGGTGCCGTGGATGAAGCTATACGGGTTGGAATCGCTGACCCTCAAAGGCTGGGCGTCGGCGGCTGGAGCTATGGAGGAATCCTGACGGACGCGATAATCGCCGTCGACCAGCGCTTCAAGGCTGCCGTGAGCGGCGCGGGGTCTTCTCTCCAACTCACGATGTATGGAACGGACCAGTACATCTTTCAGTATGAGACAGAGCTCGGACCTCCGTGGAAGGGCCTGGAGCCGTGGCTCAAGGTTTCGTGGGCTTTTCTCCATGCCGACCGGATCAAGACGCCCACCCTGTTCATGTGCGGGGAAAAGGACTTCAACGTGCCGGTGGCCGGGAGCGAGCAAATGTACCAGGCGCTCAAGAGCCTGGGCATCGAGACCCAGCTAATCATTTACCCTGGGCAATTCCACGGGCTCACGACACCGAGCTACGTGCGCGACCGCTACGAAAGGCGTCTGGCCTGGTATAATAAATACCTCAAGCCGGCCGGCCCCCCGCTTCCCCAACATCCATGATAGCCCGGCTCCGGGTGCCTAACCGTTGGGGCGGGCTGAGGACTAAGGACTAGCCGACTATGGCCGACCGGAACGTCCTATAGACTTTAGGCCGCTCAAGCCCGTCCTTTCCCTGGCAGGCCATCGCCCTGACTTCTTAATTCAGGTAGGAGACTGGGGCGACAAGTCGGAGATTGAGGAAACTCATCCTCTGGGGTGCATGGGCCGCAGCGCCGATGTTACTCCTCGCCTTTCCAATCTCCCTGCTCGACGTCAATTGAGGGTGCCGATTTGTTACCTTGATTCATCCTTCCAGGCAGGCGCTTTTTCCGTTTTTTTCAGAAAAGGGCATAACCCTGGATCTCTCGTCGGCTCTTCAAACCGAAGCTCTCACTGGGAGATACGGCGGCATCTGCCAATGCCCCTCAGGGCAAGGTGGGAAGGGCTGAGGAGTGTAAGCAAAAAAATCATTCTCGGCGAGCATGAATGCTCGAAATTCCTGGGTGGCGGCTGGGCCGAGATAATCCGCAAAATCTTCTGTAATGGCTTCAATTATAATGATGTGATGTAAGAACTTCTCATATACCCTCCTTTTTTTTCTCTTCTTTCTTTCTTCCCTAGGGTTGCGAACCAGCCCTCTACAAAGCTGATTATTTGCCCCGCCGATGATGGGGAAATCAGATGCGCACCTGCCCCAAATCAGACTTTAAAAAATCTTTCATTTATTGTTAAATAAAGACACTCAGATAGAAAAATAGGACAGGAGGCGTCGGTGCGAAAAAAATATTTATGGCCATTTTTAATCTTACTTTTGTTATTCTTTAGCGCTACCCGTCTTCCATACGCCCAGGAGAAAACTCAGACTCGGGCTGATTATTCCGAAGCTCTCAGGTTGATAAACGTCTGGCTTGAAGCCCAGCGCGATTACGAGCAGCTTCCTGGAATGTCTGCGGCCATCGTGGACAACCAGGAAGTAATTTTTGCCCAGGGTTACGGCCTGGCCGACCTGGAGAAGAAAGTTAAAACCACGGCCAACACGATTTACAGCATCTGCTCCATCTCCAAGCTCTTCACTTCCGTAGCTATCATGCAGCTCCGCGATGCGGGGA
>CAZVIN010000118.1:0-15311 GCA_964627255.1 uncultured Eubacteriales bacterium
CCTTGCAAGCCTAAAAAAATTAGCATAAAATTTTGAAGGGTCATTTGTGGTAGGTTAACTCCTTTCTTTTCTCCTTTATTTTCAAGGAGTTCCTACCACATTTCTATCTAAAAATCACCACACTTTTTACGGAAGAGCCGCCCTTGAAGGCTCACTTCCAGTGTTTTTGATTCAAACAACAGTATAAGGTGAGCCTCCCTTTTTTTCCTCACGGTTCTTGAGATGCTTCCTATGGGGCCCATACATCAGGGAAACTTTTAACCGGGATTCTTTCTGGTCAAAGGTTTTTTTCGTCCCTGCCTGAAGCTCGCGGCACAAGTCGTCCAGAGGGCTAAAACCTTAAAATTCGCATAGGCGAAAAGAGATTGACGTTCGGCACTACTGGAAGGATCATTAATGGGTCACTCATGTATCTGATGCCGCACAGCCCCGCTTCCGTTTTGGCAGCCTCAATTCTCTTTTGGCCCCTATAGCTACCTCTAAATTGATTTAAAACTGATTAAAATCGTGAAGTCATTAAACTTAGCTAAAAGACCGCTTTCTTATCTTAAGGCTGTTTTTTTATTCTTTGAATGGAAGACAGGCTTAAAAAATCGACGGCATTATGAATTTATATAATTAATCGGCCAGCCGGCCTCGTTCTTAGTTTCTTCAGCCCGCACTAAGTGATTGATATATTCTCCCTTTTTTTATAAAATATTTATAATAAATTGATATAAAAATATCGGAATAAATTTTGTTCTAAAAAAATAGAATAGAGAGGAGCGACGGCGATGGCTAAATTTGTAAAAGAAAGAGGGTGGCTAATTCTCTTTTTTCTGGGAGCTTCGGTTCTGGTTTATTACGTTCATTATCTCATCTTCCATGATATTCATCATATTTTCATTTATCTAATCGGCGACCTCGGTTTTCTTTTTCTTGACGTTATGCTGGTGGTAATTGTCATCGAGCAAATTTTGGTCCAGAGGGAGAAAAAAATCACCCTATATAAGCTTAATATGCTCATCGGGGCTTTTTTCAGCCAACTGGGCCAGGGTTTGATCCGCCAACTGGTCCCTCTTTTTTCCGGCCTGGAAGGTTTAAAACCAAATCTCCTCTTCCAGCCACACTGGCAAAAAAAAGATTTTGACCAAGCGGCGCGAAAACTTATTCCCGCCTCCTTTGATATCAAGGCTGGGCCGGAAGATTTAGCCAGGTTGCGCGCTTTTCTTATGCCGCAACGTCATTTTTTACTCTCTCTCCTGGCCAACCCGAGTTTATTAGAACATGAATCGTTTACTGACCTGCTGTGGGCTATTTTCCATCTCGCTGAAGAGCTTGATTTTAGACCAGAAGAAATGGCTGATTTGCCAACTTCTGACCTCCATCACCTAAATAACGACATTAAGCGAGTGGCCGGTCTGCTCCTTGAGGCCTGGATACATTATGCTTACCATCTTAAAGAAAATTATCCCTTCCTTTTTTCTCTCCTTGTCCGCGTAAATCCTCTTTGGCCACAGTCGACGGCAATTGTCAGCTAAGAGAGTCTGGTTCTTTCTTTGGAGAAGGGTTAAAGGCCTGACTAACCCAGGCTTTGATTTCGTCCCGGACGCGGCGAAAGGCCGCGAGTTTCTCAGCATCAGTGCCGGTTATGGCCGCGGGGTCGGGAAAACTCTGATGGATTTTCTTTCGCCCAAACGGGAAATAAGGACAACTTTCCCGCGCGGAATCGCACACGGTCACGACCAAGTCAATCTCTCGGTCAAGAAATTCTTCCACTGATTTGGAGCGCTGGGCCGAAATATCTATCCCCACTTCAGCCATGACTTTGAGGCTCAGGGGGTGGACCCCTCTTGGCTCAGTCCCGGCACTTAAAGCTTCATACCATTCGCCATATATGGTCCGCAGAAAAGCTTCGGCCATCTGAGAGCGGGCCGAATTATGGGTGCAAACAAAAAGAACTGTTTTTTTCATCTTGACCTGCCTTTAAGTTGTCTATTGCCGGCGGCCTCATTATAATCTTAAGCCAGGAGGAAAAGATGCTCAGAATCATCAGCTTATTATTATGTCTCTTTTTTATTTGCGGGGCGAACTCCTTTGGCCAGACTTTTGAAGAGGATGAAATTCCAACCTCGCAAGGGCCGCTGCAAATTACCTTCATTGGCCATGCTTCCCTGATGCTACGCTGGAATAACCGAATCATTCAGGTTGACCCAGTTAGTCAGTTCGCTGATTATACTCAATTTCCCAAGGCCGATTTGATTCTTATTACTCACGAACACTTCGACCATTTTGACCTCAAGGCTATCGCTACCCTCTCGCACGAAAAAACGGTTGTCATTCTGACGGAAAAATGTGCCGCTAAATTTTCCGCGGGGAAAATAATGTGCAACGGCCAAACCACAACTATCAATGGTATAGCGATTGAAGCTGTCCCCGCCTATAATATCGTCCACATGCGAAGCCAGGGAGTTCCTTATCATCCCAAAGGAGAGGGCAACGGTTATGTCCTGACCCTGGCCGATAAAAAAATTTATATCGCCGGTGATACCGAAAATATTCCCGAAATGAAAAACCTTAAGGCCATCGACATTGCCTTTCTGCCAATGAATCTTCCTTATACCATGACTCCAGAAATGGTGGCGGAGGCAGCCCGAGCCATCAGACCAAAGATCCTCTACCCCTATCATTATGGTGAAACAGATACTTCTCAACTGCTAGCTTTCCTTAAGGACGAAAAGGGAATTGAAGTCCGGATTCGCCGAATGAAATAACCTCGCTAATCTCGCCTATTGTTTTTTCGCCTCAACCAGAGAGATAATTTCTTTTTTTATCCGCTCATTATTTTGACCATCAACTTCAAAAAGAGCCACGTCGGGCCGCAGCCGAATCTTATGGAGAAAAGGAAGGGGAGCTAAATGAATTACCCCCAGAAGACGCCGCGCTGAGTCAAGCGTCGCTAAGACAGCCTCCTGGAAGCGGACAGAATAAAGTTCCATCTTGCCAATCTCGTCAATTACCACTATTTCCTTTTTGGCTAAAGCCTTATAAATAGCTTCAACCCCGATTTTTTCTAAGCTCTCCACATCGACGCCATAACGCCCTACCCGGTAGGGACTGGAGAGATGAATCGAGGCCAGAATTCCCAGGCGACCATCCAGGGTCCGGAGGCGAAAACCCAAGCGCCGTCCTTTCTCGACTATTTCTTCGGTCAGAAAACCCCCGCACCGGTCTGGCCAACTGGCGACAAACTCCGCTATCAGCGTGGTCTTGCCAGTTCGCGGTTGTCCGGTGATTAAGATATGAGGCCGAGTTGAAAGCGGATTCAGGATTTTATCTCGCACCTTTTCTCTTCGATATGATGTTTTATGGTCTTTCCTTTAACTAAATAGATAACGTCTTCACCAATGTTGGTAGCATGGTCAGCGATGCGCTCTAAATGCCGGCCAATCAGGATAAGGTTGACGGCCCGTTTTATCGTCGTGGGGTCTTCAATCATATAGGTTAAGAGCTCGCGAAAGATCTGGTCATTGAGACAATCGACTTCATCATCTCGTTCGCAGACAGCCCGGGCTAATTTTTCATCATGGCTGATGAAGGCATTGATCGAATCCCGGACCATTTCTTGAGCAATCTCGGCCATTCGCGGGATATCAATCAACGGCTTAAGCAGCGGATATTGAAGAAGCTCATCGGTCCGCTCGGCAATATTTACCGCTTGGTCTCCCATCCTCTCCAATTCCGCCGCAATCTTCATGGCGGAGGTGATAAAACGAAGGTCACTGGCCATGGGCTGGCGCAGCGCCAGCAATTTCATGCAAAGTTCGTCGATTTCGATTTCGATAAGGTTCACCCCTTCTTCTCTTTTCAGGACTTCCTGAACCAACTCCTGTTGTCTGTCTTTTAAGCCCTTGATGGCCATAGCAATGGACTCTTCAACCATCGTCGCCATGCGCAACAGCTTTTCGTTTAACTCCCGCAATTCCTCGTCAAACTTTCTCTCCATTCTTCCTCCTTAAAAAAGAAGCCATATTCAGTATAAAAGCCTTATCTCTTTAAAATCAAGCCTTCTTGGCCAAGCAACTGGTCAGACCTCAGTAATAATACACAATAGGCTTTAGAGCTCCTTTATTCTCCTAAGTCTTCCTTACTTTTCGGCTGTTTCTATTTCTCTACCATCTTGTTTAGCTTAAAAATAACTAAAGCCGCATTCCTGGTCAGGAAATTCAACAAACATCATAGCTCATATTTTTTAAGCCTGTATTAATTTTTTTTTAATTTTTAATGGTTCCTTTCCATTTTATATGGGCAGGTTTAAGGCTAAGTTTGGGAGGGCAGAATTGACCATGGAAGGTTTAGCCTTCCCCTATCCCCACCGGGGATGCCCGGGCCGCCGAAGAACTCTGGCTCTAAACCAGACAAGGCGAGAAGTATGAGAAAAGTAGAAGGCGGCAAAATAGATTAGGATTAGATAACTTCAATTATCTGCAGGGTGAGTTCTTTAGTGCCCAGAAAGGTAACGAAAAAATGGCACGCCAAGCTAACATAGATAGAGAGGTCATGGCGAACAGATCAAGGCCAAATCGTTTCAGGATAGAAAACCGGTTATGCCGACTTTCTTGTGGGCAAAAATAAGATACATGAATGCTCCCTTTGGAGAATTCGCCTCGAGTGATTTTTATATCCCTGAGGCTAATTAGATGAATAAAATGAGATACGGTAACGACCCAAGAGACTTTCTTCTAAAACTCTGCGCCGAAGGGCTGCCTTCAGGCTTTATAGCGCCTTTAATTCCCCAGGTTTACCCGCACAAAACCAGGAAGTACCAAAAAGCTTTGTTCCCGGCGTCAAAAATTTATCCTTCAGTTATCAGGATAGCAACGACAGTCAATATTTAATTTTCGTACCTAATTCTTGTTGAAATTAATTAGTGGTGACCAAAAATAAATTCCAAGACTGGTTGAGGTGAACTGAAGAGCTAACCTTAACGCAAGCTGGGCTTCCTTCCATCTTTTTATTATCAACGGCTAAGACAGCATAAAAATAACTCCGATTAAAATATATGCCCCGTCGGAAATAACTGGTGTTTTTAGCCGAAACTTCGGCGATTAGTTGGCGCTCGCCCAGGGTAACATCATAGATCCTATAGCCAGAGATAGAGAGTTGGGAAAGCGGCGGGTCCCATTTCAAATAATGACCGAACTCATTAAGAAAAAGCGACCGGTTTTCGATGACCTGACAGGATAAATTCTGAGGTGCCGGCAAGTTGTCGTTAGGAATTGAACCGGCTAAAAAGCAGGCATAAGCTAAGGAGCTTAGCTCATCTTGAAACTGGCTGACTTCTCCGGCTGAAGGCAAGCTCTGCCTCCAGGATTCAAGACGACTCCAAGTCCTGTTAAAAACCCAATCCTCAAGAGGCAAAGTATAGCCAAAAATACCGTGACCTTGGCCGTCATCAAGAACTCGAGTATTGAGATATTCCTGATTAGTCAGAAGCGGGTAACAAAGGGCTTTCTTAATGAGGGCGGTATCACTAAAAGAGGCCGTCCCTGCGCCGTCCAATTCCTGAGGAACCCTTCCCGCCAGCAACCAAAGGGGCAAAGCCACGGCGCAAACTGGCTCGCCGAGCAAAACCCACATGGTGGTAAGCCGGGGGTCTTCTCCGGGACGAACTCCCTGAAAAACAACTGCGGAGCGAGTCCGATAACGGTTTATCGAATTGGCCGTGCGGATAAACCCGGCGGGCAAGCCGTCCTGACCCCCAGTATAAGGAAGCGGATAAGGATTAATAACGTCATTAACTAAGTCGCGGGCACCCTGGCGCAGGATAAACTGAGGATTAATAAGACCATTCAAGACAGCTTGTTTAATTAACTCCACCGCTCGATTATAACGAAAATATCCCGAGCCCGTTCCATTTCCGGTAAAGGCGAAGTTAGTTCGGACCAAGAATCCAGTATCCTCGGCGTCAAAGCGAGCAAAAGTATGGTTACCGGTCTCAAAGTAAGCAACTCTCCCCTCACTATCAATCACCCCATAATTTGCTCTGGTCAACCGGCCCGGGGTATTAGTCTGGCGTAAGAGAATTTCAAACTCCTCGACCGAGCGACAATTGAGCAGAGCCAGCTTTTGGAAGGAACCATTCTGGGAACTGGAAGTGCCTTCCAAGTCGTCGGAAACAGTATTAATAATGGCCAGGCCGGCTTCGTTGACTCCCATCCAAACAGAATTGAGGCTATCGGCATTGACTAAAGCTAACGCCTTAAGAGGCCCTTCGGTTAGAAAGACAATTTTATTGTCGATATTATCGGTATCACGATTTTTCCAAAGGAGAGGTCGGCCATCTGGAGTCACCCAACTGGCCACTACGGCGCTGGTACACTCTTCCAATAGCTGAGGCGAAGAAACAGGGCTTATCGGCGCAATTAAAAGCCCTACCCCAACTAAAGAAATAAAAAACCCAACCAAAAGAAACGATTTCTTAGCCTCCATATTGTTTCCCCGCCGGAATGAGATTGGAATTATTGAGCATTAAAAAATTTAGCCTCAAGAGCCTTCAAAAATCAGTGCGCCTGATGAAATTTGCCACTAAATCTGAGCTTCTGTTTTTTGAGATTGAATTAATTTTATTTATGCCAACCAAAATAATTTTACCATCTATTTTCCGAGCTTGCCAAGCTTGCCTCATTCTTTATTAAATTTTCCGCCGGCATTTTAATTAAAAGGGGCCATACTTGAAAAGAACCGGCGGAATCAGGACGACCAAACTAAAAATGATAAGAACCAACATCAGCGGCAGAAACCACTTTGCCCACTTTTCCCAGGGAATACGGGCCACTCCCAGCACTCCCATCGTGACGGCCGAGGTCGGCAGAACGGGGTTAATGACTTCACAAAGTTGAAAGGCCAGAACGGCTGTCTGCCTTGATATTCCTACCAAATCGCTTAAGGGTGCAATAATGGGCATGGTCAACGCGGCCTGGGCTGTGCCGGAGTGAATAAAAAAGTTAATTACCGCTTGGACTAAAAAGATCAACTGCGCCGTAATGACAGAGGGAACGGCAGCGATCAAGCCGGCCGCTCCTTGCAGCAGAGTATCAAGAACCAGTGCTTCTTTAAGAATGATGAGCACCGCTCGGCCGCCCGATATAATTAAGGTTACGTTCATCATGTCTTTAGCGCCGTCCACAAAATAACGAGCCATGGCCGAGGGCCTCATCCCAGCGATAAAGCCGGAAATTAGCCCGAGCCCTAAAAAAAGCGCCGCAATTTCCTCGATATACCAACCCCGGGCTAAAATGCCAAAAATTAGAGCGGCCACAGCAATAAAAAGAGCGGCAATTATTAATTTTTGGGCTCTCCCCCACTCTTGTTTAAGAGACTGCTTTTCGCTTCCCACTATTCTGGTTTTATCAATATCAAAGACCGGGCTAAGCGCAGGATTTTTTCTGACCTTCTCGGCGTAAATCATGACAAAGGCAATGGCGATTATTGTGGCTATCACCCAGAGAAAGAGACGGTAGCTAAGGCCAGAATAAAGCGGCAGGTCTGAAAAGCCCTGGGCAATTCCGACCGTAAAGGGGTTAAAAAAGGCCACCGCAAAGCCAACCGCTGAACCCAAAAAGGGTATGGCGACGCCGACAATCGAATCATATCCCAGGGAAAGAGCGAAGGGAATGAAAATTAAGACAAAAGGAATTGATTCTTCGGCCATACCATAAACGCTTCCCGCCAAAGAAAAAAGGACCATCAAGACCGGAATAACAAAAATCCGCCACTTTGGCTGACGGGAAAAGAAGCCAGCCAAGCGATGAATCCCGGCTTCAATCGCTCCGGATTGTCCTAAAATGCCAAATGTCCCGCCGAAGATAAAAATCAAGATGATAATTAAGGAAGCATCTTGGAAGCCACGAATAGGAGCAATAAGCAACCATTCTGGCCCCAGCCACTTTTTCGGTAACATTTGGTAAGTTCCGGGAACGGTAATTAGCCTTTTTTGTCCCTGGAAAGTCTTTTCAATCCGGTCGAATTTTCCCGCCGGAAGAAAAAGCCCCAAAATATAAACGGCTATCACCAACAAATAAATCAAAACCAGGGTATGAGGCAGACGGAATCCCTTTTTTTTCATCTTCTCCTCTTCTCTCGCCATTTTCTTCCTTACTTCTGAAACTCACCTTGAGTTGAACGAAGTAACCATTACTTCTGTTAGTTTGTTCTTCGGCTCATTTCCATAGGCAGTCAATGGGTAGCATCTTGTTGGAGACATGTAACCGACCTGAAATATATCTTTTTGAATTTCTCATCGTTTTTTTGACGGCCAAAAAAATAATTGTGGTCACCGCTATTATCTAATCATTTTCTTATGTATCAAACTTAATTGCTTCAGTCAAAAGCCTGGGCGCTCGACCTTAAAAATTCTGGTTGTTCGAGCGGCTTTTTATCATGAATATTTATTTAGACTTTTTTTACCTAAAAAGCGCTTCTCTTGGCGAAAACAGGGGGTTTTTATATGGCCTCATTCAAGCCCCCTTTAAAGGTTTAAATGCTAATAAATCTTCTTTTAATTTTAAAAGCCTCTATGGGTGGCTCAGAATCGGATATCCTTATCTTCCTCTTTTTAAAAGAAATACAGCTGATATAAGCCTAATAAGTCATCAAACTATTGGCCCAAGAGCCAGCCCAGGGCGGACAGATAAAGTAAAAGGTTTGTTTTATAGCCTGTGGCATAAACAAAAAAAACTTATCAAAGCAAAAAAATAAGCTATCCTTTTCTTCCCCTTATTTTTGATAAAAAAGAAGAACAGGGCCCTTTGATTATAAGAGCCCGCCTCTTCGATTTAAATTTTTGGCCTTTTCGGCTTGAACGCTATTTAAATATGCCCTGCTTTTCAGTAGCTTCTTACAAATAGCCCTTCCGTCGCCGGTCTAAAAGCTCCACCTGAGACCCAGACGCACAGAGCGCACTCCGCTTACGCTGTTGATCCGGCCATAGTTTGAATCTAAGGTGAAGGTGGGTGGTGTTTGATAATAATAAATTCTGGTATTGGGGTTCTGGTTTATATTAACCGAGGTGCTGCCAGTGACATTAAACATGTCCACATAAAGACTCAATTTTCCCATGCCTCTAAAACTGAAGCTCTTTTCCACCCGCATATCCAGCCAGGATTCCGAAGGTGTGCGCCGACTACCTACCGGCTCGGCCAGAATACCGACGTAGCTGACTCTGGCGCCAAAATTAGCCGGAAAATAAACCCGCTCTATTGTCCTCGCCCAAGGAGAGCCGCTGCGGAAATTAAAATAAGCACTAACCGCGATATCATAAGGTAAAACATAGGTACCAAGAATCTTTATATTTAGCGGCCGGTCATAGCGAATACGGCCATCGGCATTGATGAGGGAATTAGGGTCATCATAAAGAGCTGTTTCTCCTTCAGCTCCGCCATAATCATGGTTGGCATTCCCTTTAAAAGCGCTGTAAACGACAGAACCACTGAGCTGCCACCGGTTGGACATTCTCTTCTGGAAAGAAAGAATGCCGCCGATATACTCTCTTTTACATCCCGGAGGATTGGAACCGAGGAAATAAGGAGTGGGAGCGTAAGAAGCCAGACCATAGACAGTAAATTGTTTATCGTCGGCTGTGCCCCATTTGCCATCCCAGCCGGGGTCAACAAAGGTATAAGGCAGCCAGATTGGCCGGCCCTGTTCATCTTTTTTGTTAGCGTCATAGCCGTTAACGGCATCGACATCTTCGGTAATGTTTTTATTCTGCTTGTAAATAAACTGCAGGCCGACACGGAAATCTTTCATCAACTCATGCTCCAGGCCGACAATGAGTTCATTCATGTAAGGACATTTAATATCATCAGCATAATATTTAACGTTCGGGTCCTGGACAACGTAGCTGGTCAAGACATAATTGTCACCGTTCGGGTCAAGATACTTGGGGTCAACTGGCCCAGTCCGAGGCAAATCCATGTAGCCATTGCCGTTGAGGTCGTACCAATACCAGTTCATCCCACCAGCGGCGATAAGCTGGGGCGCGTTATATTTTCCAGACCAAATGGGCTCATAATAGCGGGCCAAAGAAAGCTTGACAGCAGTTTTGCCATTACCAAAGACGTCATAGACAAAGCCGATGCGCGGTGAAAGAGTAGTAAATTCAACAGTCTTCCGATAAGGAATATGATGTTCATCAAGCGGAGAAACCTGATTGTACTCAATTGTTGGGTCATGATGATACTGGTCATTAAGGGCTTTAAGCAGGACATTGGGGTCAGCCTGGGCTAAAACAGGGTTCAAGAACTGGGGCCCGACTTTGTAGTTCAGGAGCTGTGGTCGATGCTTAGCCGGTTCATAGGCATAGGAGTAATCAAAACGAAGGCCAAAGTTTATGGCCAGTCTTTTAATTACCGCTGAATCCTGGAAATAGCCAGAAAAACGCCTCGTATTATCATCTCCAGAGACAACTCCTAAATGAGCATAGGGAAGGATATAGAGGCGACCGATCTTGTTCTTAGTATCATAGTAGTATTTGTTCTGCGTCTTAAAACTGTACCAGTAGGTATAATAGGGGTTGTCGCCTGGTTCATAACCACGACACCTGTCTCGAATGTAATAGGTATCTTCCCATTCTCCTCCCGCTTTCATTTCGTGGCTGGCGCCAAAGAGATTATCTTCAAAATGAGTTATCGATCCGGAAAGGCCAGCTCGCTTGCGGTAATAATCGTCAGTTATGCTTGTATTGCCCCAATAAACATTAGCTTCACGGTCGTATTGGGTGTAATTATTGGCTGTTTCCCGGCGCATCATATTGGGGAAATGTCGATTAACATAGTTGCCGACTAATTCGATAAACGTATTCTGGTCTAAAACCCAGTTTAAATGATGGGAAGTAGTATAGACTTTCTCGTGGTCGTTCAAAGCCGTGTAGCCCCAGGCATAAGTAGCTCCCACTCGCAGGGTATAAATCGGCTGATTGACCATGTTGAAATGGAGCATGCCCATATAACGCAATTTTTTGCTCAGCTGGAAAGTCAGCTTGAGAAAACCCAGCCAGTTCTCTTCTGAAAGGTCGTAATGCTGGAGGTCACGGGGGTCAAAAGCCTTGGGGTTAACATCGTAGATTTGCTTAATCCTGTTTTCTGGAGTATTGGGATTGGCCTGTTTCCAGTCCAGATACCGGCCGTTGAGGAAGAACCAAAGCCTGTCCTTGATGACGGGCCCACCCAAGTTAACAGAGGCGTCGCGGTAATCGTTGTAACGGCTGGGAGCGGAGACGTTCATAGATTGAAGCTGCTCTTTACTCCACATATCCTGAGCTAAAGAAGGCAAGAACTTAAAACTCCGGAGGTCACCAGTTCCCGTATAATAGCCTCCAAACCCGCCGGAAAACTTGTTGCCCCCGCTTTTAGTAACGACGTTAATCACCGCCGTGTCAGTAAGGCCGACGTCCGCGGGCAATGCGCCTAAACTAACCTCAACCTCCTCGAACGTATCCACGTTAATGTTAGCTGACACATACAAGGTGGTAGGGTCATTCATGATGGCGCCGTCAATCTGGTAGAGAATACTCCGCAGGTGCCCGCCTAAGACCGAAGACATCCGGGTATATTCCCGTCCCGCCTCGGCCTCAACCGTTCCGGGAAGCGATTGCTGGATGCCGAAGAGGTCGCGAGATTGAGGAAGGCTTAAAAGAAAATCCGAGCCATAATTGATGCTTATTTTGGCTGATTCCACGTCGACGACAGGCGAAGCCGCTACCACCGTAACCTCTTCCGCTACTGGGGCTGGCTCTAAAATAATATCGATTTCCGTCACCTTGCCGACGCTGACTCTCAAGCCCTTTCTGATGTAGGTCTTAAAGCCAGTGAGCTCTACTTTGATGTCATACTCGCCAGGATTAAGGGCGACAAACCTAAATTTGCCTGCCTCAGTGGTCAAATAACTCATTGAGCCCATCATAGCTGGACCAGAAAGAGTCACAGTTACTCCGGGCAGAGGGTTATTTTCGCTGTCCAAAACAGTCCCCGAGATAGTTCCGGTCTGTTTCCCTTGGGCCAGACCCAAGGAAGGAAAGATGAATAAGCCCAGAATTAGTAAAAGAATCAGAGAAGCTGTTTTTTTCATTTTTTTTCCTCCTTAGCTTTCTAATTCCTTGTCTTTCTTCCCTGCCCCAACATATTTTCCCCTTTTTCCATTCTCACCTCCTTTCTGTCTTAGGTTTTTTGCATTTCATAAAAACAGCACCATGATGGCGCTGTAAACCTCCACCCACGAGGCCATTTTTCAACCCCTTGCAACTCGAAGGCTGAATATAAAGACACCCCTTACGCCGCCGCCAAACCCCACAGTCATATCCTCTTTCCTCGGCCCAAAATCTATTCTTATAGGCCTTGATTCTTACTATGTCTTATCATCGCCCTTCCCTTCCCCTGCATCTTTTTTCTCTTTCTTTATTATAAACGAAAAAATGTTTTCGCTACCATTAATATAGATTAATAACGACTTTTTTGTCAACTCCTCGAGCTAGTTAAACTTTTTTTCTTTAACTCCGTTTCTCCTTAAATTGCTTAAATTAATCAGCCTGACCTATATAACTCTTGATTAATTCTTTTGGTTCTTTTTATTTAGCAGGGGCTTTTTTTAACCCTAGATCCAGGATGGCAGAAACGAACCTTCAAGGTCCTGCTTTCCAGAAAAATGGTTAAATAATCGCTGATATCTCACATATTTACCTTTTTTCTCCGTTTTTTTAATTGGCGACAGTTCACATATATCTATTTTTCAGAACGGGGCGACGGCTCAAATATTACTTTTTTGACCTTTTTCTTCCTCCCCTTTTTTGCTGCCCAGCCAAAGAATAATTTTGGGGTGGCAGAAAAAACTATTGCCTGCTTAACCCTCAACCGTACACGGCGGAAGAGAACCAATTTTTTTTTGACAGGCGGCCCGCCTCGATGATAAAATGGTTTTTAGCTCAATTTTTGGAAAATTAACGATAATAAGGAGCTAAGAAAGGTATGGAAAACAAGAAAGACGTGGCAGCGAGCCAGAAAAACAGATTAATTATATGGTCGATATTTTAAACCCCCGAAAAGAGAATTACCAATGAGAAGGAATTTAAAAGAATTAAAGCAGCGAATTAAAAACCGATTAGGAAATTTATCTAAATCGCAAAAAATAGTTGCTGATTATATGGTCGAAAATCCCCAAAAATTCGCCCTTTCTTCCCTTCAGGAATTAGAGTCGGAGTTGCGGGTGAGCAAGGCGACAATTGTCCGCTTGGCTCAGGCCCTGGGCTATGACGGATTTCATAGCCTGAAAACCGAGTTTTTAGAAGAAATCAAAAATAGCCTCGAGCCTATCCAAAGGTATAAAAAATTCCTCTCTATACCGCACGAAAAGATAAATTTTGTCGAACTAACGGCCGAGGAGACGATAAAAAATATTCAGAAAACACTCCAGCTTATCGATAAAACACAATACGATAAAGCTCTCGAGCTAATAAAGAAAGCCGACCATGTTTATTTTATGGGCATGGGCATCTCCAGCTGCTTGGCCGAGATGGCCAACTATCTTTTTAATCGCGCCTCGATCAAATCCAGTTTTATTCCCTATGGCGCATTAAAATTTACCGAGCAGATAATAAACATGGACAAAAATAGCGTCATCCTCGCTTTCAGCTTTCCCCCTTATTCTCGAGAAACAATTTTAGCCGCCCGGTATGCCCAATCCAGAGGGATTAAAACCATTTCGATAACGGACAAAGTCACTAGCGAAATTACCAAATATAGCGACGCCACTATCCAGGCAGCCGTAGAAAGTGTCACTCTTTCCAACTCCATCATGTCAGTCTTAGTTTTGCTTTATTCCATCATTGCTCAGATTGGGAATGAGTTCAAGGCCAGAACCCTGAAAACAATTAAAGCTATCGAGTACGTGAGAAAGGAATATGAATAAGCTTAAACCGAAAAATTGGAACCAAAAAACGAACCTATGAACTTCCCCCCATTGACTGGACAATAAAATAGGGAGTTTTTAGTGCATCTTAGCTCCCGCCCGCAGCTTTTAATTTTAGCCTTTTTTAATAAAAAGACCATTTTCTTCCTTCTCCCATACATCCTAAACTCGTTCCATCAAGCGAAAGCCCTTAGCTCTTCAGCCCGAATAGAAGCCGAGCAACCAAAATATACTTCCTGGGGTGTCTTGTATCCAAGGGCTGAATGTAACCGCTCTCCGTTGTAAAAAACAAAATAGTCTGAAAGCCTCCTTCGGGCCTCCTGAACAGTCTCATAAGAGTGAAGATAAACCTCCTCATACTTTACCGTTCGCCACAGCCTCTCAATAAAAATGTTATCAAAGACCCTTCCCCGACTATCCATCGAGATTCGAATGCCCTCCGCTTCCAGCCTCCGGGTAAACTCCAGACTGGTAAATTGTCTTCCCTGGTCAGTATTAAAGATCTCCGGCTTAGAGATAGTAAGGGCTCTCTCCAGGGCATCAAGACAAAAAGTTCGATCAAGCCAGGTTGAAACCTCCCAGGAGAGAACATAACGACTCCACCAGTCCATCACTACTACCAGGTAAACAAAACCATGAGCCAGGCGAATATAAGTGATATCAGCTCCCCAAACCTGATCAGGTCGACTAACCTCAACATCAGCCAGCAAATAAGGGTAGATCCGATGCCCTGGATGAGATTGGCTGGTCTTCTTCTTAGGATAAACCGCTTCTCGCCCCATTACCCTCATCAACCGCTCTACCCGCTTGTGATTAACCTTATAACCCAGCCTTCTAAGCACCGCCGTCATCCTGGGTGAGCCATAAAAGGGTCGCCTCAGATAATGTTCATCGATGAGCCGCATCAGGGTCAGGTTATCTTCACTCTCGCCATGCCCTCGGTAATAATAGGATGAACGAGATAAACCAACCAGTTCACATTGCTTAGACACTGAAAGCTTCCCCCCAGCCTCAATCAAGAGTCGTCTGTCCTTCAGCGAAGCTGCTGCAATTTTTTTTTAAGCCAGTCATTCTCTACTTTGAGTTGACCTATCTGCCGATAAAGTTCTTCTTCCAGTCCCGGTCGCTCTTTGTTATCATGACTGCTACCTCGGGAAAAAATACCTGGAAGAGCCTCCAGAGCTTTGTCTCGCCATAGGCGGATTTGGTTAGGATGAACCTTAAATTCTGCCGCCAACTGGGCCAGCGTCTTTTCTCCTTTGATGGCTTCCAGGGCCACTTTAGCCTTAAAGACCGCGTCATGCCGGTGTCTCATACCCTGCATTTTACCATACCTCCTTTCTCAAGAAGACGGGGCAAAATACACCTTA
>CAZVIN010000119.1:0-13063 GCA_964627255.1 uncultured Eubacteriales bacterium
TTATTTATTTTGCCTGGAAGTGACGATGAGCGGTAAACTCGTCAATAAGAGCTGGCCACAGGGAATTATACCTGATGAGGAGTTCCTGGTAACAGGAAATTGCCTCAGGTTTAGGTTCTATGACTTTTTCTTTAAATTTAACCAGCCCATTAGTAATTTCTTTGATACTAATTTTTTGATTTTGATAATTCTGGTAACTCCAAAAAGCCTGAAGCGAAGCTCCATAAGCCGCGGCTTCAGTCTCTTTCAACAGGCGGATAGGGGCCTGGAAAACAGCGGGCGCTATTTCCAGCCAGAGGCGGCAGCGTGAACCGCCTCCAGTAACTCTGAATTCTTTGGTTGCGGCGCAGAGTTTTTTTAATCGAGATAAACCATAGCCCAAATTGAGAATGACTCCCTCATAGATAGCCCGAAAGATGAAGGGAAGCTGGAAAGTGCTCCGATTTAAGCCGAAGATTACGCCACAGCCCAAAGGCAGGACAGGAACTCTTTCGCCGTCAATAAACGGCAGAAAAAGGAGGCCGCCAGAGCCTGGAGGTGCTTTTCTGGCCTCCCGCTCCATTTTTTGCAGGGAATAGCCGAAAGCTTTTTTGGCTAATTCCGTAACATTGGTCACATTCATCGTGCAGAGCAGGGGCAACCAGGCACCGGTGCTGTCGCAAAAGGTGGCAATTTCCCCGCGATAATCAACTATGGGTTTAGGAGCATAGGTGTAAATCGTCCCCGAAGTGCCGAGACTCAAGGTAAAAATTCCGGGCGTCACATTGCCCGTTCCGATGGCTGCCATCATGTTATCGCCACCCCCGCTGGCCACCAGGATTTGACCCAAATTAAGTGAGTCCGCAATTTCTTTTTTAATAAAGCCGACAGGCTCAAGTGGATGGCGCAAGGGGGGAAGCTTTTCGACCAGGTCAGGGTCGATGATTTTAATAATCTCCTCTTGCCATTTTAGTCTTCGCACATCCATCAGGCCTGTTCCCGAAGCGTCGCCGTATTCCAAGCATTTTTTTCCAGTGAGATAGAAATTTAGGTAATTATGGGGCAAAAGAACCGTCCTTAGCCTCCGGTAATTCCCTGGTTCATGCCGTTTAAGCCAAAGGATTTTAGAAGCAGTATAGCCCACAGCCAGGTTGAGGCCAGCGAGTTTAAGGAATCGGCTTTGGCCGCCGACCGCTTCCAGGATGATTTTTGTCTCATCAGCGGTAGCGGTATCATTCCAGAGTTTAGCCGGTCTTATAACCCGGCCTTTTTTATCCAGAGGGACAAACCCGTGTTGCTGGCCTGAAATTCCCAGAGCGACAATGTTTTTTGACCGAAATTTTTTATCTTTATCGGCTTCTCTTAGCGCCATTTTTAACGATTCATAGAACGCTTTAACCCACGTTTCAGGGGCCTGTTCGCTTTCCCCTGGCCTCAGTCCTGGAATGAATTGGTGAAGCGCGTGCCCCCGCCCGAGGACCCGACCTTTTTCGTCTATGATTAATGCTTTGGTTCCTTGGGTTCCTGAATCTATCCCGACAAAATATAATTTTTCGGCCATTTATCCTTCCTTTCCTGAATATATTATTTTAAAACCAAGCTTATGGACAAAAACGTTCATTTTTTGATTTGGAGGAATGAGTGCCGGTGGACAGAATAGTTCGCAATTTAATCCAGAGGAATGAGCCTTCATAAACTCTCCCGTTAAAAGAAAAAAGACCTAGAAAGGAGATTTCCTCTACCGCGGCTCAAAGAGATTATAAGGCATTTTTGGCCAGATGGCCAACGAGATTTTTGTTACATGGAAGGTTGGAAGCAAATTAAAAGAGAACAGATGAAGAATTATAGTAATCCTTTGTTCTTCCAAGGTTATCGAAGAAACCGGAGTTGAACTCATAAATTGAAAAAAATTAGAGAATAATCTCTTTGCCCTTTTATTCTAAGTTTGATTTCACCCCTAAATTGATCAAGATTCTCAGCGGCGGGTGGTGAATAAGAAATCAGGTAATAATTTTCTGCGGCTTCTAAGATCCTCTCCAGCTGAACCGAGGGCTGAGCGGTTGTTTCAACTACTCCGCCGGTAGCTCTGGCTAACCTTGAATAGACTTCATAAATATCAAGGGAAAGTTCTTTCAGTTGGAATTCCGGCCGCACCTTAGGATTGGTCCTGAAGTAGAGAAAATCCAAAACGATGCCCGCTTCGGTTAAGTCTTGAATCAGAGCTTCCAGGTTTAATGGTTCACCGGTATTAACTTGCCGAAAAAGCTCGTTGGCCAGAAACATAGTGTTAGGATTACTGAGAAGCCTTTCCATCGTGTCCGCGTTTGGAATCGGCAGGAATTCCTGTTGATAGATTATAATGTAGCGTTTCTGGGCTTTCAGAAATGAAAAGTGCTTAGCTGCTCTTAAGAGAGTTGTTTCGTTAAAAAGGCGGAATGTTTTCAAATTTTCCAGGTTTTGCCTATACTGGGTAAGAACATCTCTGGGGGTTGCTGTGTGTGGCAATTCAAGAACAAGTTGCGTCATTTCTTGGTAAATTTCATTATAGGTTCTTCCAGACATAGAAAGATCTCTTTTCAAGATGGTTACGCCGGCATTGATTAGCTGTTCAGGTGAATAGTCCCTAAGGGTTTGGGAGGAGAAACCGTAAGAGTTGGCGGAAGTAACGAGTGAAATTATATCAGCCGGTGTGTAAGGATGGAGGAAGAGTCGCTCTACTATTCGGCCGAATTTCTGGTCATAGTCGTTGGCTCTATATTCAAGGATTAAGACTCTTGGTAATATAGGAGAAAGGATTTTTTCTCCTTCCACTCTTTTTATTTTTAAGCCCCTGACCAGCGTTAATCCCTTAATCTCGACTGGCTGTTCATTCAGGTTAATTTCCAGGTCGTTCAGGCTCAAATTATCGACGAATTTTCCTCTTTCGAACACCTGAAGGAATAACCGGTTGTCGGCATCTTCCAATATTAGGTTGGTAGCTAAGAGAGAATGTTTAGAATTGATTAACATGAGCGAAAAAAATAAAAAGCCGATAACTATTTTCGAGTGTTTCTTCACCGAGGCCTCCTTTCTCAGGGTTGCCTAATTATATTCTAAGCTTATTTTATTAAAGAATAAATTAAAGCCTTATTATGGCCGCAAAGCTGTCGGCCAAGTCTCGGTTATGGCGGTTTGCAGCGATCTCTATTTGCGTAAAATTTAGAATTGACTTAGGCTTCTACTTAAATATACGATGGGCCTAAAAGGAATATTTAAACGTAATTTCCTTCCGTTGTCTTACGGAGAAAGAAGGACGAAGTGTCAGACCAGAGCAAGAGGTTATTCTTTTTGGCTGCTTTGATTTTCCTTTTGATTAGATTAGCCACACCCGCATTAGGTCAAGAGATAATCAAGGAAAATGAAAAAGGTGGTCAGGAAGGCGAAGATAAGAGATGGGGAGTGGTGCTTCTTCCCGTCATCTTTTATATGCCCGAAACAAAGTGGGGTGGTGGTGTGGGCGGACTTCTGACTTACCATCCAGTCCGTAGCTCGAGGCGGTCCCGTCCATCTTCTCTTTATTTTTATGCCATTTATACCCAGCTTAAACAGTTTTCTACCCAAGCCAGGCCGGAACTCTATTTGAGAAATGAGGCCTATCTTATAACGGCTAAAATCGTTGCCGAGACTTTTCCGGACAAGTTCTGGGGTCTGGGAAATGAGACTTTAGATGAGGCGGAAGAAAAATTTACCCCGCAGAGCCTCAGCCTGGAGGCTTCTTGGCAGAAAAAAATATGGCCAACACAAAATTTTTATGCTGGATTCTCTGTTCTTTTAGAAAACTATAAAATCGTCAAGCTTGAAGCTGGAAAGATGCTGGAAAAGCAAATTTATGCAGGTAGCCGTGGAGGAACAACTACCAGCTTTGGTGCCATCCTCAACTGGGATACGCGGGATAATATTTTTTTCCCCCGGGAGGGCCATTATTATCAACTTATGGCGTGTATTAGCCGGCGTTTCCTCGCGAGTGACTTCGACACAACTTCGGTTAAATGCGATTTAAGAAAATATATTCCCTTATTATCGGGCCACACCCTTGCCTGGCAGATTTTATTCCAGGCGGTGGGGGGCGAGGCCCCCTTCAAGAACTATAGCAAGTTTGGGGGTGATTCGATTATGCGGGGCTATTATTCCGGCCGCTATCGGGATAGATATCTCTTTGCTCTGCAAGGAGAGTATCGACTTCCGTTGTGGAAAAGATTCGGTCTCGTCGCCTTCGCTGGAGTGGGTGATGTTTCCAGTCGGTTAAGGAATTTCAGGTTAGACCAGTTTAAATATTCTTTTGGCTTTGGGCTGCGCTTCAAGGTAGCTCCTAAGGAGGGGACCAACCTTCGGCTTGATTTCGCCTGGGGCAAAAGAAGCTCTGGGTTTTATTTTACTGCTGGCGAAGCCTTTTAACGCAAGCTGTTTATTTGCCAAAAAAGTTTATTGTAGATTTAAAATAGGTTCGTGTGGCAAGCATTCCTTGTTTCGGCCTAACCTTTTTTACTCAAGAACCAACCCTCTCTTTTGTCTTCTTTTAATAATCTCTGAAAGTCGAAATTTATAATTTTCTCCTAACGGAATTCGCTTCATCCAGGAACTTAGGCCCGTGGCAATCTGCACTAAGAAATAGGTTTGCACCTGAGAAAATTCAGAAGCCTCAGATACTGGGAGGATTAAACAAAAAGTTTTGACATCTGATTAGGTGTTTATTTATCATCTTGAAAAATAGCCAGGAGGCAAGACTGACGAACACATACCTATTTGCTGCACGATGAGAAAAATAAACTTTTTTGATGCGGGAAAATAGGTAATCACTGGAAAAACAACGAGGAGACAAATATAAATTATTAAAAATATTTTTTAAGAAAGGAGGCAAAGACAAGACAATGAAAAGAAGGTTTGTTATCTTATGGAGTGTGTTGTGGCTGATAGTTTTTCTGGCCTCATGCTCAAAGCCATCCGGCCCGGATTCGACAAAGAAAGGGGAAGAAGCCGAAATTAGCAGCCCGGCCAAAAGCGACGCTTCTATTTTATCTGAGAAAGGAAAAACAGAGGTTGCCTCCCAGGATAAAAAGACAAAAGGTGAGAAAGAATATGTCTCCGAAAAGTATGGCTTTTCTTTCCGTTACAACCTGCTGATGCTAAATGATAAACCCAGCGGGAACGATATTTTAGAATTAAAGCATCTAAGCGGTGATAAGGCCGTCCTGACGATAAGAAAACCGGAAGCTTGGGAAAAAAATCCTGAAGATTATTTCAAAACCGCTTATAAAGATTCGGGGGAAAAGATTTATACCAGAAAGGAATTCAAGCTGGGGAAATATCCCGCCCTCCTGGTTGAATTAAGCCGAACAGTCATGAAAATTAAGATGAGAGTGATGGAACTGACGGCGCTTAAGGACGGCTATTTCTACTCGCTGGTGGTCACAATGGATGAAAATTATGTCAATGATGTCCGCAGGGAATTTGACCTGGTGGTTAATTCTTTCCGCCTGCTTGAAACCCAAGTTGACCTAGAAAGCCGCTGGAAAGACCAGCTTCCGGCCGATTTCCCGCACGATATCCTGCCGCTTTATGCGGTCGATGAAATTTATTATGTCTCTGGAAATTCGTTAACTAAAGAAGGCAAATTAACGGTCATTTATGATTCAAAAGAAAGTCCGGAAAATATATTTTCGTACTACGCTGATATCATGAAAGAAGCCGAAGGCCTGGTCAAGAGAGGGACTTATTATTTAGCCGGCACTAAATCTGGCCATCCGATTGAAATAAGTCTTGAATGGTCAGAAATCCTGAAACAGTGCCGAGTAACCATAAGGATTTCAGCCAAAAAATAGCTCTCAACCCACCCTGCCTTTTTGAGGATAAGCTCTCAAAAAATTGACATTAAGAAATCAGAGGTGATATATCAACGCTATCTTTGGCTGGAGAGAAGCGGAAATGCAACTTGGGTTATTGGATTTTATCATAATCAGCCTTTATCTTTTGGCCAGTCTGGGAATCGGCATTTATTTCCGCCGACTGGCAACACGCAGTGTCTCCGATTTTTTCGTCTCCGGCCGCAATATTCCCTGGTGGTTAGCCGGGACCTCAATGGTCGCTACCACCTTTGCTGCTGATACCCCCCTTGCTGTCACTGGCCTTGTGGCCCGCAATGGAATCGCCGGTAACTGGATCTGGTGGAGCATGGCTTTCAGCGGGCTGCTGACGGTTTTCTTTTTTGCCCGGCTCTGGCGACGTTCCCGGGTATTAACAGACGTGGAGTTTGTGGCTATAAGATACAGCGGCCCTGCGGCCCGTTTTCTTCGTGGCTTCAGGGCTTTTTATTTAGGCCTTTTAATTAATATCATCGTCATGGGCTGGGTCAATTTAGCTATGGTTAAAATTTTCATGCTTCTTTTCGGTATTTCGAAACTGCAGGCGATTTTCCTCACGCTGGGCGTTATGCTTATAACCGCCGCTATCTCAACCCTGGCTGGTCTTTGGGGAGTTTTAGTGACCGATTTTTTCCAATTTATCTTAATGATGAGCATGGTTATTATTCTCGCCGTTTTTGCCGTTCAATCCGTGGGCGGTATGGCCAATTTAACCGCGCAGGTTAATCTGGTAAATCAAAGCTCAGGCCAGACAGGCTCCCTACTTTCTTTCTGGCCTGCTATAAACTCGACTTGGATGCCTCTGCTTACCTTCTGCGTTTATCTTTTTGTTAATTGGTGGGCTTCCTGGTACCCAGGGGCTGAGCCGGGGGGGGGAGGATTCATTGCCCAGAGAATTCTTTGTGCCCGCGATGAGCGGCATTCTCTCTTGGCCACTCTCTGGTTCAACCTGGCACATTACGCCCTGCGGCCCTGGCCTTGGATTTTAGTTGCCTTGGTGGCGGTCGCAAAATTTCAGGGAGATGCCGCCTTTTTGGCTGACCCGGAATCAGGGTATATCAGGATAATGCTCGCGGTGCTGCCCGGTTTTCTTCGCGGTCTGATGGTGGCCGGTTTTTTAGCTGCTTATATGTCAACCATAGCCACTGAACTTAACTGGGGCGCCAGCTACCTGATTAACGACCTTTATCGTCCCTTCGTGGCTAAAAAACGAAGTGAAAGGCACTATGTCGTTGCCTCTCAAATTGCCACAATAACGCTTATGACCTTAGCCAGCGTCGTTTGTTGTCTGATGCAATCAATAGCCGATGCCTGGAAGTTCTTGATTGCCCTGGGCGCAGGCACAGGCCTAGTTTATTTGCTTCGTTGGTTCTGGTGGCGGATTAATGCCTGGAGCGAGATTGCCGCTATGGTGGGGGCTTTTATCAGCTCACTTATCTACCAGCGAGCCTTCAGCTGGCAGGAAAGCCAACCGCTTGATTTTGCCTATCTTGTTCTGGCAACAACAACGACTACAACCGCAGTGTGGTTAATTGCGACTCTGCTAACAAAGCCCGAGCCCGAAGAAGTTTTACTCAATTTTTATCGTCGCATTAGGCCGGCAGCCGCGCTCTGGGGCCCTATAAGTAAACAGGCACCGGAAATTGAGCCCGATAAATATCTGCTGAATAATTTTCTCGACTGGTTAGCTGGGGTAGCGATGATTTATGCCTTTCTTTTTGGCCTGGGTCACTTGCTTTTTTCCCGCTGGCTGGAAGGAATTTTGTTCTTGGTTCTTGGAGTTTCTTGTAGCTACTTTATTTACCGCGACCTTTCGCGCCGCGGCTGGCAAACCGTCCTCGAATAATTACAGGATAAGCGCCGCGCCGAATTAGGCTAAAAGACGCTCTGAATAAGCGACTGCGTTATCCTTCTTAGGCTATATTACTAATTTGGAAGAAGGCGTCAATTTTTGCTTGCCTCTCCCCCAAAATTGAAAGTACAAACTGCTAATTAGGGAAGGACAAAAAGTCGACAGCTAAACAGCTTGCTGTCTGGAAAGAGATTGGCGATAAAACCAGCAAAATTAAGTAGTTTCATCAACTAAATCCGGCCGCTATGTTTAAGTACCCCAACGCAATGGTTGACCTGATTATTTTGGAGCCTTCTATCTCTATGCCTGAAAGAAAACTCTGCCTGTTTTTTATGAGAAAAGCGGCGGACAGGCCTAGGGCTATTTCTGGGGTGGCTTGGACTCAGGTTTGGATTTGGGGGGTGGACCATATTTATCGTTGTAGCGGTAAAAGGCATCCAGAGGAAGATGATGGCTGGATGTATAAACTTGACCTAAAAGTTCATATAAACCTGGGTCATAGCTTCTTAAATCGGCGGGCGAATAGATAACTTTTTCTCCATCCTTGTAGGCATAATTTGACCAGAACCAGAACTGGGTCCCTTCAGCCCAGTATTCTCCTGAGTTGTTGGAAGCGTAATGACCTTTCCATAAACCTAAGGCCATAGCATCAAGATAAGCTTTTTCAATTGCTTCGGCCAGCGCCGGGTCCGCGGCTTTAATGGCTCGATGAAGGGCGTGGGCGAATTCATGAACCAGGATGTGCTCGCCGAAATAACGGGTGCCAGGGATACCCAGGAGGTTTTCCTCTCCACAGGTGGTGTAAACGCCCCCCAAACCCCGGGCTCTTTGATTCCAGTATTCAGCGTCCGTCATCTGCCGAATTTTTTCATAATTACGGATCTCAGCTTCGGTCAGGCGTCTATCGCCCAATTCCGGCTTTTTTAAGTTTTTATATTCTGGGATATCTGACATTTGCTGCTTTGCCCCAATAATGCCTACTTTTTGTCCGTCTCTGATAAGCTGCAACCGAAGGTCAGACCGCTCAGAAAGCATATGGATGATTATATCCCTGGCAATGAGAAGAGCTGTATCCGCAACAGCAGACGAAGCTATTACTGGGATTCCTATGGCGTCACAATACTTTTCATAAAACGGGTCCAAGGCCAGTTTTAGCGGCGGCGGGCTGATTAATGACTTAGCTAAATCGGTTATTAAAGGTTCAGAGGGTGGAGCTGGTTTCGCTTTTTCTTGCTGGCCGGAAGAAGGCGAGAAAGTTACTATTGCTACAAGGATAAATATGAGAGTCAACCTCCTTATAAAACCCGTTCTTTTTTTTAGATTCATAGTTTTACCTCACAGAAATAAAATTCCGCTCACCTGTAGGCCGAGCCACCTAACAGAGCATGGAGACAGAAGATACCATAAAAAATAAACTAAAAAAACTGAAAATATGGAAACAACTTACGAAGAGGCTACGTTAAAGTTAAAGAGAGCTTAGGATTATGAAAATCAGGCCTTTGTAGCTAGGAAAATAGGCAGACCCATCTGTTTAATCTGGTCCAAGGTCTCCTCAATTTCGTCGATATGTTTATCTTCGTCCTGGAGGATTGATTCCAACACTTCTCGAGTCGCAAAATCATTGACCTCACCGGCCAGCTTGATCGCGTCGTTATAGGCCTTGATGGCATCAAACTCCGCTTTATGGTCGTGAGCAAACATCTTGGGGACTTCATCACCGATGTTTATCTTGCGGAGCTCGCTGACGATAGGTTTTCCTTCAAGGAAAAGGATACGGCCGATTAGTTTTTCGGCATGGCGCATTTCCTGAATAGCTCTTTGTTCAATTACCTTGGCTAACTTTTCGTATCCCCAGCTCTCGCATATTTCGGCATGGACCATGTACTGGTTTATGGCGGTAAGCTCATCGGCCAACAATGAATTCAGCGTTTCTAAAAGTTTTGGATTGCCTTGCATCTGTTAATCTCCTTCGTTTTAATTCCATTAGTTTTAATGGTATAAATTATTTTAAATATTTCCTCTCGACAAAGCAAGTGCTTTCTATAGCCAGTATGAATTTTTTCAAATGGGGATTGGCCATTGAAAAGTCATGACCCGGCGCCAAAAAACCTCCTATTTTTATAGCGACGGACTTACTGCGAATGATAAAGGATGAGCAATAAGGTCAATATTCCGACCAAGCCCGGGCCAGAGAAAGAATAATAACCTTATCGACCTGAATGCCTTATGAACTTATGTTTATAAGCAAGCCTTAAATCAGGCAAGGATAAATAAAAAGAATAAATAGCAGTAAAAATAGTAACAAAAATAGTAATACAAATAGAAATACTAAATTAGCCTTGGCCTTTCTTAAGCTCGGCGCAGGTAATACCCCGCGGGTTAAAGCATTTATTGCAGGAGATACAGCTGGCGGCCGCCTTTTCCCCGCTTTTGAATTTAGCGACCAGATTAGGTTCACGGATAAACGGTCGGCTCATGGAAACGAGGTCGATTTGGCCAGTAGCCACCAGCCTCTCCATTACCCGAAATGTTCGTAGACCTCCAAGGCCTATAACCGGAATACTAACCGCTTGTTTTATCCTCGCCGCAGCAGGGACAAAATAGCCTTCCTCCTCTTCAGAGCGCTCACCCGGCCACATGGAACCTCGGCCCGACTCCGCCGACCCGCCGCTAACTTCGATGCCGTTTAATCCCTCGGCCGCAAGAAGCTTAGCTCCAGCCACTGCTTCTTCGATTTCCAGGCCTCCGGGCAGATAATCAGATGAATTTAGCTTGGCAATTACTGGAAAATTTTGGCCTATTCCTTTTTTTATCCGCCGCAAAATTTCTCTGATGACCCTGAATCTATTTTCGAGGCTACCTCCCCATTGGTCCTGGCGACGATTAGTGTAAGGAGAAAGAAAACTGGACAAGAGATAGCCATGAGCGCAATGAAGCTGAACTCCGTCAAACCCGGCTTGATAGGCCCGGCGGGCGGCTGCCACGAAAGCCTGAATAA
Source organism: uncultured Eubacteriales bacterium (assembly GCA_964627255.1). Classification (GTDB taxonomy): domain Bacteria; phylum Acidobacteriota; class Aminicenantia; order Aminicenantales; family CALLJL01; genus CALLJL01. The sequence continues at coordinate 10,727 of CAZVIN010000119.1, forward strand.
CTTCTTCTATTTCAGCCTCGCTCATTTCCCGAGGCCAAATTTTATAAACGGGGTCATAGACGGCAGAAGGCGCTATCGGCTGGCAGCTACATATTTTTTCTTTGGTCTGGCGGCCAGCGTGACTCAACTGGAGAAATATTTTTGACTGGAAACCATGGACCACCGAAGCTAATTTTTTTAGGCTGGATATAAAGCGGTCGTCGTTCGCCGCAATCTGACGCGGACTTGCCTTACCCGAAGGCAGCACGAAAGCATGACCGGTAATAATGAGACCAACCCCGCCAGCCGCCAATTGACGGTAGAGCTCTATCTGCCCAGAAGAAATAGAGCCGTCTTCTTCAGCCAGAAAATCGTGGGTAGCCGAGCGGACAAACCGATTTACTATTTCTATCGGCCCGATATAAATAGGAGAGAATAGTACTGAATCTATCATGGCTTCAAATCCTCGTGGCAATTTTTCCAATGTTTTTGCATTCCGCTTAAGCTATACATACCATTTATTTTCTCTAAATCTATGAAATATAAATAATAGCAACTAATTGCATTTTATTGAAGCTTACTTAAATAAAAATTTGCTCAGGCTTTTTGGTCCCAAGAAAGACAGTTCGCAGCGGGAAATTCGAGCTCAGGACCAATTGTGTTAGTTCGGGACAGGGACGTTTTTAATTTATGCCACAAATAAATCCATAGATAGGAAGCTTAATATTTTGTTCAGCGGCTTTTAAAAATGCGGTCAACTTTTGAGGACATAAATATAGATTAAAGATTAAGCGGAAAAGCGGCGTTTATTTTCTGATTAATTAGGCTTAGCTTTAGGTGGTTCAGTTAACGAAAAATAAATATAAATTTAATCCTCGAGGCGAGCTAAGAACTCATCGTGGGTTAGGACTTCGCCGATATAGGGGAAAAACTTTTCTTCTACGTATTTCTGTTCCTCTGCTGATAAAGCCGCACAGCAGTCTTTGAGCAAAAAGACTTTATAGCCTTTATCATAGGCTGAACGAGCTGTTCCCTCCACGCATACGTTTGTCAGGAAACCGCAGAAAGCAACATTTTGGATGCAATTAACTCTGAGGATGAAGTCAAGGTTGCTCGAGTGGAAAGCATCCAGGGTACGCTTACCCTCAACGACGATATCCTGAGCAGTTGGTTGGAGTTCGTCGATTATCTGCCCACCCCAGGTGCCTTTGCGGAAGGCCTTGGTTTTAACCACGTTAGTATGAATTGGCCCGAGAACACCTTCGCAGCCCATGTCGCAATACTCCTGTTCGAAAAGAATAGGCACAAGCAGCGTCAAACAACGGCCTCTGGCCCGCTGGAGGCAGTCGGCCGCATTGACGATTGTATTTTGCGCCTTGATTTGTTCCTTGACTCCTTCGTAAAGGGCGCCGCCTTCTTTACAAAAGTCATTCTGAAATTCGATAAAGACAATGGCTGTTTCACTGGCTTTCATTGATAACCTCCCTCGTTAAAAATTATTGCCGCTAATTTCAAGGCGAATATAAATAAATCAGTCGCTTCCTGTCAAGGAAGCGGCTGCTGGTTAAAACCCGGCACGTAATTTCTTGGTTATTTCGGCTATTTCTTTGTTAACCTTATCGAGTCGATAACGAATATAACCCAGGCGGTCGAAAACGAGGGCATAGCGGTGGCCATATTGATTAAGGCTGTAAAAATCGCCGGTTAAGATATTTTTTTCCTTCTCTAATTCTTCTAAACGCCTTGTTAGCCTTTCTCTTTCTTCCTGAGTAAAGGTCATTTTGCCCTCTTGCTTCCCGCCTAACCGGTCAATCTGGATTTCTTTTTCCCCTACCAAGCTTGCCTCAGGCGGAGATTCCGTTTCAGGCAGAATTATCCCGATGAAGACGTTTTGGCCAGGTTTCAACCGCCAGAGTGGCTTCTCGTGCTTCTCGACCGAAAGAGGCTGGTTATTGTCCGAGTTAGAATCTATCCCCGGCTGGAGAAAACTGGCCGAAGACAAGATAAGAAAAGCCACAATGACCTTTTTTCTTAAAATCCTCGCCATTTAATATTTCCGGCCAGACGCCCTTATTCCTTTTAACATAATAGCTCTTTGTTTTGGTTAAGACAAGTGGAGCTCTTTGGGGCAAAAAATACTAAATATTAATGATAAAAAAGCCCTGAGACTACTACGCTTCTCAAAGGTAAGATGACAAGCGTGTATGGTCAGGATATGGGTTAAAGGTTTGCCCTGTCGTTTTTCGGTCTCAACTGCTTTTTTGTTGCTATCTCTGGTGCACGGCATAAGATAGCCATCCGATGAAAAGTGGAAATTATCTTAAAGGAAAAGCAGTAAAGGGGCAACATTACATCGAG
>CAZVIN010000120.1:0-36481 GCA_964627255.1 uncultured Eubacteriales bacterium
TCGCAAAATACTTCATCCTGAGCTCTGGATAAAGCTTTGGAGACAATATCTCCGCATAAATAAGACTCTAAATCTCACCTCATTGAAGGTGGAATATCGATGGATCCAAAATGCCATCACGTAACTTTGGGACAAAGCCAATAATTTTAACTCGAGGATCTTGGTAATCTCGACGAACTAAGGGATTTTTACCTTCTTTTAACATTATTGGCATGGGGGCTTTAGCCCAACTGAAAAAGTTTAGGGAAGGCAAAAATATAAATTTTTCAAGCTAATACTTCTAGGACTTTTTCTTCCTTGCAATTTTCTGGATATCAACGGGTTAAAAGCAATGCTCATCGCTGTCGGTAAAATTTTAGGATGAGTCTATTGGCCATAAGAGAAGTGGAGGCGCATCACGGAAAGCCGGAAAGGATACCACTATAGATATATTACCTTCCTTTTGCGACTGAGTTATTACTCCTCAATCCTCTCCGCACCCAAACCTGGAATAAAAGGAGGAGGCTGAATTTAACAGCCTCCTCCATAGCCCTGTTGGCCTTAAATCAAACCTTTTTGTGGCAGAACCACCAGTCGAAGCACTCATACTGCTTCGGTCGTTCCTTAGCATCTTTAATGTTGCTGGGTGGTGGAATAATAACTCGATTACCAATCAACTCGTTATTTGGCCAGTTGGCCGGCATAGCCACATTATGACTGTCGGAAATCTGGAGGGCTTCAAGCACTCGAAGAATTTCAGCCATATTCCGACCAACTTCCGCTGGATAGTAAAGAATCAGACGGATAAAGCCTTCGGGGTCAATGATTAATACCGCGCGGACTGTCTTCGTGCCGGCACCGGGATGAATCATCCCTAATTTAGCTGCCACTTTTCCCATATCATCGGCAATGATGGCAAAAGGAATCTCAACTTTAAGCTCCTTCTCAATCCATTCCACCCATTTGATGTGGCTGAAAACCTGATCGATGGAAAGACCGAGAAGCTCAGCATTGAGCTTTTTGAAATTTTCGTAATTTTTGGCAAAGCAGACGAATTCTGTGGTGCAGACAGGAGTGAAATCAGCCGGATGACTGAAAAGAACCAGCCATTTACCCAGATAATCCTTGGGCAAAACTTTTTTGCCATGAGTGGTCTGAACTTCCATTTCAGGCAGTTTGTCCCCGATTAAAAGCATGCTTTTTGTTTCTTCCATTTTTAACCTCCTTTAAATTATTCTGAAAAAAATTTTTTGGCTAAACCGCCTTTTTGACCCTTATGTATTTTATTTATTAGCGGTCGATAGTTCTTTTCTCATATTAGACCTGCACCCTTTCAGTTAGAAAATATGCCTCCCTTTTATCTTAACCACCAGCGGCCAATTGACCCGTTCAAATTTGCTCTGGCCAATTCCCTTCTTTAACCTTTCCACGACTATTAATTAATAGTTCTTGCCTTTTAATAATTAAGTAGTAAGCTTTCAAACCCTTGCCCCCTAATCAATTTCCTTCTTTTCAGTTACACAGGAGGGACAGACTCCCTTAAGTTCAAGCTGCTTTTCTCTTATGACAAACCCATCCAGGCCGCCGAACTTTAAAGCTTCAACAGGGAAATCAAAAATTTTACCGCACCTAAGACACTTGAAGTGGCCATGCCAGAAAAGAGTGGCATCGTAGCGGGCTTCTTCCTTTTCAACGCTTACCAACTGAACAACCCCTTTCTCTAAAAAAAGCCGGAGAGTGTTATAAATCGTGGCCCGCGAAATAGCCGGAATTTCCTTGTAAAGATATTTTAAAATTTCTTCAGCCGTGGGATGGGTCTTTTCATTAATTAAATAGAAGAAAATTTTCAGGCGATAGAAAGAAGGTCTTATCTGGTGTTGAACCAAATATTCCTTAACCTGCTCTAAACTCCAGGTTTCTCTGACTATTTTATTGCCCGGCATTTTTTAAAATCTTTTCCCAATACTCCGATTAAAATTTATTTTTCGGCCTAAAATCATCTCCTCTTCTAAAAGTCGTAACTCAAACAACTTAAAATCAATACAAAATTATAATCAATCTAATTTTAGACTAATTATAATCATATGTCAAGTATTTTTTAGCCATCTCCCCCCTCCAGATCTATTATTTTGTCGGAAGCACTATTTAAAATCAATCTCATTTCTCTCGCCCCTCAGAGAGCTAAAATAAGCCTGATGGCTATCTTATTCCAACCTCGCTGGGCTGGGTAAGATTCCTGAGTGACGCCTTAGACTCCTGCCGTTAGGGCTGAGCCTTGATATCTGGAATCTCTTTTCTAAGAGAATCTTTATTCTCCATCCCCAATATAATCTGCGTCCAGCGCTTAAGCCATCAACGAGAAAGGCGTCTTACTATCAAAATTTCACACTAAGAGTCTCGCTGATGTATTGTGCCCATACATCGCCTTGCTTTCTTTCCTAAATTGGTTTAAAATTCTTTTTCACGCAGCCTCAGCTCTTTCAGTGATAGACGAGAAGAATTGCTTATATTCATGTCCTGGCTTAAAGCCCTCGCAACCGCCGCTGCCGAGAAGAACTGATGCCCAAGATTGATAATTTTATTGGTACTCCGTCGATAAATCCAAAAACTAACCAGCTCTGCTACGCGGAATCTTATCCTGGCTGCTGTTCAAGGCTCTTTTTCTTCTCCGAAAAAGTTCGCCCGCGCTTCTGTTAAAAAATCATGAGCGAGAAAAATCCTCAGCGTCACCGTTTGCTTTGGTCAACGATTCTTCTGGCTTTATGCACTTTTTCCAGTTTTTATCTTAAGCAAGCGGTGGCCGCTCCTTTTCTTCAGCCTCAAAAGAAAGAACCCTTAAGCGAGGCTTCAAAGCAGTGGTTAGAAGAAGTGGTGCCATATATTATTACCCAAGCGGAAAAAGAACTTTTTCTCAGCCTGCCCAACGAGGCGGAAAGAGGCAAATTCATCGAAAACTTCTGGAAAAAGAGGGACCCTAAGCCCGAAACACCAGAAAACGAATTTAAGATTGCCTATTATCGTCGAATAGCCTTTGCCAATAAATTCTTTGGGGTGTCCTCAATTCCAGGCTGGAAGACTGACCGCGGCCGGGTCTTTATTCTCCTCGGTCCGCCCAACGAAATCCAAAATGATTATCTCTCCAGCCGAGAATCCATCTCCCAACTTGGAGCAGTAAAACAAACCTGGACTTACTGGAATCTTCCCAACCCTAACCTTCCTTATAGCTTCGAGTTTACCTTCGTTGACCGCTATGGGACTGGAAATTATGAGCTCGAGACAAGCTTCGAACATAGAGACAACGCCTCCTTTCCTGTGGACCTTAAGGGAGTTCATCAATATTTCAACCAGATGGAAATTCTGGCCGAGGCGATGCGCAACCCCTGGGAAAAAACGGAGAAACTTCGCGGCCTCATCACCACTCAGGTTAACTATGATTTGGTCCCCTTCTCCTGCGATGTTTTCTGCCGAAAAGGCTCAGCAGAAAAAACCCAAGCAATCCTCTATCTTACTATTCCCGTCCCCTCGCTTGAACCAAAGTCAATTGAGGGGAAAACTAATTACTCCCTAACTTTAATGCTAAGCCTAAGCAATGAACTAGGCCAGAGCCTCATGGAAAAAACTCAGGAGGTCAGTTTCCAGCGAGACCTGGCGAAGGACCGCTCTCCCGAAGCCCCAAAATATTTTCTTCCTCTATCCCTTCCTCTGGCACCCGGCAATTATGGCTTGCACCTTCTCCTGCTGGATAACTTTTCCGGGAAAATCGGAACCCTACATAAACAAGTCCTAATCCCTAATTTTAGCTCGAGCGAACTAACCATAAGCGATATTTTTTTGACTTCGGAAGTTACTAAACTCCAGGAAAATCGTCAGGCTTTTTCGTCTCTGAGCCGGGAGTTTAAAAGTGAGGAGGAAATGCACCTAGAGTTTGAGGTTTATAATGTCACTCTGGATTCAACCACTAAAAAAGGCCGATTAGCTGTTAAACTATTTTTTTATCGAGGAAATGACCTCATTGCCAATCCGCCACCCCTGGAACAAGAAATTGAGGCCACAAACGATTGTCTCGTTCAGACTTCGCTGCGGCTGCGGTCCTTCCCCTCAGGAGAATATCGCTTGCGAATTGAGGTAACTGACGAGGTGGCCTCGCTTTCCTGTTGGCGGGAAACCTCCTTCAGGATAATTCAGCCATGATTCGTGAGGTTCATTTATTTAAAAGATACTCCTTCAACTTGATTAGGAGAGAGCGAAGTAGCTTTCAATTCCGACTCATTTCGATGAATTACCTAAACGAAAAATAGGCTACAACCGAACTCAAGGAGAATTAAATGAAAGCATTTAACGGGCAAAGGCGTTGGTTAAGGTTAAGTCTCTTTGTTTTCTGCTCGCTCTTTTTTGTTTCCTCTCTTTTCAGCCAGGAATCAATAATCAAAGGCCGAGTCACAGATAAGCGGAACAACCCCCTGGACAATGTTCAGATCACTCTGCTTGATGTATCTCGAGGCACAAAATTTACTCTAAAAACAAAAAAAGATGGCAGTTTTTTCAAAGTGGGAATCCCTCCGGCCTCCTACAAGGTCAATTTAACCCTCGAAGGCTACTATCCCTTCGAATCCCAGTTGCGAGTGGACATAGGCCAGGAGCAAGTGCTTAATTTCACCTTAGAAAAGATTCCACCCAAGATTGGCGACGACCCTGACTTCAAAGAGGGAATGAAATACTTCGAAGCGGGCGATTTGGAAGCGGCAATAAATTCATTTAGGAAAGCCGTGGAGAAAATACCCGAAAGCATTGAAGCCAATTATAACCTGGCCATCTGCTATTTGCGATTAGAAAAGGTCGAAGAAGCCATAAACCAACTGGAAAAGATTCTCGGCCTAAGAAAGGATATTCCCGAATTGTATCTGGCTTTAGGAGAAGCTTATTTCAAAAGAGGGGAAAACGAAAAGGCCGTCATGAGCTTTAAACAAGCTTTAGAACTTCAGCCTGATAATTACCGTATCTTCTATGACCTGGGGATTATCTACTATAAGAATGACCAGTTGACCGAGGCCATTGCTTCCTTTGAAAAGGCTATCGCCCTAAACCCCCAATTTTCTTCAGCTTATTATCAAGAGGGCTTGGCCTTCATCAAGCAAGGCGATTATCCCCGCGCCATCGAGGCCTTAGAAAAATTCTTGCAGCTGGAACCCGAGGCAAGAGAAGCTCCTCAGGTGAAGCTAATTCTGGAAGAACTGAAGAAAAAGGATTCTTTTCTCTTTTTTAGGCCTACCTGAAGCATAAGCCCAGGATAACAGCGGCGGCTTTAGTAAGGTTTAGTCTTCCCGATTTGGCCTCCGATGGGCACCAAGGATTTCTCGGCCTGACCTGAGCAAAGGCAAAAGCCAACAGAGAGGGAAGGATTCCCGGTCATTTCTATGATAAGAGAGGTGCCTTCTGTCCACATCTTGAAAAGCGAAGAGGAGACGGCCAGAAAAACCTTAAACGAAGCGGGGCGCTTCTGAATGCTTCATTACCTACGCCTTAGGAAATAAAAGAGAGCCAGAAAAAATAATCCTCGGAAAATAGTTTATTTCAGATACTTGTTAAACCAGGCCAAGGCCCGCTGATAATAATCCATCACATGCTCGGGCTGCCTCAACCCATGCCCCTCGTTAGGATAAATAGCCAGGACAGTGGGGACACCAAGCTTTCTTAGGGCAACAAACATTTGCTCGGCCTCGCCCAGGTTGACGCAAAAGTCCCAGGCGCCATGGATAAAGAGCGTCGGCGTTTGACAGTTAGTCACATATTTTAAAGGTGACATAGACCAGGCCTTTTCGTAATTCTCAAAGGGCATGAAGCCACCATCGCTTTCGAACCAATCAGGGTTGGCATCAGCCCAATCGCTAATCAAGTTACTGATACTAGCCACGCTCACCGCCGCTTTAAAACGGTTGGTGTGCGTGATAACCCAGTTAGTCATATAGCCACCGTAGCTTCCTCCTGTAACGCCCAACCTCTTGGAGTCAATAAAATCATGATTTTTCAGGACATAATCAACGCAAGCCATGATGTCCTGGTAATCGCCACCGCCAAGGTCACCCACACAACCGTCCGAAAATTTTTGGCCATAACCAGAGCTTCCCCTCGGATTGGTAAACATCACCGCATAGCCGTTGGCGGCCAGATACTGAAAGAAGGGTGAAAGGCTATATCCATATTGGGCGTGGGGCCCACCGTGGATACTCAGAATGAGCGGGTATCTTTTCCCTTTTTTAAAACCGTACGGCTTCATCAACCAACCCTCTATTTCCCAGTCATCAAAACTCTTGGCGAGAAATCTCTCTGGCTCAATCATTTCTATTGTCTCGACTATTTCTTGATTGAACTGGGTTAGTTTCTTTTTTACCTGAGTTCTAACGTTTAAATGGTATATTTCTGCCGGATGAGTAAAGTCCTGGTAGACGTAATAGATATCCCCGTCCGGCGCGACAGCGTAACTACCGACTTGACCATATTCTTCGACCAAGGGAATGACCTTCCCGCCTTGTCTGGGAGCAGCATAAAGACATACCCGTCCTTTATTCTGGGCAGTAAAATAAACCTGCCGGCTATCCTTGGACCAGCGAATAGCCTGACTCCATTGGTCAAGCGGCTCAGTCAAGTTAATCGGTTGGCCGCCTTTAGCCGGGATAACATAAACCTTGGGAAATTCAGCATCGCTCTCTTTGCTCCTTTTGTCTCTGACCCTTCCCAGGTAGGCTATTTCCTGCCCATCTAAGGACCAGACTGGCATATACTCGGGTCCGATGGTTTTAGTCAATTGAATCAGTTTTTTCCCATCCAGAGAAAGGAGACAAATGTCATTATTATGGTTAAATTCATCTTTTCCTGTTCGATTGGAGACACAAGCGACCCACTTGCCATCCGGGGACCAGGAAAGAGAATGATAATCGTAATCCCCAAAACTCACCTGCTCTGGTTTACCTCCCTCGGCCGGGATTATGTAAACATAGGTCCGGCGCATATCAGAATAATAATAAAAGGCTTTATAGCCAATACGTTCTACCACCATAACCTTATTGCCAGTTGGTGGATTAAGAGGCGACGGCGCATGGTCGTAATACCTGGGACCAGCCGCATTATAAGCCAGTTTCTTTCCGTCAGGTGACCAGCAAAGCTCATTTCCCCTCATGCCGATGTAAGCGTTCGACCTTTCCAAGTTAATCAGCTTCTTCTTATCTTGTCCATCTCGATTCATTACCCAGAGACTGAGCTCCCCCTTCTCCGAGGTAAAAAAAGCAATTTTTGTCCCGTCTGGCGACCAGCGGGGACTATCAATCGAGCCTTCAATTTTCAGCCTGGATTTAAACTCACCTTTATCCAGGTAATAGGACCAGAGTGTGGCTACGCTTCTTGCCGAAAAGAGGTCGGTTTCAGAAGTAATAAAAATAAGTTCCTGGCCATCAGGAGAGCACTCGAGCTCGCTGATTCTTTTTATTTTGAAATTATCCTCCAGCTGCCAGGGCCTTTTCGCCGGAAATGCCTCGGCAGTAACTATCAAGACGCAAACAGAAATAAGAATTGTCCGAGCCAAACTTTCTTTTTTTACGCGCATGATTGACTCCAGGGGAAATCTATTTGGCCCAATGGCCATTGTCAATAACTAATTTTTTCTGGAAAAAATTATTAATTCAAGATAAAAATCAAGATGATTCAAGATGCTATTAAACTTTTTTAAGCCAACCTAATCTGGCTAAAAGGAGGTTCGATATGAAGCGAAGCCAATATCTCATCTTCTGTTGCCTAATTTTGTTTCTGTTCCCTTTCCTGTGGGCAGAGGGCCTTATTTTTGAAAAGGCTGAATTCAGCCACCGCCGCCAGAAGCTCATGGCCAAAATTCCTGACGGCGCCGCCATTCTCTTAAGTGCTCAACCCACTACCGGCTACCGCGAATTCTTCCAAAATAACGACTTCTTCTATTACAGCGGCGTGGAAATTCCCAACGCCGTCTTAATTATCGACGGCCGGCGCCAGGAATCCATCCTCTTCTTCACCCTCAGCGAACCCGCCGCCCGCAATGAAGGTATCAGCTTAGACCTAATCAGAAAGCCCCAAGAGGTAACTGGAATAGAAAGAGTCCTCCCCCTCGAGCAATTTTCCAATTACCTTTCCAGATTGGCTAACCAAGGGTATGTGTTTTATACCTCCTTTAAACCCGAAGAATTGCCTCGGGAATGCAGCCAGGAAAAATTTAATATTCTCTATAACAACATGATTCTTAACCCTTGGGATGGCCGCCTAACACGGGAGCTCCAGTTCGTCGCCCACCTCAAGCAGCGATTCCCCCAGGTTGAAATTAAAGACTGTTCGCCTTTTATCTGGGAACAGCGCCAGATTAAATCACCCGCTGAAATTGACCTGCTTCGTCAGGTGGCCAAAATCGGCGTCGAAGCCCATTTAGAAATGATGAAGGCTACCAGGGTCGGCGTTTATGAATATGAACTGGCGGCTGCTTTTGAATACATTTGTAAAAAAAGGGGGGCGGATTTAGCTTATTACGTTATTATCAGCTCCGACGAAAATCACCCTTATCTTCATTATTATAAGCATGACCGCTTGCTCCAGGACGGCGACTTTTTAGTCGTCGATGCCGGCCCCGATTTTAAATATTATGACGTGGACATTTCCGCCTCTTATCCCGCTAACGGCAAATTTTCATCCAGACAGAAAGAAATTTATGAAGCTGCCTTAGCGGTCGAGCGAGCCTGCCTCGAGGTTTACCGGCCCGGAATTACCTGTGACCAGGTCCGGGAAGAAGTAAGAGGAATTTTAACTAAAAAAGGTTACGACCTGGAGAAAGACCTTTTTAAAATAAGAACCATGCAGGGAGGCTGCAGCCATTATGTAGGAATGGCGGTTCATGATGTGGGCGGAAGTCCCCGCGGTCCTCTTCAGCCTGGGATGGTTTTCGCCTGCGATATCTACGCCGTTTTTCCCGCCGAGAAACTCGGCGTCCGCATTGAAGATACTGTGGTCATTACCGAAAAGGGATGCGAAAACCTGACCAGAGATTTGCCCAGAGACATAGCTCAAATTGAGGCCATCATGGCCAATTCTAAGCGCTGACTCACCTCCGCTGTTAGAGATATCTGCCTAAAATTTTTGACCCAAGAGATTCCAGGTATTAAGCACCCAGAGCATAATAATCGAAGCCAGAATTATCAACAAATAATGCAGCCGTCCACAACCAGTCCAGTACTTCTTCTTCCAGGAAAGGAAACTAAACACGATGGCTAAGAGAAGCAAAGGAATGGAGATAATCGGCAGGATAAAGAGAGACTTTAGTGATGAGGTAACGCCAAACATCAGGGCTCTTTCGTTGGAAATTTGCCCTATTAATCCCAGCAAAAAAACGAGTTGCAGGAGCGCGGCTAACCCCAAAATCCAGCGGGCTAAAGGTTTGCGCTTTTCTTCTATTCGTGGCCGACGGCAAAGCCTTCGGGAAAGGCCGCGCAGCGGCCAAAGGAGGAAGGAAAGCAGAATAACTGCGGAAACGATAATCGCCAAGAAGACAAAATTCTTCTGTTCGTACCAGCGAGCTTTAATACCAATCATAAAGGGGTATTCATTAAAATAAAGATAGCGCATCCGACCTTGTTCATCTTTACCGAAGAGGAGCTTGCCGGAACCATCTACTTCTTTAAAGAAATACGGCTCAACTTCAACCCATTGCCGGCTTCCCAAGCCTGAGGGCAAACCAACAAAAAGTTTATTTTGCGGCGTTACCGCAACCGAAACCTGGGAAAAAATAGACAGGGCTTTATAAAACTTGGTGGCCACGGCCCGGCTAAACAAATAATTGCCCACCAGCTCCTTGGCTCGTTGCCTGAAGTCTGCCGGTGGTTCGGGGTCAGGAGAAAGAGGTCGCGGAAAATAGCGTTCAAGAAAAGATTGCAGGAGGTTACCTCTTAAATCGCTCCGAGCGCCGCCGGTATTCATCGAAACAAAATAACCCATGTTGTATTCGGGAAAGAGAACAAGCTGGGAATGGAAGTAAATCGTGTCGCCGCCATGCTCGATAATCCTTATCCCATTCCAGGATTTTTCCCAGAAACCATGGGCGTTGCCGTCCATCCGGGGGTCAACTGAATAAAGATGAGAATGCATCAGCTTCGCTGTTTCTTCTTCGAGGATTTTTATTTCTCCCAGGCGACCATTTTGGAGATGGGCAATCATAAATTTAGCCATATCGGTGGCGGGCGCGCTCATCGAGCCAGCAGGGTATAATCCGTTAAACAGCTCAAATTCTTGGGCTTCAAAGGCGCCTCTTTTGAACACATAACCCAAAGACATAAAGGGCGCCAGTTCTGGAGGGAGCGGCTCGCGAAAAGTGCTTAGGGTCATGCCCAAGGGGGCAAAAATATGTCTTTCAACATAATCCTCAAATTTTTCACCCGAAACCACTTCGACGATGTAACCAGCTAAAGCGGTACCATAATTGGAATAAGCAGGAATCTTACCCGGGGGGAAAATGCGAGCGGGCATATTCTTAGCTAAATAATCTTCAAGGGAAATCAAATCTTGAGGCTTTCTGGCTAACATGGCTCCGATTACTTCCTCGAAGCCTGGGGTATGAGACATTAGGTTGGCCAAAGTGATGGGCTGGCTATATGTTGACGGCAACTTAAATTTCGTTAAATATTGATTAATATCTGTATTCAGGTCAATTTTTCCCTGTTCTACCAGTTGCATTACTGCCGTCCAGGTAACTAATTTGGAAACAGAGCCAGGACGGAAGAGCGTCTTCGCTGGGTCCACCGGGACGCGGCGCTTAACATCAGAATAGCCATAACCCTTGGCAAAGATAATTTCTCCGTCCTTGACAAAGGCAAAAGTTACTCCTGCCAAGTTGCCAGATTTAAGACCAGCCGAGACAACGCCATCTACAAAGGCCTCTAAGCCAGCTCGGTCTAAAGAAAGAATGGCGGCGGGCGGAGCCGGTTCATTTTGTTGCTCGAAGCTCGTTCTGGCCCCAAGCGAGCTTACAATCAGAGCCAAACCAAAAAGCGTGAGGACAAATAACTTATTAGGTCGCTGAATCATTAAATCCTCCTTATTTGTCAAAATTACTTCTCGGTTAACCTCGCCTTTTCGATGCTTTAATTGCCTTTTGGTTATCCGATACCAGTGTCGGAAAAGGGCTTAAACCTCTGCACGGAAAACTATAGACAAATCTTCTGCCTGTTCAGTGTTCTTCCCCTGAATCCTAAAAATCGAACCTGGCGCCAAATTGGATCTGCCGGGGGCTACCGGCCGCAATGGGTTTGCCAAAATCAGGCTGGCCGTATAAATTATAAATCGTGGTAAAATTCGCCCGATTTGTGACGTTATAGCCTTCGGCGAAAAGCTGCAACCGAAAACGTTTGAATCTGAACTCTTTGGATGCCCTCATATTGAGATAATAATTATCGAAGCCACGCCGAGAATTGCGGTGCTCGTCCACATAATCGTTAGAGAGGCTGTCGAGGTTTTTATCGTAGGGATAAACAGCGTTCCAGGGTAGTTTGGACTGATAGTAAAATAACCCGCTTAGCTGGAAGCCGAAGGGTAGGTTGAAGATACCGGATATAGCCAGGCGATGGCGCGCATCGAAATTGGTTGGCCCGTATTGTCGCTCCCAGGCATCATCGTCATAGCTCCAGGGAGAAGTTTGCTCCGTCTCCACGTCAGCTTTGGATTGAGAAAGGGTATAGGCAACATCCAGCCCCCAGCCATGAGAAAACCGTTTGGTCAGAGTCAGATAAATTCCTTTGAAATCGCTCCGGCCGTTATCAGTAAATTTCCATTGATTACCCTTGGTTGGGTCTTTTCTTTTGTTCGTAGTTCCAGGTATAACAGGGTTAAAATTCTCCAGCCTTGTAAACCTATAGCCCTTGGTCCAGATCAAATCTAAGCCCAAGGAAAGGTCAGTGAGTATCTGACGCTCACCACCCAGAGTCACTTGAACCGAATAGGGCGGCACCAGACCCGGTTCAGTTGAATACTTGTCTATCGGAATTTGTCCTGGAATTGACGGGAAAAACGGGTTGAGCTTAAATGGGTCTGGATAATTGGGAAAAATTATCGTCCTAATATCCATGGCCGCCATTAAGCCAGCAATTAACCCGATGTTCAATTGCGGGTTCTGAGAAAACGTTCCCACTCCTCCGCGAAGGACAGTTCGGCCATCACCAACTGGGTCCCAGCTAAAGCCAAAACGGGGGTTGAAATGTCGCCAATCAGAATGATTAATATCAATATCCTTGCAGGAATAATAGTTCCATCTAAGGCCAAAGTTCAGGGTTAAACGGCGGTGAATTTTCCAGGAATCTTGAGCAAACATGGCCGCTTCGGTGTAAGGATAATCAAAATCTCTTAGCCCCTTATTATAAATAAACATCAGCGGATAGGTGCTAAAATCAGCGGCGTTAAAGGGTTTATCCGTCGTAAAAATAAAGTACCCCGGAATATACTGGTCAACATAGCCAGCCAGAGAAATCCGAGAATAATCAACTCCTATTTTGACTGTATGTTTTCCTAGAAAAAGAGAAAAATTATCTGCTAACTGCAGCCGCTTCTCTTTATGCCGCTGCGGTATGGACGCATATTTACCAAAATAGCCTGAGGGACGGTCGACGGTATAAGTATCAGGGTAATGAGCAGGAAGATGAATCAAATCGTCAGAAAAGAGAAAACGCAGTTCATTCATGGAGTTGTCTGCCGGATAGAACGTCCAGTTCGCCTGCAACTCATGAATAGTCACAAGATAATCGTAAGCCCTTTCCTTGGTAAAAAGCCCGCCGACTCCCTGATTTTTTTGGTCTTGTTTGTTTAAAGTATAGCGCAAAGAGAAAAGATTCTTTTCATTAAGCTGATAATTAAATTTAGCCAAAACCTGGTTGTAATCATTAGTAACATCAACTGTCTCCTTAGGAACGAGCGGCGAGGTGATCGTATCATACTCAGTATGCCGCAAGCCTTCATAGGAAACAAAGAAATGGGCTTTGTCTTTTTTAATTGGACCGCCTAAGAAACCGCCAAAAAGATAATGCGAATAAGGCGGTTTCTCGTATTGGTCCTTGGATAGCTCCGGCCCCTGATAGGTAGCATGGTTAACGAAATAATTGACATCATCAAAAGTCTCATCACGATAAAAGAAAGAAAGTCGGCCCCGGAGTTCATTTGTCCCGGAACGCGTAATTGCCGTCCAGACCATGCCGCTCGTATTTCCGTATTCAGCCTGAAACTGATTGGTCATAATCCTGAACTCTTCAATCGCATCCGCCGGAATACTCGTCCGCTGGGTGTTGCGGCCCACCCACTCATTGGAAACACCATCAACAATGATTTCTTCACTCCCCCCTGGCTGGGCGTTTGACCGTGATTCCTGAACCCCTGGCTTCATTATCGCCAAAGAACCAAAATTCCGGTCAAGCAGCGGCAACTCCTCAATCTTCATCCGGTCGATAACCTTGCTCACGTCCGACTTCGTCACCTCCACCATCGGCGTCGGCGCCACCACCACTACTTCTTCTTGAAGCGCGGCCGCCGTCAGGGCAAAATCCAGGCTTATCCTCGCGCCAACATTAAGCACTAATCCCTGCCGTTTCTGCGTTTGGAAGCCGGAAAGGCTCACTTCAATCTCATATCTTCCGGGCTGGATGCCAGATATAATGTACCGACCGTCAGCTCTCGATGTCGTGCTATAGAGATATCCAGTATCCATATTTTTCAGGTTAATCGCTGCGCCTGGAAGTGCGTTTCCCTGTTCATCGGCGATTATCCCTTCCAGCGTGACGAGAGTCGTTTGGGACAAGAGATTTAGACCGCTCGCCAGAGCCAGGAAGAGACAAAATAGCCAGAACGGTTTTAACCATCCCTTATTCCTGTTAGCCATCCTTACCTCCTTATTAGATGGTCAAAATATTATTTAACTCTTGGGCCAAGAGACCCATCTTTGCTATTTCCTGAGTTCTTCTGGTTTTTTTATTAGCATCAATTGTACCGGGACAATACTCTTCTTCTCCTCCGAGGTTTCAGACATCTTCTTCGCCTAAAAATCCCTTCCCCCAATGAGAAAGCAGGATTTTTTCTACCGCTTCTACATCCCTTTTTTCCAGCGCCTGAAGCAAAACCACATGGTCACTGTAAGAAGAATCTAAAAACGAAGGGGATTCAGCCGGTTTGGCTTCATAGGTCAAAAATAAAAGCTGATTGCCATAAAAAGTATACTTTTCTCCCATCTGCACTAAGGATTGATAAAGAAACTGATTACCGCAGGCTTCCCATATCTTGAAGTGAATCTTAAGATTTTCAGCCACGTAATCAATTATCTTTTTCTGCTCATAAAGAATGCCCAACTTTTCGGTCATCCTTTTTAGCTCACTAATATCCTTCTCCGTCAGCCGTTTAACTGCTTTTTTTGAGGCTAAGGCATCCAATACTCTGACCACTTCAAAAAATTCTCTCAGCTCCTCAACCGTAGCCGAGCTGACGACAACGTCCTTACGTGCATTAATAATGATGTATTTTTCAGCAAAGAGCCTTTGGAAAGCCTCGCGGACGGGAGTTGTGCTGATATGGAAAAGTTCAGCAATATCCTTCTCTTGAATCCGCTGATTCGGCTTTAATTTGCCCTGAATAATGGCGTTTTTAAGATATTTATAGATAGTTTCGGTAATTGTTGCCGGGAGGTCAAAAGTTTTTGGGCCGCCCAAACCTGGACCTTAAATATAGGATATATCCTGCAGTAAGCTTTATATATCCTTTTTTTTCCTTTGTCAATACCCTTTGACATCCGACCACGTACCATTTATCATTTGCGAAGAAAGGGTGAGACGAAATCAATGTTTGGACAATCCTTTGCTTCCGGCAAAAAACGGACCTCTTTTCTTTTGGCAATTTTAGCTCTAATCGATACTGGGCACTTTGTTCCCAAAGTTAGAGTCTGGTCAAGAAGGATAAAGCCTGCCGATTTATTTATTGCTATTATAATGTTATTAATCCTTCTCCCCTCCTGCCAGAAGGAAAGCTCCATCGGTCGAACAGATGAACCGGTTGGCTACAGAGCGGATGGGACAGCTATAGTCCCAGTGAATCAAGTCTTAGCTTCCTATGGCTCTCAGGTTAGTCTTCCGGGACTAAGACCTCAGGGACTGGCTATCTCGCCTGATGGTCGGCTGGTCGCTGTGTCGGGCAAAACGAGCGCGCTTTTAATTATTGACCCTTCTGACCTGAAAATCCTGCAACAGGTTCCGTTCCCTTCCGAAAGCCAAAATGAACCTGTTCCTGAGCTAACTTCACCCCAGGTCATTAATCCCGACGAGGAAGGTCAGCTTAGTTATAACGGCCTGATTTTTTCTCCTGACGGCCAGAAAATTTATCTCAGCAACGTTAACGGAAGTATTAAAGTCTTTACCGTGGCGGCTAATGGTCTGGTGCGGCCTTCTCATTCCATCCCCCTGCCGCCGGCTAACGCCCCGCGGCGAAAAGAAGAGATACCGGCTGGCTTAGCTCTCAGTCAGGATGGCCGGAAGCTTTATGTCTGCGGCAATTTATCCAACCAGGTTTTGGAAATAGATACCTATTTCGGCCGGGTGATGAGGACCTTTATGGTCGGCGTCGCTCCTTATGAGGTAATCCTCCTTAAGAACAAGGCCTACGTTAGCAATTGGGGAGGTCGACGACCCGAAAAAGCCGATTTAGTTGGTCCGGCAGGCCGAGGCACCGTAGTCAAGGTTGACCCGGAAAAATATATTGCCAAGGAAGGTTCAATCAGCGTAATTGATTTAGAATCAGGCCAAACCATTAAAGAAATCCTCACTCATCTCCACTCCTCCGCCTTAGCTATTTCCCCTGATAGCCACTACCTCGTTTGCGCCAACGCCGCTTCGGATAATTTAAGTGTTATCGATACAGGAATAGATGAGGTAGTCGAAACCATCTGGGTTAAGAGAAGCCCGGCCGACCTTTTCGGAGCTTCACCTAACGCCCTTTGTTTTACTCCTGATGGCCAGAAACTCCTGGTCGCTAACGGAACCCAGAATGCGGTGGCTGTCATTGACTTTAAGCCAAAAAAGAAAAGGTCTCAGCTTAAAGGATTAATTCCTGTTGGCTGGTTTCCAGGGGCCTTGGTCTGGGATGCTCATAGCCAGAAGCTTTGGGTTGCTAATATTAAAGGCTTACCTGATAGGCCAAAGCTTGAAGAAAAGACAGGCCTGGTAGGCTTTAATTCGCACCAATACACAGGCTCAATTTCTGTCTTCAACCTGCCTCGCTCCAAAGAACTCAAAAAACTCACCCAGAGGGTATTGGCCAATTTTCATCAAGAAAGAATTAAGGAAACCCTGCAAAAGCCTCGGCCCAACGTTCAGCCGCTTCCGGTGCCAGAAAGGATTGGCGAACCCAGTCTCATCAAACACGTGATTTATATAATTAAAGAAAACCGTACCTACGACCAGGTTCTTGGCGATATTCCCGAGGGCAACGGTAATCCCGCTCTCTGCCTTTTTGGTGAGGAAGTAACCCCTAATCAACATAAACTGGTAAAGGAATTTGTTCTCCTCGATAACATCTATTGCAGCGGCATTCTGAGCGCTGATGGCCATCAATGGTCGACCAGCGCCTTTGGCACCGACTATTTAGAAAAATCCTTTGCGGGCTGGCCCCGCAGTTATCCGGACGGAATGGGCGAAGACGAAGTTGATGCCTTGGCTTATGCGCCAACTGGTTTTATCTGGGATAATTGCCTTAGGCATGGCGTATCAATCTGGAATTTTGGAGAATTTGCGATGCCCGACTGTCGCTGGCGAGACCCCGAGCAGCCTGGCCAGCCAACCTGGCAAGATTTCTGGGAGGAATACCTCTCCGGTCGCAACCAAGTTATTATCGGTAGTCAACCCGGAATTCCTTCTATTGCTAAGTTCACCCCAACCGATTATGTTGGCTGGAACATGAGCGTTCCTGATGTCTGGCGGGCGAAATACATAAAAAATCAAATCAAAAAATGGGAGGAGGAAGGCGAAATGCCTCAACTCATCATCATCTGCCTGCCCAATGACCATACGAGCGGCACAAAACCCGGCATGCCCACACCTCGAGCGGCGGTGGCCGATAATGACTTGGCCTTCGGGCAAATTATTGAGGCTTTTAGCCATAGCAGCTTCTGGCCGCAAATGGCTATTTTCGCTATTGAAGATGACCCGCAGAATGGGTTCGACCACGTGAGTGGCTATAGAACAACAGCTTATTTGGCTGGCCCATACGTGAAAAGAGGCGCTGTTATCCATTCCCAATACAACACAACCAGCATCCTGCGAACGATTGAGCAAATCTTGGGTTTACCGCCCATGAACCAGTTTGATGCTGCCGCCACCCCGATGTTCGATTGCTTCACCCTAAAACCTGATTTTCTGCCCTTTATCTCTGTGCTTAATCGTGTCCCTCTTGATGAATTGAACCCCGAGCCCAAAAATATCGCTGACCGTCTCCTCCGGAAAAATGCAACTCTTTCCTCTAACTTGAATTTTAATCGTATCGATGCTTGCCCAGAGACTTTGCTTAACCGCATCATTTGGCACTCGATTAAAGGTTCGAACGCTCCCTATCCTTATTGGGCCGTGACCATCGTCCAGGATGATGATTAAATCGCCTCTCCCGCGGAATATTTTCACGCATTTATTTCGAGTCGTTTTCTCTTCAGATTTTAGCTGATCTTTAACCCAATCAACCTATTCTGGAGGCTAATTTGTGGGTCAAAAAATAGGGCCTTGCCCAGTAAAACGAACATCTCTGACCTAGCCGCCGCTGCCTTTCTCTTCAAATTTCTATGCCTCTACCTCTTCTAACTTGTATAAATCCACTCTCCCCTAATTTTTTAATGTGAAAAATTGATAAAAAAATTGGGGCCTTCCAGCAGGAAGGCCCCAACTTACGGAAGACTTAACGCCTAGAATTCGAAGCGGATACCGAACCGCGCAACCCTTGGGTTGAGAACTTCGTTGGCCAATCCGTAGGTCGCGTTGGGAGCGAAATAACCGTTGTGCATATAATAGGTTCCGAGCAGCTTTTCATAGCGACGGTTCATGTGGTTCTGGTTGAAGATATTAAAAATATCAGCACTCAAGAACACACGGACCCCTTCCATCGTTCTGATTGTTTTTTCAATTCTAAGGTCTAAATTCCAGAAGAAAGGCAGTCTCTCCTTTCCCCATTCCTGCGTATAAACAGTAATAGATTGGTTATAGGGATTAGGTGCGTTGTAATCAACTATTGTTAAAGTATGAGGAACTAAGTGTCCTTCTCGAGCGTTAAAATTGAAGGATACATTAAAATCATAAGGAAGCTGATAGAGGCCGGATAACTTTACCAAAATTCGCGAAAATCCGGGGATGGAAATCTTACCACTTCCGCCACCCATGTAAGGGGCATAGATTTTATTATCAACCGCCCACAAATTGGTAGGATTCATGTAGCCATTCTTACCATAGTGAATTTTCTGCATCTGGAGAGTTAGAGAGCTATTAAGCATCCAGCGATGGGAAAGACGTTTATTTACCCGTAGCTCTGTCCCGTACCAATCGCGATAGTAATCAGGCACCCTCTCTAAGTAGAGGAAATAGCGGTAGGGAATGCCGCCTTTTCTTAAATAATATGGCTTACCAGAGGCTTCTTCAGTCGATTTCCCTCCGACAGTAGCCGGAATGGTTCCAATCTTAATATATTCCGCCTGCGACTCTTTCTGCTTTGTATTTGGATCGTACTCTATAGCCCAGTTAAATCGGTCGAACTTGCGGTAACCAAAATCCAACGAAATACCCAAATCGGCCAATAACTCTCTTTCTAAGGTTAGAAGAAATTCGGTTGTCCGCTGGGAAGTAGCGTTGCTATCCACGGTATAACGAGACGGGCCAAGGTTAAGAGGGTTAGTGATGTCATAGCCAGACCACATGATTCCGTAGGCACCCGTCGCGTCGCCAATTAAATTACCCGCATCGTCGAAGACACGTTGAGGTGCATAATTAGTGGCGGTTCGCCAGAAAAGTTCGCTGAGCTCGACTTTGCTGTTATTGTTATTATCCAACCAATAAAAGTTCATTGAGCCACCAGTAGCGTAGGGCATGAAATAACTGGCCCATCCAGTTCCCATGAACTCGCCATATTGAGCAAAGGAAAACTTGGCAATAGTCTTACCATCTCCCGTAACGTCATAAGTTATGCCGAGACGAGGTGATAAAATCTTCCAGCTCGAGTCGGGTTTAATCGATTTAACGGGTAGGCCAGGGAGCACTTTATCGATAGCTGCAATCACTTTGGCATCAAAATTATCCTTCCATACCTTGCTATCTTTATCTACCGCTACCCTGGTAAATTCCTCAATTGAAGGTTTTTGATAATCAAAGCGCAAGCCGAGAATGACATTGAGTCTTTTGTAGCTGATTGTGTCGCTAAAATAACCTGTATATTGCTTTACATAATTGTTATCGCTCTGACCACCACGCCAAACTTCAATCAACTGGATTCCAGGAACTAGGTCTGGCTTATTATCACCAGTAATGTCCAAGGTAAGCGTGTTATAATTGTAACGCCGTCGAGTGTTACCTGGCCACGTCGAAGTATGAGCCCCATTGCTCAAACGCCATTCGCCGCCAATCTTAAACTCGTGACTGGCTCCAAGAAGAGCGTCGTTAAAATAATTAGCTTGAAGGTAGGCTGAGTGCGAGGGTCTGCTGGCTCGATAGTAACTATAAGAGTTATACCAGATTCCTCTTGTTACATCATACGCCGCCCATTTTTCAATGTTTAAATCGTCCATCGGAGTCAGGTTAAAACCAGCATCGTTAAAAGAATACCGCGCGGAAATAAACAAGTTGTCGCTGAACATGTGGTCATCCTGGATCTTATATATAGGGCTGCCAAAATGATATTTCCCCGATTGATAATAACCACCAGGGAAGGCATAACTGGAATCGCGGCCGTACTTATATTTGGCTCCAACATGAGCAAATGCTTCAATCCTATTTTGAGCGATAAGCTGGGCGTTAATCTTAAAAGAGTAGTTCTGAAGCAAGGTATCGTCTTTGGCTCCATAAATATTATTCGTCCAGATGTCCTGAACTCCGTAGGAAATCCACCACCAGAGCTTGTCTCTGACGAGTGGGCCACCAACATTAACTCCGTAATCTTTAATAGCCCTAATTTTATTAACACCCTTAACACCCTCATTTTTCAGGGCCTCAGTCAGGTTATCTGCCTGGAACTTTTCGTCGGTATAGTAAAATCTGGCACCAACACCCAGCCTGTTACCACCCCTTCTGGTAACCAGGTTAAGGCCAATTCCCCCTGTCATTTGGGTTACATCAGCACCGCCAGTAGTAATCTGTATTTCCTCGAAGGCATCAAAATCAAAATAGGAGGGAGAAGCGACAGCTGCGGGGTCAGTGATGACGACACCGTCCATCCCCCAGACTGTCGAGCCCCCGCCTTTGGCATAATGAGCTGATTGTTGCCCGGATTCTGACCCTCCGACATTTTCCCGGTCAACCATAATCCCTGGTGCCATTTGAAGGATAACCCAGGGGTCCCTGGCTGTGGGTAAAGATTGGAGGGCAACGTGGTCGACATTAATCCCCACTGAAGTTCTTTTAGTTTCGACTACAGGAAGAGGCGCGGTCACCGTAATGGTTTCTTCAATCACCCCTGGTTCCATTGCCAGGGTAAGCTCAGTATTAGCGTTAACCGTAACCACAATATTTTCCCTGATAAGAGTCTTAAATCCAGCTAATTCAGCTTTAATGACATAATCTCGAGCTGGGTCAAGACGAAGAAAGCGGAAAAGGCCTTCAGCTGAAGTTAAAGCGGTCATCGGCGAGATTAAGACCCCAGTCAAAGTAATCGTTACTCCTGGCAGAGGGTTACCTTCTTGGTCTACAACCCGGCCATAAATATTTCCGGTTTGGACCTGGGCCCCCAGATTTACCACAGTACAAATTAAAAACAAGCTAATTACTAATTTTTTCATTTGACCTCCTTTTTTTTCCCCTAGTTTCTGTTCTCCCTTTTAACCCGATTAACCGATTTTATCCTGCGTTCTGTTAATTTCACCTCCTTTCTATATAAAAATACCCTCCATCTCTTTAAAGCGCTTTTTCTTTTTCCAATTGTGCTCACAATCTATATTTATTGGATATTATATTGTTATTTATAACTATCACAATAATTTGGAATTGTCAAGGCTCTTAATGAATAGCTATAGTTTTGAGCATCGCGAAAAGAAGTCAGAAGGAGAAACTACAAAAAAAATTAAAATGGCCGAGGCAACTCCGGACCTCTCCATTGCCTAAATCAAGACAGAAGGAACTGGATTTGATTTCGGGTTAGTTTTCTGATAAGAATTTGATTGACAATCTCGACTAGATTGTCTTTTAGCCTTAAGGACGGTGGATGGAAGAGTGAATTCAGAAAAGCAGAGCCTTATGGCTCTCATCGACCAATTCCGAGGCCAAAAGATTGTTGTGTGGGGTGATTTTATCCTGGACGAATATCTTTTTGGCACCACCCGTCGCATCTCTCGAGAAGCCCCGGTTCTTATAATTTCTTATGAGAAACAGGAATTTGCACCCGGAGGAGCTGGCAACTCTCTTCTTAACCTCAAGGCACTCGGCGCCGACCCCATTCCTGTGGGCGTTATTGGCGAGGACGAAGCGGGCGAAAGAATTCTGTCTTACCTTAAATCGAAGGGTATCCCGACTTCTTCTCTCATTCGCCAGAAAAATTTTCAAACTCCGGTCAAAACCAGAATCTTAGCCGGGGAAGAGAATACTCGTCATCAACAGGTGCTCCGGATCGACCGCGAGGCTCGAGTTCCAGAAAAAGAAGATTTGCTACGCCGCCTCGTTGGTCGGCTGGAAAAGGCTTTGACGGGAGCGCAAGCGCTCTTAATTTCTGATTATAACTATCTGACGGTAAAAGTCAGGCTTTTCAACCACGCTTTAGCTGTCTGTCGTCAGGCCCGTATTCCTGTAACCCTTGATTCTCGTTTCCGCCTTCTTTCCTTCCGCGGGGTGACCATTGCCACTCCGAATGAACCAGAAGTGGAAGCTGCCCTTCATCTTGCCATTAACCAAGACCGCAAAAAACTAACCAGGGCCGGCCAGTTTCTACTGCGCCGCTTAGCTTCTCAGGCCTTGCTGGTCACTCGCGGTTCCCACGGAATGGCCTTGTTTGAAAAAAACCGCCAGCCTTTTTTTATCCCGGTTTTTGGTTCAACCGACATTGTTGATGTCACTGGCGCGGGAGATACAGTTATCAGCATCGTAACCTTGGCCTTAGCTGCTGGAGCCACTTTCAAGCAAGCCGCTCTTTTAGCAAATTATGGTGGCGGTCTGGTGGTGATGAAAAAAGGTACGGCGACTGTCTCAGCCGAAGAGCTTAAGGATGCCGTCGCTACTTAAATCCGCCAAAATAAAATCCCTGCGCCGCTTAAAACAAATAGTGGCCGAAAGCAAACAAAGGGGCGAGCGAATTGTCTTGGCCAATGGCTGTTTTGACCTGATCCACGCGGGTCACATCCGTTATCTCCAAGCGGCAAAAAGAATGGGCGACCGGCTTATCGTGGCCATAAACAGCGACCGCTCGGTGAGGAAAATAAAAGGTGTCGGACGCCCTCTTCTGCCGGCCAAAGAACGAGCCTTTATCCTCGCCTCCTTCTGGTTTGTTGATTATGTGACTATTTTTAACGAAAAAAACGTGGATAAAGTGTTGGAAACTCTTCGGCCTGATATTCACGTCAAAGGTTCTGACTACCGTCTCGAAACAGTCCCAGAGCGAGAGACGGCCAAGAAATTAGGAATAAAAGTGGCTATCGTTGGTGGCCCGAAAATTCGCTCCACCTCAACTGTCATTCAGCATATAGCCAGAAAATTGGCCGCGAGGAAAGAAGCGGAAAGCGACCAAGAGGAAAGGCTCGTAAACAAAAGTCATAGGATGAAAAAAATAAAATGAGCGACTTTCTTCTCATTCGCCTTAGTTCCTTGGGCGACATCATCCATACCCTACCTGCTTTCTCGGCCCTCCGGAAATCTTTTCTTGAGGCCAAGATTACTTGGGCCGTGGAAGCTTCGGGAAAAGAAATTTTAGAGCTTGTCCCGGGAATAGACCAAATCCTGGTTTGCACCAAAAATCTGCTGGCCGCTGGTTTCAGAATGAGAAAGAAAGTTAATATAGCTTTAGATTTTCAAGGCCTTCTTAAGTCAGCGATTCTGGCTCTTTTCTCCGGCGCCAACCGCCGCCTCGGGTTTAACCGGCTCAACCTAAAAGAACCGCTGGCCCGCTTCTTTTACACGGAATCTATCCCGGCCGTTGACGAATACGCCCATCATGTCGTCTATAAAAATCTTTGCCTTCTTGAGCCCTTGGGGATTAAGCCAGACCTTGGCATCCAATCTTTTGACTTTCCACTTCAGATTCCTCCTGAGTTGAAAAATCAAGTCCAGGAAAAACTGCAGGTCAACGGGTATTCTGCTAATCAGCCTCTGCTGGTTTTCAATGTCGGCGCCTCCTGGCCTTCCAAGCGGCTCTCTGCTCCCTTCTGGGTTGAGGTAATCAACGGGACAAAAGAAAAAGTCGGTTCAGGAAAAAACCTTCTTCTGCTTTGGGGAAATGAGGAAGAACTGAGCTTAGCTCGAGCTGTTCAGGAAAAAACAGAAGTCTTTTTAATTCCTTTTTTATCCGTCAAAGAAGTCGTGGGTTTGGTTAGCCTAACCTCCTTGTTGGTTAGCGGTGACACTTTTGCCCTTCAAGTCGCTGGCGCTCTGAACATTCCTTGTGTCGGCCTTTTCGGCCCAACCAGCCCCATCCGAAACGGGCCTTTTCGGCCGCATGATGCTATAATCTACGCCGGTGTCGATTGTAGCCCTTGCTACTACCGGACTTGCACTGCGCCTCGTTGCTGGCAAGCTATAGACCCCAAAAAAGTTATTGAAACCATTGCCAATCAGGTTAAAACTTATGTCCGCTGTAATTAAGGTCATACTGAAACTGGCTCGTTGGCGGGTGCGAGCAGGTCTGCCTGCGGCTCTTTTAGTGCTCCTTTTCTCTCGGCCTGATGCGTTGACGATTTTTCTCGGCCTTTTTTTAAGCTTATGCGGTCTCGCCCTCCGCGCCTGGGCAGCCGGGCATCTGCACAAAAACGCCTACTTAGCCACGACCGGCCCTTATCGCTTCTCCAGAAATCCTCTTTATTTAGCCAATCTTTTTATTGGTGTCGGCCTGGCGGCGACGGCCAATTCTCTTCTAAGCTGGCTTATTTTTCTTCTTTACTTTCTTCTTTTTTATCCAGCAACTATTATCGAGGAGCAACGCCGCATGGCTGAGCTTTTCCCTGAACAATACCATGAATATGGCCGAAAAGTACCGCTTTTCTTCCCGAGCTTCAGGCCTTCATTTCCTTCACCCCACAAAAAATTTCGGCTGGCCCTTTATTTTCAAAATAAAGAATACCGCGCCCTAATTGCTGTTTTGGGCTATTGGCTTCTTCTTTTTATCCGGTGGCTTTGGCTAAAAGCATGAAGATTTTGGCTAAGGTCTTCTCATGCCCACCGCTCAAAGAATAGCAAAGGTCAAAAGCGTCCTCGACAGGCGCCAGCCAGACTTAAGAATCGTTATTGACCGCGTCCTGATTGCCCATAACGCCAGCGCTGTTCTCAGGACCTGCGATGCTGCTGGCATCCTTTATGTGGACCTCATTTCCCCTAATCCGGAGGTCTTGGCTATCAACCGGGCTATCTCGACCAAAGTAGAAAAATGGTTGGAGGTTTCCATTTATGAATCAGCCGAGGCCTGCCTCCGGCCATTAAAAGCTAAGGGCTTTCAGATAATCGCCACTCACCTGGGTCCTGATTCTCTTTCTTTCCGGGATGTTAATTATTCCCAGCCCACGGTTCTTGTCTTTGGGAGCGAGGCTGAAGGCGTCTCCACTTCGGTTCTGGAGTGGGCGGATAAAAAAATAAAAATTCCCATGTGGGGGATGGTTCAGAGCCTTAATCTGTCTGTCTCCGTGGGCATTGTGCTCTATGAAGCCCTCCGGCAGAGAGAGGCTACCGGCTATTTTGACCAGGCTCGACTGCCTCTGGATGAATATGAACGTTTGCTTGAGAAATGGCTGAAATTAAAAGAAATTGATGAGACTACATAAATTAAGGCTCCCCAAGAAGCATGAAAAGAAGGAGAGGGTGAGCGGCAGCTCCTCCCTCCCCTACGGAATGAACAGAAGCCTTTTCTGTCAAGCTTCGGCCAAAACCTTGACCAGTTTGGTTAAGATTTTCCTGTCGATTTCGCCATCAGCAAACAATTAGTCTCTTCTTTGCCATTTCCTTTATTTTTTCTTGATACTCCTTGGCTTTCTCTTGATATTCTTTAAGCCGCAAACTATATTCCTGCTTCCAGCGTTCCATTTCTTCGGTTATTCTTTTCCAGTTTTCCTTAACCCGCGCTGACTGCTCCTGCTGAATTTTCCTCATCCTTTCCTGCAGTTGCTGGCTCTGTCTCTCTAACTCGCTCCAGAATTTATTCCACTCCGGCGTGTTAAAATTCAGCCCCCTTTCTTCTTCCTTAATTTCCACCTCTAAGCTTAGAGGCTTGCGGTCCCGAACTATTTCCAGTTGAACTTTGTCGCCCTTTTTCTTGCGCTGAATCAGTGAGCTAAGTTGGTCCACCGTTTCCACTGTTTGACCGTCGGCGCGGACAATAACATCTCCCACCTTTACCCCAGCCCTCTCCGCCGGCGAGTCTTTTTCGATGCGGGTCACAAGTAAGCCGCGACCTTCTTTAACGCCAAAATAATTAGCCAGCTCTGAGCCAATTTCTTCAGGGTAGATGCCGATAAACCGACGTCGCTCCAGAATTCGGGGCCATTCCGATGGTCGGGCCGGGCGTTCTGGCGGAACCGCCGGCCAGGAGCGGAAGAATTCAGGCAGCCACAGTTCGAGTTCACGGCGAGCTTCTTCTTCAGGATAGGCGCCCAGTTTTGCCTTAATCTCCTGCGTTTTGCCGTTCCTTTCGATTTCCAGCCGCACTTCTTCTCCTGGCCGGTGATTCCTGATTTCTCGGGCCAAGTAATCACCGTCCCTGACTTCTCGGCCGTCTATCTTGAGAATGACATCACCTTCTCTCAAGCCTGCCTGTTCGGCTGGACTTTTTCTGATGACGTTAGTGACTCTTACTCGGCCGTTGCTGTCTTCCTCGAGGGAAACACCTAACCAGCCTCGCTCTGTCCTTCCTTTCTCCCTTATTTCGGCCGCGATTTTTTTAACCAGCTCGACAGGAACGGCTAAGGCTAAACCCGAGGCCGGTGTCTCACCTCGACCCAAGACATAGCCTGAACCAACGACCTCCCTTTCCCGAAATTCAAAAACAACCGGCCCGCCCTCAGCATAGGGCCCGCGGAGCAAGCCCAACATCTCGCCTTTCCGGTTGACAACCGGGCTGCCACTGGCTCCAGGGAGAACAGAAACATTTAACCTCAGCCTGTCCTCGGAAACCGAAGAAATGATTCCCTGCGTAATAGCTGGCGTATCTTCAGGCGAAATACTGATTACCGCTACCCAGGCGCCGGCCACAGCCTCTTTACTGCTTGCCATGGCCAGGGGCGGCAAGCCCTTTTCTTTTATTTGGAGAAGAGCCAAGCGAGTAACCGGGTCAAAGCCTGCGTATTTGGCTTCATAGGTACGGCCATCGTTAGCTTTGACGGTTATTTTCTCCTGGCGGGGCGAAATAAGAGCGGTGGTCACAATTGAACCTTCTCGGTCAATCACTACCCCTGTAGCCACTCTCTTTAGACCGTCGGCTACCTCCACTTTTACTACAGAAGGAGCGACTTTTTTTAAAACATCGGCAGCCTCTTCGGCGTCGACGTTACTTGCTTTTAATTGGCCTGGGAAAGGGCTGAACAAGAGGCCGAAGGCTATTATTCCGATAGAAAAAATAAATAACTGGCTCCTCTTATTCTTTTGCTTTGATTTTTGGCTCATTAGCTTCACCTCCTTAATAAATAACTTCATGGAGGAACCGGTCGTTGACTGGTTCGAGAATATAAATAACCTTAGAGCCTTGAAAGACGACTGATTCCTCCCGGAAATCAACAGGCTCGGTTAAGCTTAATATCGATGGGCCAGTCTTCATAAGAGGGGATTGGGTTGAAACAACTTTTTCCTCTGGCTCCTGAGTTATCCTTAGCAGCCGCGGGTAGAGAAGGAGCCCAGCCACCAAGACAACCACGAAGAGTGCGGCCGCCCCGATGAAGGACCACTGCCTAAAAATTTTAGCTGGCCAAAATAGCGGTTGGAGCCTTTTCTTTTTCTTGGCCGCCACCGCTTTTAAAACGCGCTGCTCAAAGTCGGGTGGAGCCGTCACTTTTGGTAAATGATTTTTTAGATTAATTTCATCCATTTTCATTTCTCCCCTATGGCCGCTTCAAGACGGCGTTTCAAAATATGGCGAGCTCGGCTAATCCGAGCCTTGATCGTTCCCACTGGCCGGCCGAGCATCTGGGCTATCTCCTCCTGAGAAAATCCCTCGATATCCTTGAGGAGAAGAGGAAGGCGGTAATGAGAGGGCAATTCGGCCAAGGCCACCTGGAGATTACGGCTAAGACCACTTTCTGGCGGGTCATAGCTAATTCCCTCCCCGGCGAGTTCAGGGACCGCTTCCTCGAGAGAAATAACATTCATTTTTCTTCTTTTTTTGGCCTCCGATTTTGCTAAGTTAGAGGCAATAGTGAAAATCCAGGAGGAAAGAGGCGCAATCGGTTGGTACTGATGAGCCCGAAAATAAACCCGGACAAAGGTTTCTTGAGCCAAGTCCACAGCTCGTTCGTAATCACCTGTGGCTTGGTAAAGGAAATTAACTACCCTATCTTTGTAGATTTTCATGAGAGAAGCAAAGGCCATCTCGTCTCCTTCCTTAACTCGCGCCATTAGCTCCTGTTCATCCATCTCTCATAACCTTAAAACCAGGCTTGGCCCTGATTGGTTGCACTCTTATTGTACCAGAAAAATGATAGCCTAAGTCTTGCCCCTTGGTCAGGTCCTGTTAAACTAATAGTTAGCGGCTCGCAGGAGGAAATCAGCTTATTTCGTCTATCTATGGGCATAATGAACAACGAAGGGATAGTTCAACCGAGCCTAAATTAGACAGACCTAACCTGGGTTAAAAAAGGTTCATCTCCCGATTAGTTGATAAAAAACTGGATAATTTATTGGGCAACCATAAGATTTTAAAGGAGGAAAGATAAAGTTTAAGGCCAAAATATCAGAGCCAGACGAGCCAAGAATAGACTGCGATTGGCAAAAAAGGCAGGCGGCGGGAAAACACTTGACGCTAAGATCCCGGACTTATATACTACTTTGGTCGCATTTATAATTATATAGTTCTTTGACCGCAGGAGCTCCGAGTCAGCTGGCCTAAGGCTTGTATGGCTAAGGTCGCTGACCGATAGGGTTTGGTTGGAAACGGCCTAAGCCTCCCGCTCAGGAAAGGAGTTCGAAACGAAAAAAAAGGGCATGCTTTCCGGGTGGAAGGCATGCCTTTTTTGTTTTTTCCTTCAGGTAAAAAGACAAAGAAAGGCTTTTCGGTTTTGAAAGTCACGCCGGCAAAAAACGGAGGAAGATCAAGCCGAGGTAAATTAAGGACAAAACAGCCAATAAAAACCTGGTTCGATGAAAAGTTGAGGAAGCCGCCGATATGCGCTTGAGTAAAAATTAGGTAAATGAGTAAGCTGGCACCAGTTTTTGTGATATTGATAATTACAAACTTCCTCGCTGGGGGCGCTAGCCGGCCGGCTTCTCTCTTGACAACTTCCGCCGAAATAATCCTGGCTACCACTACCAGCCTATACGATGGCGGTTTACTGGACCAACTCCTTTCTGCCTTCGAAAAGCAATCAGGAATTAAAGTCAAGCCAATCGCTGTCGGCACCGGCGAAGCCTTGAAAATGGGTCAAAAGGGCGAGGCCGACATACTTCTGGTTCACGCTCCTGAGCTGGAGAATCAGTTCATGTCCCTTGGCTACGGCCTTCGCCGGGAAGAACTCCTGACTTCTGGATTTATTCTTCTCGGCCCAGCCAATGACCCGGCTCGGGTTCAAGGTCTTTCCTTCCCCCAAGCGCTGACCAGAATCGCTCAGTCTAAGGCCTTCTTTGTCAGTCGTGGGGATAATTCTGGGACCCACTTCCTGGAGAGAAAGCTCTGGGAGGAAGTCGGCCTTAAGCCCGTTGGCAAATGGTATCTACAGACTGGCCAGGGAATGGCGGAAACGCTTTTCATTGCTTCAGAAAAACAAGCTTATCTATTGGCTGACTACCCAGCCTACGCCAGATTAAGAACAGTTTTAAAGTTAAAAGTTCTTTGTCGGGACGAAAATTATCCCAATATTTATTCGGTCATCTTGGTCAAGACAAGAAATAATCAGAGTCAGAGGGAAGCTGCGGAACGCCTGGTCGAATTCCTTCTGAGCCCGGAGGCAAAGCGTATAATCGGTGCCTTTGGCCAGGAAAATAATGAGATGGAAGGCCTTTTCCGTTTAATTCCACCCAAGAGAAAATGAGTCTATAAGAAATGAAAAGTAATTTAGGAGAGCTCAGGTAATGGTCAGTTTATCAGAAATATGGCCCATAATTAGACTCACTCTCATAGTTTGTGGATTATCTACCTTAATTGCCTTTATGCTGGCCCTGCCCGCGGCCTTTTTCCTCTACCTAAATCAATTCCCGGGAAGGAAACTAATTCTTTCCTTAATTCATACCGGTATGGGTTTGCCTCCGGTGGTTGTTGGGCTTTTCGTGGCTCTCTTCCTCTGGCGGAGTGGCCCGCTGGGCTCGTTAAATTTAATGTACACGCCAGCGGCAATAGTCATAGCTCAGGTTATTTTAGCTTGGCCAATAATCGCTGGCCTCTCTTTATCTGCTCTGGAACAAGTTAACCCGGCTCTCCTCTTTCAGGCTAAGGCTCTGGGCGCTTCTCCCACCCAGCTCCTTTGGACTCTTTTTCGTGAAGCCCGCTTAGGCCAAATCTCCGGAATAATTGCCGCTTTTGGCGCTGTCATCTCTGAGGTGGGAGCAGTGCTTATGGTTGGCGGCAACCTCAAAGGTCACACTCGTGTCTTGACCACAGCCATCCTTCAAGAAACCCGGTTGGGCAATTTCCGTTCAGCCCTCATTTTGGCCTTGATCCTGATTATTATTAGTTTTGCCATTAATTGGTGTCTCACCTCCTGGCAACAAAAGGGAATTAACCGATGGCGACAACCGAGCTGGAAATAAGAAGTTTAACCCACTTTTACGACGGGCGTAAAATTCTTAATATCCCCTATCTTCCGGTTCAAGCGAAAGAATGCTTGGTAATTTTCGGCCCAAACGGAGCTGGAAAGAGTACCTTACTCCGTATTGCCTCTTTGCTCGAAAAGCCAACGCAAGGAGAAATCTATCACCGCGGCCTTCTGGTCCGACTGCCGGCACCTCTTAGCTTGCGTCGCCGCTTGGCTCACCTTCTGGACCGACCTCTTTTTTTCCGCGGCCCAGTGCGCGATAACCTGCTCTACGGCTTAAGAATCAGGGGAATAGGACGGGAAGAGCAACAAAGAAGGCTGGCTGAAATTAGCGCTCAATTCAAACTTGAGCCTTATCTTGAACGCCAGCCTGACGAACTTTCAGCGGGAGAGAAACAGCGGGTTAATTTAGCTCGGGCTTTTATCCTTCAACCAGACATCCTTTTCTTGGATGAGCCTCTGGCTAATCTCGACGTCCGCACCCGGGAAGAAATCTTAGTTGAATTTAAGCAAATAAGGAAGGAAAGAGGACAAACGGCCCTCCTTGTAACCCATAACCGCGAGGAAGCCGCTTATCTGGCGGACCGAATGGCTGTGCTGATTAACGGAGAAATCGTCCAATCCGGAAAACCAGAAGAGGTCTTTGCGAGCCCAGCCACAGTTGAGGTGGCTCATTTAATGGGACAAGAGACTCTGGTGGAAGGAACGGTAGTTGGCCAGGAGAATGGCCTGTTAAAGGTGGCCTTAGCCAATCACTTCCTTTATACCCTTGGAACTTGCTCCCGGGGGGAGAAAGTGACTGTCATTTTTAGGCCGGAAGAAGTCATTCTGGCTCCAGAAAAACCTGAAAGCAGCGTCCGCAACTGGTTTTATGGTTCAATAACTGAAATCAAGTCCTTGGATAAGTTGGTTCTGGTCAGTCTGGATTGCGGTTTTAAGCTTAAGGCTTATCTTAGTCGACCGGCTTTAGAAGAATTGAAAGTGAGCGTGGGCCGAAAATTTTGGGCCGGAGTCAAAGCCACCTCACTTTCCGTCAAACCGTTTAAAGATGCTCACCCCAAATGAAACAACCCAGCTTAAAAAAATTTAATAGAGGACAATAGAGATGATTTCCTTCGAAAAAGCTCGCCAATTAGCTCTGGAGCAGGCGACGGCTCTGGGTCGAGAGAAGATAAGAATCGAAGCGGCCTTCCGACGTGTCGCCGCCTGCGAAATCAAAGCCAAAATTCCTTTACCCCCCTTCACCAATTCCGCCGTTGATGGCTATGCTTTAAGAAGCGAAGATACCAAAGACCTAAGGGCCGCAAGCCCGAATTCTTTCGTCCAGCTAAGACTCTTGGCTGAACAAAGAGCCGGCGATTTCTTTAAAGGCCAGCTTAAGCCAGGCACGGCCTTAAAATTGATGACGGGGGCGCCGGTGCCTCGCGGGGCTGATGCTGTTATTCCCCGGGAGGAAGTGGAGGCCGGGACGAATCATATCAGGCTAAAAAGAGAGGTTAAGAAGGGGGAAAATATTCGCTTGGCCGGAGAAGACATAAGGCCTGGCCAAACCATTATCCAGCCCGGCACTTGGCTTCAGCCAGCTCATCTTGCTCTTATGGCCGCCTGCGGGTTGATGGAAATTGCAGTTTATCGTCAGCCTAAGGTTACTGTTATTATCACCGGAGATGAGCTTTGTCCTCCTGGCAAGCCCTTAAAAAAAGGCCAAATCTATGATTCAAATTCTACCCTGCTTCAAGCCTTAATTAAAACGACCGAAGCGGAATTGATCGCCCTTAAAAAAGTTAAAGATAACCTGAGTTCGCTGACCTCAGCCCTCAAAAAGGCTATTTTGGCCTCTGACGTGATCATCACTTCAGGTGGAGTTTCGGTTGGTGATTACGATTTAGTCCGAGCCGCGGGGCAAAGACTTTCCGGCCGGCAAATCTTCTGGCAAGTAGCGCAAAAACCAGCTAAACCCTTGACTTTCTACCTTTTCCGTCATAACCGGAAAAAAGTATTTTTATTCGGTTTGCCAGGTAATCCGGGTGCAGTAGCCATTGCCTTCGAAGAGTACGTGCGCCCCTTTATAAAAAAAATTATAGGCAGGAGCGATTTTTTGCCTCGAGAGATAGAAGCAACGCTCACCCACGCGGTCAAAAAAAAGAGAGGGCGGTTGAATTTCTTACGCGTTAGACTCCAGTTAACCGGAGGAGATTGGCAGGCCACCTCAGCCGGAGCACAGGAATCAGGAATAATTTCGAGCTTAACCGAAACCGAAGGTTTAGCTCTTATTCCCGCGGAAAGCGATTTTTTGCCTGAAGGAACAAGAGTTAAGGTTCACCTCCTGGAATGGTAGGCCAGATAAATAAGCGCAGGAGCAGCTGATGGAAGACCTGTTCAACCGGTCAATCAATTACATGAGACTGTCGATCACTGACCGCTGCAACCTGCGTTGCTTTTACTGCCGGCCCCGCGATGATGCTAATTTTTTACCTTCCGAGGAAATTCTCTCTTATGAAGAGCTGCTTCGGCTGGTCCGCATCGCCCTAAATATCGGTATCACCCGTTTTCGCCTTACCGGGGGAGAACCTCTTCTCCGACCTGGGTTGGCTGAGTTTGTGGCTCAAATCACGGCCATCCCCGGGATTGAAGATTTATCTCTAACCACTAACGGCCTTCGGCTTCAAGACAACTTAGAGAAACTCTGGCAAGCCGGGCTTAGAAGAATAAATATCTCGCTGGATACTCTGGACAAAAAAAAATATGCTGCTATCACCGGAAGTGATAGCTTAGAAGAAATTCTTCAAAGCATTAAGCAAGCTTTAAAAGTCGGTTTTGACCCAGTTAAAATTAACGTTGTCCTGCTCAAAGGCGTAAACGAGGATATAACCGACTTTATCCGCTTAGCCTTTGACTCCCCGCTCCACATTCGCTTTATAGAGCTAATGGAGTTTTCGCCTGTCGATGGCTATTTTCTTTCGGCCGAGGCGGTTTTAGAAAAATTAAAGCAGAAAGGTCAACTAAAATTATTTCAGCTTCCCGGTTCTGGGCCCGCTCGCTATTATCAACTCGAAGGGATGAAGGGAAGTCTCGGTTTTATTACCCCCTACAGTCATCATTTCTGTCTCGGGTGTAATCGGTTGCGGATTTCCGCTAAGGGGGAACTCCGAACTTGCCTTTTTGCCGCCAAAACTTATGATTTAAAAAACCTGCTGCGAAATGGGGCCTCGGATAAAACAATTAAAGAATTTTTCTTGGCCGCTTTGACGGAAAAACCAGCCAGCTGGCGGCAAGCAAAGAAACCCGCAAAAAAACAAGGGCTCAGGGAAATTGGCGGCTAAAAGTTATAGAAAGGGGAAATAAATGAGGTCAAAAAAATCAAGTAAGCAAGGCGTGAAAGGCCAGAGGAGCAGCTTGTCGGCGGGGTTTAAAGATGCTGCAAAGAGACGAGCCACAAAGTCTGCGGTTCAAAGTCGGCCGCAAACCTCTGAGCTATCAATGGTCGATGTCGGGACTAAGCCAGAAACATGGCGCACCGCCGAAGCCCAAGCAAAAGTTGTTATGTCCCCCAAAACCCTTGACCTAATTCTCAAAAATAAGCTACCCAAGGGAAATGTCTTGGTTGCGGCCAAATTAGCCGGTATCCAGGCCGCCAAAAAGACCGCCGATTTAATCCCCCTCTGCCATCCGTTGAGATTAACCTCTGTCCAAGTGGAGGTCGTTCCGCAAGTGGAAGAAAAGGCGCTTTTAGTCCTTTCTCGCGTTAGCGCCTTTGAGCGCACTGGAGTGGAAATGGAAGCCTTGACCGCGGCTGCGGCCGCCTGTTTAACCATCTATGATATGGCCAAAGCCTTTGACCGGAGGATGGTGATTACCGACCTCCATCTTTTAACCAAAACAGGAGGTAAGAGTGGCTCTTTCCGATGGTGAAAAAGCCAAGACCGGCCGAATTATCTCGGTCAACATCAGCCGGAAAAAAAGCGTTCGCAAAATTCCGCAGCCAGAAGCAATA
Organism: uncultured Eubacteriales bacterium; assembly: GCA_964627255.1. Lineage (GTDB taxonomy): Bacteria > Acidobacteriota > Aminicenantia > Aminicenantales > CALLJL01 > CALLJL01. Next base: position 34,314 of record CAZVIN010000120.1, read on the forward strand.
ATCATCGCTAACTATGGTCTGGAGGGAGACTGCCATGCTGGTTCAGGCCATCGTCAGGTGAGTCTTTTGGCCATAGAAAGCATTGAAAAAATGAGACACCTGGGGCTTAAAGTTGGACCAGGCGATTTTGCCGAAAACATCACCACCTCCGGCCTCGAATTGCCGCTGCTTCCCGTCGGCACGATTTTAGAAATAGGGCCCGAGGTAGTGCTTGAAGTCAGCCAAATTGGCAAGGTTTGCCATACAAAGTGCGCGATTTTTCGGCAGGTCGGCCAGTGTGTAATGCCCGAAGAAGGTATTTTCGGCCGAGTCCTTAAGGGTGGCAAAATTAAACCAGGAGATTCAATCTATGTCCGAAAGCAAGAATGACCAATTCCCAGCATTAACACTGGCTATTCTCACTATCTCCGACCGGTCTTTTCGAGGCGAAAGAGAAGACCGCACCGGGCCAGAACTGAAGGCTTTTATTGAAGGAAGAGGGGCAAAGGTGGTGGAGCTGGCCGTGCTTCCCGATGATAAAGACCTGATTAAGCAACATTTAATAGCCCTTTGTGACCGTCCTGATTCACCCGAAATCATTCTCACTGCCGGCGGCACTGGGCTTGGACCGAGAGATGTAACCCCAGAGGCAACCAAGGATATCCTGGACAAAGAAGTTCCCGGGTTAACCGAGGCTATGCGGGCTCAAAGCCTGAAGTTGACGCCTGCAGCTATGCTCAGTCGGGCAATAGCTGGGATTAGAAAGAAAACCCTGATAATCAATCTCCCCGGAAGCCCCAAAGGAGCCAGGGAAAACCTGGAAGCGGTGATGCCAGCTTTGCCGCACGCCGTAGAAATAATTAGGTCTAAGATTACTGACTGTCAGCAATCATCAACCAAGAGGTGATATGATTAACCAAAATTATCGTTCTCATATCCCTGACATATTTCTAAGACCAGCTAAAATAAAACGGAACGGAGCCAAATTTGCGAAGCGATCTTAAAGCGGACGAAAAATGCTTATTCCTAAGAATCTTAGATTTAGGAAAAGGGTGGCGAAAAAACCAAGAGCCAATTCTTTCCGGCCAGCGCAAGGCTAAAAAGCGATGCCAGATTGGTGAATCGAGATTTATCGACCACAAAGGAGAAATAAATGAAAATAGTAGGTATCGTCGGGCCAGCCGATAGCGGCAAGACAAACCTCATTATATCTTTAATCCGGGAGCTAAAATCACGAGGCCGGAAATGCGGTGTCCTAAAAAGAGCTGACCATCCCATAGAACTCGACGTTGAAGCCAAAGATTCCCATCGCCTTCAGGCCGCCGGCGCTGAAGAAGTAGCTGTTCTAACCCCAGAAAAATTCTTTTTAATAAAAAAAGGCCACCAGAAAGATTCCTGGCTAAGCTTGGGGCTGGAACACTTTGCTTCCGTCGACATCCTATTCATTGAGGGTGGGAAGAGGGAGATTGGTTTGAAGAAAGTTCTCGTCGCCACGAAACCAGAAGATATAAACCTCCTCCCCGATAAAGAAGACCTCATCGCTCTTGTTTGCGAAAAAGAATTTACCTCGGCTTTTCCCGTCTTTCGTCCCCATCAAGCCCGAGAATTAGCTGATTATCTTTGGAATTCAGTTCCGCCGCTTGAGCCGCTGGTATATCTCCAAGTGGACGGTACAGCTATTCCGTTAAATCCCTTCGTCGCAACCATGTTTCAAGAAATCATTACCGCTATGCTTCGTCCGCTTAAAGGTATCCCCGAATCTCCCCACACTATTTGCGTTACTCTGAAAAAATAAGATGCATCCCCTCTGTCCGATTTAAGCTCACATCTTGTTGCCGTGAGGGACTCGCTCGCAGGGCAAATCGAAGGAAATATGAAATTTTAACCGGGCCGGATGTGTATTTTAAATTAAAACACGATTTATTCTTATCTTAACCTTTAAGGAGGGCAAGATAAGGCTTTATGAGGCCCGACTTTTTCCCAGATAGAATAGTTCTTGGAACCGAAAAACCCAAGATATTCATGAAAAAAAGCCCTGAAAGGACCATACATTTTAAGGACGAGCCAGAAGACGCTGGACTTAGAGCCCACATAGTTGTCGCTACTTTTGGGTCGTTTTAATTACTTCAAATCAGCTAATCAAAAAGATAAGAGGACTAAGAAAGAAGGTTTCAAGGCAGGTCTTGCTG
>CAZVIN010000121.1:0-3858 GCA_964627255.1 uncultured Eubacteriales bacterium
AATTTCAATTTTAAAATTTTAATAAATCCTGAGGACAACAATTTCTTTTTTCCTTGGATTCTTTCTTCCTGACTAAATAAAGATGCCCCTGGAGCACTTTAGCCAGGATGGAGCCATTGGAGAAAAACGGTCCCAGACTAATCTTTTTTAACAGCTTGCCTTCCTGGCTTATAACATCATACATATATTGGCCTTCAGCCTTCCCGGCTTTAAAAGTCATCACAAAGAGGTATCCATTCTCATCCGTAAAATACGAATAAAAAGGCAGGGCATATTTCGGGTAAATTATATTTATCCCGAATCTGCTCAAGCCGCTAATATCCCTATCCGTTATCTTCTTGTATTCTTTAAGGTCAGTGCTTTTCTTAGCCCTTATTGTAATCTTGTTGAGGAATTCTCCCTTCAGGTTAAAAACCAGAAATTCATAACCTGGTTTGGGAAAGGCTGAATAAATCCTGCTGCCGGAAACTTCACAGAATAATAAGTGCGGAGTGGCTTCTACGGTTTTCGCGGAAACCGGATTGCGAAAGGTCAACTTGTCAAGTTCTTTAATTTTCCTAAGGCTTTTATCATAATAATTTAGAGTATACCTCCATTTTCTGGCCTCCGCTCCATAAATTGATTCCAGACCAATATAGTTTTCTCCCGGCAGGTGACGAAGGGACTCCGTCGTGGTAGGAATTTTCATTTCTTTTATACAGACTCCTTCTTTGCTAAAAACGCTGACTTTAGACCGGCGGGGATTCAGAACAAAGAGGTTTTCTTAAAAGGTTAGAAATATTTCAACCGGATTCTCTAATTCACCGGGCTCCTGACCATGCCTGGCAAAACTGCCGACCAGCATTCCGGTCTTATCCAGAACAAAAATCATTACGCCCTGGTTTTTGGGGTTAAGGATATAGATATTACCTTCTCTGTCCACAGCAAATCTGTGAATATCAAAAAGGCCCTTGTACGATAGCTCTTTATCTCCGGTGACTATCTAGATTACTTCCTGGAGGCGGAATGAAGAATATATTTTCTTAAGGTCAGCCCTGGTTTGGGCTGAGATAACGGCCGTGAATAAAAGGAAGTGAAAGAAAAGCAAGCAAATTTATAAAGTGCAAGATTTAAAAAGCATGATGACTGAATAGCCTGGCTTTCTTTAGCATTGAAAGCCTCCTTCTTTTTTAGTTGTGATATTTAACCAAGCAAGGCTCCGTCTAATAAATTTGTCTTATCAGGTATAACGCCTTATATGGAAATAATGTTTAAAATAAATCGCACCTGCTAATCTTGACTGGTAATACGACTATTTTCACTTAAATGAAACAAGGCACCTGCATCCTATATGCAAAGGAACCTTTGGATACACATCTTTAGGATATTCTTTTAAAGCGAGCCTTTTGCAATAAGGACAGGCATTGTCGCCTGCTGTGATTATTTCCCAGCTTTTTATTGTATCAAGATATTTGTTTCTTTCAAGAAAATCTCTTTTGGCGTATCCTCCGCTTATATAGGTTTCAATTAAAAGCGTCGCTACTTCTGTAGTGTATTTCCAGGCTTTAGATATATCTTCAAGATTTATGTTATTAAACTCCTCTGGCAAGGGGGATAACTTAAATAATTCTCGAAAAGCTATCTCTCTTTTTAGTCTTTCTTTCATGTCAGGAACAGTTAATAAATATTCGACTGCTTTATTTTTCCTCGTGAAGGGTTTCATGTTTAAATCTGATATGATTTCATTTATTTCTTTTAGGGTTAAAGCATTTAAAATTAAATTCATTGGAATATCAGCCCCCTGAATAGCCAATTTCTTTTCAACAAGGCGTTCGAAATATTTGCGATAATAATGATCAGCGGGAATGATAAAGACTTTATCCAGTCTGTCGGCACGAGAGATATAAAATTGCATCAAATCATATCCATAGCGTTGTAATAATAAATCATCGATAGAAATGTCACCTGGCTCATATTCAAATAAATATTCCAAATTACAATTTGGCCTAATATCTAATGAATCAATGGCAGCTTGACGAAAAGTAAACAATAAGTCTTCTTTATCATTATCAGAAAGAGTAGGCCACTCTACCGAAGCCTTTTTTAATTCTTCTATTTTTTTAAGGTATACGGGCTTAAATTTTTTAACATATTCATCAATTTCTTTGCATTTTAAGTTTGAGCTGGCAATAAATGGAATAAGCTTAGGTAATACATCATAAATACCTTTAGTAAACCCTTCTTCCAAAATCATTTTTAGTTCGTTTGCCTCTTTCTCGTTAATGCCGTAAATTGTCAATGGGAATGTGCTTCTTGGATTTATTATCCAGCCTCCATCTGCGCTAGATTTAACATCACCTGTATCAGGAGTTTGGAAGCTGCTCTTAGTTTGAAAATCAGTTTGGATAGTAATTAAGGGCTCTATTTTCTTATGGCTTTTTTTATGTTTCTTGTATAATAACCAAATGATTAAAAAAAACGCTGCCAATAATAGCCAAAGCAGTCCCATATTGTTACCTCCTTTATTAGGAGAGAAAATGTTGAATTGCCCATCACCTATTCTTGATCAATCATTTCTTTCTCTGGGAAAATGATAAATCACATGATAAAAAATGGCAAGGGACCACCTTTTTTGGGTCATAATATAGGATACTCATAATCTAATAGTTTGATTTAACTTCGCTTTCGGAGGAGATAAGGATAAGCTGGTGTACAAATATGTTCGCATTTTAATATAAGGAATGAGCCGTCTTAAACTCTCCTTTTAAGAGAGGAAACTTCAAAAAAGGGGGTTTTCATCTACGATGGTCCAAAGCGATTATAAGGCATTTTTGGAGAGATGACTGGCAAGATTTTTGTTGAAGGAGACGCCGATAAAGTCGATGTTAAAATAGTTATGAGCGCAGCTAATGATTATGCTCACATAAAGGCTGATAAGCCAGAAGGGCTCTTAGACCAAGAGCTGGCTCAAGCCCTTAATAAGGAGCTAAAAATAGCGAGTTTACGATGGCCATTCTGCCTACTGAAGTTGACATGACCATACGAGAGCGAAAGCAAATTCTGGCGGCTAATTAAAGATAGCAAATTAAAGATAAGAAGTAGCGAGTTTATGATGGCTATAATCCGCAGAGAACTTAACGGCGCTCGATTCAGAGCTATTGAATTCTTTAATTAGCTAAAGCCTACCCATAAGAGTCTTGTTCTTGGGGTGTTATTATTTTTATTTAGTCTTTTGGTGGGATTTTTCGCCGCTCCGGCCAAGCTTGAAATTTAAAGACGCTTTAACTTATCATTGGGGAAAAGAGGTAAGAGCGGATATTTGAATAATCAATTGGCCAAAAGATTATTCGTTTTCATCGCGGTTCTTTTCTCCACCCTAAAATTTTCTTTTCAGGCGAAAGAATTAACTCCTTCGTCTCCTCTTTTTCGCTCTCTCTACCAGTGGGAGCCGCTCAAAGAATCTGAAGGGTTCAATAGGGTCATAGCAAGAGCATCGATTTACCCAACGACGGGCCCTTTTCAGGATGGGAATATTATGGCTTTTTCAGTTAGGGAACGAACGCTCGTTGTCGTCAACCTTGATAATGGGGAGGTCATTCTGGAAAGGGGTTATCCAGAAAAATGTATAGTGCATGGAGTCCGGAACGGCCATATTTTTTATTACGCTGGTCAACGCACCCAAACCTTGGTTTTATCTGTCGCCAAAAATCAAGAGATTGCTTATCCGGGAAGACTTGCTCTTGTGACCGAGAAAGGATTTTTAGTGACCGAGGAGAGGGGAACCCTTCATGTCTATGACCTAAATACCAAAGACCGCCTCTTCAGCCAACCCGGGCAAACCTCGTCCCATCCTGTTCTGGCTCTTGGAGACCTGATTCT
>CAZVIN010000122.1:0-4263 GCA_964627255.1 uncultured Eubacteriales bacterium
CTTGACTTCGGTATTGGCCCCAACAGAAACAATGACGTCTGATTGGACATGGGTTTTAAAACCCTGTAGTTCTGCTTTAACTGCATATTCTTTGCCTGGAAAAAGGGAGAGGAATCTAAACCGGCCCTCCGCCGTTGTCACGGTGGTCATCGGCGCTATCGTTGGACCAGTCAAGGTGACCGAAACGCCAGGTAAAGGATTGCCTTCAGCATCTACTACAGTACCGTAAATGTTTCCGGTTCGGAGCTGGGCCTGGAGGGAAATGGCGAGGAAAAATATCCCCAAAGCCACCAACACCTTTTTCATCGCTTTCCTCCTTTCTTAATCTGTTGCCTTGCCCAAGAGTGAATTTTTTCACTCCTTCCAATAAATCACCTCTCCTTATTTCGCTCTCCCACCTCCTTTCAGTCGCCAGAATCGGCAAATTATCTCCAATTAATTGGATGCAAGATTTGTGCCAATTTAACTAAGGGCAGCATTTAAGCTCTCAGCGTCTCTATCTCTTTTATTATTAAAATGTTGGGTCGCCGTAAAAAAACAGTTAGCTTAATCTAAGTTATCGTCTTTTATTCAAAATAATGAATTGCCATTCAAAAATTCGTATTTCCCCTTATATTGGCGATTCAAAAAATTGAATTCGCGGCTGATATTATCCAGAAGCTGGCCTGACGAGTGGCTATTTTTAATTTTTGCGATAATCTGCCACGTTTAGCGGCATTTGGCGATGAGGGCTTCTATCTCCTGACGTTCTCTGGCGGATAAGCTTTTCTCTTTTAGGGCCAGATAGCGAAGAAAGTAATCAAGCGCTTTGGCTTTCTCGCCCTTCTCTAAATAGGCCAGGCCAAGATTATAAACAGGATAATCATAATCAGGTTTAAGCTCTAAGGCCTTTTCCCAGCTCAGGATAGCTTCCTCCCGCCTGCCGGTAAGTTTATAAACCGACCCTAATCCGTTATAAGGAGCCGCCATGGTAGGGTCCATGGCTATGGCTTTTTTAAATAGACCCTCGGCCTCCCTAAAAGCTACCTCGTCTCTACTTTTTACGGCCATAGAAAGATAAAGGGTGGCATAATTATTAAAAATAAGCGCATCCTGGGGGTCTAAACTAATGGCTTTTTCATAGGCAGAACGAGAATTCGGCCAATCTCCCTTTTGCCAATAGGCTACACCCAAATAATTATAAACCTCAGGGTCTCCTTCATAAATCGCGAGCGCTTCGCGAAGAATCTTAACCCCTTGGTCGCTCCGACCCTCTTGGACCAAAAGAATTCCTAAGCCGGAGACTAAGGCATAATTTTTTGGATTCAAGCGGTAGCCTTCCTCCAGCACCTTAATCGCCTCCTCCGTCAACCCCTGAGACCGATAAATCTGGGCCAGCCGGTCATAGGCCTTACCAAAATCACTCCTTTCCCTTATAACCTCACGGAGAAGATAAATACTTTCTGCTATTTTCCCCTTTTCCTCTAACAAAATAGCCTGGTCAACTTTTTGCTCAAAGGGAAGGAGAGTCTTTAGGTCATCCTCTGGCCCGTATTTTTCTTTAATTGAAGTGGCAGGAGAAGCTACATAACCCAGGCTGCGTAATTTTTCTCTCGCCTCCCGCGTCAGAACTGCCTGGCTTTTTCCCTTCAGCGGCGAGGACCATTGCTCCATCAAGTTGGTCAGCCGCGCTTCCAAAGGCGAAATTTCTTTTTGAGGCGCCAAGTTGTTTTTTTCCTCAAAATCCTGGTTTAGGTCATAAAGCTCAGGGATCGGGCTTTGGACGAATTTCTTTCCGGCCTCGATGAATCCCCTTAAGGGAGCCCAGCCCCGGCTTAAATGCGGCTCCAAAGATTCAAAATAAATCGCCCGCTTCTTAAGACTCCGGCCTTCAAGCAAGGGTAAGAGGGAAAGCCCCTGAAGGTAGGGGGGAGGTTTTAGGTTGAGATAATCACAGATGGTCGGGAAAAGGTCGATGTGGGCCACAAAATCTGCTTGCCGGCGGGGTTTTATCCGCGGCCCAGCCATGATCAGGGGAATCCAGATGGTGCTGTTATAAGCAAAATAGCTATGGGTCAACTCCCCGTGCTCTCCCAGAGCCTCTCCATGGTCTCCAGTTAGAATTACGAGTGTTCTCTCGGCTAACTGCTCCTTATTCAGGAAAGCGAAGAGGCGTCCAAGCTCCGCATCGACATAGGCTACTTCGCCAGTATAAGGGTCTTTCTCGTAGCGAGTAGCGTAAGGCTCAGGAGGCCAGTAGGGAGCATGCGGGTCCCAGAGATGAACCCAGACAAACCATTTCTTGGTTTTGTCACAGCCCTGAAGCCAGGCTAAAGCGCTTTCGATGACCTTTTCGGCTCGACGTTCTGGGTAAACAAAGGCTTTACCAGACTTAGCAGGATAGCCCTCCTCATAAAGGTCAAACCCTTGATTCAGGCCAAACCTGGAGTCGAGCGGAAAGGCGCCGACAAAAGCTGCGGTTTGGTAGCCATGTGCTTTTAAATATTCAGCCAGGGTTAAAAAATCCTCGGACACAACCGAGCGGGCATTTTCGCTTACGCCGTGATAAAGAGGCGTTGCTCCCAGCATAATATTGACATGAGAGGGAAGGGTGAGCGGGTTATGAGCAAAGGCCCGGTCAAAAACAACCCCCCGACGGGCCAGGCTATCTACATTTGGGGTTTGAAGATATTGGGGGCTGTAGCAGCTAAGGCGGTCAGGACGGAGCGTATCGATAGTTACCAGCAGAATATTAGCACTTTCATGTCGGACAGTGCCTACCGCCCCAAGGGCGGATGGCAAAAGATAAAGGCCAACCCAAAGAACAGCCAAAAAAAAGAGATAAGCTAAACCTAAGACAAAAGAAGAACAATTTTTTCTACTTTCCATTTTTAATAATAATATTTTGGTAATAATAATCTTAATCTTAAAGATGTCCGAGGTCAATTTTCTCCATTCTGGCTCTGCTTGTTAACCTAAGTTCAGAGGCAAAAATTATTGAGCTTGAAATTTAATAAGATAGCTCTTTAGCTTATATTAAAAAGAAGCTCTTTTTAAGCGTTTAGGTTTATATGTACCCGAAAATAATAAGAGCAATAATCTTGGGGCAATTAATCCTTGATTAAAAACAGAGGTGATTTTTAGACTTCGTCTTAAACCAAAAAAAGGGAAAACATCAAAGACTAACTGAACCTCGCTCCCTTCGAAAGAGTCGCCTGGGTCAACAACAGGTTAATAATTACGGGATGGTCAATAATCAGAGGAACGGAAAACCTGGTGGCGACGGGTGGCGCGTTTAATTCGCTTGTCGACGGGATTAACCCCAATTCCCGGTCCTTCGGGAATTAAAATTGTCCCTCTTTCTGTTAGTTCCACGGGCGGTTCAATGATATCTTCAGCGTAGTAGCGCTTACTGGCTGAAAGGTCGGGCGGATAGAGAAAATTAGGCATGGAAGCCAAATGAAGATTATGGCCGCGGCCAATCCCGCTCTCTAACATGCCACCACACCAGACAGGCATCTCGTGCGCCTGAGCATAATCATGGATTTGCCGGGCTTCGCATATCCCTCCGACGCGGCCAACTTTGATATTGATTATGCGACAGGCACCCATCTCATAGGCCTTTCGTACTGAATTAACTGAAAGGATGCTCTCATCTAAACAAATCGGGGTAGCCATTTCCTTGGCTAAGCGGCTGTGGTCCCAGAGGTCGTAGGGAGCGAAGGGTTGCTCCACCATCAGCAAGCAAAATTCATCCAGAGCTTTGAGTCTTTCCTTATCCTCAATCTTATAAGCGCCGTTAGCGTCCACCTGAAGAGGCAGGTCAGGGAAATGCTTGCGGAGTAAACGGCAGGCTTCCGCATCCCAGCCTGGCTTGATTTTGACCTTAACCCGCTTATAACCTTCCCTGACATAAGCCTCCACCTGACGAAGAAGAGCTTCGAGCGAATCCTCGATGCCGCAGCTTACTCCGGGAGTAATTTCCTTTTTTGTCCCGCCATAAAGCTGATAAAGGGGGATATTAAGGGCTTTGGCCTTTAAATCCCAGAGAGCCAGCTCTAAGCCTGCCTTGGCCATCAGGTGGCCTCGATATTTAAGCGCGGCCCGATAAAAAGCCTCAGGTTCGGTTATGTTTTGCTTAAAAAGAAGCGGCACCAGAAAATCCTCCAGGACATGCCAGGCGGTGGTGGTGGTTTCGTAACTATAAAGCGGCTCTTGGGAGGCCACCACCTCGCCATAACCACAAAGCCCGTCGCCATAAACCTGGACAATGATGAAAGTTCG
>CAZVIN010000123.1:0-15901 GCA_964627255.1 uncultured Eubacteriales bacterium
GGGTTAAAGGTTTGCCCTGTCGTTTTTCGGTCTCAACTGCTTTTTTGTTGCTATCTCTGGTGCACGGCATAAGATAGCCATCCGATGAAAAGTGGAAATTATCTTAAAGGAAAAGCAGTAAAGGGGCAACATTACATCGAGAATTATATGGCATCATTTATATTTGAGGGCCCACAATTAGCTTAAGGCCGCGATTAGGTATTTCTTGCCGGAATGGGATTTTATTTATATAATCGGCAGATGATTAAAATCAAACAAAATTGGGAGGGAAAAGCGATGAGAATGGCTGGTTCTAAGCAGAAAATTTTGGGTGCATCAATTTTCTTATTTTGTCTAATTATTAGCTTTGCTTTTTTCCTTCAGGCTCAGGACTTAGGATGGGAGATGTCTTCAGCGGGAGATATTAATAATATTCTCCCACCCCAAAGACAAGCTGAGGTTTTTAATGAAATTTTGGCCTGGAGACTGGATAACATCCTGCCCCAGGTCATGCGCCGAGAAGGAATAGAGATGTGGCTGGTTATTTGTTTCGAGTACGCCGAAGACCCGGTTTACCGTACCTTAGTGGTTCAACCTACCATGAGCGCCCGGCGTCTTTCCATTCTTCTTTTTCATGATGACCCGAAGGAGGGGTTTAAAAAACTGACGGCCAACTGGCATGGCTCAGCCACGTGCGGTCCGATGTATACCAATATTTTTACTGAAGAATACAGAAAGAAAGGGGCTAACGGCCAGTTAGAAGCGGTGGCTGACTATATTAAAAAGAAAAACCCAAAAAACATAGGAATTAACACTGCTTTTCACTGGGATTATTTCGACGATTTTTCCCATGGCTTGGGGCTGAGTGCCTTTTTTAAGGCCAAACTGGAGCAGGCCCTTGGAGCGGAATTGAGCCAGAAGCTTACCTCAGCGGAAAAAGTCTGTGTTGGTTGGTTTGAGACTCGCAGCCCTCGAGAGTTAAGCCTATATCGTCATCTCGTTGGCATCGGTCATGACCTGATTCGGGAGTTTTTTTCTAATCAAGTCATCGTTCCTGACATAACCACGGCCGAGGAGGTCGAATGGTGGATTCGGAAGAGATTGGTTAGCCTGGGGCTGGAAGCCTGGTTTCAGCCCTCAATTGATATTATTCGTTCTCCTGATGACACCAAACGTTATGGCCAGCCGGACCGCGTTATTCGCCGTGGTGACGTCCTACACTGTGATGTCGGGTTTCGCTATCTTGGTCTGGCCACAGACATGCAGCACTTAGCTTATGTCTGCCGTCTGGGAGAAACGGAGGCGCCGGCCGGGCTGAATGAGCTTCTCAGCAAGGGTAATCGGCTTCAGGCAATTTTTATGTCTGAGTTTAAAGAGGGCCGAACCGGAAATGAAATCCTTCGGGCCGCGTTGAAGCGAGGACAAGCTGAAGGTCTTAACCCGCGTATTTATTCTCATCCGGTGGGTTTTTACGGTCATGGCTCAGGAATGACCATAGGAATGGTGGAAAAACAGGAGTTCGTTCCGGGGACTGGCGAACATCCCCTCTATCCTAACACCGTTTATTCCATCGAGTTAAGCGTTTCTGGGGAAATTCCCGAGTGGGGGAAGGCCAAGGTTACTTTTGGGCTTGAAGATGAAGCCATCTTCACCAAGGAAGGTTGTCGCTGGGTGGACGGCTACCCACGGCAGTTTTATTTAATCAAGTAACTGAGAAGGAAGAGAAGAAATAAGAATAAATCATTTGCATAGTTTGTTCGAAGGGGATAATTGAAGAAGAAAATAAGGTCTAAAACTGAATGCAGAATGGACTAAGAGCAAACAAGGAAGAAATAAGTTTTTAAAAAATTGGTTCATTTTAATATGACGAAAATCCTAATTTTGCGGACCAAAAATTAATTGGCGAAAAAGGAGGATTTTATGAACAAAAAGAGTAAAAGGCTCAGTCAAATTATTGGGATAAGTATTTTCTTCATTTTATGGCTTGTTATCTCTTCAACGGCTTTTGCTCCCGAAGAAGCCAGAGTGCTTCGTTTCCCGTCTATTTACGGCCATCAAATTGTCTTTAGCTACGCTGGTGACCTTTATACCGTTCCCGCCTCGGGTGGCATTGCCCGCAAATTGACTAATCATGTTGGTTACGAAGCTTTCCCTCGGTTTTCTCCTGACGGAAAATATATAGCTTTTACGGGCGAGTATGATGGCAATCGTGAGGTTTATCTCATTCCGGCTGAAGGAGGTATTCCCACTCGACTTACCTATACCCCAGTTTTAAGCCGGGACGACATTTCGGACCGAATGGGACCGAACAATATTGTCATGGGTTGGACGCCAGACGGTGAGAGAATTATCTTCCGTTCCCGAATGAGAGAGTGGAACGATTTTAACGGCCAACTCTATTTTGTTTCCCTGAGGGGGGGACTGCCCGAGCAACTGCCCTTGCCCCGAGGCGGTTTTTGCTCCTTGTCGCCCGACGGTCAGAAACTGGCCTATAATCGAATTTTTCGCGAATTTCGTACTTGGAAACGATACCGCGGCGGCATGGCCGATGACATCTGGGTTTATGATTTCACCACTAAAAGAATCGAGAATATTACCGATAATCCCGCCCTCGATATAATCCCGATGTGGAGCGGCGACAAAATTTATTTTATTTCTGACCGGGATGAGAACCAGCGGATGAATCTCTATGTTTATGAGTTCGCTACTAAGGGCACTCGAAAGCTAACTGATTTTAAAGATTACGATATTAAGTTTCCTTCTCTTGGTCCTGAAGCCATTGTTTTTGAAAACGGCGGCTATATTTATCGGTTTGACTTAAAGACAGAGCAGGTTACGCGAGTTCCGGTAATAATTGCTGATGATTTGGTTTCTGGACGAGGAGAAATCGTTAGGGTGGCGGATAGGATTAATACTTTTGACCTGGCGCCGGACGGGCAGCGGGCGGTTTTTGGGGCAAGAGGCGATGTTTTTACGGTGCCTAAGAAATACGGCAATACCCGCAACCTAACCCAGACGCCTGGGGTCCATGAAAGGAATGCCTGCTGGTCTCCCGATGGCCGCTGGATTGCCTTTATCTCCGACCAGACCGGCCGGGAGGAAATCTACATTATCCCTCAGGACGGTAGCGCCCCGGCTAAGCAGTTAACCAGAGGTGGAGATACTTACAAGTATAATTTGCTTTGGTCTCCTGATAGCCAAAAAATCCTTTGGGATGACCGAGCTTTTCGGTTGAACTTTATTGATATCAACGATGGTTCAGTTATTGAGGTAGTTAAGGCCAAAGCTTGGGAAATTGATTCTTATTCCTGGTCACCTGATAGTCGCTGGATTGCCTATGCCAAGCCCGAGGTGGAGGGAATGACTCGCCTTTACCTTTATTCTCTGGAAACAAAGAAAACCTATGAAGTAACGGATGGCTGGTATAACTCATATGACCCTGTTTTTAGCTCAGACGGACGGTATCTTTTCTTTGTCTCTGACCGCGATTTCAGCCCGGTGTATAGCCGGACTGAATTCAACCATGCTTATTTGGCAATGAGCCGAATCTATTTAGTACCGTTTTCGGCCGCAGAAAAATCGCCCTTCGAGCCCAAGAGCGATGAAGTAAGTTTGCCGACCACTCCCGGAGCCAAGAGCGCGGAAGAAATTAGCCAGCCGAAAAAGCCGGCCTCAAAGGCGGCTGAAACAACTTCCAAACCTGGTGAGAAAAAAGAAGGTAGTGTTACTGTCAAAGTTGACCCAGAAGGAATTAAGGAAAGAATTATCGGGCTACCTATTGAAGTGGCTGATTACAGTAACCTCGCTTCTGTCGGCGATAAAGTCTATTACTTAAAAAGAAAACCCTTAGACCAAAAAAGGACACTTTGTTTTTATGACCTCAAAAGCCAGGAAGAGAAGGATTTGGGGGCGATTGATTCGTTTGTTATTTCTGCTGACAAAAAAAAGATGCTGATTCGCCAGGAGAGGTCTTACGCCATTATCGACCTTCCTTCGGCCCCGGTTAAAATCGAGGAAAAACTTGATTTAAGCCCGCTTGAAGTGAGCCTCGACCGCCGAGCCGAGTGGAAACAGGTCTTTGAAGAATGCTGGCGGCAGATGAAAGATTTCTTCTATGCGCCCAATATGCACGGCGTGGATTGGGAAGGAGTTAAAAAACGATATCAGCCACTGGCCGAAGCGGTTAATCATAGAGCTGACTTAACCTACGTTATCGGAGAGATGATCGGCGAACTCAATGCTGGTCACACCTATGTTGGCGGTGGCGACCTTCCTCCGGTTAAAAGAGTGAGCGTGGGCATGTTAGGCGCCCAGTTAATTAAGGATTCGTCAGGTTATTTTCAGATAAAGAAAATCCTGAAAGGCCAGAACTGGGATAAGACCATGCGTTCGCCGCTAACTGAAGTTGGGCTTAACATCAAAGAGGGTGATTATATTCTGGCGGTTAACGGTCGGATGACAAAGGAAATGGCTAATATTTACGAGGCACTGGTGAACACGGCTGGAAAGCAGGTCAGGTTGAAAATTAACAGCCGGCCTGAAGAGAGTGGAGCGCGGGAAATCACGGTTATTCCTATCGAAAATGAAAACGCCCTGTATTATTATCACTGGGTCGAAAGTAAAAGACAGATAGTCGAGAAAGCAACAGGCGGTAAGGTGGCCTATGTCCATATCCCCGACATGGGGATGCGGGGATTAAATGAGTTTGTTAAGCAGTTTTATCCGCAGTTGCGCAAAAAAGCTTTGATTGTCGATGTCCGGGGAAATGGCGGAGGGAATGTCTCGCCGATGATCATTGAACGCCTTGCCCGGGAAGTTCATATGGTTGGGATTGCTCGGGGGGCCGTGTCTACCCCTGACCCTGAAGCTCTTCTCTGGGGGCCGAAGATTTGTCTAATCGATGAATTCAGCGCCTCGGACGGAGATATTTTCCCCTATCGCTTTCGGCAGATGAATTTGGGCAAGCTGGTTGGTAAGAGAACCTGGGGCGGAGTGGTAGGAATAAGGGGAACTCTGCCCTTACTTGACGGCGGCTTTCTGAATAAACCCGAGTTTGCTACCTATGGCCTGGAGGGACAATGGATTATCGAAGGTCATGGGGTTGAGCCAGATATTTATGTTGATAACGACCCCGGCAAAGAATATGAGGGAGTGGATGAGCAACTGAATAAGGCTATCGAGCTGATTCTTGAGGAGTTGAAGACCAAGGAGAAGCAACTGCCACCGGTTCCGGCTTATCCCAAGAAATAATTAGGCTAATCTCGCTTGAAGGGTCCTAAATAATGGCAGGAGCTTTTTTAAAAGACAGGATAAAAAGCCTCAAAGCAGATAGCCGAAACAGAAACAAGATTGCTACGAATGGATTTTCCTTGAGGCAGAACGTTTTTGGGTTAAGATTCTTTTTTTGCTGCTGACTATTAGCTTTTAGACTCCACCCCCTTGAAATCTGGCGCCGATCTGCTATTATATATTTAACGACCTTGCTTCGCTGGCTGTGCAAGGTCAAAAAACCCTCCTTCAATTCCCCCTTTGCTAAATTTCCCCAAACCCCAAAACAGCCAGCACTCTTTCCCTACTCATCGCCACCAATTCGGTACCTTTTTTATCCGGGTAGTCGTTATCTTTGGAAAGCAGGTCAAAGAATTGGCTCAAAATGACGGAATTTAGCGAAGGGTCTTGAGGCACTAAAGGTTTATCTTGGCAAAGAGATATTAGTTGAATAAAATATGGATTAAATTTTTAAGCCTGGATAACAATTTAGAGGAGGGAAGAGATGGAAATCAAAGTTGTTCGAATCGAAAAACCGGAAGAAATGAATTTTATTCTTGGTCAATCTCATTTTATAAAAACGGTCGAGGATATCCATGAGGTTATTGTCACTACGGCCCCGCATCTCAAATTCGGCTTGGCCTTCTGTGAGTCCTCAGGGCCGGCTTTGGTCCGTTACTCCGGGAATGAAGAGAAGCTCGTTGAGCTGGCTAAGAAGAATGCCTTAAACTTGGCAGCAGGCCACAGCTTTATTATTTTTATGGAAAATGGCTACCCCATTAATATTTTGAACGCCATCAAAAATGTGCCCGAAGTTTGCCGCATTTTTTGCGCCACAGCTAATCCCGTGGACGTTATAGTGGCTGAGACCGAGACGGGACGGGGTATCCTGGGAGTCATTGACGGTGTTAAGACCAAAGGTATTGAAACAGAAGGAGATATTAAATTCCGCAAAGAGTTTTTACGGAGAATCGGCTATAAGCTTTAGAGAAGCGGCAATTGCCGCTAAATAACAGTTTTAGATTGAAACCGTAAAGGAAAATCTGGCTAAAAATTTTGAAGTGGTCAAAATTTTTATCTCTTTTCCTCTCTGGACACATTACCGCCTAACCCGTTCCAGACGGGCCTAAATTTTTTAGTCAATCAGCGATTTAGAATTAAAACAAAGCCTCTCAATCCAGGAGAAATGAAGAAGCCCCTTAGGGGTCAAAAAAGTGGCGGTTAAAAAGTTATTTGAGCTTTATAGAATTGAGGTCATTTGCTATTAAGAAGCTTTTGGAAAAACGAAATTATTTATGATGCACAAGGATAACTCATACCCTAAATATGACTAAGTAATGAGAAAACCAGATTAGACTTAACCAAGAATTGTTGCTGGAAGGAAAGGGATAGGCTAAAATTATCTTCTTGTTTTTGTCCCTTGGTCAAAACAGAAAAATGAGCCGGAACGAGTTGTGGATAACATGGGTGAAACTAACGGGTCTTTCTGGAGTCGGCCTTTTCTTGTAGCCCTGCTGGGCTACTTTTTTCTTTTCCTAAGTGTCAGTCTTTTTTTTCTCTTTCCGCTTTTTCTTCAGCAATTTAGGCCGCCCCAGAGCCGCATCGGCCTGATCATGGGCATCCACAGCATAATGGCCATTGCGGTTAGACCTATTTTTGGCCGGATGATCGACGAAAAGGGGCGGCGGCGGTTTTCCCTCACTGGCCTGTTGCTCCTCATTTTCACTGTTCCTATGTTTCATCTGGTACGCGATGCTGGCCTTTTGCCCCTTTTCCTAAGGGCTTTAACCGGCTTTGGATGGGGAGTAAGTATGACAGCCACCATTACTATCTGCTCTGACTTAGCGCCGGTGGAAAGGCTGGCTCATTCTATGGGTATTGTTGGCGTGGCCGGTCTGGTGGCCAGCGCCCTTGGTCCTCTGATGGCGGAAGAGGTCGTTCGACAATTCGGGTTTGCGGGGCTTTTTAACCTCAGTCTTATTTTTCTCCTCGCCTCTCTCGGCTGCATTCTGGCCACCAAGGAAACCATGCGCACTTCTAACGATAAGTCTGAAGGGGCGGAGGCTTTATTTAACTTAAAAACATTTGCTCCCTTAATTATTTTTCTCATGGCCTCCCTTCCTGTAGTCCATGGAGCCATAAGAGGAGCCATGGTTAATTTTGTTGCCCTCTTCAGCCGTTCCAGCGGGATTTCGCATGTGGGGCCCTTCTTTGTCACCTTTTCTCTGGCCGCGATTCTCACTCGCTTTTGGGGTGGTGGCCTTTCGGACCGCTATGGACGAAAAAGAGTTATTTTTCCAGCCGCTCTGGTTATTGGGCTGAATGTTCTTTTCCTTTCCCAGGTGAGGAGCTTTGGGCTGCTTGTTGTGGCGGGGTTTATCGGTGGCTTTGGCCAAGGGCTCATTTTTCCGGCTCTCAGCACTTATGTGATTGATATTTTAGGCCGGGAAAATAAAGGATTTGCCCTTAGTCTTTATCTCTCTCTTTTTGATGCTGGGATGGGCTTGGGTTCGCCGTTTTTTGGCTGGGTTTCTGACCTTTTTGGCTATAGAGTGATGTATATTTTAGCTGGCCTAACCATCCTTATTTTTAATTTTATCTTTACTTGGAAAGCACCTGAGCCGGGTAAGAATTCCGTTTAAATAAAGAAACCACTCAGATATTTTGTTCCGGACGTCGTGTTAGCGTAGCCAAACTTTCCGTTGGTTACTTTCCCCAATGAACCAAGATTTAATGGGCTGGAATCAATCGAGTGAACTATGGTAAAATGATTATATAAAAAAACAAATAAATTAAGAACCGGAGGGCGAAGTAATGAAAGAAGATAAGAAACAGAGGATGGCCAGAAGGGATTTTATCCGAATTTCAGCGGGGGCAGCTGCGGCGATTCCCCTGATGGGGTTAAAATCGTTAAAAAATATAAAGAGTCCTGCCGTCCAAGAAACAGCCAAGAAAACTAAAGTTGCTCTAATCAAGACCAAAGACAGGGCGGATGGGGTAAAAAAAGCTTTAGAGCTCCTTGACGCGGACAGCCCTAAAGGAATGCCGATTTTCATTAAACCCAACTTCAACACCTCTGACCCTGCGCCAGGCTCAACTCATAATGATACGTTGAAAGCAATCATCGAAGAAGTGAGACATCGAGGCAGCGGGCCAATTACCTTAGGAGAGCGGAGTGGGCCGCCGGCCACAGAGAAAGTGATGGAAGAAAAGGGAATCTTTGAGTTGGCCAAGGAGATGGATTTTCGAGTAATTAATTTTGAAACTTTGGCCGAGGCCGATTGGGTTCAGTTTAAGCCCGATGGAGGCCATTGGGCTGAAGGTTTCGCCATCCCCAGGGTAGTGGTTGATGCCCCCTATATCATTTCGACTTGCTGCTTAAAAACTCACGGGTTCGGCGGTGTTTTTACTATGTCTCTGAAATTAGCGGTTGGCCTTACCCCCAAGCGGTTGATGCGCGAGCTTCATCGTTCTCCTGACATGAGGCGGATGATTGCCGAGATTAACCTTGGTTACCGACCGCAGTTGATTATTCTTGATGGCATCGAAGCTTTTGTTGACGGTGGACCCAGCACCGGGAAAAGAGTTCAGGCTGATGTTTTTGTTGCTGGAACTGACCGGGTCGCGGTGGACATGACGGGACTGGCTGTTCTTAAGGAGCTGGGTTCTAATGAGGCTATCATGGGGCGCCGGATTACCGAACAGGAACAGATCTCGCGGGCCATCGAGCTTGGCCTTGGGGTTTCTTCACCTGAAGCGGTCGAACTGGTGACGCCAGATGAGGAAAGTCGTCTTTATGCCGCGAAATTAAACTCTATCCTTAAGCAGGGGTAGTTTAATCAAGAGAGGTAGAAGGCAATGGGTCTTTATGAGGTTATTATCAGCCGTCGCAGCATTCGTCAGTTTAAGCCTGACCTGGTCCCCCGGGGGCTGCTGGAAAGGATTGTCAATGCTGGCCGCTTAGCGCCTTCCGCGGCCAATAAACAGCCGCTCGAGTTCTTAGTGGTTGATGAACCGAGCCTATGTCACAAATTATTCCCTCATTTAAGCTGGGCCGCCTATATTAACCCCAAGGGAAATCCCAAGCCGGGGCAGGAGCCGGTAGCCTATGTACTTACCCTGGTCAATTTGGCTATCCGCGACCAGGGGTATGAATACGATGTCGCCGCGGCCATGGAAAACATGATTCTCACCGCTTGGGCTGAAGGGGTGGGAAGCTGTTGGTTAATTTCCATTAATCGAGAAAAAATTGCCTCCCTTTTTGATCTTCCCGCTTCTTATCGCCTTGATTGTGTTCTGGCGTTGGGCTATCCGGCCGAAGACCCCGTAGTAGAACCTTTCGTGGGGTCAGTTCGCTACTGGCTGGATGAAAATGGTCGGCTCCATGTGCCCAAGCGCTCGTTGGAGAGTGTGGTCCATTTTAATTCTTTCATTCTCCGGCCACGGTGAGCTCGGCCACCTTGATTGATGGGCCACAAACAGCCGTTTCATAACCTAAATCGTTGCCGATACTTTCAATGTTAGCCAGTATTTCTCCCAGGTTGCCAGCGATTGTAATCTCAGAAACAGGGTAGGCCACTTCACCGCCTTCAACCCATAACCCAAAAGCTCCCCGTGAGATATCACCGGTTACCGGGTTAAGGCCATGACCAATGGTTTTCGTGAGGATTAAGCCTTTTCTGAGAGAAGAGACAATCTCCGCCAGGGAAAGCTGGCCAGGAACCAGATAAAAATTATTAGGGCTTACTCCGCTCCCGTCAGCATTGCCCGTAGAGCTGAGGTTCAGCTTTCGAGCCGCATACGTATTGCATAAGTAGTTTTTTAAGACGCCGCTCTCAATGACTGGAGTTCGCCGCGTGGGCACCCCTTCAGAATCAAAAGGTCGGGAACCAAGTTTGCCGGGAATAAGGCCATCGTCAAGGACCGTTACATTGGTGCCAGCGATTTTTTCGCCCAATTTATCCACTAAAAAAGAAGCTTTCTGGTAAATCGAAGTCCCGGCCACGCAGGTGAAAAGAAAACCCAAAAGCCATGCAGTCATTGGTGGCTCAAAAATAACGGGGACAGTTTGGGTCTTGATTTTTTTGGGTTTAAGAAGCCTGACAGTTCTTTCCACCGCCTTACGGGCGATGATTTCGGGCGGGTCGAGTTCACGGAAAAAGCGACGAGAAGAAAACCAGCCATCCTCAACTCGTTCGTCGGTTTCACCTGCCTGGAGCCCCACGCCAAGATTAAAGGAGGTAACCTCATAGTAGTCAGAAAAACCGTTGGAATTAGCTAAGATAATCGCGGCTACAGAAGTGGCGAAATTAGCGCCATGAGAATTGCTGATTCGATGGTCAGAGAGGGCAATTTTTTCCGTTTCTAAGGCCAAATTGATTTTTGACCGAGGATCAATGGCCAGAATTTCTGGGTCATAAAGCTTTAATGAGGCCGGGTCAACGTGCGGCTCAAGAGAAGAGGGCAAGCCAGAATACCCATCAGGGTTGGCTATGGTGGCTCTCTGGATAGCCGCCTTCATCAAGTTTTTTATTGTTTCTGGCGAGAGGTCGGAGGAGTTAGCCGAGGCAGTGCGTTTATCTTTAATCACCCGAAAAGAGAGGAGACGGAAGTTAGCCTCAGTTAGGTCTTCAATTTCTTGCTGGCGGATGTTAACGCTGAATTCCTGACCTGTAGCCACTGTAACTTCAACTTCATCGGCGCCTATTTGCTGGCCAAAATTGACTAAATTTTCAGCCATTAATTGTAGTTCTCTTATTTCGGCCCGGAACTTCTTTTCCCGGTCTTCGCGACTCATAACTGGCCTCCTACTGTCATTTTGGCGATTTTGAGCGTAGGGCAGCCATCGCCCACCGGAACTTCTTGTCCTTCCTTGCTACAAGTGCCTATTTGGGGGCTAAAAGATAGGTCAGAGCCCACCATGGTTATATTATGGAGAATCTCGATATTCATTCCGATCAGCGTGGCCTGCTTTATCGGCGCCGTTAAGCGGCCGTCCTCGATGAGACGGCCAGTGCTGATGGTGAAGGTAAATTTACCCGAATCTTCTACCTGACCGCCTTCAAATCTTTCCGCATAGATACCTTTTTTGACCGAACGGATTATTTCTTCAGGCGAGTACTCGCCCCGGTCGACGTAAGTATTCGCCATTCGAGGGAGGGGAAAAGAGGTGAAATCCTGACGCCGGCCGTGACCGGTTAAAGGTAAACCCATAAGCTTGGCCGAGAGACGGTCTTGGAGCCAGCCTTTGACCACGCCCTGGTCGATTAATAATGTTGGTTTGGGCCCCGTGCCTTCATCATCGAAGTTATATGAGCCTCGCATCGAGGGTAGAGTGGGGTCGTCGATGATTCGCACTTGAGAACTGCCAACTTTCTGGCCTAATTTGTCCCAAAAAACGGAGGTCTTTTTGCGAATAAAGTCAGCTTCCAGAAGGTGGCCGACAGCTTCGTGTACCAAAACTCCGCTATGACCGGCAGCCAGGACCACAGGCATTTCTCCGGCGGGCGCATCGACTGCCTCTAAGAGCGTCAGGGCTTCTTCAGCGGCTTCTTGGCCAACGGATTTCGGCGTCTTAACTTCGGTGAAGTAATCATAGCCAACTCGCCCCCCAGCGCCAGCAAACCCCACCTCTCTTCGGCCGGCCGTGGTGGCGATAGCTACGCAGCTGAGACGAATCATCGGCCTGGCTTCAGCGATGTACAGTCCCTCAGAGTTGGCAATGGCCACCCATTGCATAACGTCTCCCAAGGCGGCCTTGACGCGGATAATCTTAGAGTCGAAACCTTGACAAGCAAGGTAGGCCTCTCGGACTAAGTTGATTTTTTGGTCCAGTGGCACCGAATCAGGAGAAACTTTCAGGGGATAAAAATCAGTCGTTACTTTTTGAGCCACCAAAGGCTTGACTGTAACGGGCGAGGGTAAAGCGGCAATAGCGGCTGCGGTCAAAGCGGCTTGTTTGACCTTATCCAAGGAAATTTCATTAGTGTAGGCATAGCCTGTCTTTTCCCCGTTTATGACTCGAATGCCGAGGCCTTGAACGATGCTTTCACTGGTTTCTTTGATAATATCATCTTCCATGACCACGGCTTGGTAGCGACGGTATTCCTGAAAGACATCGGCAAAATCCCCTCCCTGGCTCAAAGCGACTTCAATTATTTTTTCCAGGTCAGACAAGCTGAGAGGAAAGGGGTTAGAGTAAGAAATCATTCGACCCTCCTTTGGTTGGCCGGGCGACGAAAACGAGGCAGAGCCAGAAGAAAAAGACTGCCTATTCCTAAGGTGTATTCAAAAAGATTAGTTAAAAAATGGATACCTAAGCCAGAGATAATCGCCAGCTGCGGCTCTGATCCCATGAGCCGGAAGGTAAGTGCCCAGGCTGATTCCCAAGTGCCAAATCCGGCAATACCCTTGACTGGTAAGGCGGAGGTGAGCTCCGCACCACTCGTTCCCAGAATCAGGCGCCAAAAACTCAAAGCAGCTAAGCTGAAACCATGACTTCTTAATAACGAATGAAGCAGGAAGAAAAGAGAGCTGTATTTGGCTAAGCGAATTAGAAAAGAAAGGAGAAAAATTAACCAGAAAGACTGGTGCCGACGGGTTGAATTGAGAACTGCGATCGTGCCCTCAGTTTTGTTGACTGATTGGCGAAACCAGTTTTTTTCTTCTAACTTTACAATCTGGCCGAGCTGAACATAAATCTTCAGCCAGAGGCGAGCTAAAGGAACAATCAAAATAAAGGCAAGAATAACCGCAAAGAAGAAAAGGCCGGCAACGAACAAAACAGTCGAGGAAGCAACAGCATCTACTCCCAATCCAACCATCAGAATAGCGGTAATAAGAAATGGACTCAGCGTCAAAAAATCGAGCAAAAAGGCAGCGACAAAGGAGGCGGTCACCGGTTCAAAGGGCAGGCCAAGACGGCGGTTAAGAAGGTAAATGTAAGAGAGAGAGCCGATTCGAGCCGGTAGCAAGTCGATAAGGGAATTCTTAACAAGAGTGACGAGAACAATTCCTGGCCAGCTGATCCGTTCTGGCTGGAGCAAAAGTCGATAACGCCAAGATCGGACCACAGCGCCGCTCAAGGAGATGAGCATATAAACCAGAAGGGAGGGCCAATAAAGATTTTTGATTGTAAGGGCAAGGTCCCGGGTGGAAATCTGAGTTAAGAGGAGATAAATAAGGACGGCTGAAATCAGGCAGGATAAAAAAATATAAATTGCCTTTTTCTTGGTTTTCATCGACTTTTTTCGACCTGAAGCCTCATTATTCCAGAGAGGTCAGCCGATTGCAACCTTTTCTACCCTGAAGGAAGAGCTGATGCCTCATCTGGTATTATCCTCGCAGGCAAATTATCCAAAGGAGATTTGGAAAATTTTGTTCCCCCTCGAGGTTTAAAATTTGAAGCGCTAGGTTAGTTACGGGTTCGAGGATGACGGAGTTTTTTCAGTTCAGTGCTTATAATTTGAGCCCTCTAAAGCTTCGTATGGTCTGGGAGCTGATAATTTAGAGGTTAAAGGCGGCTTTTTTTATGGTATAATTTGCTTCTCATGATTGACCCTCGTTGGCTTCTGGAAAAAAGAGAAGAGGTTGAAGCCCGTCTCAGGACTCGGGGCATAAAAATTGAGCTGGAGGAGTTTTTTATCTTGGCTGATAAGAAAAAGGGTCTCCAGCGAGAAGTGGATGAGCTTCGCTTCCAGCGCAATCGAACTTCCGAGCAGGTCGGCCGGCAAAAAAAGCAGGGTCAGGATGTTGGTTCGCTCATTGAGGCTATGCGCAGAGTGGGCGAGGAAATAGAAAAAAAAGAAACTGAGCTCAGAGAGCTTGAAGAAAAGATTCGCGATTGGCTTTTAAGAATACCGAACCTTCCTCATGAATCAGTGCCGATTGGGCGTGATTCTGGAGATAACGTAGAAATCAGGCGCGGCGGCCAGCGGCCTGAATTTGCTTTTAATCCTGCCCCTCATTGGGAAGTTGGCCGGCGGCTCAGGATTCTGGATTTTGAAAGGGCTTCCAAGTTAGCTGGGTCTCGTTTTACCGTTTATGTTGGGGCTGGTGCCAGATTGGAACGAGCGCTTATTCAATTTATGTTGGACCTTCATACACAAGAGAAGGGCTACCTGGAAATCCTGCCACCGTTTATTGCTAACCAAGCTTCGCTTATTGGTACAGGAAATCTTCCTAAGTTTGAAGACGACCTGTTTAAACTCAGGGGAAAACGTTGGTATCTTATCCCGACAGCCGAAGTGCCGCTAACCAATCTTTATCGAGACGAAATACTGACCGCTAAGAAGCTGCCCTTGCGGTTGGTGGCTTACACCCCCTGTTTTCGCCGCGAAGCTGGCTCCTACGGCAAAGATATTAGGGGACTTATTCGCCAGCATCAATTTAATAAAGTTGAGCTCATGGCTTTTTCCTTGCCCGAGAAGTCTATGGAAGAACTGGAAAAAATGACCGCGGATGCGGAGGAAGTGTTAAAACGTCTGGGGCTTCATTATAGGGTGGTGGCCCTATGTACAGCTGATTTGGGGTTCGCAGGGGCTAAGACTTATGACCTCGAGCTCTGGTTCCCTGAACAGAAAAAATTCCGAGAGGTTTCTTCAGTAACCAATTGTCTCGACTTTCAGGCTCGCCGAGCTAATATTCGGTTTCGCCGCGAGCCCAAGGCCAAATTAGAATTTGTTCATACTCTTAACGGTTCCGGCGTGGCCGTTGGTCGGACAGTGGCCGCGTTGTTGGAAACCTATCAGCAAGCTGACGGGACGGTGGTCATTCCCGAAGTCTTAAGGCCGTATTTAGGGGGAATGGAGAAAATAGAGTCTGAATCGGCGCTTTAAAAAGAGTATAGTCTGACAACTATTCATCTATATTGGTGTCAATGGATAGGTTCAATTGAATGGCCAAAAAAAATGATACTTCACATACTTAGCTATTTTTTTATCTTGCTTTTTCTCTTCTTTCACTTTTTGGCCAGGTTTCCAGTTGATCCTCCGATGAAGGAAGTGACTTGGAAAGTTTTAGCGTTCCCGAATCGTCCTTCGAGGGACCTCCAAGGCGTCGAAGGTGTCTGAACCTGATACAGGGGTTCTAATCTTGCTTAAGTTTTTTACTGTCGCTAAAATGAAAAAGCTCGGAGGGATGGCCGAGTGGTTTAAGGCGGCGGTCTTGCCCGCCAGAGGCGGGTCCGCCTTGTCCGCCTGGGGCGGATCCGCCTTGGGCGGAGGCGGAAAAACCGCTTTAAGAAGGGCTGAATATGCCGTGTGTTTATATTTTGTATAGTGAAGGCACAAAAAAATTTTATGTCGGTTCAAGTAGAGAAGGGAGTGCCAACAATCGTTTAAGGTCACATAATTCAGGCAAAAGTAAATCTACAAAGGGAGGACGTCCCTGGAGGCTTGTCTATGAGGAGTATGCCTCAGATTATACAGAAGCACGTAAGAAAGAAAATTATTTAAAATCCGGTGCTGGAAGGAGATGGATTAAAGAAAGTTTTAAAATAACGGAGGGATGGCCGAGTGGTTTAAGGCGGCGGTCTTGAAAACCGCTTCCCCGAAAGGGGACGTGGGTTCGAATCCTACTCCCTCCGCCATCTAATAGAAGGGAGAGATGCCCGAGAGGCCGAAGGGGCACGACTGGAAATCGTGTGTTCCGCCAA
>CAZVIN010000124.1:0-36108 GCA_964627255.1 uncultured Eubacteriales bacterium
ATTTCGCCTGGCCCGATGTCAAGCTCGCCGTCTATTGCGACGGTTTTGCCGTCCACGCCAATCGAGAGACGCTCGAACTGGACGCGCAGAAGAGGAACTTTCTTCAGACCTTGGGATGGGTTGTGCTCACGTTCTGGGGAAAGACAATACTTAAAAACCCCGATGCTTGTGCAACGCAGATTCACGAGATTTATAAGCAACGCACTAAGGTTTTATGAGGATAAAATAACATATGGCGTGATGTACCTCCTTCGAGAGTCTGGTAGACTTCCCGGTGGAAAATCTTTTTTAAGGAAATGCACGGAGGTCCGGGACAGTGGCCAATCGTCGGCGAGAGTTAGAAGGATTTCTCCAAGGGGCAAGGGATGTCAAGGCGGGGATAGAAGCGGGGAGGTCGAGTTGCACGATGGTCGATGTTTTAGAGGTGCTCGAGATTGAAACGGCAGTCCTGCACCCTAAAGATGGGAGAGCGATCGGCAGGCCCAAGATCAAGACGGACGAGCGGGACTCCTGGAAGCTGGCCCATCTTTTGCGGGCGGGATATATTCCTGAGGCGCCCAAGCAATCGCGGGAGTGTCATTCATAATCAGGCCATGAGGGGAGAATGCCTTCAAGAAACTGGCCATCGTCAGAGGTCTGACCGCGTCTGCCTGAGCAAGGCGAGAAACGCCGGCCTCGAAGGCGGATTTAACACAATCAAACGCCAAACTGAATTGACGACAGACAAATGAGAAATGAAAGAAGAGGGAAAGATCATTGCCGTCTTCCGCAGGAACTCACTCGTCCTGGAATGAACCGAGAGCGAAAATCCCAAGGGCCTTAGAGGAAACCATGGGATATTTCGGAGGAAGATGGTTTCCGATGAAGGTAAGCGTTCCGGCCTTTTCTTCCTCCAGCCCAAGAGAGTTGAGATGTCAGGAAGAGGCGTGGAAAATGTCCTCAAGGCTGGCAAAATGATTGATGATTTTCTGGGCTGGCCCAAGGCTTCGCAAAGGACGATATTTAAGGCTACCCTAAAAAGGAGATATCCGATATCGCCCCTGAATAATTTTTCCTGGGACTGTCTTTTCCCTCGTCTTATAGTCCTGTTTCTTGCCCAGACGCCCGCCGCTATTCAAGACGACTGATCCCACCTTTTCTTCGTAAGCCAGCTCCAAAAAAATTTCAAAAAGCTGTGGGATTGAACATGATTGTTTACACAGAGAGCCTGATTTTTTCTCTGAGCCTCTCATAGGGAGTTTGACCATCTAAAGCACCATGAGGCCTGTTATAATTATAAAAGTCTTCCCATTCCCTGAGTTTTTCATTAAAGAGCTCCGCATCATCAATCACAACTCCGTCCAGCATTCGGTAAAATTCCTCATCATCGATCTTATGTCTTCGTTCGACCTTTCTATTTAACCGAGGCCTCCTTGGCTTAATATACACATGATTGATTCCTTTGTCCAAGATATGCCAATGAAATTGCCCTCCAAATTCAGCTCCATTGTCTGCTTGAATGACTTGGGCTCTAAAAGGCAACCTGGAAAGGGCATAATCTATGAATTGAATGGAGGTTTTCTGGTTTATTGTCTCATAAATCTTCATCACTCGAAGCCGGCTACAATCATCAATGGCTGTATATTGAGAGTATCGCTTCGCAGGTCCTTTGATTCTTTCTAAAAACTTCACATCGACCTGGATTCTATGCCCAGGTTCCGGCTTTTCGCATCTTCTCCAGCGGGTCTCATGCCTCTTGTATCGCTGATCTTGGGGAAGTCGATTCAAATGAAGTCTTCTAAGGATCTTGAATACCTGAGCTACTTATACAGATATCATGATAACGTTTAAGATACATCGTAATCCTGGAAGGACCGAAGTGTTAGGTCTGTCTTAGATATAAAATCTTTGCCAATACCTCTGTTTTCGTTGCCCTGGGGCTATGGAGAGGACGCCGCGAATGATCTTTGAGTCCCTCTTCGCCAGAATCCCTGTATCTTCGATAGCACCTGTAAAATGCCGTGCGGCTTAGGCCAAAATAGCGACATGTTTTTGAGACATTATGTGTAACTTCTTCATAATGCCGGATAACGCCGAGTCTCTTTCTTTGATTCCTTAAGATTTCTGCCTCCGACATTATGATTCTCTTTTCGCATCCAAGCTTAGAAAATAAAGCTCAACGTATAAACCATGTCTTGTAGTTTGAGACGCATTTTGGACAACTGTTAGAATATGGTTTATAATGTTAAAAAATAGGGTTTGTTTGAATGGGTAAGACAATGAGAAAAGCGGTTAATTTTTGGAATAATAAGAATTGTGGCGGCCAACAAAACCGAAAATCAGTTTCTTTACGTGGCTTGGCTTTCATTTTTCTTGGCCTGGTTTCATTCTTCTCAGCCTTAGAAAGCAATAAAGGGCTCCTCCCACTCGATAGGCAAGTTGACCTGCAGAATAAGGCGAGCCTTATCCCGGTAGCGGTCAGAGTTTTTGAGGGTCAGCAATTTGTCTCTCACCTCGGGCTCGATGATTTCGAAATTATGGTGGAAAACACACCCCAAAAAGCAGTCAGTTTGCTTGAAGTTAATAAACAGACGATAGAAAGACAGGAGGGCGCTTTTATCGCTAAGCCCGAACTTGGCCGGCATATTTTAATCATGTTCCAAATGATCGATTACCATCCCCAGTTAGCTCAGGCTATCCAGGATTTGTTCCAAAATGAAATTCTGCCCGGCGATACCCTCGAGCTTCAGACACCGATGAAAAGTTATCTTCTCGCACCGCGGGCGATGGAAACAATACCCCGCTCCACTCTGATTCAGAATACCTTAGAGTTAGTGCGGAAAGACATTTTGCAGGGAAATATGCTCTATAATAGCTTGCTTAACGAGCTCAAGCGATTTGTCCGCCGCATCGGCGGCGTGAGCACCATGGAGGTTGAAGAACTGGGAGGCGTGAGCGAAGATTTGGGCTTGCCTTTCCTTTTTCAGAATTACCGCCTCAACATGCAAAAACTGGAAGTCCTCCGGAGGATTGATGAACACCGGCTCAGTCAGTTTGCCGAGTTAATCCAGAAGCGGCCTGGTCAGAAATTAGTCTTCTTTTTATATCAACGGGAATTTCTGCCAGAAATAAGCCCGATGAAGATGAACGAACTCCTGACGATGTACCAGGATCAACCCAATATCGTTGGAGACCTGCAGGAGCTTTTTCAGCAATTCCACCGTAATTTCTCGTTTAATCTTCCCGCCCTGGAAGAAGCCTTTGCTTCTTCGGGAGCCCAGTTAAACTTTCTTTTCTTGAATAAAGATGCGCCTAAAATAACCGGCCTGGTGATGCGGGAAAGGTCAGAAGATGTTTTTATCATGATGTCCAAGATTGCCAAAGCCACTGGCGGGCTGGTTGAGGCTTCGCAAAACCCGGAGGCTGCCCTAAAAAAAGCTTTTAGCGCTGCCTCGCGTTATTACCTTCTTTATTTAGAACCGCAAGAAGAAGTTTGGAAGAAAGGCTTTAATTTCCTTGAGGTTAAAGCCAAAAAAGAAAATTTGACCGTTTTTACCCGGTTGGGTTTCTCCTTTTTTGATTCCCCCGAATAATTTCCCTAGTTAAGGCAAATTTTGTCTCATAAATCAGGCATCGATAAAGAATTTCCCGTTTATAAATCAAAGAAAATCAGGAAGTTTTTTATCGTCTGAAGAAAGGCTTGTCTGTCCGTTAAAATTGGTGCCTAAAATTGGTGTCTTACATATTTACCTAATTTTTTTAGGAAACTAAATGGGGCAAAGCCAGAGGCACGGGGGAGCTTGTTGGCCTCAAAAATACGTCTATGAATAGGAAGACAAATTTCCGCAACTCGGAGAGAAGGCTGATGACGAAACCGCGTCGAAAACCTGATTGCGCCCCAGGCCATCCTGTAGGTATCAACGATGAACCCACCCCCGATAAAATAGAACCAGCTTATTTTAAAGTGAAGCCTGAAAAGCCCCCGTTATCATGGCGCTTGGGCCAGCGTTGGGTAGCTGAATTGAGAAGGAAGGTTAAATTGGCTATAATTAAAGCCCGGCGGGGAGTAGCGCAGCCTGGTTAGCGCACAGCGTTCGGGACGCTGGGGTCATGGGTTCGAATCCCATCTCCCCGACTTCCCTTTTTCCCCTGAATCGATTCACGGCGCACGTTTTAATTCGTTTCTAAAGAATAAAGCACGTTTGAGGCGGAGGAGAAGCGGGATTGCTCGCTTATTAAAAGCGGCCCGAATCTTTTGCTGACTATCTCACTCGAAAAGTCCGTCAACAAACACTAAGAATCAGAGTCAAATTCCAGCTCTTTTAAATCATAGGTCATAAAACCGAGGCCGATGTCTTCTCCGTATTTTAGCTGAATAGACCAATCCAGGTCATAGCCGGCGCGCAGCACGTCTCGACCAGCCTTGGCCAAAATCAAATCTATCGAGGCCTTATCTAAGGCGACCGGGTCGAAGGATGACAGAAGGCCGATGTCATCGATTATTGCCGGCTGATTCTTGGCTAAACAATCACAATCCTTAGTCACGTGAAGCAGAAAATTAAGAAAGACAGCCTTCGGTCCAAAATAATTCCTGACAGCCAAGGCGTATTCGACCATCTTTTCCTGGACCCGTCGCGAATCCTCATCCCAGCGCATTTTTACCGCTCCCACCTTACAAATAACTAAGCACTCGCCGCAACCAAGACACCGCTCAGCGACAATTTTGGCCGCTCCCTCGCTCTGAATAATGGCCTGAGCTGGACAACAATCCAGGCAGAGCCCGCAATTGATACATAATTTTGGATTAACGCGCAACTGAACTTCAGAATGCTGCTCCAACTTGCCCGCCCGGGAAGCACAACCCATCCCTAAATTTTTGATAGCGCAGGCCAGGCCGGTGGCCACATGGCCAGTGAAATGACTAAGAGCAATCAGGGCGTCGGCATGGACAATGGAGCGGGCAATTTTGGCCCGTTGGACTCTTCGGCCGCCCACTTTGATTTCCACCTCGTCGCCGCCCAAGAGACCGTCAGCGATGACTACCGGTAAACCCGTTGCTTCGTAAGAGAAGCCATGTTCAGCGGCTTGCCGCAAATGATTAATCGCATTAGACCTCTCGCCGATATAGAGGGTGTTAGAATCAGTGAAGAACGCCCGTCTCGTTTTTTCTTGAAGCTGACAAATAATTCCCTTAAGCCAACCCGGCTTGATATAACCTGTATTCCCTTTTTCGCCAAAATGAATTTTGAGGGCCACAAAGTCATTGTGATTAATTAATCGGTCAAAACCCGTCGCCAGGTACAGCTTTTCGACTTTAGCCGCCAAGACTTCCTCGCCTTCCTTCCGGCTAGCGGGAAGAAAGTAAACCACACTGCTCATTTTTTACCTGATATATTTTATTCCGCCCTAAGAGGGCTTTTTCCCTTCCAAATAAAGCTTCCCGGTTTCCACGGCGGCTCCAGCTTTGACCGGATAACTGAGTGCGGTTAAGGTTCTTTCGACCGCGGCTAAGGCAAAGATTACTTGGTCCTCAGAAATATTACCCATGTGACCCATCCGAAAGACTCGGCCCGCCGTCGGACCAAGGCCACCCGCCACCACCACACCGTTTTCATAAAGCCGGGCTCGGAAGCTTCGGTCATCTATCCCTTCAGGATAGCGGACGACCGAAAGCGTGGCGGCCAGAAAAGCCTGATTGGTAAAAAAAGTAAAGCCGAGCTCTCGCAAAGCGGCCCTGATAGCCTCAGCGGTGCGGCGATGCCGAGCGAACCGCTTTTCCAACCCTTCTTCTAAGACAATCAAAGTCGACTCATAGAAAGCCCGGATTTCGTTAACGCAGGGAGTGGAAAAATATTTTGACGGGTCCTGCATGATGGGTAACCAACGGAGCAAGTCAGAATAATAAGCTGGGATAGAAGGCATCGCCCTCCTCTTTTCCAGGGCTCTTTTCGAAAGAACAAGGATGGCCAATCCCGGTGGGACCCCAAAACATTTCTGGGCGGCGGTGAGAATAAGGTCGATGCCCCAAGAATCCATAAACTCCTCGAGGCCGCCAGTGGCACAAACGCCGTCAACAATAAACAGCTCTTCCCTGCCCTGAAGGAGAGAAGCGTAATCTTTGACCGGGGCGCACGTTCCTGTCGCCGTATCGACGTGAGTACAGATCACAGCGGCATACGAAGATTGTCTTAGCTTTTTTTCTAAGTCTTCGGGATAAATGCCTTCGCCCCAAGGGGCCTTCATCACCTCCGCCTCGAGATGAAAAGCCTGGAAAATTTCCGCCATTCTTTCGCCAAAATAACCATGGGAAATAATCAAAGCCTTCTCACCCGGCGCTACCGTGTTCAACACTGCCATTTCCATGGCCAGCGTCCCGGCGCCCGCGATAATAAAGGCTTCGCCCGCCGCGCAATCCACTATCTTTTTCAGGTTATCGGCCGCTCCCCGCAATTCCTGGACCATTTCCGCGGCCAAATGAGAGACAGTCGGCAAAGAAAGACGGTTAATGATCCGGGGATGAACCGGACTTGGACCCGGTATTAACAGTAATTTTTCTTGCATTGTTCCTCTTCCCTTCTAAATTCTGAATAAAATAAGGAAAAACATTTTGGCTTAGCCAAGTCGATAAATCAAGGCAAAATTATTATAATTCGGCTGAACAAGAAGGGAATAAGGAGGTTTAAATGAGAAGACTCATCAAATTAGCCTGGTTGGTCTTATTTTTTAATTCATGCTTAGCTATTTTAGGTCAAGCACGACCGCAACCTGGCTATCAGCCCGCCTTAGACAATCTTAAACTCAGGGAGTGGTTTCAACAAGCCAAATTTGGCCTATTTATCCACTGGGGCCTCTACTCCATCTTGGGTGATGGCGAATGGGTCATGTTTAACCGAAGAATCCCCGCCGCTGATTATGAAAAGCTAACCGCTTTTTTTAACCCCATTGCCTTTAACCCCGAAGAATGGGTTTCCTTAGCCCGTGAGGCTGGCATGCGTTACATCGTTATAACTTCCCGACATCACGACGGCTTTAGCCTCTTTGAGACCAAAGCGACTGATTATAACGTGGTCAAGGCCACCCCCTACGGTCGAGATATCTTGAAAATGCTTAGTGAGGAGTGTCACCGCCAGGGGGTGAAAATTGGTTTCTACTATTCCCTCCTTGACTGGCATCATCCTGATTACGCCCCGCGCAACGCCTCGGGCGAGCTTCTCCGAAGAGGCAGCTCAGGCAATTGGCCACACTACTTAGAATTCATGAAAACCCAACTCAAAGAGTTACTTACCCAATATGGGGAAATTTTATCTATCTGGCTCGACGGACACTGGGATAGCCCGCAAGCCGACTGGCGCTACGACGAGCTGTACGGTCTCATCCACTCCCTCCAACCCCAGGTTCTCATCGGCAACAACCATCATCTAACGCCACTCGCCGGCGAGGATTTTCAGATGTTTGAAAAGGATTTGCCTGGCGGAAGGACTCAGGCTTTTAACCTTGAACAACCCATCGGCTCTTTGCCTCTCGAAATGTGCGAGACGATAAACAATTCCTGGGGGTTTAATCTTAATGACCGTCGTTATAAAAGCCCGCGCGAGCTCGTCCAGCTTTTAGTAAAGGCCGCCGGCTATGATGCTAACCTCTTGCTTAATGTTGGACCAATGCCTAACGGTCAAATTCAGCCCGAGTTTGTCGACCGCCTCCGGCAGGTTGGCCGCTGGCTCCAGGCCAACGGAGAAGCCATCTACGGGACGAGAGGCGGCCCGCTTCGACCGCAAGCCTGGGGAGTAACGACGCACAAAGAAAAGACCATTTACGTCCATCTTTTAGACTACGAAGAAGACGCCATCCTTCTTACTGGCTTAACCCGACCTTTGGTGGCCGCCACCCTCCTGAAAAATGGACAAAAAATCAGCTTGCGCGCTTTGCCCGAGGGATTGGTGCTAAACCTTAAGGGAATAGAGCGTGACCCTGTGGATACTATTATCCGGCTCGCTCTATCTAAATAAAAAAGGAGGCTGGGAGCGATGAGGCTAAGAAGGAGTCCAAACTGGCTCAAACGGCTCTTTTTGGCCCTCTTTTTCTGCGGCCTGACCTTTTTTTCTCTATTTTCCACTGTCTCCAAACCTTCGGCTGAGGTGGGAATAATCCCTCGTCCTTGGAAAATAGAAGTAGGCCGGGTCCGGCTTAGCTTTTCAGAAAAAAGCGCCATTATCATTAACCAAAAAGAGCCATTAATTTTATCGATTGCTGAGGAGTTGCAGGCGGGCTTAAAGAAAGCTACTGGCTGGCCTTGGGAAATAAAGGAGGCGGGTCAAACCAGGTCGCTCCGCGGCGCCATCTTCCTTCGTCTTTTACCATCTGTCCAAAAATACGGCCCCGAGGGTTATGAACTTCAGGTATCTTCCAGTCATGTGGTCATCGATGCGGCCGAAGCAGCTGGCCTCTTTTATGGCGTCCAGACCTTATGGCAGCTCTTACCTCCGGCTATTGAATTCGCTCTCGCTTCTCAGACTCAATCCTTGGACAATCCGGAATCGCCAAACCTATCCCCTGCGACTCGTCAATCTTCACCTCTACCAATTGCGGAGACAAAACCTAAATCTGAGCCTTCTCCCCTTTTAAGATATAATCTCCTGCCAGATTTAGCCTCGTCTCCATCTCCCTCTTCATCGCCTCTAGTTTCTGCTCCGGAGTCTGCGGGCCACGGCTCCTCGTTGCCCACCGCTTCCACGGCTGTCACCTCGTTATCCTTACCTCAGATTCATATTGTCGATAAGCCGCGGTTTCGCTGGCGGGGCGTTCATCTTGATTCCAGCCGACACTTTTTCCCTAAGGAATGGGTCAAGAAGCTAATTGATTTAGCGGCTTATTATAAACTTAACACTTTCCACTGGCATCTGACCGATGACCAAGGTTGGCGCCTGGAGGTCAAAAAATATCCGCGGCTAACCGAGGTCGGGGCCTGGCGTCGGGAAACCATGGAGGACGGCGAACCCTATGGCGGCTTCTACACCCAAGAGGATATCAAGGAGGTAGTCGATTATGCCCGACGACGTTTCATCACGATTGTGCCTGAAATCGAGATGCCCGGTCACTCCTTAGCGGCCTTAGCAGCTTATCCGGAGCTTTCTTGTACCGGAGGGCCTTTTAAAGTGGGGACAGAATGGGGCGTGATGAACGACGTTTTCTGTGCCGGGTCGGAGGAAACCTTCACCTTTCTGGAAAACGTCCTGGCAGAAGTCAGCGAGCTTTTCCCGGGCGAGTTTATCCACATCGGCGGAGATGAAGTGCCCAAACTGCGCTGGAAGAACTGTGTCCGCTGCCAAGCCCGGATTAAAGCTGAAGGCCTCAAAGATGAAAGCGAACTTCAGAGCTATTTTATCAAACGGGTCGAGGCTTTCCTCCATTCCCGAGGCCGGCGTCTCATCGGCTGGGATGAGATTCTTGAGGGGGGATTGGCCCCGCGAGCCACAGTCATGAGCTGGCGAGGGGTGGCGGGAGGAATTGAAGCCGCCCGTTCTGGCCACGATGTGGTTATGAGTCCAACCTCCCATTGTTATTTTGACTATTATCAGGGCCGAGTCGAGGAACCCAAAGCGATCGGCGGTTTTTTGCCGATAGATAAAGTTTATTCTTTCGAGCCTATTCCACCAGGGTTAAAACCAGAGGAGGCGGCCCATATTCTGGGAGCTCAGGCCAACCTTTGGACAGAATACATCGCCACGCCAGAGCATGCTGAGTATATGCTTTTCCCGCGTCTCTGGGCCTTAGCCGAGGTTGTTTGGAGTCTAAAGGAAAAAAACTGGGCCGATTTTGAGAACCGGCTTCGAGCTCATTATGACCGCTTAGCTTTAAGAGGTGTCAATTATCGCGTGCCGCCTCCGGAAGGAATAGGCGGCCGGAAGCGGCTTACAGAAAAAATCACCTTGACTCTAAGCCCGCCGGTTATCGGGGCAAGAATCCTTTATACCCTCGACGGCCCCTATCCCGGCCCAGATTCTTTAATTTATACTTATCCTATAGATATTCTGGGAAATATGACCCTGAGAGCCGCTACCCAACTGCCGAATGGCCGAATGAGTCATCCCGTTTCGATGTATTTTTTTCAGGTAGACGAGGCTGTTAACGGCCTCGCCTATGATTATTACGAAGGTAACTGGGAACGTTTACCCGACTTGACTAAGGAAACACCGCTTCGCTCCGGCCTTACCTATGAACTCACCTTGGAGGGGATACCAACCCGAGGAGATTATTTCGCCCTCCGTTTTCATGGCTGGCTCGAGCTTGATGAAAGCGGCGAATATATCTTTTATACCCGGGCAGATGATGGTCTCCAGGTCAAAATCGATGACCAAGTAGTGGTGGATAACTGGGGCCTTTTTGGTCAAAGAGAGCTTAACGGAAAAATTTTCTTGGCGGCTGGCCGTCACCGTCTTGAAGTTGAATACCTGGAAAAACGAGGAGGCCAATACCTGGAAGTCTTCATCTCGGGGCCTGGTCTTCCTTATCAACCTTTACCGCCTTCACGCCTTTATCGGGAGTAATTAGGGCCACCGAGCGCTTAGGAATCAATGCGTTCTCGCCGGTTAAAAAATCGCTGCTAAGAAAGATGACATTCCCTTTTCATTTTATTTAGCCTGGTTTGAAGGATTAAAAATTAGTCACATCTTAAAGGTAAGTTTAGCCGGCGCCAAGAAAAGCAAAGAAGGGACGCCGTCGCAAATCTAAACGGAAGCGAAGCCATTCTGGAAGCCTCCTTTCCAAACCTTCGCCAAGAACCGTTGAACAAGAAAAGAGAGTGCTATTGAAATTGGATGGGAATCAAGAAGACCGTCCCTATTTCCGCTTTTTTAAGGAAAAAGCGCCAGTTCGCTTGACGCTGACCAGCGAAAAAAATAAACTCTCTATCTAATGGAGAGAGGGAAAATCGGGAGGTTAAAAGGCTTAGGCTTAGGCTTATTTGGCCTGCTCAGCCTTTTTTCTTTTCAGACTCTAAGCTGGGCTCAGCCCTCAGCAGAAGAAATTGCTTCAAAAGCTGAGGCTTATGTTCACCTCCAAAACGAGTTAGGCCGTTTCTCCGGTGCTGTCCTCATCGGGTTTAAAGGCAAAATAATCTTCGAAAAAGCTTACGGCCTGGCCAACTATGAGCTTCAGGTACCGCTTTCTGTCCGCAGCAAATTCCGGATTGGTTCGTTGACCAAGGCCTTTACCGCTGCGGCCATTCTCCAATTAGCTGAAAAGGGCCTTCTCCAGGTTGAAGACCCTGTGCCGCGCTTCTGGCCTGATTATCCCTCCGGCGAGAAAATCACCCTTCATCACCTTCTCACTCATACCTCGGGAATACCTAATTTTACCAGCCTTCCTGAATATCCAAAATTTAAACTGAATCCCACCACCTTGGGTAGGACGATTGAACTTTTCCAGAAATTACCCCTCCAGTTTGAACCAGGCAGCCGGTTTGCTTATAGCAACTCCAATTATATTCTTCTCACCGCTATCATCGAGAAAGTTTCTGGCCGTAGCTACGCCGATTATATGCGGGAAAAAATTTTTCTGCCCCTCAACATGTTAGACACGGGTTATGATGACCAGAACTCGATTATCAAGCACCGGACTCTTGGTTACAGTCTTTGGGATGGCGATTTAATTAACGCACCTTACATTGATATGACAGTTCCCGCCGGAGCCGGTGGCCTGCTTTCCACGGTCGAAGACCTCTTTGCTTGGGACCAGGCTTTAAGGAGCGAGCGCCTTCTCAACGCCGCTTCCAAACAGAAAATGTTCACTCCTTTCCTTGGAAACTACGGATATGGCTGGGAAATAAAGCCCCTCCAGGGGAAGCTTGGAGCTCAGCACAGCGGCGGCATCGAAGGTTTCGTGAGTTTCTTTGCCCGCTGGCTGGATGAAGACCTCTGCCTTATTATCTTGAGCAATTTTGATTTCGCCCCTCTTTCTCAAATCAAAGACGACTTAACGGCAATTATTTTTGGCCAGCCCTTCAGCTGGCCGAAGCTAAGAAAGGCCGTCTCCCTTCCGCCGGAAATATTGGACCGTTATTGTGGTGATTATGAGTTTGCCCCTAACCTGCTTCTGCGCATCAGTCGGGAAGGCAATCGCTTCTTCGGTCAAGTGCCCGGGCAGAGGCGGATGGAGATATTAGCCGCCAGCGAGACGCATTTTTTCGGCCGGCTCGTTGAAGCCGAGCTGACCTTTGTCCTGGACGCGGAGGGGAAAGTTGTCGAGGCTGTTCTGAAGCAAGGAGGAAAGGAGCTCCGAGGGAAAAAGGTTCGTTGAGGTTAAGACTGCCCACCTAATATTTTATGGAGGTTTTGGGCCATTTCCTTGGCTTGTTGTTCCATCGACTTGAGAAGCTGGAATTGCGCTCGCGCCCGGTCAAGATTATGGTCAGGACGGCTCACCTTGAAATAGATATCGCCGTCAAGATAATCAGTCAAAAAGCGCAGAGCGATGGTAAAGGTAATTAGATTTCCCGCGGCAATTAGACGCTCCTTCTCGGCCGGAGTAAGAATATCAGCCGTTTGAGAAAGATAGCCCTCCGCCACGGCCCGGAAAAGCTCGATATTGAGATTAATCAGCGTCAGGTCAGTTTCGTCCTCTGCCGCCGGGCAAGTAGCTGTCCGCACCAGGTCGCCAAAATCATACAGGGGTGAACCGGGCATAGTCGTATCCAGGTCGATAACGCAAATCGCTTTGCCCGTAGCATCGTCAAAAAGGACGTTATTAATTTTAGTATCATTATGGGTTACTCTGAGGGGAAGATAACCTGAGGCCAAGCCCTCTGCCACCAGCCCAACCATCGGTTGCCTTTCGAGGGCAAAAGCAATAGCGGCAGCGGCTCGGCTTTTTCTTTCTGGCTGGGCTCTCTCGACAGCAGCCAAAAAGTCCGCGAACCGCCGTGGGGTGTGATGAAAAAAAGGAATCGTTTCATGGAGGACCGCAGGTGAAAGGTCAACAACCAGTCGCTGAAAAAGGCCAAAGGCTTGACCTGCCTCAAAGGCTTGCTCCGGAGTGGTGGCCGTCTCGATGGTATGGCAGTGGTCAACGAAATGATAGGCTCGCCAATATTCTCCTTCCGGCGAACGAAAGAAGCTCCCTCCGTCTCGAGTTGGAACCAGGCGCAAGCTCTGTTGCTGGAGCTTTGACCTGTTCTGTTGACTAAGTTTTAGCTGGAGGTGGCCGATAACCATTTCCCAGTTAGCCATCATTAGCTCAGGCTGGCGGAAAACGTGCGTGTTAATCCGCTGGAGGGTATACTTTTCTGTTCTTTGCGCCAAGGTTATTTCAATTAAATAGGTGTCGTTTATGTGACCGCGTCCAAGAGGGCTGAAATTGGAGAGCGTTCCGTCGAGGCCAAAATTAGTTAACACTAACCTAAGCCTGTCTTCTGAAAGCTGGCGATTCATTTTCGACTCGCCAGGAGACTGGCTCTGAGGTCCGCTGGGTAAAGGCCGGTTTTAACCAGATTCATAATCCCCGCCCTGACATCAACCAAGTCTTCGGGATAGGTTATTCCGAACCATTTTTCTGCAGTCGGCAGGGCTCGAACTCGGGCCTTCCCTGAATGGACCAGCTCGCCGATAAATTCAGGAATTAAAAACTCTTCTTGAGGGTCATGACCCGAGACCTTTAAAAAAGCCTCGAAACCAGCATGAAGTAAAGGAAAAAGTGAGGGCTCAAACCCCCAGAAATTCATCGAAACTATTGTCTCCGAAGGAAGCTCAACCCAGCGGCCGTCATCTAAGCGGGCCCGGGCTCCAGTAGGAGTTCTTTCAATATGCTTCATTTCTTTAATGTCTACGACTTCCTCCGCCTCAACCCGACAAATGCCCCGACAAACTGAACCATGAAAAGAAAGCGTCTGCTCTAAACGGTAACCTGCCAAGGCATACTCTGGTTTTATATCTGGGTTTTTAAGGTCGGTATTAGGGTTGACCTGACGCAAAAAACGAGCCATAACCTCGAACGATTGGAGGCCATAAAAATCATCGGCGTTAATTACCAAAAAAGGCCCGGTGACTTTACCTTCGACCATCAACAAGGCATGGCCAGTGCCCCAGGGTTTGTTTCGGTTTTCGGGTACTGAATACCCGGCTGGAAGGGCCGAATTCAGCTCTTGAAAAGCGTAATCAACTTCAGTTATTCCTTCCCAGAAGCGGCCAACCACCTCTTTAAAATCAGCCTCGATGGCCCGGCGGATGATGAAAACTACTCGCTCAAAACCGGCCCGAAGGGCATCATAAAGAGAATAATCGATGATGGTTTCGTTCGCTGGGCCAACGCCGCTGAGCTGTTTAACTCCGCCGAAGCGGCGTCCAATTCCTGCCGCCAAAACCACTAAGCTTAGCTTCTTGGCTGAAGGGTGCATCGCATCCTCTTACCGCTAACCCTTATAGCATATCGTCAGAAAAAGTGTCAAAACCAGGTTTTATTTTGGATTTAGGTTGGAGCTAAAGGCAAAAAAGTTATTGCGACTAATAAATTAATTTGTTATAATCAGCCCTCTGTTGAACAAAATTAAACCAAAAGGGAGGCAAGCCCATGGGGAAATATTTAGCGATCGTCGGTGGCGTTATCGCCATGGCCGGAGGATTATTGCTGGTTATCTTTGTCTGGTGGCGGGAGTTTTATGAACTCGTCTTCGGGTTTATCCCCCCGGTTCTCTTTTTTGGTGGACTAATTGCCGTGGTCGCTGGCATAAGCAGTATTAAGGATGCAATCCGGACCAAAAAGCTTGAGGCCGAAGCCGGAAAAGAGGCTGAAAAGAAGGAAGCGCCGGCCGAAGAAAAAAAATAAGAGCTTCCCGCAAGTCTGGAAAACTTATCATCCTCCTTTTTTAAGAAAGAATTAGTCACTAATTTCTGTGGGGGACGATATTTTTTAATTTATTCTTATTGCCTAAATTACCGCTATATAGAATAAAGATTTTTTGAAAAGAATTTTTGTTTAGCAGGTTCTCTTCCACTTTTGGGGGAAGGCGAATAGACGTTCGAAACACCCCAGCTCTGGGTCAGGTCTTTTCCGCGGTTTCGTCCTCGCCTTTTTCGAGCCGGCAGTAATCGGCATTCTGATAACAGACATGGCAAAGGATTCTTTTCTTCCCTCGGCGCTACTCCCTTTATTTGATTCAAGCTCAGACATCATCGGCGCTGAGAGGTTGACTCGAAAAACGATTCGGGAAGGCTACAAGCTGAAACCTTAGATAATGGCTCGCCCATTGCCGGCTTAATACTAAACTTAGCCTAAGAATCAGAAGCAAGCAAAAATTAAAAAAGGGGGGGTAAATTTAGGTAAATATGTGAGTTGGCACCAATTTTTGGCACCAATTTTTGGGCTCCAATTTTCGGTTGGCACCAATTTTCGAAGGGGAAAAAGCTGGTCTCCATGTACCAAAAGGGGAATGATTTTTTCTATTGACAGGCCCTAAAAATTTTAGTAGTTTGTAATTAGCTTACAAATTACAGGAGGATGACCATGGATGGTGAAAAGGAAAGGGACCAGATTGTGGCGAAGATTGAGGAAATCGGCTCCCAGGTAGAAAAATTAGCCATCAAAACCACGGCTTCGATTAAAAAGGCTATCGACCAAGCCTTAGCTAACAGAAACATCGTCCTCACCATCCGGGTCAATGAAGAAAGCAACAAAAAGCTCAACATGTTAGTTGATGCTGGTTTGTTTAAAAGTCGTTCGGAAAGCGCTGCCTTTTTGATCGAAGAAGGCATCAAGAGCCAGGGCCCTTTGTTTAAAAAAATTACCGAGCGCTTAGAAAAAATTGACCGTATTCGAGAAGAGCTTAAAAACATTGTTACGGAAGAAATGGAAAAGACCAAGGAATAGCCAAGTTCTCTCCTAACTCATGACCCCTGGAGAAAAAGAGAAGTGTTCCGGTTAGGACCCTTCTTCTTACCGCTTTCACTTTATTTACTTACCTTAGCGGCCCATGACCTGGAAAGAGCCTTTCTCCAGAACAATGCTTCCACCCTGGCTCGCTTATTTAACCCAGCGGCCGCTATTCAAGTTTCCCTTCCCGAACCAATTTCATTTTCGGACATCTTGACGGCAAAGCAGGCGCAAGTCTTTTTTGAGCGCCTTTTTGCCGCTTATCCCACTTTGGAGTTTTTTATCGAAACTAATTTTCCCTTTGTCCCTCCTCGGGAGCGGTGGCTGATTAGGGCGCGTTGGTCTTTCAGCGATAAAAGGCAGCTCCGGCAGCACGTAGTCAGAATTCATTTTCTGGTCAAGCTTGTTAATGCTAACCAACGGGGAAAGGCCGGATGGAAGATAATCGAAATGAGAGCGGAAAAAATTTGAGGCTGAGGAAATTTTTAAGGCCGCCTCTTTTTTTCTTCGCGCTGAGTTTTTTACTGGGGGTATTAGCAGGCCTTTGCCTTATCGCCTCTCTCACTCTTCCTGACTGGCTTTTTCGCACTCGCCCTCCCGCCCAAAGTGAAGTGCTTCGGGCCAAAGAACGCTTCCTCCAGAACCGATTTGCGGCCTTAAGAGCTAACCTCGTCCAGCGAGGACAAAACCTTTCTCTCTCCCTGCCTCTTGAATTGGAGGCG
The DNA here is from genome assembly GCA_964627255.1 of uncultured Eubacteriales bacterium. Taxonomy (GTDB): domain Bacteria; phylum Acidobacteriota; class Aminicenantia; order Aminicenantales; family CALLJL01; genus CALLJL01. The sequence continues at coordinate 16,560 of CAZVIN010000124.1, forward strand.
ATTCGCCGCTCGGTTCATTCTCTGCGACTTGACCTGGAAAAAGAAGGGGTGGCCTACCTCAAAGGCGAAACCATGCTCTTCTGGTATGGACAAGTAGTGCCGCCTTCGCTTCTTCCGCCGGCCGACCGAATCACTCACGTCGTCCGTTATCGGACCTCAGTATTTTTAACCGTTGTTTTCCCTGTGAGAAAAGAGGAACGTTTAGCTTTCTTCCGTCTTCTTAGCTACCGGCCTTCATTTTCTACCCCTTTTCTCCAGCCTTATCAGTTCCTGGAAGATAAAGAAAAGGGAAACATCTTGGTAGATTATTATGAAGATAGCGAAGATGTCTCCGGTTTCGAAAAAATATTTGCGCGGCATCGAGATGAATATATTAGTCAACCGCGCTCCCGAGTTGACATCCTCACCATTTTTTTTCCGCTGCGGAATGAAGCCCAAAGATTATTAGCTACAGTCAACCTTCGGTCGTCGGCTCCAGCCTCAATTATTGAAGGTCAGAAAAGAGGCTGGCAAAAAGCTGCGTGGCTAATTCTTGGAGCCGCTTTCCTCAGCTTAACCTTAGGCGGTTTTATCCTCTGGCGAAAAAATGGTTTTCACGCGCTCAGTCCGTTGTTCCTTTGTTTGGCAGGACTTCTGGGACTAAGACTGATTAGTTTAAAAATGGGCCATCTTTGGGGCTTCACGGCGGCTGTCTTTGCTCCCTCTACGGCCTCGCTTCACTCGCCGGCCGGCCTACTCGCTTCCCCTTTTGACCTTTTTCTGACTTTCCTCTCTTTATTTTTAATAACGGCGCTTTTAATTATCGACCGACGCCATTTTCTTCTTTCTTGGCTAAACCAGCCCCGCTCAGGTTTGAGAGTCATGGCGGCTATTGGTTTTTCTCTGACTTCCGTTCTCCCCTTTATCGGTTTTTATGCAGTGTCCAGGGCGGTTAACGTCAATAGCAACACCCATCTTCTCCGTTTTTCGCCCTTCTTACCCTCCCTTCTTCTTTTTTTTGGCCTATTTTTTCTTTTGGCCACCGCGACACTTTTGAGTTTTCTCCTTCTGCGCCTAGCCCAAAATTTGTGGCCCAGCTTGCCTCGTTTAGTTTTAGGCTTAATTTCTTTGGGCCTCCTCTCATTGTCTCTCACCTTTTTCTGCCCTGAGATAAGCCTGCCTAACAGTCTTCTTCTTTCTCTGTCGCTCTTAGGTTTCTATCTTTATTTTTCTCTGCCTCGTTTCCAACGGAGGCCGCTTTTTCGGTGGCTTGTTTTAGCTCTCACCATCGGGTTCTTCCAACTGACCCTTCATTTTAATATCAGGCTTAAAGAAACCCAGTTAACTGAGAATTTTCTGCGAGACTCAGTCCTGGCGCAAGCGGAATGGGCGGAATATCTGCTGCGAGATTCACTACCTAATTTAGACCAAGAGAAAGAAACCATCCGCCATTTCCTTAAAAGAGGTCTGGAGGGAAACCTGGCCAGCTTTCTTTGGGAAAAAACTTCCTTAGCTCGCTCTAATTGGTATTCCAGCTTAGAAATCCTTGACCCGGAGGGAAGGCTTCTTTCCCGTTTTTCCCTGAATCTCCCGCTTTTCTTCCGGCCAACGCCCTTATTGCCAACGAGTGCGGAGTGGTCGCTGCTCCGGCTCACTTTGCCCTTCCCGGGCCGAGAAAAAACCTTCTTAGTAGCTTATCAGGATTTTAGCGAAGGCGAAAATCTTCTGGGCCGGCTGATTATTTTCACTCTTTTGGACGAGGAAATTTTGCCTTTTCTTTATTCGGCTGTTCCTTACTTCGATTTGCTCCGCTTTCCCTCTGTTCCATCTCTTAAAGAATTTCGCTTTGGCTTAGCCTCTTTTCGAGCCGACGGCCAGGCTGTTTTTAATCCGGCTCGGCTCACTACCGGTATACCGGCTCAAGATTGGCAAAGGCTTCAGTCTCTCCCCCAGACTGCCTTTTGGTCTTCGCTGCAGGACCGAGGGCGAAGCTATCGGGTTTTCTATTTCTGGAATCAGGATAAGGTCATTGCTATTTTTTGGCCGAAGGTTAGGCTCATTACCTTAGTGGTCGAATACCTTAAAATCCTTTTCCCTTTGCTCGCTTTAATATATCTCCCGCTTTGGTTAACTGACATCTTTAGCCGACGGCGTCGCCTGCTTTCTCTTCTCTGGGCTTTTTCGAGCCGCGTTTATGCTTCCTTCGTGGCTATAATCCTTATCCTCCTCATCCCATTCACTATTCTCATCCAGAACTTCTTCAACCGAATGGTCAGCGAGCGTTTCAGCGAAAAAGCCGAAATCCAGGCTCGTATCGCCCGGAACATTATCGAGGACTTTCTCTTTTTTCAAGAAGAAGAAGCCACCACCCCCATTTCCTTGGAAGACCTTGTGCTTTGGGTCAGCACCGCTATCGCCAATGATGTCAATATTTACCAACAGGGCCGATTGATGGCTTCCAGCCGCCAGGAGTTTTTCGACTCAGGCGTTCTACCCGATTACCTCGACGGCGAAGTAGCTTATCGGCTTTTGCAGGAAAAACAGCCTTATTGTGTCTGGCATAAAAAAATCGGCGGTTATTCCTTCCAAACTTTGACTTTGCCCCTCAATCTGGAAAGTTCCCTCTATTTTATTGCCCTCCCCTTTCCTTTAGAACGCCAGGAAATAGCTCGTTCTCAAGAAGAACTTTTTGAATTTCTTAGTTTTATTTCGGCCCTCTCTTTAATTGTCGTCTTGCTTTTCGCCCGAAGCCTCGGTTCCTTAGTTATCACGCCGATTAAGCAGTTACTTACCGCGACGCGAGAGGTTAGCGCCGGAAATCTGGAGGTTTTTATCGCCCATCGGGGCCGAGATGAAATCCAAACTTTGATTGACGGTTTTAACCGGATGGTTAAAAGTTTGAAGCAGCACCAGCAGGAACTGGCTGAAATGAGCAAAAAGGCCGCTTGGGCCGAGATGGCGCGCAAAGTAGCTCACGAAGTCAAGAACCCCCTCACGCCGATTCGCCTTTCGGCGGAACATCTGCTCCGGGTCTATGAGGAGCGACCAGAAGAATTAGCCTCGGCTCTGCGGGAATCCGTGGCTTACATCATCAGCGAAGTCGAGAATTTGCGGCAAATAGCGCAAGACTTCTTGGCTTTTTCCCGAGAAGGCCGGCTGGAAAAAACTTTCTTTGAACTCGGCCCGCTGCTTCGAGAAATCATCCTACCCTATGAAAGAATTTTATCCAGTCGCCTCACCTTTCGTTTTAGTTGTCCTCCCAATCTTGGGGTCAATGGCGACCGCGATAAACTAAAAACCGCCTTTCGCAACCTCATCATTAATGCAGTTGAGGCCATAAGGGGAAAAGGGGAAATTTTAATTGAAGCCAAGGAAATAGAGGCCGGCCTTTTAATCAACATAACCGACACCGGCGAAGGCATGGACGCAATAACTTTACAGCGGGTGTTTGAGCCTGATTTCTCGACCAAAGATTTAGGAACTGGTCTCGGTCTACCCATCGCTAAAAAAATAATCGAAGACCATGGCGGGTCAATAGAAATTTTTAGTCAACCAAAGCGAGGTACACGGGTTAAAGTCTTCTTACCACGCGGGCAAAGGACGTCAGAATAAACCGAGCGGCCTCATTCAAGCAGCGGGACAGAAGTAAATTTTTTGCTTCCATCCTATAGCTTTTAGCGTTAATTTTTGGGAAAATTGAACCATGGCTAAGGTACTTATAACCTATTTCAGTTTAACTGGTAATACTAAAAAGGTGGCCGAAGCCATCTTCGAGGCCATAGAAGGGGAAAAAATTCTTCTTCCCATCAGTGAGGTTCAAGAGCCCCAAAGCTATGACCTCCTCTTTATCGGCTTTCCAGTGCATAGCCACTCGATCCCCTATAAAGTCGAAACCTTTCTTCGTCAGCTACCTCAGGGGAAAAAGGTGGCTTTCTTCTCCACTCATGGTTCGTTAACCGGAGGCGAGCTTTCCCGCCAAGCTCTGGAATACGCCGCGGCCGTGGCTCCTCAAATAAAAATAGTGGGCACTTTTACCTGTCGAGGCCGCGTTTCGCCCGCGGCTCTGGAAATCTTGCGTCGTTCCCCTGAACACGAAGCCTGGGTAGAAATGGCGGCTTCAGCGCACCATCATCCCGACCAGCATGACCTGGAAGAGGCCCGCGGCTTTGCCCGTTGGGTGATGACCATCCACCATCTGCGTTAGCCTCTTGCCTTACCCGCTACTTCTATTCTCTTTCAGCGAGCGAGTAGTTTAGAAACCAGCCATAAAACTAAGCTCAGCCCGAGACTCAGCAAAAGACAGGTGGCGAGCGGAAAAACAAAGGTAAAATTTTCTTTGCGGATAATTATATCGCCAGGCAGTTGGCCCAACCACTTTATTTTCCCCGCTAAGCTGAAAACAACACCCAGAAGGAGAAAGAAAAAACCAAAAAGGAAAAAGAACCAACTGATTGGCTTCATTCCGGCTTATTTCCTTTTTTCTTTTTTCTCTTTTTCTGCTTTTTTCTGTTTGAACTCAAGGAGGACACCGTTAAACACGCGGGGATGGATAAAGGCAACCTGGGCCCCTGCCGCGCCCCGCACTGGTTCCTCCTGGAGGAAGGAAAGACCTTTTTCTTTTAACTCCTCCATCACCGCTTTTAAATTTTCCACTTTAAAGCAAAGATGGTGGATACCCTCTCCCCTATTCTCCAAAAATTTTCTTACGGGGCTCTCTTCCCCCAAAGGCGTGATGAGCTCTAAGGCTGGACCTTTTTCTGGATAAAGATAGGCTACCTTAACTCCCCTTTCAGGAATCGCCTCGCTCTCGCCTCTTTCCAAACCCAGTTTATCCGCCCAATATTCCAGACTTGCTTCCAGGTTTTCGACTGCAATCCCTATGTGGTCAATTTTTTTTATCTTCATCCTTCCCTCCTCCCTTTTTAACCGTTGTAGTCAACCGGCTGCAAAGCAAATCCGCCGCCGAATAAGGGTCGACTTTTTTCTCTATGATTTTCTCCACCAAGGTCTCGAATTCCGCTGCCCTGACCTCCGTTAGGAGTTTGGCTGCAAGCCGCTCGCGGATGAGTTCGCGAAGCAGCCAACTGGTCAGATCACGACGCCGGTTGAGGATAAAATCCTTATTCCTTGCTGCGGCCGAGGCTTTTATCGTTAGATAAAGTTCTTTAATTCCCTCACCTTTGGTGGCCACGGTCTTGACTATGGGCGGCAAAGATTCACTCGAACCAGAAAGCTCAAGCATACTCCGGAGCTGTCGTTCTGCCCGGTCAGCTTCTGGCAAATCGGCCTTATTCAGAATGAAGATGTCGCCAATCTCCATCACCCCGGCCTTAAACGCTTGAATCTCGTCTCCAGCCCCAGGAGTGAGCACGACCAGAACCAGGTCGGAATGGCGGACGATGTCAATTTCGTCCTGTCCCACACCCACTGTCTCGACCAGAATGTATTTCTTGCGGGCTGCTTCCAGGATAGTGATTGCTTCACCCGTTGCCTTTGCCAGCCCTCCAAGATAACCACGCGTCGCCATACTGCGGATAAAAACCCCTTTATCGGCACTGTGGCGCATCATCCTGATTCTATCGCCGAGGATGGCGCCGCCAGAAAAAGGACTCGAGGGGTCGACGGCGACGACGCCCACAGGAATTTTTTGGGCTCGAAACATAGCCACCAACTGGTCGACGAGCGTGCTTTTTCCCGTGCCCGGAGCACCAGTGACTCCGATGACCAGGGCCTCTTTTTTCAAAGCATACAGGCGGCGCATTAGGGCATCAGATTCTGGCCCGTTATCTTCAACTAAAGAAATTGCCTGTCCAATCGCTCGCGGCTCCCCCTTCCTGACCGCTTGAATAAGAGAAAGCAAAGAAGGTGAGAGGTTTAAACGATTTAAATTAGGCAATTTTTTTCTCCAACTCACTTTCACTCCTGACTGCCAGGTCGGATGTTAAAGCCCTAATATTCAGCTAACACCTTTTGAGCAATTATCCAGCGTTGGATTTCGGAAGTTCCTTCGCCGATTGTGGCTAATTTAGAATCCCGATAAAATTTTTCCACCGGATAATCTTTGGTAAAACCGTAGCCGCCGAAAATCTGAACAGCGGTGCTGGAGGCTCGAACCGCCAGTTCACTGGCAAAAAGTTTGGCCATAGCTGATTCCTTGGGAATCTTTTGCCCCTGGTCCTCTAAGTAGGCAGCTCGCCAAGTTAAAAGCCGGGCCGCTTCCAGCTCGGTAAATCCGTCAGCCAGCATCCACTGGATCGCCTGGAAATTGATAATCGGCTGGTCAAATTGGATTCTCTGCTTGGCGTAAGCTAAGCTTGCCTCCAGAGCTCCCGCTGCTATTCCTAAGGAAAAGGCAGCAATGCTTACCCGGCCGCCGTCAAGAACCGCCATGGCGGCTCTATAGCCCGCGCCTTCTTGGCCAACAAGATTTTCTTCCGGGACCTCCACCTCCTCAAAAATCAACTCCGCTGTATCGGCGGCCCTGATGCCTAATTTGTCTTCTTTTTTCCCGGCTCTAAAACCTTTCATCCCCTTTTCCAGGATAAAAGCCGAAATGCCATTGCGGCCTTTGGTGGGGTCAGTAACGGCCATAACCACCGCAATTTGAGCCAAGGAACCGTTAGTAATAAACATCTTGGAACCGTTAAGAATCCACCGGTCTCCTTTCTTGACTGCCCTCGTTTTGATGGCCGCGGCGTCTGAACCGGCCTCCGCTTCAGTTAACGCCCAAGCGCCAAGAGTTTCCCCAGAAACAAGTCGGGGTAGATATTTACGTTTCTGCTCTTCATTCCCAAAAAGATGAAGATGATTACAGCAGAGAGAATTATGGGCGGCGACAACCAACCCCGCTGACGGGTCGACCTTGGATATTTCTTCAAGGATCAGGACATAGTCAACGTTGGAATAGCCTGACCCGTTATACTCAGGCGGAATGACGATGCCTAAAAGGCCCATTTCACCTAATTTTCGGGTTAAACCCTCTGGCCACTCCCCTTTCTGGTCAGCTTCTTTTATCAGCGGTTTGATTTCTCGCGCCGCAAAATGACGGATTGACTCCTGGAGTGCCTTCTGCTCGGCCGATAATTTAAAATCCATTATTTCTCCTTTCCCAAAAATTAATCCACCTAAATCTTACTCAACCTTTCAGCCCGCTTCAAGCCTTAAAAAGAGCAACCTTGTTTGACAGCTCAGTCTGATTAAGTTAGAGTCAAGAAGAAATGCTTCGCTTTTTCTTCGTGGCGGCTTTAATTTACTTAGCCTTTCAAATCTGGCGCTTTGTCTATAATGTCAACCGCTATTCCCAGCCTTCCCCCAAGCGACCACGGCTTACAGGAGTGATGGTCAAGGATGAAATTTGTCAAACCTATTTGCCCGAAGAAGAGGCGGTCAAAGAAAAATTTGACGGCAAGGTTTATTATTTTTGCTCCGAGGACTGCCGGCAGCGCTTTAAGGCGGGGAAAAAACCAGGCCGAGTTAATCAAAAGTCAGTTTAATCGTAAAATCGTTAAATTCCGCTTTGTAATCCTCCCAGCTCACTTCCACCTTTTCTACTCTGGCCAGGGGAGGCCCTTCCCTTAATTTTTCCAGAAGTGTCTTCAGTTTCTCTTCCTCGCCTTCAGCCACGACCTCGACCCGGCCGTCAAAGACATTCCTAACCCAGCCGGTTAAACCCAGACTCTGGGCCCAGCGCCGGGTAAAATCGCGAAAAAAAACCCCTTGGACTCGACCCGAAAGGAAAACATGAATTCGGCTTTTCATGGTCCTTTTAATTTTCTGAGCAGTATATTAGCATATTTTTCGGATGAAAAAAATTCTTCTCACGGTAGCTGGCTTTGACCCCTCGGGCGGTGCCGGTGTGCTCTTGGACCTGCAGGTTTTTCGCTCCCTCGGGTTCCAGGGAACAGCGGTTTTAACCGCCCTTACCAGCCAAAACATCCAAAAAGTCTTGGATGTAATACCCCTGCCCGCTCCCTTTGTTCTCTCCCAGTATCGGGCGCTCAAAAGGGATTTTGCCTGGCGGGGAATAAAGGTGGGCTTAGTGGGAAAAAAAGCTAATCTGTCTGTGATAAAAATAATCTTAGAAGAACTGGCCCACCTGCCCCGAGTTATTGACCCCGTTTTTCGCGCCAGCTCCGGCGCCTGGTTTTTGGACCGGGAATCCATTCCTGCCTTTATTAAAGCGATTGGCGGGCGAGCCACTGTCATCACCCCGAACCTTCAGGAAGCGACGCTGCTGACCGGAATTAAAATCCGCGGTCTCGAAGACATGGAAAAGGCAGCTAAGGCTGTTTACGAGCTTACAGGGGTTGCTTGTTTTCTCAAAGGAGGCCATTTAAAAGGCGGAATCTTTGATGTTCTGTTTACAGGCAAAAAGAGCCACGTCATCAAGAGCCAAAGGCTTCCGGTCCAAGTTCATGGCACGGGATGCTTTCTTTCGGCTTCTCTTCTGGCCTATCTGGCAAGGGGATATAAACTGGAAGATGCTATCCAATTAGCCCGCCGTTATACCCGCAGAGCCATTAAGCAAGCCGTTAAACTCAAGTCCCGCCGCGGCCGGGCTCTCTTTTCCTTTTAAAAAATTTGGTGGCACCTTACATATTTACCTATTTTTTACCAGATAACCGTCAGTCTGCCCAAATAATTACCATTAAACTTTTGAGCTTCCTGTTCGACTGTAATGATCTCGTCAGCTTTTTTCAAAATATCGGGCGGGAAGGTAACCCCCTGTTTTTTCGCCGCCAAAAGATTGAGATAAAGCTTTATTTCTTGGGGTCTTAGAAAAGGAATGTCGCCAGGGCTTTCGCCATTCTTCACGCGCACGGCTAATTTGCCAGCTTCATAACCCAAGGAGAAAAAGTCCAAACCCAAAGCAGCACAGGCTCCGGAATGAGCCGCTAAGAGAAAACTACCAAAGAGGGGCACGCTATTTTCTTCCGCTACCCGGGCAATAGAGGCAAAGGAAGCATTGATGGTGTTATCGGATATGGGGAAAAAACAATCAATTTTTTTTGAGACTAAAATCTGGGCGCCGACAAGCACATCCTGAGGGGAACTCACGGGTACGGTGACCAGTTCCAGGTTTAGTTCGGCCGCCGCTTCCTTAGCTAGCTGCAAATAATATTCCGAGTTTATCTCGGAAGGCGTCCAGAGCGTCCCAACCTTTCGGACTAAGGGCAAAACTTCTTTAATCAGGATTAAAGTTTGTCTTATCGGTCCGGTGGAGGCAACGCCGGTCACATTGGGCAAATGCTCTTCGGCCGAAAGACCAGCATTAATTAGATAAGGATTGGCTACCGCCAGGAAAATAACCGGTATTTCTCGCGTGGCCATCAAAGCAGCCTGCAAACAGGGGGTGGAATGGGCAATAATCAGGTTTTTCTTTTTGCGGACAAATTCTTGGGCTATGGCGTGAACCTGCTGAATCTCACCCAGGGCATTACGAACTTCTATATCCAGATAAGGGCTTGGCCAGAGGCCGTTTTCTTGCAGCGCCTGAAGAAAACCGCGGCGGGCTTCATTAGCCGTGACGGAATCCACAACTTGGAAATAACCAATTCGGTAAATAGACGTACGCTCGCGGTGACACGCCCCACTCAGGAATAAAAAAATCAGTCCTGAAACCAGCAATAGGCTCGGTCTCAGCCAGAGAGCCGGTCCAACTTGTCTTCCTCGCTTTGACCGCAATTCTAAGCTCCTACTCATTTTTTTATGCTAAAGGTTTGACGCCACATCTTTTGACTGAAGGAATAGACGGTGTCTTTCAGGTCAACTCATCTGTTGCTTTAGTTCTTTTCCCTGGCCGCCAAGCAGATTCAGGTTTTAACTCCCAAGTGAGAAAATAATTCCGATGAAACATTGCCGCCGCTCACAACTAAAGCTATGCGACGCCCCTCAAAATCCTTTGCCTGGCTGATAAGCCCGGCCAGGGCTAAGGCGCCAGCTCCCTCGACCATGCGGCCATGCTCAAGGTAAATGAAGTCCATAGCTTGGCGGATTCGCTCCTCGCTAACTGTAAACATACCGTCAACATACTTAGCACAAAGCTCAAAAGTTATGGCACCAGGTTCAAGGCCGCCCGCAACGGCCTCCGCTAAGGTTTCCTTCTCTTCTATCTGGATGATTTGGCCGGCTTGCAAGGAAGCCGTCATAAAGGCAGAATTCTCCGGCTCGACGCCAAAAATTTTTACTCCAGGCTTTAAGCTCTTCATCAACCCCGCAATTCCCGAGATTAACCCGCCGCCACCCACGGGAACAAAAACCACCTCGACTTCTGACCAGTCATTGAGGATTTCCCAGCCAATCGTCCCCTGGCCGTGAATTATCTCTGCATCGTTATAGGGAGAAATGAAAATCTTGCCCTCTTCCGAGGCTAACTGGCGGCCATAAATTTCTGCGGCCTCACAGCTCCCTTCATATCTAACTACCTTAGCCCCGACGTCAGCCAGACGACGAAACTTTTCGGCGGCCGCATTCTTAGGAACAAAAAGAAGCAGAGAGACCTCCTCTAACTGACAAGCCCAGCTCAAAGCCAGGCCATGATTTCCCGTGGAGGCAGAAATAACTCCTTTGGCTCTTTCCTCTGGGTTTAGAGTCCGCAGGCGGTTGAGAGCGCCTCTAAATTTAAAAGAACCGGTAACTTGTTTGTTTTCCCACTTAAGGCGCACCTCAGCCTGACAAAGCCGACTTAAACCGGCCGAGGCCGTTAGCGGCGTGGGGAAAACCTCGGGAGCAATCCTCTGCTGAGCCTCTAAAACTCCCTCCGGAAATCTAACTCCATCCATTTTTTTCCTAAGAAACAGTATCTTAACCAATCATACGCCGATTTTTAAAAAAAGCCAAGCCGGCGCATCTCCGGGCCTAACCAACGCAAGACAGAACAGAAGCAATTGGTAACTTATTGTTTTTGCCTGATTTAATCTTTTAAAATAATCTCATGGCTCGTTTTTATATCGGCCCGGCTGGCTGGAGCTACGAGGACTGGGAAGGCGTCGTCTATCCGTTGCGCAAGCGACCAGGTTTTCATCCTTTAACTTTTCTGGCCGCCTACGTCAATTTTATTGAGATTAACAGCACCTTTTACCGGCCCCCCACAGCAGTTATGTCCTTAGCTTGGGTTCGCCGCCTCGCGGCTTCACCTGAGTTTCTGTTGGCGGTTAAAATCCATCAAGTTTTTACCCATGACCGGCAGAACTTCAGCCAAAAGGACGTTGATGAATTTAAGTTAGGTGTAGAGCCGCTTCGCTCTAAGGAAAGGTTGGCCGCTATCCTGGTTCAATTTCCCTGGTCTTTTTACCTTAACAACGCGAACCTCGATTATTTAGTTAACCTTTTCCAGCTCTTCGCCGACTATCCCTTAGCCGTCGAGGTTCGCCATGCCTCTTGGGGTCGAGAAGAGTTTTTTTCGCTGCTCCGAGAATACCGGGTGGCCTTCTGCAACATCGACCAGCCGGTCATCAACCGCTCCCTTAAACCCACGGCAATTTCCACCCGACCTGATTTTTCTTACGTCCGCCTCCATGGTCGGAACTATCGGGACTGGTTTCGAGAAGAAGCAGGTCGCGACGACCGCTATAATTATTTTTATTCTCAGGATGAATTAAATGAATGGGTCGACCGGATAAAAAAGTTGGCGGAAAACGCAGAAAGGGTTTACATCATCACCAATAATCATTACCGGGGACAGGCTTTGGCCAATGCGCTTCAGCTGCGCAATTTATTAACAGGTGAAAAACTTGAGGTTCCGCCGCTGCTTCTGGAAAAATACCCGGTTTTAGCCGAGATTGCTCGCGAGGTTAGCTCTGGTCAGGAGGGGCTTTTCAAGGAAAAGAAAGAAGACACCAAAAACCAGGTTAAAGAAAAAACAAAAGAGGCTAATTAAAAGTGTGGTGGGAAAATAAGTTCTGTCGCTGGCAAAGAGGCCGACTTTATTTGGCCGGACAATCAGCCCTAAAAATTGCCGCCACGTTTGGCACACCTCTTTTTGTTTATAGCCGCGACCAGGTTAGTCATAACCTGACCTATTTAAGGTCTATCTTTATCTCGGAGAAAAACCTTGAACTCCAAGTCGCTTATGCGATGAAAGCCAACCCCAACCAGGAGATTCTTCAATTTTTGCTCGGCGAGGGGACCTGGGTCGATGCCGTTTCTCCGGGAGAAGTCAAGGTGGCCTTAAAAGCTGGTTTCCCAGCTGAAAGAATAATTTTTACCGGCACTTCAGTCTCAGAAGAAGACCTTAAAGAAATAATGGCTCATCCTGGAATTATCATTAATATCGATGCTCTTGAGCAGCTTTCTTTGATGAGACGGGTTGCCAAGCGCCATTTTCCCGATAAAAGGTATCGGGTCGCAGTGCGCTGGAATCCTGGAATCGGTAAGGGATTTGACTCTAAGGTGACGACCGCCGGAGTCCGGACCCCCAACGGCCTGCCAATTAAGTTTGGCGTGGAAGCCTCGGAAGTGGTGGAGGTTTTCCGGCAAGCCGCTGCGGCGGGCTTTATTCCCGTAGGGCTTCATCAACATTTAGGCTCAGGCTGGATAGCCCGGGATTGGCCCATTGTCCAGGCCGCAGTAGATAAAATGATAACCAAGGCCGCAGAACTCAGGAAATTCGGTTTCAACTTAGAATTTCTTGATTTTGGCGGCGGGATTGCCCCCAAGTATGAAGCCAAACAAAAGTCCTTTCCGGTGGATAAATACGCTCGTTTTATCCTGAGAAGGGTCAAGGAATTTCGTCTCCCGATAAAAAAGATAATTCTGGAACCAGGCAAATTCTTAGTGGCCGAGGCTGGAGTGCTGCTGCTAAAAGTCGTCTACATCAAGAAAAGCTACGGCAATTATTTCGTTGGCGTCAACGCAGGTACTTTTAATACTCTGCCCCGGCCAGCCATTTATCCTGAAGCTCGCCATCACATTATTAATTGCGTTGACCGGCGGGGACCCCGGAAAAGAGTAACGATTGCCGGCCATCTTTGCGAAAGCGGCGATGTCTTCGCTTATGACAGGTTAATGCAGCTGCCAAAACCGGGGGATATTCTGGCGGTTTTTCACGCCGGCGCTTACGGACACAGTATGGCCTCGCGCTTTAACCTGAGAGAAATTCCAGCAGAGCTGGTAATCTAATTATTTCCTTGTGATAATAAAATTAGCCGTCACTCACCCACCCTTTTAAAGAATTTTCTCTTTTTAAGCCTTCCGCTTAGGAGGCGACGGCTTTTTCATTAAGCTGATTATTAGCCAAATCCTTTTTATTTTAAATCGAAACGATTCTCTTCTTTTTTACAGCGGTTAGGCCCAGCTCTCTCCGCAAAGGCCTCGCTTCGGCTCGGGTTTCCGCGGCGTTGTCCTATTTGCCATGGTGCCAGCGTTGTAGCTCACCTTACAATACAGAAAGCGACACCCGAGTCCTTTGCTTCTCTTGCCTCTACCTTTGCCCAACTCAGGCGCAAACACCGCCAGTGGTTGGAGGTTGCCTCAAAAGATGGTTCGGGAAGGCTTAAAAATTGCGTAAATATGTAAGGCGACACCCATTTTTTTCTTTTTTTGCTAATTTAGATATCCAATTAATTGTATATATATCAGGCATCGCCTCGCGGGGTTCTTTAAATTAGCGGCTTAATTCTTTGTTGCCGGCCGAGAAAAATGGTCGATGAAAACAAACTTCTCCAAAGGCAAGCGCTCTGGTCTGGCTCTTTCCCAGGCGATTTGCTTCTCCGAAAGCACCGGACTCAGAGTGGCAGCGTGCCGGCCGACAATGATCAAAGTATGCACCTGATACTCTTCGGGAATACCGAGAATTTCCCTGACTTTTTTGGGACTAAAACCGGCGATAGGATGAGCCACAAGGCCAAGTTCCGTCGCCCTCAGGATGAGGCAGGCGGAAGCTAACCCGCAGTCAAAATGATGATATTCCCTTTCCCGAATCAGGCAATCATCCTCCCGCCGGCTGAAAACGACGATAATGAGAGAAGCGGCATAAGCCCATTCATTTCCAGAGGAAAGAGCTGCTCGCAGCAACCGCAAGACCTCAGGCGAGCGGACAAAAATAAAACGCCAAGGCTGGTTATTAAAGCAGGAAGGCGCCAATTGGGCCGCCCGGGCGAGGTCTCTGATTAAAGAGTCAGTAATTTCTACTGGCTCCAAAGAACGAAAAGCGCGACGCCGCTCAAGAGCCTCCTTCACCTCCATTTTCTTCTCCTTTATGAATTATGGTTCTTCCGCCTTTGGTGGGCATAAACCCGGAGTATTAAAGGGGCCAAAAGGCCTGGAGAGAATCTGGCGACGTGGAATTTCAGAAGAAACTCTGTTGGGTTGCTCTCGTATCTTGTTTATGTTCATCTAATCAACTTTATGGACAACAAACTCGCCCGAAGTGAATATGCTAATACAGGCATCGAAATATCTTATTTTTACCCACAACCAAGTCGAAGGAACCCGCGTTATCTTAAATTCCCCCTTTTTTAAAATAAGCTTCGAGCGCAAAATTTTAAATATCATCTCTTTTCATCCCTTTTCAGAGCTTTTCTCTTCCTCTTTAACCCCCATCTGGGCGAACCGTCCTCATCTCCTTAGCTCCTGTAATTCCCGCTGAAGCGCGCTGTCCAATCTTTTTCTCTCCTTGGCCTCGCAAAGAAAATGGAGATATGGTCGGAGGTTATCGTTGGGATTATGAAGGCCGTCATAATAAAGATTAATAACCGGCACTCGATACTTGTCTTCCAACCAGCGGGTTAGCGAAGCGGTCACCACTCCCGGGCAACAATAAAGGGGATTAACGTGGAGAAAGGCATCCGGCTTAATTTCCTGTAGGTAATGCTCAATTTTAGCCAGGTTAATCGCCGTCTCGCCGTCAAGTTCGGGCGGAATCGCCTTCGCCCTAAGCTGTCGGACGGAAAACAAGCTCAGGGGCTCATGTTTTATTCCGGTAAAAGTCGCGCTCAGATGCCTCCATTTCTTTTCCTGTAACCTCAGAAGGAGCTGAAGAAGGCTGGTTTTAATCAGTTCTGGCCAACGACGATAATTCCAGGCCTTTTCAATCCGGTTCAGTTGGCTGAAATGGGTAATATCAATCAGACTGGCGGGAATTACCTCTCCTCCCGCGGCCTCAACCTCCTTTTCCACTTGAAGGTTAAATTCCGGGTTGGCGATGACGTATAAATCACCGATAATGGCAATTAGCGGTCGAGCGCGTCCTTCTCCCACCGGAATAGCGGCAAATTCTTTAATAACCCGGCCAAAGGCTTCGCCAAGAGAGCCACGGTTATGAATAGCGTGAGCTAAAAGAGCCAGGGCTCTTTGCCGATAAGCCTCAGTCTCCCCTTTATTTTTTTCATAGGGTCTTACTTTGGCCACTAGCCGACGCAGACCATCAGCCAGAGCATAAGCGTGGAATAGAGTTAAGGAAAGCTCAAAGGGTTCGTGTTGCCCAGCCAGACCGGTAGTAAAAATGGCTACTTCCCCTAAGCCTATTCTCTCTAAGAGAAGCTTGACCAGCACCGGAATCTGCGGAAAATTACAGCTAAAAAGAGAGGTAGGAACAACCACCGCCGCTCTGAAGGGAGGAATTTTCTCTTGATTCATGGTTTGGATAATGCTTCCCACAAAGGCCGCGGTGGGCAAACACTCGCCGCCTCCGGTCAAGCCCAGACCGGCCTGAATGGAGCGGCTATCTTCCTTAGCCAGCAGGGCCTCATAGCCAAACCGGTTCAAAGCAGCCACCGCCAAGACGGAGGCAGTGTCATCGACATGGGGGACTATCCAGAGGCGGTCTTTTTTTAGGGTGCTGAAGCTTATTCTTGGGGCCGCTTGCCGAGACGTCGGTTTCCAGTGTCGGAAACTTTCGATGGCGGCTTCGAGTCGCGTTCGGTAGCCAATATCGGAATTAAGACCATCCAGTTGCAAAATCAGATAGGGCTTATGAGCTCTTTCCATCAGGTCGCGAAAATAATTCAGGATAAAAGAATCAGGACTGCAGCGAAAATTGGTCAAGAAGACGGGAAAAAGGCGGTCATCCGCCGCCACCTGTTCAGCCGCTTCCATAATTATTTTTCCGTAATGCCAATGAATTAAAGATTCATTCTTTTCTCCTTTATTAGCTGAAGTCGCCAACATATCTTGAGTTAAGACAGGAAGGCCATATTCGGCTATGACCTCGGGCAGGTTTTGATTCAAGACAGGTTGGTAGAGGTTATAAGGACGGCCTAAGAGGACTACCGCCCATTGCCCGCTTTTTAGTTCCCTTAGAAGACGCTCTCCTTCTTCCTGCCGATGCTGCTTCTCCTGCTGCCAGTCGGACCAGGCCTTTTTCCAGGCGGTTTTTATTTCAGACCGGCTAAAAGGGCTGAGCTTCTTTAAATGAGCTTCGAGCGAGGCCATCAACCTCTTTGCCGGCCAGCGAAAATCAATAACCGGGGCAATTATTGGGCCCTTTTCTCCGACCGGTGAATGTCGGAGGATTACGGGGAAATAATTGGTGTAATAACAATAAAAATTAGGCAGGCGAGAATTTGGACTCAGCTCAGGCCCCTGAACAAAAAGAGGCATAAAAACCGCCTCACAGCCGAGGCGGAAAAGCTCTTCTACCTGACCATGAGCTAAATAGATTGGCGCGCAGAATTCAGCCTGAGCTAAGGTCTTGCCTTGGCTCAGTTGCTCTTCCTTCGAAGTGGACAAAACGACGTTAAAACCCAGTTCCTCGAAAAACCTCGTCCACAGCGTTTCAGTTTCGGCCAAAGGAAGAATAAAAGGGAGGCCAATGGTTTTCCTTTTCGCCGCCGAAGAAGGCCCTAACCCAAGCCTCGCCGTTGATTTTCGAGCCAGTTCAGGATGCTTGGTAATTTTCGGTTTGGCTGAAAGCCGCTTGCGGCGCTCTTCATATTCCCGGCCGCACTGAAAACCCCAGGCGGCCAGAGCCTCTCCCACTTTCACCACCGTGAGGCGGCAACTATTAGGGCAGAGGTCGCAGGTTTCAATCCTTTGCTCCAAGGCCGCTCGGCCAAAACTCAACCCGGAAAATTTTGTCTCGTTTAAGTTTAATTCCCGAACCAGAAGCGCTGCCCCAAAAGCCCCGGTGAGATGTGGATAAGGAGGAACGATGACCGGCCGGCCTAAGGCTGTCTCAAAAGCCGCTACCAAGCCAGCGTTACGGGCCGTGGCTCCCTGGAAGCAGATTTTTTGGCCCACCTTAGCCTGGCCAACAACTCGGATTAAATAGTTATCGCGAACGGAGTGCAGAGCGGAAGCTAAAAGCTCCTCCTTCGGCCAGCCTTCAGCCTGAAGCCGCGTTAAATCCCGCTCCATATAAACCGTGCAGCGGTCAGATATCGCCGGACCGCGATGACCTAAGGCTAAATCGGTGTAGGCGGAAAGAGGAAGACCCAATTTTAAGGCCTGTTCCTCCAGAAAAGAACCGGTGCCGGCAGCGCAAATCGTATTTAATAGCGACTGAACTACAGCTCCTTCTTGGAGGCGGATAAATTTGGAATCCTGGCCCCCAATCTCAATGACCGTATCCACTTCAGGGAGAAAAAAAGCGGCGGCCCGAGCTTGAGCGGTGATTTCATTGATAATTAAATCCGCCTTAATTAATTGGCCAAGGAGAGCCCGGCCAGAGCCAGTCGTGGCTACGCCTGGCCAAACCCAATCCACCGACCATTCCTGACTCAAGCGCTCAAGGCAAGAGAAAAGACGCTGCGTAGCGGCAACCGGGGCTGAGGCCGTCCGGGTATAAAGGCCAAGGATAATCTTGCCCTCTTCGTCGATGAGCACCAGTTTAGTGCTTGTTGACCCAACATCAAGGCCCAAAAAAGCCTTACACTGAGAGCGGCCGTTAATCGGCCGGAAAAGATTAACCTCAACACCGGCTTCCTCACAGCTTTCTACTCCCTTCAGGTCAGGAAGCGACGATTTTTGGAGAGTTAAAGGCGGGTTGAGAGGCAAAGCCGTCCTTACTTCCCATGGCCTTGATGAAAATAGATTTTCGACCCATATCTCTTGGGAAGCGAGAAGCGCAGCGCCCACAGCCGCGGCTAATTCGCCGGAGGGAACAGGTTCCACCTGAAAACCGACAACCTGGCTGAGGCCGGCGAGAAGGCGTCGATGAAGCGACCCGCCGCCGACAACCAGGAGCGGCGGCTCCACCTTTCGGCCGCGGATAACCGCATCGACCACCGCCCGGCTAACACCTTCGCTTATCCCGGCGGCAATGCTGGCGAGCGAATAGCCTTCCTGCTGGCGGTGGATAAGGTCTGTCCGGGCGAAAACCGCGCAACGCGTAGCAATAGCGGGGACTTCACCTTCATACTCATAGGCCAAGCGTTCAAAGGACTCGAGGTCAAGGCCCAGCCGGGCCGCCTGTTGTTCTAAGAAAGAACCAGTCCCGGAGGCACAATCGCTGTTAGTCTCATGACGTCGATATCTTCCAGCGGCATCCAACTCGACAAAGCGGATCTTTTCTCCGCCGATGATTAAGAGGGAACGCAATTTTTTCCTCGTGAGCCATTTAGTCCCTTCAAGGGCCGCCACAATTTCATCCACTACGAGGGGGGAAGGAAATCCCTTGGCCCCGCTTCCAGTTAATAGCACCTTCATTCTTTCTCCGCGCCAGCGGGCTACCATAGCCTGCAGACAACCTAAAAGGTCTCCGTGATGTAACCGGAATTCAGTAGCCTGAAGACAGCCGTCTTTAAGCACCGCCAATTTAATAGCCACGGCCCCGATATCGATACCCATCGCCCACGTTTCCATCGTCATTCCCAGAAAGGAAGTCCCTCTATTTATATTTGACTCTTTTTTCAATCTATTCTTCTCCTTCTCCAATAAGAAAGCACTTTTTTATTTTATTTCGGTCAAATTTCTTTTAGGAAAAAATTTTATCATGCACCTCAAGAGAAACCAAAAGACAATTCTAAGCCGAATCGTCTGCTCATTAAAGGCGGTTTCGTTCATCGCCAAATAATGGAAAGAGGCGGCTCCGGTCAACCTGAGTTTTCAGCCAATTTTCGAGCCTGACAACCAGCCTGAACGGGGAGATTATTCTTAAATTATATATATTATTTACGATTCTCTTCCATCTTGTATGGGTTAGGCTCTGAGACGTTCGGCATGGCCTCACTTCTGTCCTCCCGAACTTAGCCCTCAAACCAGCCCAGATAAAATGGAAGAACGCCTTATTTAATTTATTTACGCCTGGCTTTAGGGTGAAAGCCAAAAATTTAATTAATATTTCGCAGCCCAAATATTATCGCTCAAAAAATGACTATTTTGTTGATTTTGAGAAAGATATGGTCAGCTCTCGCCGGCGTTTGCCGACCAAAAGGAAAAGAAATAGCCTCGACAGACGAAATAAAGCGCCCAACTAATTCAGTAACCAAAAGGTGAGGGATAATTAAAAAGAGGAAAGGAAAGTACAATTGATAGCCCGGAGCCCCGCGTTGCCGTCTCGGCGCACTTCTGCCCGGAGAAAGCAGAGCGGCGGCTGACCAAAGCTCAAGCAAGGTCTTTCACCCACCCCTTCGAGCAGCCCGGTTTCATCCTCAAAAAGAAAGAAATAGCGCCGCTGGCCGTTGGTTTCCTT
>CAZVIN010000125.1:0-24040 GCA_964627255.1 uncultured Eubacteriales bacterium
GAAAAGCAAGCGAAAATACTTAAAGAGGGAAAGAAGGGCATAACGGAGCTTCTTTCTGAATATCAGTCTATGATAGACAAGAATCCAAAGAACCCTCTGCCCTATGTTCTGGCCGCTTCTGTTTATTGGCGAGAAGAATCCCGACACCTATACGAAAAAGCCCTTGCGATATCACCTAAATATGGACTGGCTCATCTGGGACTGGCGCGATTTTTCATGCGCTATGATAACAGCGAAAAAGCTCTTGAACATTATAGAGAGGCTTTGGCGTCTATAAGAAAGAATAAAGATATTCGTCATGAAGCGTTACGGGCTGCTATCGCCGCGTCAAACTTAGAAGAAGCTGAACAAATGGCGGAAGAAGACGCTGACTTAAAACGGGAGATTGTTAATATATTAATTGATGAGGGGTTTATAGAGGAAGCTGGAAAGCGGCTGTCCCTCTATGGCTTTGACCAGGATGAAAAGCCAGCCTCGGTCTATCTCAAGGGGAGAATGATTTATGCTAAGGGAGAGAAGGATAATAAGCCCGAACTTATTTCTCAGGGCCTGGATATACTTCTTGATTCTTGGAGAATGGATCCTTCGCCTATCTATTTCTATAAGCTTATTTTCCCCAGAAGACCTCTTACCCAGCTTTTGAGCAAAGCCCGGCGTACGGAGGATTTAAAGAAAGTAGTTATAAAAGGGTTGGAAATATATCCAAAGGAATTCTCGCTTTATCCTGAACTATGGAAAATCACTTTTGCCGAAACCAAAGAGAATTATGCTTTAGCCAGGCAATCAGTATCGGGCGAAATTGAAGCGCTATTAAAAAAATATCCAGCTGACCCTGCTCTTTATAGCGCCGCGATAGAGGGTTACAAGATGGTCGATGCGCCCGAGGAAGTAGAAAAGATACAGAAAGCTCTGTTAGAAAAATTTCCTTATTCTCTTCAGGCCCAAATAGTCAGGCAAGCTCTGATTTATCAAGAAAAGGACCTAACTAAGAGGATGGAGCTTTTTGCCAAATTTATCCAAGATTTCCCCAATTATCCATATGCTTACCAAGGATATTTTAAAACTGCGGTGGAACTTAAAATTTCCGACGAGGACCTCCTCAAGTTGGCCGAGGCTTTTCTAATAAAGGATAAAGGAGACCATTCGCTCCAGGCTGTGGTCGAGGAATTTCTTAAAAGAAAGACTTATCTTGACCGCGTTGAGAAATGGCTGGCCGATTCAGGCAAAAATCCCGACCTGATTAACAACGCCTGGGATGTGAGGATACTGAACTTAAAGGCAAGATTACTTTTGTTTCAAGGAAAGGAGGATGAAGCCGAACTAATCTTGAACCGGCTGATGAATCTGGAAGTTGCTGGTCTAAGTAATGTCGATAAGGGAGCGACGAAACTTTACTTGGCTGAAGTATATGAGGCGAAAGGAGATTTCGGTAAAGCTCTCGACTTATATGCCCAGGCTTATGCGCAGAGTCAGCATTATCTGAAAGAAGCAGGAGAGAAATTTCAAAGGCTTTATCGCCAAAAGTATGGAAGCGAGAAAGGAATGGAAGCATTCCTTTCTCGCCATGAACAAATCTATCAATCAGAAGAAGCGGTGGGAACCATTGGCATTGAACGAGGTACCAGGCTAAATGAGCCAGCCCCTGATTTCGAATTAAAAGCAACCAACGGCCAAACCGTCAGGCTATCGTCTTTTAAAGGGAGGGTAGTAATCCTGAACTTTTGGGCAACATGGTGCGGGCCATGCAATCTTGAGTTACCACATCTTCAGGAATTCTATGATAAACATAAGGAACGCAATGATGTAGCTCTTCTGACAATAAGCACAGATGAAAATAAGGCCTTGGTAGAGCCCTTTTTGCGCAAAAAAGGATTTACCTTCCCGGTTTTATATGACGATGGCTTAAGAGCCCAATTTAAAGTAAGAGGAATTCCTACGACTTTTATTATCGACCCCTCAGGCAGGATAAGAGTGCGCATGGTTGGATTTAATCCCAATGAACCTCTCGTTCCCTACTTAGAAAAGCTTGTGAATGAGTTTAGGAATCAAAGATAAGGGAGGTTTTAATTAATAAAAAATCAAAAAAACTGATTTAGGAATTTAGAAATTAGAAATAGGAAAAAAGGAGGTTTAGGAACATGAAAAGATTATTGGTTCTTGTTTTGGGGCTTTCTTTAGTCTTGATTTCCTCAAACTTACTTCTGGGACAAAGGCTGACCGGTGTTATTAAGGGTGAGGTGCTGGATTCGGAAGGGAACCCACTCCCGGGGGTTACGGTAACTGTTGAGAGTCCCCAATTTCTGGGTAAGAGGTCTTATGTAACTTCCCGGGATGGGCTATTTTCTATTCCGAATCTTACCCCGGGAACCTACACCGTAACCGCGGAACTGACAGGTTTTAAAACAGTAAAAAGAACAGGAGTGATAGTCAGCGCTGATATGACGGTGGTGATTACATTGAAAATGGAAATGGCGACTATTCAGGA
Source organism: uncultured Eubacteriales bacterium (assembly GCA_964627255.1). Classification (GTDB taxonomy): domain Bacteria; phylum Acidobacteriota; class Aminicenantia; order Aminicenantales; family CALLJL01; genus CALLJL01. Next base: position 2,486 of record CAZVIN010000125.1, read on the forward strand.
AGAAATTACAGTAACGGCTCCTTCGCCTATGGTGGATGTGGAGTCGTCAAAGGTTAGCACCAGGCTCGATTCTTCCAAGCTGGAAAATGTTCCCTTGCAACGCAATCTTTATAGTCTGGTGGAAATGGCCGCGGGAGTTGTGGGTGAAAGTACAGTAAGCGATACAACTTCTATAGCTGGCTCAACTGTAAGATCCAATGTTTATGCAGTTGATGGGGTTATGATTAACGACCCGATTACTTTTTCGCGTTTGACGAAAGTTAACTATGACAATATTGAAGAAGTTGAAATTATTACTGGGGCAAAACCCGCCGAGGTTGGTTTTGCCAGCGGAGGCTATGTTAATATTGTTACGCGTTCTGGAGGAAATAAATATACCGGAAGTATTTTTCTGCAATATACAGGGGATGAATTTCGAAAGAATCTAATTCCTGACGAACAGGTTATGGCTGTAGGAGGAAATCCTCCAACTTATGATAAACATAACATTGACATCTCTTTTAATTTCGGCGGGCCAATTATCAAGGACAAGCTGTCATTCTTTTTGAATATAAGACGCTATGAGCTTCTGCAGACGGGAGGATTTGTTCCTTTTACTGACCCGTTGGGTCGATATCATGATGTTTATGATTACGTCGCTCAAGACAGATATGGGAGTTTAAAATTGACGTGGCAAGTAGTTCCAAAGCTAAAAATAAGCGGATTAATCGATTTCACTCAAGAATATAAACCAATTGGACTACCTCCCTATTACACAAGGCCAAAAATTTCGACATACAGACAGGATAACGATAGAGGAATAAATTTTTCTAATATTATTGAGTGGATTATCAATCAAAACACTTTTGTCGAAGCAAAGATAGGTATTAGCTACCGCAATACGCCCTACTTGCTGCAAAAAGAAGCCGAAGATATGCCTTTTTACAGTGACAGCGCCACCAATTACTGGTTTGGTTCCTACACAATTGCGCAAAAATATATCAGGTCACGAATTAATCCCACAGCCACCTTTACTGCTTTCCGAGAAAGCTTCCTTGGCGCTAATCATGAGATCAAAGCTGGTTTTGAGTACGAGCATGCCTATCAGAGGACAGATTGGTGGAAGAAGAATCCACTCCTTTGGTATTATTATAATGGTGACCCTCACCGGTATGTTACAACTAACCCAATTATGGGTTATATCGCTGCTTACGTTACAGGACAGGAAGAAGGTTCAAACGTAGGGAAAGATGATTTATGGAGGATTGCATTTTATGTAAGAGATAATGTCACTATAGCCAAAAGACTGACAGCGAATATCGGCTTTCGCTACGATGAGTCTCACGCCTATAAACCAAAAATGGTTAAAAAAGGAGTAACCGCGCAGCTCCCCTTGGAATGTCCCGGCTTGTTCAACACACTGGTGCCTGACCTGTTTTCCCCCACTGACCTGAATGTTCCGGCAGTAAAGGACCTGATTGCTTGGCGTGATATAGCTCCGAGAATTGGATTGACTTACGACCTATTCGGCAACAGAAAAACAGCCCTTAAAGCTTCCTTCTCTCGGTATGTTGAATATTTATTGCTTACGTCCATTAACTACCTAAATCCCTTCGGGACAAAGTCCGTAACTTTTTATTGGTACGATAATAACAAGAATAATAAACTGGACCTGCCGCCTGTTGATAGCTACACCGTGGTTAGCCGACCAGTTATCGAGCCAGATGTAGAAGGTTGGCGTAAGAAGGTATATAAAGACTTGAAGGCGCCTTATACCAATGAATATATCTTCGGAGTGCAACACGAACTGGCTAAAGATTTTAGTATAGAGCTCAATTATATATATAAAGACGCCAAGAGAATTGTGGAAGACGTAGATATTGTTAATCCCTTGAATGGCGATATGTGGATTCCATATACGGTCAGGGATCCGGGTTGGGACAAGAAATTTGGTACAGGCGATGACAAAGACTTAACTGTCTATATGCTGGCTAAGGAAAAAGCGGGCGTCCCTTACAAGCAACTCCAAAATGTGCCTCAGGCTAAAAGGAAATATCAGGCTTTAGAATTCATTTTCAATAAGCGCATGTCAGATAACTGGCAATTAGGCGGTTCTATTGTTTACTCCAAACTTTATGGTAATTATTTTGGTGGTGGAGCCTCCCCTGTAGGTTATATGAGTTATTATGATAGCCCGAATGACTTGGTGAATAAAGAAAATTCCCGGTTGGATTTTGACCGACCGCTCGTTATCAAAATGTACGGAACAGTTAAGCTTCCTTGGAGTTTTTATTTATCGGGATACTACTCACACTACGACGGCAACCCAATAGCTCGGACGCTATACGTCTATTTTCCATCTAAATATCAAGGCTATACGCCTTATTATGTAAGCGCTTCAGTTACCGGTGAGAGGCAGGGCGACCACAGATACCCTGGCACAGATAATCTCGATTTGAGAATAGAAAAAGAGTTTGACCTAAATAAAATCGGGTTGTATGGAAGATTCAAGGTGAGCATTGATATTTTTAACGTGATGGGAAATACAAGTGATAGTATATCCTGGGTGCCATCGGGGTACATATATGCCGACGGAAGCTATGCTCCATTTACCACCTACGGAAAAGTTTACGGATTTTATGGCACGCGTTCTTTCTTTTTCAATCTACGATATTCTTTCTAAAACCAACTCGATGGGGTGCTATTGATCACACATTTATGGAAGAGGGTGCATTCTTAGAAAAATAAATAGAATTAACTTAAGTGTCTCTTAGCTGCAAATAAAAAACAAAAAAGAATTTGCGAAGGAGATAAGATGAAGCGTCTATTAACAATTATCATAATATTATTTGCTATTTCAATGCCGGCTTTTGCCCAAACTAACTCTCCGAGAGAGGCCTATTATAAGTTCGTCCACGCCAGAGATGAATTGTCGAAGAAATTTCCTATCGGGGAGGAAGCGGGCAGGAAAGCTTTCACGGAAGCCCTTAATCCCTATCTTGCTGAGCTAAAAGCAGTGGCCGAAAAAGCTAATTTGGATGAGTTGCGTGAAGACGACCTTTTTTATTGTGGCATAATAGCCAGCTTTACCTCGCTGGAAGAAAAGTCGGTTGAGTCATTTAAGCTCTATCTAAAGCGTTTCCCCAGAGGGTTATTTGTTTCTTTAGCCTCGCGTGAATTGCTTAAAAGGCTTGCAATGATGGACAGGATGGAAGAGGCCAAGGAGCTCTTGCCTCGCCTTCAAGCTGATAACCTTGATGCCTATTTTGAAGGTATTAGCTATATCGTTTGGGGTTATCAAGGCAAGAACGACCTTGCTGCTGCTCTCGAAATGTATCAAATGATTCTTAACGAGACAGTCCGTCGCAGCGGTTTCGAACCATTGCCCACATATCGAATTGCCAGACTTATTCCTTCTATGGCGGAGATCATGAAAAAAATGGGGAAAGAAAAGGAGGCCGTTGAGATATTTCAATCAGCTCTGCCGAAACTTTCCGCCTCCCCCGAGATTCAAAAGCAAATAGCCACAGTTATCCAGGGAATGGAGATAATTGGCAAGCCGGCACCTGAATGGAACATAGATAAATGGGTAAATGGCGAAGGTAGGAAGCTTTCGGAAGTTCGAGGGAGGGTAGTCCTTATAGATTTCTGGGCAACTTGGTGCGGACCATGTATTGCCGCCTTTCCAGACTTAAAAGAACTCCAAAATAAATTCAAAAACAGAGGCCTGGTTATTGTGGGTTTAACTAAGTATTACGGCCAATATAAGAACATGAGGAACTTGAGCAAGGAAGAAGAAGTAAAAAAAATAGAAGAAGATTTTGTAAAGGAGCATGCTCTCACCTGGCCCCTGGGAATAGCTGAGGGCGATAGGCTGTTTCAGGATTACGGGGTTACCGGCCTGCCCACAGTATTCCTTATTGATAAAAAAGGAGTGGTAAGGCTAAAAATCATTGGCCACAATGAAGATAATAAAAGCAAATTAGAAAATATGATTAGTCTGTTGCTTGAGGAAAAATAAAAGAGATTATTTAGTTTTACAGCGTAACCTATCAAAGCGAATCGATAATGAAGCGGCAATGTTTTCATATCAAAATGGGAAGCTAAGGACTTGTTTATTAAAATGCATATTCCAAAGGAACCCGGCCGGGTATTCCGACAGAAGCCAGCCACTAAGATCCAAAGAACATGCCTAACGTCTCTACGCTGCGACAAATGGCCGGCTCCGTTCGGCTTCGGTGGCCGGAATCATTGGAATGCACATCAAAAAATGAAGAAATAAAAATTCTTATGGAGAGGTATAAATGATGAGAACCAAAGCGGTGGTACTTATATTTCTCCCTTTTTTAATTACAGGCATAGGTTTTGGCGAAGAAAAGAACAAAGATGATGTTATTACTTTGAGAATCATTGCACCAGAAAGTGGTTTAATAAAAGGAAGACCGAATATAGTTAATTTTGAGATAGAAATAAAAAGGCCATATCATATTAATTCTGAACAGCCCCAAGGTGATTATTTGATACCGGTTTCTCTATCCTTTAATCAGAATGAGGGAATAAAAATTAAAAAAATTACCTTCCCCAAACCAACGTTTAAAAAGTTCAGCTTTTCCGATTCGCCCTTATCTATTTATGAAGGGACTGTGGCCTTAACAATCGATGTGTCCGTGGGCGCCACATACAGGAAAAAAGAGGTTATTTTATCGGGCACATTTCATTATCAAGCTTGCGATGAAGAATCTTGTTTGCCGCCGACGGACTTACCTTTTGAATTTAATCTCAAGATAAAATAAACTCCCTACGCAATTTATCGGCAAACTTTATGACTGAAAAAAGACAATTGATTCCTTATGATAGTATTTCTGTTCAATATAAACTCAGGAGTGGGCATAGATAGTTAACTCAGCCTAAATACATCGGAACAAAAACTGGCATGGCCCGAATCTATCAGCCTGCCAGAAAAAAGGATTGCGCTATAAATAAGGGCGGGAGGGTAAGTAAATAGACCTTTGTGGGGGCGCCGCTTTAGCTCAGTGGACAGAGCGACAGACTGAAATGCGTTTTATAAATGAAGAGCAGAATTATTGAAAAGGCTAATAATTCCCTTTATTATCGATAAGTTATCATTGTTTCTGATTCAGATTCTGTTGGTCGATTTGAGGTCTTTTTAGCTATCTATGGGAAACTATTTGGACGCGAAATTTTAGTAAAATAATGGAGCTTCTGAATAAAGAAGGAGGTTATAATGGTTAAAGAATCAAACTCAAGCTACGGACTGGATGCGATATATTGGCTAAAAAAATAACAGCGCCATAATTAAAAAAGCAATAATAATAGTTCGATGGCGTATTGCCAATGATTACGGCCATCGAATCTAAATATAAGGGGCCATCTATTGGAGCCTAGCGAGACTGGGCATGTTCTTAGTATCTTAGTAGCCGGCTTCCCTCGTAATATGCACCAAAAATCATTTTTTCAAAAATTTCTTTCATAAAGCGTAACTCGTTTTTTGCTATTTTTGTCATCAGTATTTATAACTTTTTCTCCTAAGATAAAGCCTTTTTCAGGGAAAAATAGAACCATCTTAAATCCATGCCTCTCTTCGAGTTTCGCCAAAGATGAGTAAAACGAATACTCGAATCCAAGCTTTCCTTTAGAGAAAGTCTTGACATCTTTTTTGAGTCTGACTATATTTAAGTGTTACGAAAAAAAAATAATTAATACTAAATAGAAACGAGCTCAATAAAAGGAGCATCAATGAAAGGAAAAAATGGACTCAAGCTGGGGATTCTGATTATTTCAGTAATTTTGATCGCACTTCCTTTATCACCCTTCCCAAATTATCTAAATTCTGAAAGTGATGGAGATCAAGAAAAGAAGGTAGAAACAGCAGAAGAAGTCCAGACTGGAGACTCAAGAAAATCAAAATCAGAAGGGGCTGAAGAAGCTGAAAGACGCTTAAAGGAAGAGATCTTCCATCCCCGGGAAGAAATTATTGTCACGGCGACGATGACTCCCAAGGCAATAAAGGATTGTACAGTGACTGCCTCTGTGGTTATTCCGCAGGAGCTTAAAGCTCTCCATGTTACCAACGCCATGAATGCCCTGATGTTTACGCCAGGAATTTTTGTGATGAGAACCGGCGATTTTGGCCGGGCTGATATCGAAATTCGAGGTTTGGGACAACGGGGCCAGCGAATCGGCGTTATGGTTGATGGTCGGCCCGAAAAAATGGGCCTTTTCGGCTGTGTCGTTACTCAGACTTTTCCTTTTGATAATGTGGAAAGAATAGAGGTCGTTCGAGGCCCGGCATCAGTTCTTTATGGCTCCGATGCCCTGGGCGGAATGGTCAACATCATTACTCACACGCCCCAGAAGGGGTGGGAAACAGAGGCTCTTGGTTCCTATGGAAGCTTTGATACCCGACGCTTCACCCTCCGCCACGGAGCCGGCTTTGAGCGCTTCGGCTATTATTTGACTTTTGATGACAGCCGAAGCGATGGGCATGTGGCTAATTCGGCCTATGCTGGCCGAAGTTTTACCGGCAAAATTTACTCCCTCTTTGGCCAAAGCTGGCGTTTGACTCTTAACGGAAAATATTATGATGGCAAAAAATATGAACCCCTTGTTACCTATACCACCCCGCCATCTGAACTCTGGAATGACTATAAGCGCGGTGGCTTCGATTTAACCTTGAGTTATCAGTCAGGAGGCCAGGAGTTTTCCCTGAAAATTTATACGGATCTTGGTCATCATGTTTTTTCTGATGGCTGGAATTCCCGCGACCACGTTTATGGTGGCGTCTTGCGATACACCTTGACCAACTGGAAATATAACGAATTGACCTTGGGAGCCGACCTCCGCCTACTCCAGGGTAAAAGTTACAATTTCCCCGCTGGCCAGTGGGATAAAAATGAGGGCGGCTTTTTCCTTCAAGACCATTTTGTCCTGAAAAACAGATTAATTCTTAATGGAGGCTTCAGGGTTAATCGCGATTCAAGCTACGGCTGGGAATTTGTGCCCAGTGTCGGAGCCATTTTTCTTTTAAACGAGAGAACCTCTTGCCGCGGCCTTATTAGTAAAGGTTTTCGCTCGCCGCAGCTCAGTGAGCTTTATCTTTATCCAACCTCTAATCCTGATTTGCAGCCAGAAAGAATCTGGAATTATGAGCTTGGCTTTTCGAGAAAATTCTGGACGGGTTTTAATTTCGATTTGACTTTGTTTCTGATGAAGGGAAGAGACCTGATTCAGCTGGCGGTTAATCCCAGTCCGCCGCCAAAATTTAAATTAGCTAATCTTGGCCAGTACAAGGCTAAGGGCCTCGAGGCTTCGTTGAGAGGTCAGATAACCGGCTCTTTGATGGCCTCAGTTTTCGTGACCTATCTAGAACCCGGCGAAGAGACAATCGGCAAAGCCAAGCAGAAGTATGACCTTTCTCTGATTTTTAAAAAGGGTCGAATTTTTTCCTCTTTGATGGCTCAGTATGTAACTGACTATTATGCTGGTAACAATAAGACAAATCGGCTGTCTTCTTTCTTTCTGCTCAACGCCAAAATGGATCTTGACCTGAGCCGCTATTTTGGCCTGTTTCTGGCTATCAACAACATTCTGGACACAGATTACAAAATTTATGTCAATTTGCCCGGCCAGGCTGCCGGTGCCTATCCCATGCCAGGAAGGTCAATCCACTTTGGTCTCAGGATTAAGCCTTGAAGTCACCGGCAGAGATTTTAATTGGCGGTTTATTCGTAGCCTTGGCTCTGGCTCTTCCCGCAGCCTTCCATCTCGTCGGTCTGGGAAGCGCCTTCTTACCGATGTTTTTCCCCATAATTTTATCTGGCTATCTTCTGTCGGTGAGAATTTCCTTAGGTGTCGCCCTGATTTCACCGCCCCTTTCAGCTTTGCTTACGGGTATGCCACCCCTTTATCCACCAATTGCCTTCATAATGATGGCCGAAGGAGTAGCCCTCGTGGCCGGGCCTTATCTTTTCTATCAGAAATTAAAATTTAATCTCCGGCTTTCTCTGGGGCTGACCGTATTAGGAGAAAGGCTGATTCTCCTCTTATCCATACTCATAATTTCGAAATGGCTCAGACTGCCAGGAGTGATCTTAGGGTTCTCTTCTTTGATTAAAGGCCTGCCTGGCCTAAGCCTCATTTTTATAACTATCCCGCCCCTGGTGCTTAAACTCAGGGAGAAAATGGAAGCTTCGCCTCTCCTTGGTCAGGGATAAACTGTCATGCTCAAGCGGAGAGAATATTTTGAGAAAATTGCCTCTGAATGGGAAAGAGAACATGAAAACGCCGGAGCCAATTGTGGACTGGCTGAGCTCACTAATCGATTCGACCTTCAGCCAAGAGATAAAGTTCTGGATGCGGGCTGTGGCTCGGGGAGATTACTGCCCTATTTACTGAAAGCTGTTGGTCCAGCTGGTCTGGTGGTGGCCGCTGATTTTGCCTTCCAGATGGTCGCTCGGGCCAGAAAGAAATACGCTGCGCCCAACCTGATTTTTCTTCAGGCTGATGTTATAAGAATGCCTTTAGCTAATAATTTTTTTAACCGGATAATTCTTCTGGCCCTTTTTCCTCATCTTCCGGAGAAAGCTCAGGCTCTCAAAGAGTTTTATCGCCTGCTCAAACCCGGCGGTAAAATTTTCATTGCTCATACAGCGAGCCGAAATGAGATTAACAAATTTCATGGCCGCCTGGTTTATCCGCTCTGTGAAGATTTTTTGCCCGAAGAGGAGGAGATGAGAAAGATTATTCTCTCAGCCAATTTCGAGCCTATTGAGTTTGTTGATAATTCGAATCTTTATTTGGTGGCCGGCCGAAAGAAGTGAAGAAGCCCCTTTTTTCTCTTGACCCGAGAGTCAGAATTATCTGCCTCGCAGTGTCTCTGACTTTTGTTCTCAGTACCTTTTTCCCTCATGCTTTCTGGAAATTTGGACTCTTTTTGCTCTGCCTCCTGGCTGTTTTTTATTTGATCAGCCCGAAAAGTGCCAGAAGCCTTAGAAATTTTCTCAGACTCAGCCTGTTTCTTATTTCCCTTTTATTTTTCCTCGTAGCCGTTACTCTCATTTTTTCGCCTGAAAATTTCAGGAACAGGCTGGTGAGTAGCCTCGATTTAACCATGAAAGCCTTTCTTGTTTCGGTTTCCATCTTCGTATTTATCCTTGATGGCGATTTTGCCGATCTCATCAAAGGTTTTTATCTTTTTCATCTGCCCTCAGGCTTTCTGGCCATGCTGACTTTTGCCTATCGTTACTTTATTCTTCTGCAGGAAGAATTCCTCTCTATCTTTCGAGCCAGGATTTCTAGGACAATAAAAAGGAGGCCCCTCCTGGAGGAAATGAAAATTACAGGATCGATCCTTAACCAGTATTTTCTCAGGTTATTTGAGCGAGGCGAAAGAATTTATGCGGCCCTCCTGAGCCGGGAATTTCAGGGCCGGTTGGATTTTCTGATAAATTTCAAATTAAGAAAGAGTGATTATTTATTTTTGCTTTTATTCAGTTCAGTAGTAGCCGCCATTAAGTTTATATAGGCGAATAAGCCAGGCTACCTGGATTAATAACCGAAGATAAATAAAGAGTTATAAATCGTGAAAAGAGTCGCTCTGGAAGTCAATCACCTTTCTTATACCTTCCCTGATGGCACTTTAGCCCTGAGGGACATCAGCTTTTCGGTAAAGGAAGGGGAAAAATTGATGATTATCGGACCAAATGGGGCTGGTAAATCCACCCTTCTTCTTAACTTTAACGGATTACTCAGCGGAAAGGGGGAGGTTAAAATATATGGAGAACCAGTTACCAAAAAAAAGTTAAAAAAAATAAGAAGTCAGGTTGGCTTGGTCTTCCAGAATCCAGAGGACCAGCTCTTCATGCCCAAAGTTATGGACGATGTGGCCTTCGGTCTTTTTGATCGTGTGGCCAATCGAGAGGAAATTGAAAGCAAGGTAAAAAAAGTTTTAAGGGACCTCGGCCTGGAATCTCTGGCTGAAAAATCGCCCCATCAGCTTAGTCTGGGTGAGAAGAAAAAAGTTTCTTTGGCTACAGTCCTGGTTCTTGAACCAGAAATTTTAATCCTGGATGAACCCACATCGGGGATAGACCCGAGTTGTCGCCGCTGGCTGATTAATTATCTCGAAAAAACCGACCGGACTACGGTCGTAGCGACCCACGATTTAGATTTAGCCTGGGAGGTCGGGCAAAGGATGATAATCATGGATAAGGGCGAAATTTTGGCTCAAGGCACGAAGGAAGAGATTCTGGGGAACAAAGATTTGCTTGAACAGCACGGCCTGGAAGTTCCCCTCCTTTATTTTCTTGAAAAATTCAACGCTCGAAGTGGATGAAAAACTTCAGATTATGTCTTTTCCGGTAGTTGTAAAAATCAAGCGGCCATGCTTCACCCGACGCTGGCTGAGGAGCTTATTGGCGACTTTTTTGATCTCGCCTGCTTTACCCTTCAGGATTATGGCTTCGAGGCAATTATGTTTATCCAGATGAACATGAGTTGAGCTTAATATTAAGTGATAATATCCATGCTGAATAGAAGTCAGGATTTCAGGAAGCTCTCGGCTTTCATGGTCGAAGACAAGACTAAGGACAGCCACGACTTCTTTCTTTTCGTCCTTCCATTCTTCCTCTACTAACTTATCCCTGATCAGGTCTCGGATGGCTTCGGAACGATTCTCATAACCATTTTTTTTCATCCACTGGTCAAATTGCTTGGATAATTCAGCTTCCAGGGAAATGCTGAATCGAATTACTCTTTCCATGCCTTTAAAATTAAGCCAAACCTCATCCCCTGTCAATCAAAACTGGTTCCGCCCTACCCATTTACCCCATTTCCACCCGTCCAAAATGGTGTCATCCTGCCTGTTTACCCTATTTGTACTCCCTATTTAGCATGGCCATCGTATTATTCAAAAAAGGGCGCCATCCCACCTATATACCTCATTTCCCCCCCCATGTTGGTGACGCGATACTTATTTATCATATTATCTTAAAATCGCTATACTTGCCAGAGGGCAAAATAATTTCGCCCAGGTTTTCTCATGAGGCAATGAATCATTTTTGTATATCCTAAATAAGGCAATCTGATGACTTGATATTATTTTTTATTTTTTCTCGATAATTTATAAAGATAGCGAATTAGAATGGAAAAAGTTTTAAGCGATTTAAGCGAAATGAACATCAATACGTTTTGGAGAGGACTATTAGAGCAACCTTCGGACCTCGATTGAAGAATTAATGAAGAACAGTTACAATGACTTAAGCCTGAGTATTAAACGAAAAAGCATTCTGAGGACTAACGGTTAAGTGTTTTCCTCCACGAAAGGCTTAATATGGCGACATAAGACTTGATTCTGGCAGCCTTTTATAGTCCTTTTATGTTATTTTATAAGTAATGCTATTCTTGATGATCTCGCGCTCACATGCGCAGATGTGACGATGCCAAAATGGTCATATTGATGTTCACAAACTTTACCGCCAACGATGTAAGGAATATGCTTGATATTCTTCCCGCTTAATGGAAGGTGTTGACGGCGAGCTCCTTGGCAGAAAGCTATTGGAGAGAAATGATATATAAATGCGGGAAAAAGCGGTATGAAGCCTTGGCTGTGTGGCTGGATAAGGACTTTGAAATTGTCGGCACAATTATCGGCAATAAGAGGGGAGGACAGTTTGTGGTCCAAAAAGGAGGATGGTGATGGAATATAATATTCACAAGAAATATATCATGACAGCTTTCCTGCTTGTTTTTCTCGCCAAGGAATATGGCTGGGCGCAAGTGGCAAAGAGGCTTGTGCCGGAAACAACAGTGAAAAAAGAGCTGTTGAAAGGGCATAAAATAGCCCGAGGCTGGGAGAAACTTTCGATTATTCGCATCATTCCACCCGAGGATGAAACCCGATATTCATGGGGCAATCCTTCGGACCTGGCGGTTTCGGAAAGCGGTGAATTATATGTCGTTGATAACTACGCCAGTACAATAACGGTTCTGGACGAGAACGGAAATTTCCTTCGAACAATTGGGCGACCAGGACAGGGGCCGGGCGAGTTCGAACATCCGTTGCGGATTGAACTAGCCGAAAGAGATGCCTTATACGTAATGCAGGGGGGGCGGATTACAAAAATCGATACCCGCGGCGCTTTCCTCGACCTTTTTCATCTCTTTTTACCCATAGACGATTTTACGGTCATCAGCGGGCGGTTGTATGCGAACATAATTCTTAGACCAGGAGCGCCAGAAAATGCGATTATCGGTGTCCTTGACAGCCGGGGGAAACAAGTTTTTTCTTTCGGGGAGCCTCTGCCCGTGCCAGGTCTGAACCTGAAGGATCAGGCTGCGGTTTTGGCCTCGGACGGCACTTTGCTGTACGTGGCTTTCAGGCATCATCCCCTGATACAAGTTTATGATGAACGTGGAGCGATCGTTAAAGAAATCAAGATTAATTTGAAGATTCTGGAGAAAATCGAAAGATTGGTTCGTGACCCAGCTTTTACGGGGCTAAAATATAACCCAAGAGCTGCCCCGCGTCTCCCCCGGGTAATCGCGGCCGTCTCTGTGCACGATGATAAAATATATGTCCTCCTGCATCTTCCGCGGATAGAAATCCTTTGCCTGGATAAGAACGGAAAGTTGATTCATCATTATTATTGCAATGAGGTTGACGATATCATGAATTATGGCTACGGACTTGGGGTCAGAAGGATCGGTGAGGCAAATAGATTCTATCTGGCCGATTCACCCCGAGGGAAAATCTTTATTCTTGAAACAAAAAATATGAAGGAGCTGAGGCGATGAGGAAAGAGCGTCTCATCGCATGTTTACAATATTGATAATATTAGTGACGCCATACTCATTGACCATATTTTAATTAATCATGTAACATCACCATTTATCTTCGGCCGTTATTCGCATTAAGATTTTTATTAAAAAGCCAATAAGGTTCACCAAGATTTGAACTAAGATAGCCAGCGTCTTGCCTGAGGATGAGGATTGCGCTATAAATAAGGGCGGAATAGGTGAGTAAATAGGCCTTTGTGAGGGCGCGCCTGTAGCTCAGTGGACAGAGCGACGGACTCCGGATCCGTAGGTCGCAGGTTCGACTCCTGTCAGGCGCGCTATTTTGTTGGTCTCATTTTCTGGCGGATAATCTCGAGAAATTCTCTGGCAGGGAAAATAACCCAGAGGATGAAAATCGCTAGCCCTATCAGCCAGATTAACCAGCTAAGGAAGTCCATAACCCACCACCTTAATAATCACCTTAATCTCGGCTGAATTGAGGGAGCTCAATGGCCTCGCGGCCGATAGCCATAAAAAAGGCGCCTTATTTTCCATTTTCCTTTCAACCAACCAACCAACCAACCAACCAACCAACTAACTAACTAACTAACTAACTAACTAACTAACTAACTAATTAATCATCCCTCCTTCTATCTGCCTTCCCACCTACTGTCCATCCTACGATTCATTCATTGATTCCAAAAACTAACCAAGCACCTTCTTTTTTCCCGCCTTCTTTTGTCACCCGCCGACTCTCCTTTCCCCACAGTTTATCTGGGTTAAAATTAATCGTAGGCGAGGCGGGCCAGGCCGCTAACAAAATAAATTAGCATTGAGCCCAACGCCAGATAAGCGGCAACCTTCGTCCAGCCTAAGCCGCCGAGAAAAATAGCGATTAGAAAAATTGCTAAGGAAAGGAAAAAGATAGAAAGGGCTAATTTCCCTTTTTTCGACCGAGGCAGAATATAAAAAGGAAGACCAGAAGATAGCTCCTCGACCGTTGGTTCGAAGGCCGCCCTAATCTTTAAAGATTGGGTATTCTTCCTAGATAGAAGGCTGATAAGAGGGGTAATAGCTAAGGCCGTCCCGGCGCTGAGAAAAGTGGCGATGGTCGTCCGGTTAGGATGATGAGCAAATAGACAAAAAACGCTCAGCCCCCCCATGAAAGCGCCGCTAAGATAACCAGCAAAGGCCGCCCCTGTTGTTGTCCGGCGCCAGAAAAGCCCATAAATAATAGCCACAATAAAAAGAGGCATATCCATGATGCCGATGACCAGAAGATAGGCATTAACTGCGCCGAGCTGGCGAGCATACAGCGAGAAAATAATCATCAGCAGGCCGATGAGCAGAGTTATGGCTCGAGCTATTAGAAGAGTAGTCTTCGCTGAAGGCGGCGTTTTTTTCAACCGGGCGTAGATATCACTCGTAAAAAGAGTGGCCGTGGAATTGATATTGGAGCTGATAGTCGACATCTGGGCCGAAAGTAGGCCGCAGAGAATCAGGCCAAAAATTCCTGTGGGGACGAACCTGGTCAGCATCTGAGGAATAACTGAATCAGCGACTTGAATATTAGGGTCGACGGCTCTGGCCGCCAGCCCGGGTAGATACCAGAGCAGGGCAAAGGGAGTAGTTTGAATCCCGGAAAGCACCAGCCCTTTGGCCACGCTGCGCACGTCGCGACCAGAAAAGGCCCGCTGCAACATGCCCTGGTCAGTGCAAGACCATTGCAGCCCTAAAAGAAAAATAGCCAGGATAAAAGCCCAGTTAAGCTGGCCAGATTGAGGGACGAGCTCAAGATGCGAAGCCGGCAACTGGCTGGCTAAGCCCTTAAACCCGCCGGCCGCTCTCATAATTAACGGGAAAAAGACCAAAGCCCCAAGGAGCATCAGGCTAAATTGGAGAGTATCGGTCAGGGCCACAGACCACATGCCGCCAGCCGTCGTGTAGATGATAGTGATAACTGAAAAAATAAGCGCCCAAAGAAGATATGATTCCTCCCCAGATTTAGTTATAACTATGGCCGCCGTCGCTCCCGTATAAAGGACTATCCCCAGCCAAAAGGAGAGCCGGAGAATCCACAGGGAGGCAATGAGCAGCCGCATCGAGCGGCCATATCTTGTTTCCAGAAACTCAGGAATAGTCCGAATCTCGAGCCGCCGCAGAATGGGGAGGACAAAGAGCCCAGCCATGACCAACGCCATATTGCCAGTCCAGGTGTGCCAGACAATGGAAATTCCTTGCTCATAAGCTTTGCCTGCCTGGCCGATAAAACTGTAAAGGTTAACGTTCGTTGCTGTGAGCGCCGCAGCCAGAATAAAGGGAGGGAGCATCCGGCCAGCGACAAAAAAATCATCGGGCTTTTCCACCCATTTAAAAAAGACTGAGCCGAAGAAGAAAAGGAGAGCCAGGAAAGCTACTAAGATAATAATATCAATCCCAGCCATGGCTCAAACCGGTGAGGTTAAAGATTCCTCTTTTCAGCTCAAGATGTCAAGTGGGGGAACGGCCAATTTCATCTATCTTGTTTAGAATCCAACTGGTCACATCACGATGCCGAAATTCTCTTTTAGCCCTGCAGCCTTGCCGCGATAATTTGGCGAACATAATATCAGAGCTCGATTCGGAATAAAAATCGCAATAAAAAGCTATAACTGTTCCTAATTAGATTGGTTGTTCCCGATTAAGCAGTGTCTGTCTTATACGAATGTTAGTTTTGAGGTAGCTTGATTCGGTCAAATAGCTTCTATTAAAGTTTCTTTCATTCCTATAGGCGTGCATAAGCATGTTATATAATATTACATAGAAAATTAAATATTGACATTGATTGTAATAAAATATAAATTTAAGGACGAGGCAAAACCAGCTGTATATAAGTAAAGAATCGAATTAAGCGCCCTGATAAGATTAGCCTTGTCTTGGCGTTATTTATAAGGGAGGCCAAAATGACTATTACTCAGGAAGAGTTAGCCCGCAGGTTGCGCGAGGCGCGGGAAAAAGCCGGCTTTACGCAAGAGCAGGTGGCCAGAGCACTCGGTCTTGTCCGGCCGGTCATAGTCCAGATTGAAGCTGGAAAGCGCAAAGTGTCGAGTCTCGAGCTTGTTTCCCTGGCGCGCCTCTACGGTCGGTCTCTCCACAGCTTCTTTGAGGAAGTTTTGGAATCCGATGGAATTTCTTACATCTGGCGGGCCATCCCTGAAGCCCGCCAGCAACCAAAAATCCAGCGAGCTATCGGCCGAGGATTGGAAACTATTAATTCCATACTCCAGCTTGAGAGCAAGCTCGGACTTTCTCGTCTAAGATCGCTACCTTCGACTATCTACCTGAGGAAAGTTCAGACAAAGCTCGAGGCTATCCAGCATGGAAGGGAAATTGCTGGCCAGGAAAGAGGCCGCCTTAAATTAGGAATAGCCCCTATACATGATCCGGTTGCCATCCTTGACAGTCAGGGCATATTAATCCTTGGATTGGATTTACCGCCTGGAATTTCCGGATTTACCTTCTGTTCTGGCCAAGCCATCATTTGTGTTATAAATGTGGCTGAGCCTCTAGTTCGCCAGCGTTACTCTATTATCCATGAATACTGCCATGTGCTCTGTGATTTGAACGACCTACCTGGCATTGTTTCCAGAAGCGAGAGGGGAAAGGAGTTGAGAGAAATAAGGGCTGATGTCTTTGCGGCCAATTTTCTGATGCCTGAAGAAGCGGTTCAAATGTTTTTGGCATCTCGGGGCAAGAGTATAACATCGAGGGCAAAAACTCATGTTTTGATTGAGGAGGAAATTGTCAGTTATGAAGCCAGGCGGACCGAGCCGGCTACCAGAATTAATTATATAGAAGCTGTTCAGATGGCCAATCATTTTGGCGTCAGCGTTGAGTCTGTTATCTGGCGGCTCAACGACCTTAAATTAATTAGCGAGAAAGAGAAAAATGATTTATTGGAAAAAGATAAAAGCGAATGGGGTAAAATCCTTAAAAAATATTTGAGCAAGCAACATCCGCTTTCTATGGGCAAAAATAAAATTATCTATCAGAATGCCCGCATGCATCTTTTGCGTCTGGCCATAGAAGCTGCCAGGAAGGCACTGATAAGCCGAAGGAAATTGATTGAATTATTAAAATTGTCCGGCCTGGCAGAAAAAGATATTTTTATGTTTCCAGAAGCCCGCAGGACCTGAAATTTAGCCGGGATTCAGAGTGAACGAAAGGGGGAAAATTTTAGTAGCAGATTCAAATGCGATTATTGATTTAATTAAGTTAGACGTTCTCGGTTTTATATGTAAATTGCCAGGCTATAGATTTTTTATAGTTAAAGAAGTTTACCATGAAATAACTCGGCCAGAACAGAAAAGAATATTGGATGTTGCCATAAATAACCGGCTTGTATCTTTAGTGTCTCTGACTGAAATAGAAGAATTGCAATTGTTTTCCGGTCTTTCTTTAAGCTTAGATGCGGGAGAAGCTGCTTCTCTTGCTTATGCTTATTATCATGAGGCCTATTTTTTATCAGATGAAAACAACAGCGCTTTTAGGCGTGAGGTAAAGAGGACTATTTCTGAAAAAAGGCTAAAAAGAACTTTATGCTTATTAGTTGAAGGAATTTCTGAAAGTCTATTTTCTTTATCAAACCTGAAAAAAAGAATAGAAGAATTAGAGACTAAGGCCGTTACACCAAGAGATTTGAATGACATAAAGCATTTTAAACATATTCTAAAAAAGCTTGAAAAAATGGTCTGAGTATTTTTCTACTTAGATAGCAAATATTAAAAAATAATCGTAACTATGTAGCTGGTGTGGATATAAACATTTGCAACTTGACCCGAGGAGATTAGCCCTCTTAGACGCTCTTTTTAAGACATTTATCCCAAAAAGTGGAGGTAGTTGTCCACCTTGGCTAAATGGCGGAAGAAGACTTTTTTGCAAGGATTGCTAACAGTGCATATTCCGAGAGAATCAGGCCGATTATTCCGACAGAAGCCGGTCACTAAGATAGAATGGACATACCAAGCGTTGCTACACTTCGACAGACGGCTGCTTTCGTTCGGATTCGGTGGCCGGAATCACTGGAATACGCAAGCTATGGCTTGGTTTTTGCGAGTGATGCTGGGAAGGGGTAGTTTTTCCATAAAATAGCCAGTACCATTATCCCTTTTACATCAAGTTTATGTATTGATAGCCTGATACACAAATTAATTAGGATAGAATCTGCGACACTTATAATAAATTTCAAGTTTTCTCCAAGCAGTAGAAAGCAGATTTTCTATTAAGAGATTCGGTGGCCATGTCCTAAGTGTGGATAGCTTCTTTTGGCATATGACATGCGCCGGAGCGGGCCCAGCGTCATTTGCAGCTGAAATATCCGCTGCTCGTACTAATTAGCGAGCCCCCCCGCCACCAGAAGAAGAACCTGAGCTGGTTGAGGGGGGCGACGGCGCTAGAAGAGGTGTCTCCATATTTTTCCCGTATTTTCTTATCTTATCTGGCCAGTTTTTTGCGGCCCAGAATCACCAGGTTTTTTATAAGCTCTACTGCGGTCATTATGGCGATAAAAAGCAGCAACGCAGTCAGACCCACCTTGATTTTCGGCAGCAGCTCGGCCGGCACGTTAATGGCAAACAGGTTGTCAAACGGCTGACGCAGCAGCAACCCGATCAGAACCAGAGATACGCACTTGGAAACAACATCAACCCAGCGGGAGCTAGTTAATAGCTTTATGAATAGACCGAAGGTGGCGGCGGCGAACATGGCGATGATGATAAGAGAAATCCGGCGGCCTGGCTCGGGCATGAAGATGGGTCTTGGCTCTTTGAAATTCAGGCTGAAAAGAAAAATGGTCTGGAACTTAGCATAGAGCCACAGAGCAAAACCGGTCAGAGCCAGCATAACCGTCATTCCAATCAGAATGCCAATCCGCCTGAGCAGGGCCGTTCCTTCCGGGGGCTTTATTTCCTCAAGGTCAACCGTGAACCTGGGCCAGGGAAGTCTGATGTCCTTTCCGCTCTGAGTGATGAGGTAAAGCACCAGGGCCACGATTCCCAGGTCGGTCAGGAAAGCTGTCGGCAGGTACAGGATGGCCTCGGCCACACCCAGTCTTGGAAAATATAAGAAGGGGAAGACCACGAAGCTTTCTTTGAAGATGACCGCGGCGATGGTGAAAAGAAAATGGATTGAGAACAGAAGTCCTGTATACCGAAATAGGAACCGTTTCTGTTGCTTGACACCAACAAAACCTATGTTTTACCATTCCTATCGCTTGGATAAAGAGAGGGCCTTATTCAAAAAGCTATCTGTCCGGGCAAGAAAATCGCGCTTCTAACCGGCATGATAACCGCTCATAATTTTGGTAATTGCCCCGGCAAAGGAGAACAAAATGAAAAGATTTAAAACCGGATTCGAGGGAATTATCTTGGCAATTGTCTTGATTATACCTGTGGTTCTTCCGGGACTGCCTCAGGTCCCCGTCCAGAGAAAAATTCTGCCGCCGCGGACCGTTGATGTCGCTGACACTCCCCAGATCAAAGAGTTTAGGGTCACTCCAGCTACCATTGTTAAGGGAAATAATGTGGTGATCCGTTGGCGGGTGGAACCGGGAAGGGGAGGTTCGCCTATAAAGAGCCTGGCGATATCCAAACTTGATGGCTCGGGGCCGGCCGTCAATCTGGTCAGTTCTGACCTGACCGGAGAATTTAATCTTTCCATCCCGGCAGCTTCGCCCGAAGGCACTTTAATCTATGGCCTCACAGCCGTTAATGAATTGTACCAATCCAGCATGGCCATGGCGGCTATCCGGGTTACGGGCCCGCCGGATTTAATCGTTGAGGAAATCCAGTCCTCGGGACAATCGGTAGCCTTCAGGCTTAAGAACCAAGGCTCTGGCGATTTTCGCGGCCGGCTAACTTTAAGAGTCTCCGTAAATGATAATCCCGGGTCAATCCACATAGACCGATTTGGCGGCCTTACAAAAATAGCGGACGGTGTCTATGAAGCCCGTGATATGGCCATTGCCGCCGGGAATACCTGGAGCGTTAGCCTGCTGGACCCTGAAACGGGCCAACCAGGATGGTATACAGGCACTTACCGGATTTCTGTCAGAGCAGAATCGGACAATCCGGCCGAGCCGGCTGCGAATAACGAGAAGCGCGTTACCTTAAACCATACCGGTCTTCGCCGGGGGAGACCTGAACTGGACCTGTACTTCCTCGGGGATTTGAGTGTTTTGAATTATGATGCTTTAGCTTACGGTAACCTGCAAGGTATTCGGTTTACGGTTATGAACACGGGGCCAGCCACCGCGACCAATGTAGAATGGGAAGCCCGGATATTTGAGAGGGAACACCTTTTGCGCGGCGAGAGCGGCTGGCGTCTGAAGAGCGGGACGATTTCAAGTCTGGCGCCAGGAAGCACAGAAGTGACCTTTGATTTTCTAAAGCCTGACCTGGCGGGTAGAGCCTTATTATTAAAGGTTATAATAGACCCAAAGGACAAGATTTTGGAGTCCGATGAAGCCAACAACCAAAAGGAAATTGCCATCAGAATTCCAGACCGGATGTATTGATTCTAAGAAGAGTTAATTAAATTTCATATGATTTTCGTCTTAAATAGTGTACTAAAATTAATTTAATTATTCGCTTAGGGCTCCGATTATTTTGTCTTCGGCTTTATTTTTAGCCTGAATTTTAGCTGTTTCATTGCCTCTAAATTACCTCTGCTAACACTTATCAATGCCTATCGCCCGCTTCCTTTAACGCCATGGCCATATCTTGCTATTTCCCCCTCTTCCTGGGATATCGTGTCTTTACTGGAAAGAGGCGGCGATTTGTCTTTTGGGGTTTAATTTATTTATAATCAGACTAAAAATGAATAGCACCAGACGTTTGCGCCTATCCTTGCTCTTATTCCTTTCGGTTTTCCTTCTCGGGGTAATTGGTTTCAAGCTGCTCGGAGGCAAGGAGTGGTCAATTCTCGAAAGTATCTATATGACTATCATAACTATTTCCACGGTTGGGTATGGTGAGGTAGTCGACCTTAGCCATAACCCAGCCGCCCGTGTCTTTGGCGTCATTTATATCATTATTTGCTTAGGAACGATTGCCTTCGCCGTTTCCTCTATTACTGCTTTTGTCGTCGAGGGTGAGCTGAAAAATATTCTGGGGAGGAAGAGGATGGAAAAGGAGATTCAGAAGCTCTCGGGGCATTTTATTGTCTGCGGCAGCGACGAGACTGCTCAGACAGCTATCCAGGAGCTGCTTTTAACCCGACGGCCTTTTGTGGTCATCGAGTCAACCCCAGAAAAAGTCGAGAAGCTAAAATCTTTGGGGTCGGTTCTTTACATCCAGGGAGACCCAACAGATGAGCGTGTCCTGAACCAGGCGGGAATCGCCAGAGCCCAAGGAATTTTTCTTTCTCTTCCCACCGACGAGGCGAACCTGTTTGCGACTATAACCGTCCGCAGTTTAAACCCAACAATTCGCATCGTCGCTAAGGTCGTTGATATTCGTTCCCAGGCTAAAATGCTCAAAGCCGGGGCTGATAGTGCGGTTTCGCCCACTTATATTGGGGGGATGAGGATGGTCTCGGAGATGGTCCGGCCAGCCGCGGTGACTTTTCTAGATATGATGCTGCGGGACCGGGAAAAAGTCCTCCGCGTCGAGGAAGTAACTGTGAGGCCCGACTCGCCGCTCTGCGGGAAAACCCTCACTGAGGCGGCCATTGAAGAAAAGACCGGCGCTCTCTTAGTAGCAGTTAAAAAGGCAGGAACGGCTGATTACGAGTTTAACCCGGCCC
>CAZVIN010000126.1:0-6075 GCA_964627255.1 uncultured Eubacteriales bacterium
CAAGATTAATGCCGCTTGGATTACTATCGGCCTTCTTTACGGTGGGGGCGACTTCAGCCGGACAATAAACATTACCACTCGCTGTGGAGATGATACTAGGAGTAACGCCGCTATTTCTGGCGGCCTTATCGGCACCTTATTAGGTTTGAGCCGAATTCCCCCCGAATGGCAGCCGGAGTTAAAAGAGCTGGAGAGGATTAAACCCAAGGGATTAGATATGACCTTTCTCGACGCTATTTCCACCTCATTTAAACTGGCTTTGGAAATGACCAGAAGAAACGGCGGGCAAGTCGAAAAAGAAAGCATTACTCTTGTCTCTCCGAAAATCTCCACTCTCCCCTTGGAAGTTAATTTTGTTAACCACTTTCCCCAAGAAAGACGGGCCCTTAACCTGCGGCTTTCTGAAACCAACCCGGAAACGACAATTGAATTTGAGGGCACAGGATTCGTGGTCACTGGAAGGATAATTAAAAAAGTACCCGAAGACTATACTTATCGGGTAGCTATGGTTATTGATGGCCGGTTGGTCGGCGCGGCCATTCTCCCCGCTCATCCCTGGCTGCGAAACCCAACGCCATTTTTTCGCTATAATCTGCGGCCGGGTAAGCATCGCCTTTTCCTCGAGCTGGGCGAGCCATCGCCTAAGGCTGATATCCTGCTCGAAGAGATTATCGTTTATGAGGGCAAGCCTAAGAGATAAAAATGGAGAAACGGGGTAAAGGGCCTAAAGATAGGAACTTCAGGCAGGAACAATCGGCTTGGCCAACTTCCATGAGCTCTCATCAAAATTTGCCCAACCTCGCCTGATTGTTCCAGCGCAGCCTCATAAGCCTCGCCATAATTCTTGGAGTTCGCCAATTAATTTCGAGAAAGTTAGCCCGGGAAATTGACGAACATAATTTTCAACTATCCGGTAGCCAAGAAAGTGGAGGGCGCGGGGCGGAAGCCCCAGCGACGTCTCCCCCTGCTGCTCATATCTAATTATTCTTTCCAAATCTTGAGATGAAGAACGAAAGATATCTTTTAAAAAATCCTCATTCTGCAGGCACCAGTTAAACCGGTCGCGACGGAGGAAAAGATGGTCAGTTAAAGGCCTTTCAGGCAAAACCTGCCAGGAAAACCAGGACGCCAGACCTTCTGAAATAAGGTACCAAGCAGCTTTCTTCTCTTGGGGAATGGAAATTTTTTTGCGGGCCAAAAGCAGGTGAGCGTATTCATGGGCATAAAGAAGGTCAAGAGAGGAAAGGTCCCGAAACCTCTCCAGGCCAAAAACGATAACCTTCTCTCCGCCTAACGCTAAAAGGAAGGCTTCAGGGCTAAAAAAGCCGATGATTAAATAAACGATAATCGGGGAAGAATCCTCAGGATAAGCCTGAAAGAGGCAGCGTTCATGGACAGTACGCAAAATTCTCTCGGCAGCATTATTTCTAAGTAAAACACGAAGCCGCCAATAATGCTGAGGCCGAATAGCCTCAACTCGTTCCTTAAGCGCTTGGCGGTCGAGAAGGGGGAAAAGGGAAAAATAAGCGGCAAAAAATCGCCAATGGGGAAAACAATAATGCCGCCAATAAACTTGCCACGCAGGTTCTCCCTTGCGCCAACAACCCAAGAAATGGAAAAATTTTTTATACAGAGAAATTATCTTTAACGGGATTTTCATTTTTTTTCTGAGAGCCGCACAAAAACAATAGCCTTTACCGCTGGCTCCAAGGGAATGGCCACGGCCTCAATTTCGCCTCGGTTATTGGCCAAAAAATGGAGCGGGAAGCGACGCCAGGAAGCTTCCTTGGGCTGGAAAATATCCAAGGCGATTGGTTCCAACTCGATTCTTTCTTGTCTAAAGACCAGAAAAATTTTTTCTCCCTCGGACTCGGTGCGCAGTTGACCATAGGCGGGGTGAATAAATTCTCCAGTATAATCGGCTAAGGGGCGAATTAATTTGACCACTTTGGCAGGTGGTGGCTTGACAGAAGGGGCAGCTGAAGGCCGGGAAGCCAGCTTCGTCTTCCAGTCAAGCGGGGGTAACCCAAGAGCTAAGTCGCTGATATAATTACCAATAAGAGTGGGCAGAGGAGAGTTCAGATTACTCAAAATAGCCGCCCCGAATTTTTCCTGCGGGAAGAAAACAACAAAAGAAGAAAACCCCATGGTACTCCCGCCATGATGAACCCGGTAATGGCCGCGATAAGAATCAATCATCCAACCAAGTCCATAGCTCGGATGTTCAATTTCGGGCGCTTCCCCGGGATTGGCTGGCCAAACAATTTGGGGGGTATGCATTTCCTTGATTTTTTCTGCCGCCATCAGCCGTTGCCCTGAAACCTCGCCTTCATTCAAAATGCCAGCGAACCCATTGCGCCATGTCTTCGGCTGTGGCATTAATGGAACCTGAAGCTCTTGGACCATACATTATTTTTTGCTGAGGATGGGCAAAGGGGACTACTTCAAGCTTCTCTCCGGCTTTTGTATAGGAACAGCAATATTCAGGAGAAGTTAGGTATTCCTCTAAGGTGCAGCCTGAATTTTTCATGTTAATGGCCGCAAAAATTCTTCTTTCGATAAATTCTTCCCAGGGGAGTCCAGCGACGCGGGAAATGAGGACGCCGGCCGTTATGTACATCAAATTGTTGTACTGAAAAACGGCCCGAAAGTCTCTGCTGGGCTCAAGGAAACGAAGGACACCGACAATTTCTTCCGGGCTTAAGGAAGCGCCACTCCAAACCAAATCATGGCGCGGCAGACCAGTCCGATGGGTAACCAAATCTCGTGGCGTACAGCGCAGCGTTGCCCAATCGTCCCTCAGGGCAAATTCAGGGAGATAGCGCCGAACTGGCTCATCCCAGCTCATTTTCCCCTCATCAACAAGAAGGCCTAAGGCAAAGGTTTTCTCCTTTTTCTGGTATCTTTAAAATCTGGCCATTTATTCCCTTGACTTCTTTTCTCCTCCCTTTATACTACAAATGAAGATGATAGCAAGAATTGTTATCATTTTACTATCTGGTCAGCTCCTCCTAGACCCCTCCATCGGCTGCTTTTTCTGGCTCCAGCATCAAAAGAATTTAGTCAAAAAAGACGTGGCGAGGCAAATCAACGAAGGAATGGCTAAGGAGGAATTGACCCGGCTTCAGTTCACCTTGGATGAAGTCCAAACCAAGGTAAAATGGCGGTCTAAACAAGAATTCGAGTATAACCACCAGTTATACGACATTGTTGAGACGGTGGTGGAGGGAGATACGGTCTTCTACTGGTGCTGGGCTGACCAAGATGAAACGAAGCTGGAAAAAGGAATCCAACAAGTAATCGCTCAGGCTTTGGGGAGGAAAGAAAAGGGTCTGGGGAATCTGGACCTGATGATTTCATTCTTCAGGCCGAGGGTCTTCCTTTCGGCCCTGGCCCTAAATTTACCTAAACCTTATTTTTTGGCCTGTTTATGGCCACCGCTTAGCCCTAAATTATCTTCCTTTAACCTTCAACCACCCTCTCCGCCGCCCCGCTTTTTTAACTGACCTCTCTGCTTTAACCCTGGCCCCAGGGATAATTTTCAAGGTTAAAAATTTCCCTAAGTAAAGCAAGAAGAAAATTATCTGACATATCTCGCTGGCTAATTAAAAAGAGTAAAGTAGGACTCTAAACAGAAAAATAAGGAGCATGGAATGAAACAAAAAATAATAAAATATCTGGTAATTATCGTTATAATCTTAGGTTTATCCCTAAATGCCCTCGCGCAGGTCATTACAATCAGGGATGAAAAAACCAAAGAGCCGGTTGTGGCTGCCGTCCTTTTGAGCGACCAGCCGCCAGCTTCGGCGACCACCAACGAAAAGGGGCAGGCCGATATTTCTGCCTTCAAGGCAGCCACCAAAATAACCATCAGTCGCCTCGGCTATAAAACTATCATGATCAGCTATGCTGAGCTGGAAGCGCTTTCTTTTGAGTTATTGTTGGCCCCAGCCGCTTTCGAAATTCATGACGTTGTGGTCTCTGCTTCCCGCTGGCAGCAGAGTTCCAGCGAAGTGCCTATCAAAGTTTTCACCATCTCGCCGCTCCAAATAGCCTTAGAGAACCCGCAGACGGCGGCTGATTTATTAGGTGTTTCCGGGAAGATTTTCATCCAGAAGAGTCAGCAAGCTGGCGGTAGTCCGATGTTTCGGGGCTTTGCCACCAACCGCCTCCTCTACAGTGTCGATGGGGTTAGGATGAACACCGCTATTTTTCGCGGGGGCAATATTCAAAACGTAATCTCTCTTGACCCCTTCGCTATCGAGAGCTCGGAAGTCTTTTTTGGTCCTGGCTCGCTGATTTATGGTAGCGATGCCGTCGGCGGGGTGATGAGCTTCCAGACTTTGATGCCCAATTTTTCGTTAAACGACGAACCCGTTATCAGCGGACAAGCTGTGGCTCGGTATTCTTCAGCCAATAAAGAAAAAACGGGCCATTTTGATGTCAATGTTGGCTGGAAAAAATGGGCGTTTATCTCGAGTTTTAGTTCTTTTGATTTTGACCATCTGCGCCAAGGAAGCCATGGCCCGACAGCTTATCTCAAACCTTACTATGTCCAGCGTATTGACGGTGTTGACCGCGTAGTAACTCAGGATGACCCCCAACTTCAAATTCCCTCAGCCTATTCGCAGATAAACCTGATGCAAAAGGTCCGCTTTCGGCCTAATGACCGGTGGGACTTGCAGTACGGTTTTCACTATTCTGAAACTTCTCCCTATGGACGTTACGACCGACATGGCCGCGTTAAAAAAGGCTTACCCCAATATGCGGAGTGGAACTATGGGCCCCAGAAATGGCTGATGAATAATTTTTATTTGAATCATCAAGGCGGCAACTTCCTTTATGACCAGTTCTCACTCCGCTTAGCGCAGCAGCAATTCGAGGAAAGCCGGATTGACCGAAGCCTCAATAACCCGGAAAGACATAATCGAATTGAGGAAGTGGCGGCTTATTCAATTAACCTCGATTGGCTCAAAAATTTGGGGGTGAGAAATAAGATTTTCTACGGGCTCGAATACGTTCTGAATGATGTTACCTCAACGGGAATTGATGAAAATATCAGCACCAAACTACGTTACCCGGGACCCTCCCGCTACCCTCAAGCCACCTGGCAGTCAATAGGCGCTTACCTTAACGCCCAGCACAAATTCTCAGACCTACTGCGGTTTCAAGCCGGTTTTCGCTATAACCAGTTTATGCTCGACGCCAAATTCGACACGACTTTTTATCCCTTTCCGTTTACTTCAGCCAATCTAAATCACGGCGCTCTAACCGGAAGCGTGGGCGCTGTTTATGAGCCTTCTTCCTCCTTCATCTTGAGCGCTAACCTGGCTACAGCTTTTCGGGCGCCTAACGTCGACGACATGGGCAAGGTTTTTGATTCGGAGCCAGGAAAAGTTACTGTCCCCAACCCTGACTTAAAAGCCGAGTATGCTTATAGCGCTGACCTGAATATGACCAAAGTGTTCGGGGATATTGTGAGAATTGACTTGAGTGGTTATTACACCTCGCTCCAAAACGCCCTGGTTAGACGAGATTTCACCCTAAACGGGCTGGAATACATTATTTATGACGGTGTCTTGAGCCGGGTTCAGGCCATTCAAAACGCCGCCGTAGCCAAGGTCTACGGGCTTCAAGCCAATCTCCAGGTCAAACTGCCGGCTGGCTTTGACTTTATTACTGATTTTAACTATCAAAAGGGAGAAGAAGAGTTGGATGATGGCTCAGTTAGTCCCTCCCGGCATGCCGCCCCCTGGTTTGGACAAACTCGCCTCCTTTATACAACAGACAGGCTGAGCTTAGAGTTGGCCGCCATTTACCAGGGAGAAAAGAAACACGAAGACCTGCCGCAGGAAGAGAAAGGCAAGACAGAAATTTATGCTTTGGATGCTAACGGGAAAACCTATGCGCCAGGTTGGTATACGCTTAACTTCAAAGCTATGTATCGCTTTTCGCCAAAGATAAGTATCAGTGCAGGCGTGGAAAACATAACTGACCGACGCTACCGGCCGTATAGTTCGGGAATTTCTGGTCCGGGCCGCAACTTTATTCTTTCCCTGCGGACCAGCTTTTAGC
>CAZVIN010000127.1:0-22564 GCA_964627255.1 uncultured Eubacteriales bacterium
CCTTGCAAGCCTAAAAAAATTAGCATAAAATTTTGAAGGGTCATTTGTGGTAGGTTAACTCCTTTCTTTTCTCCTTTATTTTCAAGGAGTTCCTACCACATTTCTATCTAAAAATCACCACACTTTTTACGGAAGAGCCGAGCTGGCTATTTTATTATTTTATTAAGGCTATTTGACCAGGTGGGCGGCCGTCGCGACCACAAAACTGGCCTCGGCCAAAGCTTTTTCTGTATCCTCCCTCGCATATTCCTCGGTAGGAATAAAATCAACATCGCTATAAAAGGCAAGCTCCCTTTCTTTCCTTAATTTTTTGGAAAGAGGATTATCTTTTCTTAGAGAGGCAACAAAAGGCTCAAGCCTTTTTTCGATAATTAAAAATTCCTCCATTCGTTTCATTCTTCCCCGGGGAAGCGCTTCAGCCACGGTCAAAACATCAAACTCAGATTCGAGGCTAGCGGCAGCGACCGTGGTGGTGGGTGCAGCCTGAATCGAGCACCTCTAATTTACCTTCATTAAATTCTTGGATAATATCGGCTATTTTTGCCTCGGGACAACGGAGTACCTTAACCCCGGCATGGCGAAAGGAGGCCAGGCCCCGGGGGCCCATGGAATAAACAAGGAGATAATCAGGCATGTAATCAAGGATAAAATCGTGGGCGTGGCCCCGGCCGCCAAAATGTTCGCCGGTGTTAGGAATAGTTTTCTGAGAAATGACCTGGCCGTTAGCGCCAAGTTCAATTAAGAAAAAATAAGGCGCGTGGCCAAAGTGCTGGGCGGGCATGGAGTCAAGCCCAAGGTCGGTCTCTACAGGAATTATGATTTTTACAGACATCTCTCCTCCTTTTTTATATTGATAAAAATTATTTTAAGCATTTCTTACCCTTAAGTGGTTCTAGTCGCTCTGGATTTTATTTTCTCTAATCTCTATTTTTTCCAACAATGTGGCTCTCTTTCTCTTTCGCAACAATTTTCTCAGACAATTTTTAGTTTCGACTTTCAAGCTTTATAAGTTTCTCCTGAGCAGGCTCAATCTTTATCCTGGGCCTTTTTGAGCTCTTCTTCTAAATCTCTGATTCTTATCTCCAGGTCTTTCTTTTCTTGTTTAAGCAGGTCAAGCTCAGTTTGAAGGTCGGCTTCCTTAGGGGAGACATAGGGCCAGGGTGCTTTCTGCCATCCAGGAAAGCCCCGGAAAATCCTACCAGTGGCTTTTTCTTGCCAGAAGGCATGAGGACCAAACCCACAGCGGCAAGGGCCAAGATAGCTATAGCCCTCGGCGTTCGTTTGCCAGCCCGGATAAAATCTGAATCCTCGCCCCATTCCCTGTCTTCCGTATCCAAACATGTTTCGCCTCCTTATTTAATTAGTTAAAAATCGATTAAATCTATTTCTTTCTTAGCCATTTTTATTCTTTTTTTCTTCGACCAGGCGATGATGTCTTGAACCCTCCCGCACCAGGGCTGAGCCGCAGTGGGGGCATCTTTCCTGAACACAGGGCACCCCAGCTTGATGGGGGTTCCTGAAGCCACATTTAGGGCAGAAGCAGAAACCCTGTGAGCCTAAACCCAAACCGTGGCGATAACCATATTTTCCTGGGCTCATCATATAACCTCCTGGTACTGACCTAATGCCTCTTCGATGGCAGGGCCCTAATCCTGGTGCTTCCACCAGTTCTACCGGTCCTTCCTCTATTTTTAAAGCCTTTCCTGAGACTAAAGCCTCCGCGACCTTTTTTCTTCCTGCCTCAAGAATGCGGCCAAAGGTAGCCCTGGAAATGCCCATTTGTTGAGCTGCCTCTTCATGGTAAAGGCCTAAAAGGTCTGTCAGTCGAAGCGCTTCCAGTTCGTCCAGGGTCAGAGTAACAATTTCAGAAGAAGCCGCGGAGCTTCCTTCAGGGAAAAACCTCCATTTTCCCGGCAGGTGACCTATGCGGCGTCGGCAAAAGGGCCTGGGCATTTTTTCTCCTCCTTTTTATTATGAGCATATGCCCATAATTTGTCAATATGTTATTATCAATTTTCCTTTTTTTGACTATAATAAATCAGATTATTGGTGGATGAAAAAAACTGACTGGAAGTATAAGATGGAAATTCACTTAGCCAAAGAAGATGGGGATTCGTTCTCTGAGAAAGTTGTTTCTAAAACAGAGCAGAGTCAAATTAAAATCAACGGTCAAACGACCTTTCTTGACATCGAAAGAGATACTGGTATTCCAACTGGTAAAATTATTAAGACCCCGAGGCTTGCGGCTGATACGCCCGTGAATGAGCGTCTCAGTCACCTCAGGAAAAGATTTCCTTTCACCGTCCAAGAGGCGAGGGACGGTGTCGCCACGCTTTTGAAAAAAGGAGTTAAATGATGAAGAAAAATAATCTTCGGCTGGTAACGATCATTTTAATGTCCACAGTTATTTTTTCTGGGAGGATGTGTGGCGAACCTCAGACAGAGAAGCTGAAGGCTCAAAACGAAGAGACTTTAAAGGAAACCAGTTTACGGGGAGAACAGGAAAAGCAGGCAGCCAGGGAAGCGGTGGTTAAAGGAAGTAACAATTTCGGTCTCGCCATCTACCATCAGCTACGAAAGGAGAAGGGTAATCACTTTCTCTCGCCTCTGAGCCTAGCAATCGCCCTTTCAATGACCCTGGAGGGAGCCAGGAGCGAGACAGCGGTGGAGATGACGCAGGTCTTAAAATTACCGGCGGATGAGAATTGGCGTCAGGCAGGCTTCGCCCAGATTAGGGAGCTAATTAATCAGCCCGGCAGGAAATCCGCGCTGCGTCTGGCTAACGCTGTCTGGATCCAGGAAGGTTTTCCTATTTTAAAAAATTACTTAGAGGTAATTGCCTCTTTTTACGATGGCCGAGCAACCAATGTGGATTTTATTAACCACCGCGAAGAGACGAGGCGAAGAATCAATGAGTGGACAGAAGAAAAGACCGCCGGCAAAATTAAAGATTTGATTCCGCCTGGTGTCATCAATAGTCTGACACGTTTAATCCTGACTAATGCTATTTATTTCCGTGGTCTCTGGCTTTTGCCCTTTAACCCCGAATTTACCCAGCCCGAAAAATTCTATTTAGCCGAGGGCCAGGAAGTGGAAGTACCCATGATGCGCCTTCTTGGCGACCGGGCGCGCTTTCCTTATATGGAGACGGAGGATTTTCAGCTGCTGGAAATGCTCTATGAGGGGAAAGATATTTCTACACTCATTTTGCTTCCCCGCCAGAAAGATTTGACTTATCTTGAAAATAAATTAACCTATGAAAACCTTGAAGCCTGGAAAAGTCAGCTCAGAGAACAAAGGGTAGACGTTTATCTTCCCCGGTTCAAAGTCGAGACCAAGTATTTTCTGAAGGGAAATCTTGAAGCACTCGGAATGGCCCGGGCCTTTTCTGAGCGGGCTGATTTTTCCGGCATTAATGGCCAGAAAGACCTTTTCATTCAGCAGGTGATTCATCAGGCTTTTGTTGAAGTTAATGAAGAAGGGACAGAGGCGGCAGCTGCTTCAGGGGTTCTTATTGGCCGCACTGCCTACGTTCCAGAAAAGAAATATATTTTCCGGGCTGATCATCCCTTTATTTTTTTTATTCAAGAAAAAACAACAGGCGCTATTCTCTTCCTGGGTCGACTCGCTGACCCGCGCTGAGTTCAATAGGGCCCTGATTTAAAAAAGCTTTAAAGAATTTTTGACCTGGGGAACTTTTATTAGCAAACAATATCTCTCTGGAAATTTTTATAGAGGGCATGGATTTAGGCTATTATTTTTTAAGGAAGATTGGCCGTGAAAAATATTAATTTTTGGTCTTCCCTTATACTTTTTCCTGCGGAGTTGTGGTCGCACTTATTCTTAGCCTTGGCCTTAAAATCAAAAGAGGTCAGGGCCTGACGCTTTTTGCTTGACTCAAGTTGTCCACGATATCCGGTAGCAGCGCAAAACGTTATAGCCCTCTTCGGTTTCCTCTATGGCATAAAGCTTTTTGTTTTTCCAAACGCGGGGAATAATTTTGAGGGGAATTCTGGAGATAAGCCGTCCCTGTTGGTCAAAGACATCATAGACGGTTTCGCCTTGAGCCTTGCCCTTCTCGTAGGTTCGAACCAAAAGTCGTCCCTCTTCATCGGCCGAAAAGAGCTGATACGGAGGATAATAATCAGGGCAAACAACTCTTTCCTTTATGTTAAAGCCGGCATCCGGAAATTGAGAAATTAGCTTCTTTTTTTCTTCTTCGGTAATTTTAACCGGGTCATACTCTTTAATAATCCGGCGGCAGAGTTTGCCTTCTTCGCTGAAGACCTTTATTTCATAATTTAAAGCATTTCCATAGAATATGTAGTCACTCGGGGATAGCTCGTAAATAATAAGGTAACTGAAAGGGTCGATTTTTCCTTCCAGGGGATTGGAAAAATCGGTTCGGCCAACGGTGAAGAGAGGTGTCAGCTCGGGGCTATATTTTTTTACTTCCCAGAACATCTTATTTTCAGCCACAGTCATTTGCCGACCGATTAAATTTCCTTTGGTATCAAGGAGAAGGCCCAACAAACCAAGGACCTTCGCCGTGGGCGTCGTCTTTAAGAATGAACCTTCGGGAGAAAAATAGACCAGCCTCTGGTTAAGCGGGTCTTCAATGACAATTTCGCTCGCAGGGGTAATTTGAAGACCTACGGGTAGATTCATTTCCCCAGGACCCTGGCCTTTTCGACCAAAGGAGCGAAGAAATTTTCCCTGGTTATCAAAAACTTTGACCACGCATTCCTGGCTATCAAGAGCGTAAACTATTCCTTTAGAATCGACCGCAAAATAGACCAGTTGAGAAAAAGTCGTCGCCTCACTCTCACCACGGCCAATTGTAAATTCTTCTTCTAGAATGAGCCGGGTGGGTATTCCTGCTGGGGGCTCAGGCTTTTTAGGATTATAGATTACCTCAACTTCATTTTCCTTTCTGATTTTTATTTTCTGAGACGTGGCCGCCAGGATGAAATTCGAGCCAATTAAGGAAAGAATGAAAAAGAAAATAATTAAATTAATTAATCTTTTCATGACCATATTTCCGAATCCCTTTTTTCTAATTTTAGAAAATTTTCTACTTTCCGTCAAAAGCAAAAAGTTTCATCAATTCGCCTTTTTGATTTATCTTGGCCTTGGATTTTTAAAAGGAAATTAAGAAAATTAATTTCAGTTTTTCAAACTTGAAAGACCTAAAACACGGACAATGATGGGCTGACTTTCGCTGATTTTTGAGCCGGAGCGCAGGCGAACTTTAATTTGATGAAGTCCGGGCTTAAGCCTCCAGAAAAAGCCAGAAGAGGTCGTGGTTTCGCCAATTTTTTGGCCATCTACATACCACTCTAAAATTCCTCCATCCAAAAAAATGGACGAAACCGAAGCTCTCAACTTCACACGCTGATGTGCAGAAGGAAGAACCGGGTCGATTTTGAAAATATCTCCATCCTGAGGCGAAATGACTGCTACCTCGCTCTTTTGCCGGAGAGATGTCGGTTCTCTTGAGGGCAAAGCCTCTCGAAAACGTGATGAAGATTCCCTTATAGGTCTCTTGGCGAAAGAGTCACCCGCAGCCTCTTTATGGAGCAAAGACAGAGAAGAAAAGGAGATTTCCTCTGAGTTGGACTCGTCAGAATTAGAAAATTTTTGTCCCGCTGGAAACCTTCTGGCTGCAGAGTTAGATTTGTAAGGAGAGGAAGCGTGAACCCGGCAGTAATTCCTTGGTTCTGTTCCCTGAATAAAGATTTCTTCCACTGAACCAGGACAGAAAGGCGACCGTAGTTCTCCCGATTCCGGACAAATTACCACCTTGACCAGACCCTCAGGTTGGTCGAAGTCAGACCAAGTATTCTTGGGGTGAAGAAGGAGCATGATATCGTGGAAAAGCGGGCCGGAGCCAGTTATCCCCGAGACATTGGCCATAGGTTCGCCGTTAAAATTTCCTACCCAGACACCGACTGTATAGCGGGAGGTAAAACCAACGGTCCAGTTGTCGCGAAAATCTTCTGATGTCCCTGTTTTTACGGCCACAGGAAAGGGAAAAGAAAGCGGAGTAACATAACCAAAGCTGGGAACTCGCGCTTTCTGGTCAGCCAAAATATCAGTAATGATATAAGCAACTTGAGGCGAGAAAACCTGCTTTCCCGT
Organism: uncultured Eubacteriales bacterium; assembly: GCA_964627255.1. Lineage (GTDB taxonomy): Bacteria > Acidobacteriota > Aminicenantia > Aminicenantales > CALLJL01 > CALLJL01. The sequence continues at coordinate 6,142 of CAZVIN010000127.1, forward strand.
TTGCTTGCCAGGCCAGCTCAAGACGCCACGGCGCTCAGACTTCAGGTTTATCTTTGAAAGTTTCCCGGCGTTCTCAGTTTCTGGAGGCCGAGAGGAGGCGAGCGAAAAATCCCCAGTAGCTGTTTGTCGGAAGGATAAACTCTTGGAACCCGGTTTAGTTCCAATTACTTCATCTTGAATTAAAGGCTGTTCAGGCCACGTTATTTTTTTCTTCCAAGTGCGGATGACGCTTCTTTCAGGTAAAAAGGTTCCTTGACGGGCGAGAGCAGCATAAGCCCGGACAAGCTCCAGTAAAGTCACCTCGCCGTTGCCCAGCGTGAGTCCAAGGCCATAATAATCAGCCCCCTTTTTTAGGCTATCGAACCCAGTTTCTTTAAGACGGCGAAAAAGAAGCTCAGGGCTAAGCCAGCTCACGAGGGAAACAGCCGGGACATTATAGGAACAAGCCAGAGCGGTGCGCAGGCTCATCCGGCCGTGATACTGGCGGTCAAAATTTAAAGGAACATAGGCGCCGGTTTCGGCGGGAAAGGAGGCGGGAGCATCCTCAATAATTGAAGCCGCAGTCATTCCTTTTTCCAGGGCTAAAGCGTAGGTAAAGGGCTTCAAAGTTGAGCCAGGTTGGCGGCGGGCTAAGGCTCCGTTGACCTGACCTTCTTCGGCGTCAAAAAAATCCTGAGAGCCGACCATAGATAGAATATCTCCCGTGGCATTATCAAGCACAATCACTGCGCCGTTAGAGACTCCTCGTCTCCTTAGTGAATTCAGATGCTGCCGCAGTAGCGATTCTATTTTGGTCTGCAAAGAATAATCGAGGGTGGTCTGAATCAGGCTCAACTGCCTTTTTTGTTCTGGTAAGAGCCGGCTCAGCAGCCAATCACAAAAATGGGGCGCCCGGAAAATGGTTTCGGGCGGGATAATCGAGACCTCCTCAGCCTGAGCCCGAGCCGCTTCTGCTGGTTGACAGAACCCGATTTCAGTTAAGCGCTTAAGGGTCGTCGCCTGCCTTTTTTTAATTTCTTTTAAGCCCTCCGGCATTCGGTAAGGATTAAGAAGTGAGGGCGACCGCGGCAGGCTGGCTAAAAAAGAGGCTTCAGCCAAGGAGAGCTCAGAACAGGGTTTGCCGAAATAAAGCCGGGAGGCCGCCTCAGCGCCATAAGCTTGATTGCCATAATAGACCCGGTTTAAATATTCCTCCAAAATCCTTTCCTTGGATAAGTAATGTTCTAACCTTAAAGCTAACCACGTCTCGCGCAGCTTAGAAAAAAGATGGCGCCGGCCTCGTACCAAATTCTTAGCTAGTTGCTGAGTAATAGTGGAGGCGCCCGAGACGACCCGGCCGTGTTTTAAATTCTGGATTAGGGCCCGCAGGACAGATACGGGATTAATCCCAGGATGAGATGGGAAAATCTTATCTTCAGCGGCGATAGTTGCTTTGATTAGATAGGGCGAAATTTCTTTCAGCTTTGTCCAGCGACAGCGGCCGCCTGCGTCCGACAGGACTTCTCGGAGTAAGACACCGTTACGGTCGCGAATTTCGAGAGAAATAACCGGTAGGGGACTAAGCATTGATGAGGGAACAGGAATATAAGTAGAGATGAAGAAAAGAAAGAAAGAGAAAAATGTAAAGATGACCCCACCTCGAACCAAGCTTGGCCAGGAGAGGCCAGGCTTATGGTGGTAAGGTTGGCGGTACTTCATCTATCTCCTTTTTTCATTTTATTTCATCTCATCTCATCTCATCTCATCTCATCTCATCTCACATCTTAATTTCTTTACCGGCGATAGGTTAAAGCGGCATGAAATCGCCGTTCATTAAACTCAAAAAATTATATCCGTTAACTTGAAACGGCCATCCGCAAGGGAAAAAACAAGCAACGATTTGTTCCCTCTTAAATTCCCCCGACATTTAAGGCTCCTTATTTATCTGTTCATTGCCCTCACTAACTGCGCCCCCTTACTGAATCAAGGTTTTAACGAGCTTTCGATTTCTACTTTTTCTCCTCTTTTTTCTATACACCCGAATAAAACCCTTTGCTTTCGACCCCGGCGACATTCACTCCTCAGGCCCTTGTTTTTTTCCCTCTTGGGGTTCCTCCTTTAGCGAAGAACTTTAATCATTACTTCTGGGCTGCGGCCAAAAACCTCGGGTGCGTACATCTGCTCGGCCTTGGTCCCAGGAAGGACATAGAGGCCATAATTAAGGGCTCGGGCTAAATAGCGATGAACATGGAGACCAGGAGTAAGCGAGTCGGCGAAGAGAATAACTCGGTCGTCATGCCTTTCGATGTGATTGAAACCCTGCCACCAAGGCCGCGGGGAGGAAGTCTCCGCCGCCACCAAAGCTTCCAGCCTTCGTGCTGCTTCTTCACTTTCAGTTCTAAAAGCGGGGTTAACGGCTTCCAACCCGGCCGGAAGTGGGTCGTCCACAACTACATAAAGATATTCCTGGGGCACAGCTATTTCTAAGGTGACGACAACCAACGAGCCGGCCTTAATTTCATTGGCAGAACCACCCTTTTGGCTTGCTTCGAGAGGTTCGATTCGTTTAACGACGGCTATCCCTTCGTCGCGAGCCGCGGAAGCGGTCGCAGGCGCATATTTAAGGCGCACCCCATAATAGAGCGAACCGCGGCCTTTCTTTTCCACTGTCAAAGGATATTCGCGGCCAGCCACAATGGTGCCTTTCCGCGTTAAATCGCTTAATCTTAACTTGGTTTGCCTAATTTCCCTTGTCTCAGTCGTAAATCTTTCCTCAAAGAGCGTCTGGCTGGCCAAATTAAGCCGGGCAATGAAATCAGCCGGAACGCTTTCGCGGGTCGAATAAAAAGAATTGAGCGCGTAAAAAAGATAGAAATTTTCCTGAGTAGAGGCCAAGGAGCCTTTCATTAAGACCATCTGGCGATTAACTAACCAACGGGCTATAGCGGCGAAAGAAGGATGCTCTTGGCCGGTTTCGATGAGGGCTTGAAGGATAAGGGCTGTGGTTCGACCGTTGGAAGAATAAATCCAGCCTCCATCTCGGCCTTCATCATCCTCAAAATGGGCTTCGCCGGCTGTAACCTTTATTTTGTTCAGAAATTCCTTGATTAAGGCTTCCTCGGCTTGGGGAAGAATTTGGCTATGATGGATTGCCTTGAGGAGAACGGCCTTGCCAAAAAGAGAAAGCTTATCTTTGTCTGCATAAATTTTTTCGATTAGAGCCGGCTGGGGTTTGCGGAGAAGGCTCAAAACATAAAGAGCGAAAGCCCGGGTTGAGTTCCACGGCTTTAGCCCATAGGGCTGCCGGGTTTGCTGGCGGTCAGTCCGGAGGAAAGAAAGAAGATAATCAAGCCCGCGGTTAAAGATTTCTGGGTCGACTGTAAACCCAGCCTCTCGCGCCTTAATCAGAGCAAACATTGCATAGCAGGTGAGAAAAGGTGAAGTTTGGCTGGCATCTGGCCAGGCAGCAAAACCTCCCACCTCTTTCTGGTAAGCAGCGATTTCTTTGAGCCGCAGGCGAATCATTTGGTCGATGTCCTTTTCACTCAGGGGCGTCAGCTTAAAATCAAGTAAGACCCGCTTGGCCACAAGGTAAGGAAGGATCGAAGACACTCGCTGTTCTAAACAGGCATAGGGATAATCCGCAAGGCTGTCGAGACTGCCCTTGAGCCCCACCAGAGCTGAAGAAGAAGTTTGTAACTCAAGAAAACTTTGTTCCGGAAAGACCTTTTCTGGAATTCGCAGACGCTCCTCGACAGAAGCCTCTTCTTCACCGCTAATTTCGCCTGAAAGCCCTACCGCCTCAGTTGGTCGAGGAAGTTGGACAGGCAGTTTTATTTGGAGGCCGTCAGTTTCCTGGCCCATCTTGGCCCGAAAGGCAAAAATGGCCAAGCCAGGCTTTTCAGCCTTAAACCGGAAAAGCAGTTCCCGGCTTTCTCCAGGTTGCAGGTTTGCCCGCTGTTCTTTATTTTTATCCAAGAGCCCAATTCCCGAAACATCGAGACTTAGGATGACCTCCCCTTTCGTTAACGTCAGGTTATGGACCACGACTCCGGCTTCAAAATTATCGCCCACCCGGCAGAAGCGGGGTAGCGAAGGCTGAAGCATTAGTTTCTTGGCGACGCGAAAGGTGGCTTCGCCTCGCCCGAACCGTGAATCCTTTGTTTGGGCTACGGCCATGATGCGGAAGGTGGTTAGATTATCGGGAAGGGTAAAACTTATCGTGGCCTCGCCGTTATCATCGGTAATAACAGAAGGTGTCCAATAGGCAGTGGATTTAAAATCCCCGCGGAGCATAATTTCGGCCAGACCAGGAGCCATGGCCATCATTTTCTCTTCGCCGCCGCCTCCAGGCTCTTCTCCCTTTTCTCCGAATTGGCGTTGACTTACGATATGAATCCTGGTTTCTGAAGTTCGAACTGAAAGGGGTCTTTGACCATAAAAGAAGGAAAAAGGGTCCGGGGTTTCATAGCCGATCAGGTTCAGAACACCCAGGTCAACGCAGGCCAGAGCAACTGAAGCTCCGGCAGCCGGGCCGGCAGAACCAGCCACTTTTATCTTGAAGTTGAGCTTATCTCGGGGCCTGTATTCTGGCTGGAGGTTTTCTATTTTTACTTCCAGCCGCCTTTCAGCGGGGTCGACAGCCAGGTTGACATAGCCGATTTTAAAAGCCGGCACCCCGAGGTCCTCGGCGGCTTCGCTACCTTCGGGAGGTGCGGTTCGGCCCTGAACAAGCATGACGGACACAAAAATATTGGGAATGTGTTCTTGGAGAATCGGGATTTCAATAAAACTGGCCGTGCCGATTATATCGATTACCTTAGCTTCCAAGACATATTCTCTTTCAATGGTAATTAGAGCCTTAGCCCTTTCATAAGGAGATTTGACCAGGATGCGACTGACTGAGCCCGGACGATAAGTGGCCGCATCTGGGACCAATTCGATAGTGTCATCTTCTCGCTGTTCCCAGGGAACATAATCGCCTCCGGTGACATAAAAATAGGTGGTCGTAGTAATTGGGTTGCGTCGATCATCCACAGCTCCAGCCAGGAAAAAATAGAAGCCGGATTTATCGGGTTGAAAAGAAAGGCTAACTGGTTGTCCTTCAGTTGTGATTTCGCGGGATGCCACCTCGGTGTCTTCTGGCTCACTCCGCCAGCGAAAGCGGCCACCAACGCTTGCCTGTCTAACGGAACGCCAGATGCGTCGCATTAGCTTAATTGTCACTTTGCGGTTAGGGAGGATTTGGCCGTCTGGCGCCGCCGCAATGACCTCCACAGAAATCGGCTGTCCTTTTTTTAAGAAAGAGGTTGATGGTCTTAACCCGATATAGAATTCCCCACGGTGGACCAGAGTGTGGATGCGGTTAGAAATCGAGGTCCGGTTAGGTGCGGTTACTGTGGCCTCTAAGCTGGCAATAACCGAATCCTTTTCTTTTTCCGCCACAAGAGGGAGGCGGAGGCTTAATTTACCCTCCGCATTGAGCTTGCTTTCGCCAGAACTTAGGAGTCGACCTTCGGATTCGTAAGTTTCTTCTTCGTCCCAGTCGATTTGGTTACCGAAGATAAAACCTTTATGGCCGGGAGGGGAGAAGGAGGTACGATTAAGACGAAGGTTCCAAGAAACTCCCTGCCCAGCCATAGCGCCCCCAAAAAAATAGTTGGCGCTAATCGTAGCCTTATATTCATCTCCAAAAATGAAGGTTTCTTGGGCACTCCGCAGAAGCACTTCGAATTCTGCGGGACGAAAAGCCTCAACTCGAAAGGTGCCGCTGAATTCAGCCTCGGCTTCCTTCTTGCCCGGAGTCTTGGAAGGAAGTTTTACGTTCAGCTCATATAGACCCAGGGATGAATCGTCAGCTGTCGGAAAGTCAACCTGAAATGAACCAAACTCATCGAGGGCTGCCTGGCCCTTGAAAACAACTTTGCCGACAGGGTTATGAATTTCCAGATTAAGAGGGGGAACGCTGGCAGGAATTTGCCATTCGCCCTTTATTTTCTCGCGAATTAGGCCTTTGATATGAACTTCTTCTCCCGCTCGATATATGCCTCTTTCGCTGAAAATATAGCCTTGAAACCGGGCCGGTTCTGGCCGCCAATCAACCGGGAGGTTGAAGCGGAAGGGGTCGACGCCGTAATCCCAATCAGATGAAGTGAAAGCGACATCTTCACCCCGGCGGGCGAATATCCAAATTTTTGGAGAATCGTAACGCTTGGAGTCCAAAGGGAGACCGAGTTTTTTCCAGCCGGGCGTTTCTGCCTTTCCCGAGGCGTCTGTTTCCCCTTGCCAGTGGACCACGTTGGTTTCATCGCGGAGCTCGAGGCGAACGCCCCTTGCCGGCAGCCCAGTCTTGAGTTCGGTAACCCAGACGGTGTTATTCTCAGCCGAAAACTTAGCGCTTATTCCTAACTCAGTTATCTGGAGCAAAACCTTCAGATACCGGTCCCATCTTTGTTCGGGATTTTTGGTGTCAACTTGAAGGAAGACTAAACCACGACGAAACTCTGGGTTGAGCTGGAAAAGATTGATGGGCACAGTTTTTCGCTCGTTCCGGGTTAATTTAAGCGGATAATCCTGCTCGACTTTGTAAAATCCGGCGTGGGGCAAAAAGGGTTTATCCGAACGGAAGAGACCTGGTTGGGAAAGAAGTGGAATGAGCGCTTCGGGTTGGACCCGCGCCGCTTGAATGAAGACACTCTTCTGGTTGATTGCCGAAAGAGGATAACGAGGGCCGGGTTCAGCATAGGCTTCAATTACTCCGTAGCCAGTGGTCATGGTGACGGCTGGCGGGAAAGAACCGGTGGCAAAGCTCACAGTTTGAGATTGCCCCAATTTATTCCCGAATTCGTCGGCGAGGTCCGCCGGAATCGTTACTGAATAACGAGTTTCTGGTTCGAGCGGTAAAGAAAGATAAATAAGAGATTCTGCCTCCTCCCATTCAAGATAATAATCGGGAATCTCAACCGCAGGGTTAAACTTTATTTTAGAGACAAATTCTTTATAGAGGACGGGGTTAGAAAACCTGAAGCGAAGCGGCTGGTTGGGCGGGATAGGCTTTCTTAGTTGCCAACCGACCGCCTCTTCTTCTGGTCTCTCGCTCTCAAATTCAACGAGACCTTCAAACCGAAAACGGCGAAAGGTCTCAAAAGTAAAGGAATAATCCTTGGTCATCCCCAGCGGGCCTTCTTTTCCTGGCAGTCCCTTGTTTATTTTTACTAAGCAAACGGATTCTGGGTTGAGTTCAGCGGGTTTGTCGAGAGTTAAAAGAAGCGCATATTCTGGTGGCAGGTCAAAGCCTTGCTCCTTGAGTCTGTCCTTGGGAGGATAGGTTATTCTATAGCTTATTTTTTCTTTTTTCTCAGTTCGCCGAGCGTTATTAGACGCCGAAATGTCATTTTCAGGTAGGGGAGAGATTTCCCAAGAGATGTACTCAGCCGCCTTGTTTTTGTCCATCGGTTGATTAAAAATCAACAGGATTTCAGGTTGAAGTTTGAGCCAGCGCTGACCGTCAGAGGGAAAGTGTTGGAGAAGACGGGGTCTTATCGTTTCAAAGTTCCAGCTGTATTCGTAAGACAGTCGGCTACCGTCAAGGGCGGTGGTTCCAGCGGGAATGGTGACTTTTATGGATGTGGCATAGGGGAAACGCTGGGCTGGCGTGAAGACCAAAGTTCGGCTGCCGACCCAGCGCCGATGGCCAGCAGTCGCTGGTTTAATCTCTATTTCAGTCTGAGGTTTTTCCGGCTCGGCCCAGGCGCCGGCTGTTTTGGTCGGCGTGGATTTTTCGGGCTGTAAACTATCTTCAGATGAAAGAGCCTGAAGAGCGACCATGGGCCGGTCAAAAATGACCACAATTTTTTCTGCTTCATGGAGGGCACTGGTTGGACCTTGAGGTGAAGCATGGAGGATTTGTAAGTTATTAGACTCTTCGGGCTGAGCTGAAGTGAACACAGAATCAGACTCGGCCAGGTCCAAAGAAACAGCGGTGGTCAGTTCTTTTGCTGCCTTGTCTTCTCTTTGGTAACCGATGAAAACCAGGGCGAGAATTACTAAAAAGACGATTGACCCCTTTTTTAAATAGCTCCAAGTCTCTTTATTTGTTTTTAGATTTCCCATTTAGGTTATCCTTTCAGTTAATGTTGCTTAGTTTATTAATTGCAGATTTAGGAACTTTAAATTCTCGGTTTATCGTCATTCTTAACTGGCTTGCTTCCTTTTGGGTAGCAATAAACTAACCACCCAGGGAAAGTGTCGACTCCTTTGAATGGTCATGGGGCATCCCTTCTCTTTAATCCTCAAATAGTTCTTTCGAAATAAGCTTTCAGATTAATTTTGATTGATATGAATATTATGGAAAGGTTATTAGCCATCTAATTAGGATGCGTCAAAGCTATTTTTAAGCTAACTCAGCGAGCCTCGGATGTCAACCTTAAGTTCCTTATCTTAGCCAATTTTTATTACAATTTTTTAGCATGAGGCCCTTCTGTCCAGTGTTAGAATAGTGGCTTCGCCTTTACTTGGGGTAAAGGAAAAAAGAGATTCATTTAGGTGAAACGAGCTGAATCCTCTTCCATATTGTCTGAACTAATTAGCAGGATTAGTCTGGGAAGGCGGAGACAACCTTTAAAGGTTTAACCTTTTCGAAACAATGGATTTTAGGTTAGTTTTCTGAAAGAATAGGCTTCAAAATTAGCTTACAAGAGAGGATATGGAGATTAAAATGAAGTCAGGAAACTTGAGGAGAATTGTTATTGTCTTGGCGATTTCAGCCGTGACGACTTTACTTTCCCTGCAGGCAGCGAATAAGGCGTTAGTACTTCAGGAGATGAGCTGGAAGGATGTGGAGGAATATTTGAAAACCAGCGACATGGTCATTATTCCGTTGGGTAGCACCGAGCAGCATGGGCCTCATCTGCCCTTGGGGACAGATTTTTATGAGGCCCTTGGTATCTCCAAACTTATTTCGGAACGAACAGGGGTTATAGTGGCACCTGTTGTCCTTGTAGGTTATAGCCCCTACCACTCTGGCTTCCCTGGAACCCTCAGTCTGCGGGCTGAGACCTTGGAGCAAGTCTTGTTTGAGGCTGTAGAATGGCTGTTAAAATATGGCTTTAGACGGTTTCTGTTCTTTAACTACCACGGCGGCAATAATGCTATCCAGACTAAGCTTATCTACCGGGTCAACCAATCAACCGCGGGCGTAGCCATAGCCATTGGCCATGGCGGACCAATTTTAAAGGAAGAGGAAGAAGAGGGGATGGATTGGCATGCCGGGGTTTCTGAAACCTCGATAATGCTCTTCCTTCAGCCCCAGCTCGTTCGAATGGACCGAGCGCAAGAACCGGAAATGCATTTTTCGCCTCAGGTAGAAGAACTTAGAAGGCTGGCCGCCAAAGACCCGTCTTTAGAAAACGTCTGGAACGCTCTCTTAGGTGTTCCCGTTGAAACCAAGAAAGGCGGCGCGAGTCACGAAATTTCGTCAAACGGCATCTGGTCGCTGAGAGACCCCAAAGAAGCTTCCGTAGATATAGGCCAGAAAAGCGTAGAAAATATGGTGGAACAAGCGGTCAAATTCATCAACGCCTGGAAAAAGTTGACAGTAAAAGGGGCCAGCCTAAATTGAAAATATCTTGGCCCTAACCAAAGCCCGAAAAAACGTTCCCTTCACGAGAGTTATCTTCTTCAGTTAAATTAGTTTTATCCTTAGGCTTATTATTCGAAGGCTAAAAAGCAACTCTCAATCATTCTAACTTTTGGCTTTCTCCCTTTGGTTGAAATCGGTTGAGCTGAGAGGGGAAGATTTGGGGGAAGCAAAGCGAAAAAAGGTCTCATATCTTCTTCGTCTGTAATCGACATTATTTAACGACTCTTAACGAAAAGCGGCCTAATTTTTAATCGTTTTAGGTTGTTTTTTCCTAAAATAAAAAACTTAAAATTAATGAAGGTTGAGAAAAATTAATCGGGTTGAAATGGGGCTAAGAGATAGATTTAAAGGATAGACCTAAGATTTGGCCGCTAAAGCATTGAGGTTTGGCAACGATTTCCGCTAAAATGGTATTTCTTTTAGGCGGAGGAGTTTAAAATGCGACGAAAAAACTGGAAAGTCCTCAAGCCCTGGCTGGTTCCAATAATGGTTCTTTTTTTCTTCCTAAACTTGCGTTCAACCTCGTCAGCCATAAAGTTCTTGCCTTTGCCCGTGCCTTCTTCCGCCTCTGATGAGTCTTTGCCTTCTACTATTCTGGCGAAGTGGCCCCAAATACTTAGTCCTTCTCAGGGCGTTGCTTCTTTAGCGTCGTTGACCGAAATAACCAAGGGTTTAAAACAGCAGGTTTATTTTATAGCCAATAAAGGGCAATTCCCTGAGCCTGTTAAATTCAGCCTTCAGGAAAGGGATAAGGCTATTTTTTTTGCTCCTGATGAAGTGACCTATTTTTTCTTTGGCGTCGCCTCTTCCTGGGCAGTAAAAATAAAATTTATTCAGCCCCGGCCTGGAGTAGAGCCTATTCCTTTAGGTGAACCTGAAGCTTCTTTTACCTATTTTCGAGGCCGAAGCAGCGACTGGAAAACAGATATTGCAGCTTATGGGGCTATCACTTATTCCCACCTCTGGCCAGGAATTGACCTGGTATATTCCCGTTCTCCCTATGGGCTTAAGTCTCAATTCGTTATCCATCCCGGAGCTGACGTGACTCAGATAGCTCTGGCGGTAGCGGGGGCTAAAAAATTAGAGATAAATGAAAAAAACGACTTAGTTATTATCACCCCAGAAGGCACAATTATTGAGAAGGCGCCTCAAGCTTATCAGGAAATAAACGGGAGAAGGGTCGAAGTTAAGGTCGCCTATAAAGTCTTTGACCTAACAGCCAATGAAAATTCCACAAGCCAGGCGGTGCTTGATTCAACCTTCTTGAATGATTGTCCTGAGCAAAAAAAGTTTAGAAAAGATGAAGCCGGGTTAGGTAAGAATCTGGCTGAAGTCTCGTCTCCACCTTTTCAAGAGAAGGAAGAAGGCGGATTTGATTTCCAAGAAGAAAGACCCGTAACAGGTTCTGGAAGCTATTTTATTTATGGCTTTTTTGTTGATTCCTATGACTCATCCCGGGAATTGGTCATCGACCCCGTGACTCTGGTTTCCGGCACCTTTCTTGGTGGTCCCAGCTTCGACTATGCCTATGGCCTGGCTTTAGATAATTCAGGTTATGTTTATCTAACCGGGTATACCTATTCCATTTCTGGTTTTCCCCGCATCGCCGGCCCTCAGCTTAGTTTTAGCGGTGGAGATGTTGATGCCTTTGTCCTCAAATTGGACCCTGCGACCTCCAGAATTATTTATTGCGGCTATCTTGGCGGCGCTGACCGGGATTATGCTTATGATATTGCCGTTGATGACGACGGCTCAGCTTATGTTGTCGGTTACACCGCTTCCCGAGAAAATTCCTTTCCAGTAATCAAAGGTCCGGATTTGACTCACAACGGTCTTTATGATGCCTTTATCGCCAAAATAAACCCCGCCGGTACTGCTCTGGAGTTTTGCGGCTATCTTGGCGGCGCTGATAACGATTTTGGCCGGGGAGTAGCTGTAGACGGTGACAAAAGGGCTTATATTACCGGCTACACCCTGTCTAATGAACTCAGCTTTCCCGTAAAAGTTGGCCCCACTCTGACTTTTAAAGGGGATTACGATGCTTTTGTGGCTCGACTGACGGGCTCGGGAGAACAACTCGAATATTGTGGTTATGTTGGTGGCGCCGGTAATGATTGGGGCTACGGTGTTGCCGTTGACCCGGAGGGCGGTGCTTACCTCACGGGCGCCACCCGCTCCGACGAAAATTCTTTCCCGGTGACCTCTGGCCCCGACCTTACGTTTAACGGGCAAGTTGATGCCTTTATAGCTAAGGTTGCACCCACAGGAGAGACGCTCCGATATTGCGGCTATCTTGGTGGTGATAGCGAAGATGGAGCGACGGCCATCACTCTCGACCCCTCTGGCTGTGCTTATATTTCTGGTTACACCAGCTCCGACGAGAATAGTTTCCCGGTCAATTTTGGCCCTGACTTTGGTTATAACGGCGGGTTTTATGACGCTTTTATCGCCAAAGTATGGCCCACAGGCGAATATTTGGTTTATTGCGGGTATATTGGCGGTTCCGGCTATGATGTGGCCAACAGTGTGGCTGTGGACGATTGGGGATGTGCCTATGTGACCGGCTATACCTCTTCTGAACCCGATTCTTTTCCCGTCAAAGAGGGACCAGAACTCTCTTTAGGAGGAAGTTTTGATGCTTTTGTGGCCAAGGTTGTCTCGAGCGGCTCCAAGCTCGATTTTTGCGGCTATGTTGGCGGCGTAGCTGCCGACTATGGTCAGGATATAGCTGTAGAAAAGACGGGGTCAGGGACTATTTATTTGGCCGGAAGTACCTATTCTCCTGGCCTTTCATTCCCTGAAAAATTGGGCCCAGGTTTTTCTTTCCAGGGAAAAAGAGATGCTTTTCTCCTCCGCTTTTACGAAAACTCGATTACAGTGACATCGCCGAACGGTGGTGAGGTCTGGTACTCCGGGTTTGAAAAGAATATCATCTGGAGGAGTGTAGGTGAGGTCGGGCCGGTAAAAATTGAACTGTCCTCAGATAACGGCGAAAACTGGCAGGAAATAATTGCTGAGACAGAAAATGACGGCCTTTTCACCTGGACGGTGCCTGAAATTAGCTCGACTACCTGCCTGATTCGGGTCAGTGAAGCTGACGACGGTGTGCCATCAGATATAAGTGATTCCGTTTTTGTCTTGCTGAATGAACCGGTTATCGTGGTGACGTCTCCGAATGGCGGAGAAGAGTGGCCCGTTGGTTCGATTCAAGAAATAACCTGGCTCACAGGCAGTGCCGCTGTGGGCAATGTACGCCTAGAATATTCAACTGATAATGGGGTTAATTGGGTCGAGATTGTTAGCGAGACCGAAAATGACGGCGTTTTTGAATGGGAAGTTCCGGATGCTGTTTCTTCACAGTGCTTAATAAGAGTCAGTGAAGCGGCTGATGGCAACCCGGCTGATACGAGCGATGCCGCCTTCTCGATCGTTCCGTCTGAAACTACTCCGTCCAAGCTGCTAAAGTTGAAAACGGGCGAGAGAGGCGGCAGAGCCACTTTGAAAACGACGGAGGGGGTCGCATTGAAGCCAGATTCAAAGAGGGGAGGTTCTCGTTGAGCCCAAAGCAAATCCTGAGGCAAACTTCATTATTTATAATTTTGATTTTCCTTGTCATCCCCTATATTTCGTTTGCTCAGTCCATCAAGAGCACCCTTCAGGGAGTTGTGACTACGGAGTCGGGAGAACCGATAGAAGCCGCTAATATCTATGTTGCCTCTCCCTCTCTTCTTGGGATTCAGTTAGTCTTGACGGAGAAATCTGGTTTTTTTGACCTTCCAGGCCTACCGCCTGGTAACTATTCGCTGACCGTCGAAAAACCTGGATATAAAAGTGCCGTTGTCGAAGACCTCACCCTCGAGGCTGAGAGGACGGTTTTTTTAAAATTTAGGCTGGCCAAAGCGGAGAAAGAAGGAGAGATAAACGTGGTAAGGGTTGGCGCCGTCGGCGATATTTATGCCTCTCAAATAATAACCTACGTTGAGCACCGGCTCATCGACCACCTGCCGCTTGGCCGCAACTTAGCTTCTTTATTGCGCACCAGTCCTAATGTAGTTTCCCAGGATGTTGAGAGTCATAGTGCTTTATCTCTTTTGGGTAGCTCTTGGCGAAATAGCTCTTATTTATTAGACGGAACAAACATCACCGACAACCTGGTTTTTAAGCCGATAGCTGATTTTGACTTGGCGGTCGTGGAAGCTTTAGAAGTCAGGAATGCCGGGCAGTCTTTAGGTCAAGTTCCAGCCGGCGGAACGCATCTTAATCTTATCTCTCGTTCGGGTGGCAATAATTTCGCCGGCGACCTTAACCTGTTTTTTATCAATGACAGCTGGAATAAAAACCTTTGGTCTTTAGACCAATTAGCAGCCAAAGGTATACCATCGGTAGCGGGAATAAAGAATAATTTTGAGCCCAGTTTCAGTTTGGGTGGTCCCTTCTGGACAGACCGGGCTTGGTTCTTTCTCGCCAGCCGGTTTCAGCGTTATTCCCAACAAAATATTTTCCTGGACTCTTATTCGGATATTCATGGTCAGACTCACACTGGCTATGACTGGTCACGAAATCTCTATTCTGGGTTTTTCAAGTTAACTGTGCGGCCAATCGCCGAAGCTCAGGCCACAGCCTGGGTTAATTTTAGCTCTGCTCACCAGCCGGTGGAAGAAGACCCTTCGCCTTCCATTCCCTTTCTTTCCACTCATCTTCTTGACCAGGATAATTCTTTTAGTCTGCATGGTTCAGGGCATTATTTTCTTGACCGAAAGACAATTATCGAAGCTAAGGCTTCTTATTTTCGGCACACCTCTCTTTCCCTTCTTCAGGAAGCCGCCCGCTCTTTATTCTGGAGTGAAGATACAGGCGATAAATACGGACCTTTAAGCGGCGCCGATTATAATGCCGAGACCATGACAGAGCAACTTCAGGGAGAGGTCTCAGCCCGACGTTTCATCTCGAACTGGGGCGGCCTGAGGCACATCCTTAAAGCTGGTTTTAGCTTTGTCCAAACAACAGCCTATATAGATTGGTGGCGAGAGAATAGCCTTATCTGGTTTCTTGATAGGCGCCGGCCGAATAATAATTATTATCCTGAAGAAAGCTTGGTTGGCTTTTGGCTCTGCGGTGCCGCCAAGACCACGACCTTGGTGCGAGGCCAGACCCAACGCTTGGGTGGCTATCTGGGTGATACTCTAACTATCGGTCAGCGCCTGACCCTGGATTTGAGCCTTCGCCTTGACCGTGTTTCTGGTGGGTTCAGTTCCGCGAGTAAAGCGACCTCTGGCAATCCCTTAGCCTATTTTGTGGGCGAAGCGGTTATCAAACCTTATACTCAGGCGGCCTACCCGGAAGTATTTTCTAACGGACTTAATCCATGGGGATATCTTGGCTTTGGAGACCGAGGGGATTTCATCTCATGGTTGGCCCTTTCGCCTCGACTGGGGATGGTAGTTAATTTATGGGGCGATGGGAAAACCTTGCTTAAAGGCTCTTGGGCTCGCTATCACGATGACCTCACGCCCCGCCATCTCTTGCCGCTCCATCCTCTCTATCCCGGAAATATTAAGCTTTTTTGGCTGGATGCCAACGGCAACGGTCGTCCGGATTCTGAGGATGAATTTTCACCGCAATCTTTTGATTTTCGGTTCCTATCGGATAAATATTTTGACCAAAGGATAGCTGAGGACATCGGTTCGCCCCAGATTGATGAGTTTTCGCTGGCCGCGGAACAATTTTTCGGCCGCCAGCTTTCGCTGAGCTTAAGATATATTTCTCGCCTTGAAAAAAATGTTCCGGCTGACGTTCTTTTTGACCTGGATTCAGGCAAGACCTGGTATGAGCCGACCACTCCGAACGGTCAAAATTACTGGCTTCCTTTTGTGACCACTATTCCGGCTAACGGCGAATTTCCCGCCGAGACTGTTACCATTTTTGTCCGCTCCCAACAAGCGCCGCCACTCTTTCTTCAGTGGCGGAACGTGCCTGAGCTTGAAAGAAAATACCGGGCCTTGGAGTTTACGTTAAAGAAAAAAATGGGGCAGGGTTGGGGCGGCTTGGCAACCTTAGTCTTGAGCGAAACAAAGGGTAATGCCGGAAGCTTAGCTGAGCCCGTTTCCAGGTTGGAGACTGAGGTCATCGACCCCAATTATTTTATTAATCGCTCGGGGCGGCTCGAAATTGACCGTCCAGTTTTATTTAAACTTCAGGCGACTTTCGAATTACCCTACGGAATTAACTTAGGCGCTTTTTATCAGTATCAGAGTGGCCGGCCCTGGGAAAGAAAAGCGCGGCTTCTGCCGCCGGCCGATTGGTGCGCTCAAAAAGGGGTAGAGAGAATTTACTACTCCGTCTATCTTGAGCCGGCTGGCAATCGTCGCGAACCCAGCGTCTCTTTCGTTGATATTCGTCTGGAAAAGGCCCTCCGAATCGGGTCAAACAGTCATCTTTGGTTAACCCTTGATGTCCTTAACCTGCTCGGCAATAAGAGAGAAATAGTCGGGCTAAATGACGTTGATATTTGGCAGCCCTCCGCTGAAGGGGCGGGGCGATCTGGCCAGTTATATCTCTTACCCGATTATCAACAAACCAAATTGCTCTTGGGTCAAAGAGTGCTGCGCTTCGCGCTGCGGTTGACTTTTTAGTGAAGTTCCCCCCAAAAATTGGACAGGTGTTTAAGGTGTATTTTGCCCCGTCTTCTTGAGAAAGGAGGTATGGTAAAATGCAGGGTATGAGACACCGGCATGACGCGGTCTTTAAGGCTAAAGTGGCCCTGGAAGCCATCAAAGGAGAAAAGACGCTGGCCCAGTTGGCGGC
>CAZVIN010000128.1:0-80210 GCA_964627255.1 uncultured Eubacteriales bacterium
CCCCCGAGCTCATAAGGAATAAATTAAAATGTTATTCTTACCGCGCTTTAAAGTCAAGGCAGCCAGTCTGTCTACGGGAATTTGCCCTTATACTGGTATTTAAGGCCCAATTTAATTCTTTTTAATTCTTTTGGGCTTTTAAGTCCTGCCGCGGGTCAGTTTGGAGCCCTGGTCAGCTTGCCTACCTCTCTCACTCACTCTCATGCCGGGCTGGAGCGAGGCAAACCTCAAAAGGCTCGATAGTCGGTTAACGCCAAGCTGCATTTTTGGCATAACCGCTCTTGAGCTGAGGCTAACCTCAAAAGGCTTGATAGCCACTTAACGGTCAAATTGCGGCGTAAAAAACGCTGAAACAACGCCCCTTTTTTCGGCCAGGGATTAACTGCGGTTTTATCGGGGCTAAATTAAGGCCTTTAGCCGGCTGGACTTAAAAAGCCTATGCCCCCTTGATGGGGAAAAAGAAAGAAACTGAGAAGACTGAAAGCCGCCAGAAGATAAAGGATAATAGCCATAACCAAATAAGCAGTTTCAAAAAACTTAGGTTTCATTGTTTTTTGCAATTGGCTGCCGATTCTGGCGACGATCATGTAATAAATCAAGCTGCCGAGGCCACAAGCTAAGCTAAAAAGAACTGGTCGCAGGCCATGATGGGTTACTAAGCCATGGGAAGTGAAGATAGCCCCGATAGTGAGCCAGAAAACAGGCAAAGTTGGACTGGAGACATACATCAAAGTTGTAAATATTATAGGAGGGCTGACTCGCCGCGGCGGTTCAATTTTATTTTGGGTATCACTATTATTAGCGTTAGCTGGCAGGCCAAGCCCTAAGGAGCGATGGGTTCGAGCCAAATGCAAAAGATGAGAGCCGGCGGCAATAATGGCGGCGGTTCCGGCTAAGCGCAGGGTAAAGGCCCACCGGTCTAAGAAAGAAACTAAAAGGGAGGTAAAAACAATACATAGGTAGCAGTAGACGGCATCCAGGATGGCCACGGTGAAACGAATCGAAACGCTCTGCCAAAAACCAAACCTGAGAGCTTGGGAGATGGAATAGATATTAATCGGGCCTGGCGGCACCGAGGCCAAGAAACCAACCAGCAACCCAAATAAGAAAAACATCAGGTTATTTTAACTCATTACGATTGAATTTCAAGCCGCCCCTCGCCCATGGTCGCTTGCAACTTGTGTATGATTAGGGTTCTCGAGCACTCCTCCCGAGTTGAAGATAATTATATCTGAGTTGGGGGCACGAGACGACAGAGTTCCTAGACTCGGGACAAATTGGTGGGAGCTTAATCGAAGAAGCGAAAACGGAGGATATGGAAGATGGCCGCTAATCCGTCTTTCCAGGTGATTTTTTTGCCCTCAGAATAATCACGGCCGGAGTAAGAAATAGGGACTTCATAGACGCGGCAGCGAAGCTTGCCCACTTTGACGGTAATTTCCGGCTCAAAACCGAACCGCTTCGCCTTCAGTCTGATTTTATCGAGGACTTCTCGCCGGAAAACCTTATAACAGGTTTCCATGTCAGTCAGGTTAAGGTTGGCGCAGAGATTGCAGAGAGTGGTCAGAAATCTATTGCCCACATAATGCCAGAAAAGAAGCACCCGGTGGGGTCCACCGAGAAAACGGCTGCCGTAGACGACGTCAGCTCGTCCGTCAAGAATTGGCTCGAGGAGCCGGGGATACTCGCGAGGGTCGTATTCCAAGTCAGCATCCTGGACCAAGATTATATCGCCAGTGGCCTGGGAAAACCCGGTTTGGAGCGCGGCTCCCTTGCCGGCGTTTTTTTCATGGAAAAAAACCTTAACTTCCTCGCCTGCCAGTTTCTTGAGGATTTCCCTGGTCCCGTCGCTTGAGCCATCATCGACGACGATGATTTCCTTCTCTAAGCCAACATCAACCTTTTTGACGCGAGTGATGACGGCCTCAATAGTTTTTTCTTCATTATAAGCCGGAATCACCACCGATAACTTTTTAAAATTAGGCTTTTCTTCCTTATTCTTGTTGCTGAAATCTTCCATTTTTATCGCTTCGTTTTAGCTAATTTTTTTATCCTTAGTTTATTTTTGGCGTCTTAGCTTTCTTTTCTTTTTTCCCTTTTCCTTTTTCTCATTTAATTAAAATTTTTTTACCTTATGCCTACTTTCTCCAAGCTCCTTTCTGTGTGCCTGTCCGCTTGCCTCGGTTTATTTTTCTGAAGCCCAGGGGCCACGGCTTTCCACGTTCGCCTTCTTCTTATTCTCCTCCTCCTTTTTTCCTTATCAGTTGGGCTAAAAGTTAGCTGAACTCCTTCCTTGAATTGGCTAAATAAGATTATCCGCGGCCGAGTTTTTGGCGAAAATAGTCGATAGTTAAAGACAACCCTTCCTCCAGGCTCACCTTCGGTTCCCACCCCAAGAGTTTTTTAGCCAGATTAATATCGGGGCAGCGGCGCCCCGGGTCATCTTGAGGTAGGGGCTTAAAGGCGATGCGGGAGCGGCTCCGGGTGAGCTTGAGCACTAACTCGGCCAGCTCCATAATCGGCATTTCCACGGGGTTACCCAGATTAATGGGCCCAGTAATCCCTTCGGTCTGCATCAATTTCACCAGGCCCTCAATCATATCCGAAACATAGCAGAAAGAACGAGTCTGGCTGCCGTCTCCGTACACTGTTAGGTCTTCACCGCGCAAGGCCTGGACAACAAAATTACTAACAACCCGACCGTCGTTACTGGCCATCCTTGGTCCATAGGTATTAAAAATGCGCCCAATGCGGATATCGACTTTATTTTGACGGTGATAATCCATCATTAATGTCTCGGCCACGCGCTTGCCCTCGTCATAGCAACTGCGCACGCCGATGGGGTTAACATTGCCCCAATAGCTCTCTGGTTGGGGATGAACCTGAGCGTCGCCATAAACCTCGGAGGAGGAAGTGAGTAAAATTCGGGCTTTGATTCTTTTGGCCAAGCCTAACATGTTTATCGTGCCCATGACGTTAGTTTTGACCGTTTTGATGGCGTTAACTTGGTAATGAATAGGTGAGGCCGGGCAAGCCAAATGATAAATCTGGTCAACCTCGACAAAAAGGGGATGGATGACGTCATGACGGATGAGCTCAAAATAAGGGTGGTTGAAAAGATGGCGAATGTTGTCTTTATGACCGGAGAAGAAATTGTCGACACAGACGATGTCAGCCTGGTCAGCAAGAAGGCGGTCGCAGAGATGACTGCCTAAGAACCCCGCGCCACCGGTTATCAGCACCCGGTTCATCTTTTTCCTCCTTTGTTTTCGGTCATTTATCGTAAGCCATGAAAAGAAGGCTCTTTTTTTTGAGCACACCGCGCTGAACTTCGAAAATCCTTTCCAGCCCTTCATCGGCCAGTCGCAGCAGGGATAAGAGTTCTTTGCGCGAGTAGGGCCTTTTTTCTCCGGTGGCCTGGACTTCGACGAGATGGCCGCGGTCAGTCTGGACGACGTTCATATCCACTTCAGCCTGGCTATCTTCGGCATAATCAAGGTCCAGGAAATACTCGCCGTTTACCAGACCGACGCTGACGCCGGCGACTAAATGGGTAAGCGGCAGTTCGGTAATTACTTTTTCGTCAAGAAGCTTTTTTAGGGCTAAGGCGAGAGCCACACAGCCGGCAGTTACCGAAGCGGTCCTGGTTCCACCATCGGCTTGAATTACGTCGCAATCAAGGATAATCTGCCGCTCGCCCAAGCCTTTAAAGTCAACCGCCGCCCGGAGCGCCCGGCCGATCAGTCGCTGGATTTCCAAGGAGCGTCCAGAAATCCGACCCTGGGTCCTTTCCCGGGGTGTTCTGGATTCTGTGGAGCGAGGAAGCATCGCATATTCAGCTGTTATCCAACCCGCGCCCGACCCCTTGAGAAAGGGCGGCACCTTTTCTTCAATCGTCGCTGCCACCAGAACTTTCGTTTTTCCCATCTCAATCAGCGCGGAACCATCGGCATAGTCAAGATAATCAGGGATAATCTTAACCGGTCGAAGCTCGTCGGGTTGACGATTATGAGCTCGCTTCTCTTTTTGGCTCATTGACCTCACCTCTTTTACTTCCTTAGCTCATTAGCTGTTTAATCTATTTTTTCCTCGGCGGGTCTGGTGCGCCAGCGGTCATGAAACCAAAGCCATTGCTCCGGATATTGCCTTATTTCCTGTTCAATCATCTTAGTTAAAACCTGGGTTATTTGCAATAAAGCATCCGGCTCAGGGGCGTTGCCGGCAGAAAAAGAAAGCGGCGGGTAGATCTTAACCAAGTGGCGTCGTTCTGGCGTCAAAAGGCAAAAAATAGGCAGTAGAGGTGCTTGACTATGGAGGTGGAAAGAGGCGAGCGCCGGAGTAGTAGCCGCGGGTTGACCAAAAAAATCGACGAAAACTGCTTGGCTGCGGAGGACATTTTGGTCGATGAGGATAGCAACGCTTTCCTGGGCCTGAAGTGCCCGAAGGATGGGACGGGCGGCCAAAAACTTAGAAATGACTTTGGCTCCCAAAGCCTGGCGCAGCCTTAAAAGTTCTTTTTCCAATAGGGGATTATCAAGGGGACGGGCGACAACATGGAGAGGAGTAAAAGATGAGATTGCCCACGAAGCCACCTCCCAATTTCCCAGGTGCGCCGAGAAAATAAGCACCCCTCGTCCCTGAGATGAGGCTTGGCGCAAATTATCCATCCCTTCTACTTTAATAAGCTGGTCGCGGCCTTGCCCCTTCAAAGAGGCAAACTTGATGGTATCCAGGACCATGCGGCCAAAATGAAGAAAAGACTGGCGAGCAAGGCGCCTCCTCTCGGTTTCGCTCTTTGTCTGGCCAAAGGCTATCTTCAGATTCTTCAGGCTGAGGCGTCGATGCCGGCGCAAAAAAGCATAGGCCAGAAAGCCAAGGCAAGTTCCGAGGCCGAGGACAGCACGGCGGGGAAGAAGGCGGATTAGAAAAACAAGAATCCGGAATAGCCAAAGGACTAAATAATTTAAAGCCCACATTCTTAGGATGAAGGATTATTTTCAAGTTTAATTGCGTCGAGACCGACTCGGCCAATCTGGCTAAGTTTTTCGCACTCTTTTTTGGTCTTAATCGCCTCCAGCCATTTTTCTAAACTTTCCTTGAAACCGGCCTCGGCCGAAAACTCAACTTGGAGAATAGCCAGAGGCACCTCGCTCCCAGGCCAATCTTGGTCCAGAATTTTCGTGGCATCCTTTTCAGTCGTCACCAACCAATCAGGCTTTAGCCGCGGGATTTGAGACCAAATTTTTTTTAAGGAGGTTGGGGGATAGGGATGATGGTCGGGAAAAAGGAACCTGGCCTGAATTGAGGAGCCCAATTCTTCTAAGGTCCGAAGGAAGTTTTGAGGGGAAGCCAAGCCGCAAAAGGCGACAATTTTTTTCCCCTTCAATTCCTGAGGGGAAAGGGTGGCGTGAGAAGAAGGGAGGTACAGTCCGGAAGGAATTAGGTCATAGGCAAAAAGCGGCGGAGGCGTTTTTTGCGCTTGGAGGACCCTCAAAGCCGGCTTAGGAATTAAATTAGTGTTTTTCTGGACAAGAATTATTTCGGCCCTTCTTAGCGATTTCCAGGATTCGCGTTCCGCTTTGTCTTGGGGCCTGATAAGCACGAGGTCAAGGTGACGGGCTAACTGGCGGTGCTGGAAGGCATCGTCAAGTACGGCCACATCACACCCCAGCTCAGCGGCTAAAAGAGTCGAGCGATGCCGGTTACGCCCCACAATCACCGGAATCTGGCGCAGCTTCAAGGCCACCATGTAAGGTTCGTCTCCGGCCTGTTTCCAGGTAGCAAGAAGCCGTTGACCATCGGAAACAAGGCCTCCTCTTTTTTCCCATTCTCCACGATAACCTCGGCTGATAAAACAAGGACGCCAGCCTCTGGCTGATAACAGGGAGAGTAGCCAGATGGCCAGAGGAGTCTTGCCGGTTCCGCCGAAAGAAATATTGCCCAGGCTAATGGTCAGAAGTGGCGGCTCAGAAATCTTTTTCCAGCCCCTATCAAAGGCAAGATTGCGGCCCCAGGAGGCAACTCGGACGACGAAAGACGCTATTTCCCTCGGGCCAGTCATTCTCAATCTTTATTTTCGGACTATACCTTATCCCCTAAATTGATGCAACCAGGCTTGAGAGGCCAGGTAGCGTTGCTGCGTTGGATACCTTAGGAAAACTGTAAGGAAAAATAAGAGGTAGCATAAGATAATTAGATGAGCCCACACAGCGTATGATTATCTGACTCCTTACGAATATTCCCGGCAGGGGGGAAGAGAAAAGAAATCGAAAGTGTCCCTAAGAACCTGAACCCATTCAATAACCACAGCACACAGCCTCAAGCTCTTGGTTGCCTAACCCCTGATGAGTATTATTCGCAATCGCAATAAAATCCGAGAACCAAGATATCACTAGTGTTCTGAGCCCATTCCCGAGCTTTACAAAACCGAATGCCTTAAATATAATTGAGGCGTTAAAAAATCGTGGTGGAGGAGGTTCCGCATGAGGCGGTGGTTACCTTTAATCTTAATTATCTCTTTCCTCATGGCTTTTGGGTCGTGCCAAAAAAAAGTTCAGGTTAAAGGCCTGGAATTGGCCGTTAATTTTGCCGAGAAAACCCTGACAGATAATCTAATGACCGATATGGAATACCGATGGAAAACGACTAAGGATTTTGCGCGCTTTGATAACGACCTTAATATCTATGTCCATTTCTGGCACCGCAATAATCTTATTTTTCAAGATGACCATTTTCCCAGTGTCCCCACCTCCAAGTGGGAGCCAGAAAAAGAATATACTTATGTCCGGCGCATTTATATACCTAAGTTCATCGACGAGTTTGACCCGGAGTTTAAAGGTGAAGAAACCTTGAGGCTGGTAGTTGGAGTTTATTCTCCCTATGACCGCACGGGCAAAGCGAAGAGTGAGGTGCTGGAAAAGAAGCTGCGGGTGCTGCCTCCGCCGCCTGATACACCCGAAATTATTTATGAAAACGGCTGGTATGACCTCGAAATTGACCCGAATGCTTTTCTCAAGCAATGGCGCTGGACAGCCAAGGAAGCGGTTTGTGTCATCGATAACCCTCATCGAGACGCCACTCTGGTTATTCGAGGCGGCGTAAACTTAGAAGCTGTTCCGGGCCAAAAAGTCATTTTTAAGATTAATGAGACCGTCTTGGACGAATTTGTGCCGACGGAAAGCGCCTTTGAAAAAACTTATAACGTGCCAAAAGAAAGGCTCGGGGACAGGGATGAATTTCGGTTGATAGTGACGACAGATAAAACCTTTGTCCCGGCGAAACTCGACCCCAAGTCCAAAGACGAAAGAGAATTAGGGATTCAGGTGTCCTTTATTTATTTCCGGTGAGGTAAACTTATCCTGGTCAGCGAATCCAGATAGAAGGGACGCTTTCTTTTTTAACCCGCGAGAGGTATTTTTCCAGCTCTTGCCGTGCTTTATCCTCCTCTTCCTGAGCCTTCTGGAGCTTAAGGAAGGTTTCAGCGATGGCCTGCTGGATTTGGTCACGCGGGGTCATGTCGTCGAGACTATAGAATTCCTGCCAGAGAGCGTTTAACTTAAGGGTGAGAAGCTCAACATATTCTTTAGCTTTTTGATATCTCTCCTCCAAGCCTTGTTGCTCAGTAGCCGCACCACCAGAAAAAAGAGGCGGAGAAACCTGGTCAATAGTCACCGGCATGACCCGAGAGGCTGACCGGGATGGGGCCGCTTGGTCGACGGATTCCGCGGTGGGCGGCTCCACTCTTTCCACGGTTGCGGCGCCAGTCTCCAAAGCAGGCTTTCTCTTCACCCGAGCTAAGTCCTCGTTCGTAATAACCACAGCCTTTTTCTCTTTGAGGCTTTCCCTCCTTTCCCTTTCTTTCTTGGCTAATTCGGCCAGGCTTTGGCTCCAAAGCCAGCCCGAAAACAGGAAAAAAAGAGAGAAGGAAGCAATTATTTTGGTTTTCATCGGCTCCTATTATTAATTTATGCTAAGGTTAACTATCTGTCAAGGAAAGGAAGGCTCCTCCGCCCAAAGGATAATGATTTTTCAGGTTCATATCGGCTGCATTTCTTTTAAAAACCAGAAGATATAAAATCTTAAACGCACGATGAATAGATTTTAATCTAAAAAGAGAGTTGGTTCTTGAACCAACC
Organism: uncultured Eubacteriales bacterium; assembly: GCA_964627255.1. Lineage (GTDB taxonomy): Bacteria > Acidobacteriota > Aminicenantia > Aminicenantales > CALLJL01 > CALLJL01. The sequence continues at coordinate 8,136 of CAZVIN010000128.1, forward strand.
TTCAAGGTTTGACTAAAGCAAAAATTAAAACATAACCCGGTAAAAGACCCCTATTTTGCCTTGCGGAAGCGCTCTTTTAGGCAAAAAATCCTAAATGCTAACAAAAACGCTGAAACCCCCACCCTTTTTAAAGATAAGCTGGAAATGAAGCTAAAAGGTGAAAGCAGGCCTGCGTATTCCAATGATTCCGGCTGCCAAATGCGAACGAAAGCGGCCATCTGTCGGAGCGTAGCGACGCGGGGTAGGTTCTTTGTATCTTAGTGGCCAGCTTCTGTCGGAATACCCGACCGGTTTCCTCCGGAATATGCCCAGGCCTGTCCTTAGCGACGCTCTTTACCTTTTCAGGCCAGGAGAGCCAATGGCATTGCTGTTTGTTGGAGAAGAAGATTAGCCCGTGCTCCCCGGGCTTCAGCGCGGCTTCCTGGCCATGACGACAGGGAAGCCAGGGGCGTATGGAATACCCTAAAAATCGATTACTTCCTCGAGGTGGCTGCGGGAGGTGCGGATTAGAATCCTGGAGGACTTAAAAGTTAGCTCAATCGCTCCGTCCCTATCGGTGCGATAAATTTTGGCTCCGAGTTTCCGGTAACGCTCCACAATTTCAGGGTGAGGCACGCCATAGAGGTTTCCCCTGCCAGCGCTGATTATGATTATTTTTGGTTTTACGGCCTCCAGAAAAAGCTCGGAGCTTGAGGTGCGGCTGCCGTGATGGGGCGATTTTAACACCACCGCGGGTAGGTCAAATCCTAAGTTGACCAAATCTTGCTCACTTTTCTCGCCTATATCTCCAGTTAAAAGGACAAGGCCTTTTTTTTCGTGCAGCCGGAAGACCAGAGAGTCTTCGTTAGAGACCGAGGCGGGGTTTTTTGTCTGAGCCGGAGGGTGGAGAACCTCGAGCGTGAGCCCGGCAACGTTTAGCTGCTCGGAACGAAACAGATGACGACGCCTGCTGGTGGGAGGTAACTTAGCAGTAATTTCTTCATAGGTTTTATTTCCTTCAGGAGTGACCGCCTCCCAGAATTCTTTAATTTTAAAATTGTTGACAACAGCTCTCAGCCCGTTTAAATGGTCAGGGTGGCCGTGAGACAGGACTAAATAATCAATTTTTTTTAAGCCACGACGCCAGAGAAAGGGAGAAACGACATATTCTCCCACGTCAAAGGAATCATCATGAAAGCCGCCGCCGTCGATGAGCATCTTTTCTTTCCCGGGAAATTCGACGAGGATGGACTCGCCTTGGCCGACATCAAGGAGCGTGAGGCGAAGATGCTTGGTGGACGTGGGAAAGGGATGAAGGAGGAGGAGAAAAAGAAAAAGAGAAAAGCCGAGGCCTAAGAGCATTTTTTGAAACCGGAAGCGCCGGCGGGAGATTAAAAGAAATAAAAACAAAAAATAGCCCGCTATTACCCAAATGGGGGGCGGAGGAATTCTATAAGACAGCGGCTTAAAACCTTCCAAAAGCTGACTCCAGAAAAAAAAGAGACGGACGAGCCATTTAACTAACAGAGCCAGAAGAGTGCCTATGGATGAGGAAAACCAAGAAGCCACCAGAAAGAGCCAGCCCATGGCCATGGTTAAGCCGATGAGCGGCACCGCAGCTAAGTTAAGTATCAGGCCACTTAGAGTGATTCGATTAAAGGAATAGGCGACAAAAGGAAGGACGCCGAGCTGAGCCGCTACCGACAGGACAAATAAATCAGTGAGGCGCCAGGGTAGTATAGGGAGGTAGCGTTTTAGCCGCGGGAAGAAGATTATTATGGTCAAAGTGGCCATAAAGGTCAGGATGAAGCCCGCCTCGACCAACTGCAGCGGGTTAACGAGCAGAAGAAATAAAGCCGCGGCCGCTAAGGTATTAAGGAGGTGAGTATCTTTCCACAAAAGCCGGCCAAGGAGATAAATTATGGTCATCGTGGTAGCCCGAATAACTGAAGGTCGCCCCTCAACTAAGAGAGCGTAAAAAGTGAGCGCGGCGATGATAAAAATAGAGCGTTGCGGAACGGAAAGCCGACATAAGCGGAGCAAATGAAACAAAAAAAAGGAAATGATGGCGATATGGGCTCCAGAGATGGCGATAAGGTGAAAAAGACCGGATTGCTGTAAGTTCTGGATGGTTGATTCCGACAAACGGCCGCGCTCGCCTAAGAGGAGGGCTTCTAAGAAGGCGCCTTCGGGAGAAAGAGAATTTTCGGCCGGAAAATGGTGCTCAATCTTTTTCTGCCAGGCTCGATGGAGCCCAGAAATAGTTCGGAGAAGGGAAAACTTATCGGGAGGGCCGAGGGGCTCAAGAAGGCGGAGGCTTTTGGCATATCCCCGACGATGGATTCCTCGGCTCTTCATGACGGTTAAGGAAACGGAAGGGCTGAAATTACTGAAGTCGTCGTCACGAAGGAGACGAGCAGAAACTCTTACCTTATCTCCCGCTAAAATTTCTGGCCGGGGAATATCAGAAGAAAGAGGAAAGCTAACCTGAACTAACCCTTTTATTTGCCTTTCTTTCCCTTCAAAACTAACCTTCTTTGTTTTGAGGAGGAGCTGAAGGCGGTCAGCCGTCAAAGTTGGGGTTTTCTTAACTTCACCTTCAAGGTCGAGATAATCTTCGGTGGAAATGGACCTTAGGGGGTTGGCTTCGAAGGCCTGGTTTTGGAGGTAATAATAACTGGCGCCAAAAAAAAGGAAGCCGGCCAAAGCAATAATGAAACTCAGGGTGTGACGGTGCTGAAAATAAAAAAACCAGGCGAGCAAAACGGCGGCCAAGAAAAATAATATCACAAAAACGAGGGGCAAGTTAAAAGCTATCTGGCTAAGGAGGCCAGCAATTATGGCTAAAACAATTGGCAGTAATGGAAAGGCCATTGATGCTTAGCGAGGGAGCGATTCGCCAGCCCTCGCTTTCTCCAAGCAGTCAAGGAGCAGGTGGCACAGGAGTCTGATGCCTACGGGAATGCTTCTTTCATCCGGGTTGAAGTACGGACTATGCAGCGGTGGCGCCTGGGTCTCCTTAGGATTTCGAACTCCCAGGAAGAAGAATAAGCCGGGAATCTTCTGACAATAAAAGGCAAAGTCTTCTGCCACAAACTGCGGCTTAAGCTCCAGAAGATTTTCTTCACCGAGAACTTTGATTAGGGTGGGGCGCATGATTTTGGCCAGCTCTGGATGGTTATAGACAGCGGGAATTAACTGACGATAATCTAAGCTAAAATCACCGCCCAGCGGCTGAACTATGCCCCGAACTATTGACGAGATAAGCTTAGGTACTTGCTGGCGATTCTTATCACTGAGAGTTCTGACCGTTCCTTCTAAGCGGACCTCGGCCGCGATCACGTTAGACCGAACACCACCGGAGACCTTGCCGACACTAAGCACAATCGGGTCAGCCGGGTCGATATTACGGGAGGATAAAGATTGTAAGGCCATTATTACTCGGGAAGCGAGGACGATGGCGTCAACTCCTTCCTGGGGTCGCGCGGCGTGAGCGCTCTTGCCCTTAATGGTCAGCTGGAACCAGTCTGAATTGGCCATGATTACCCCGGGAGAGAACATGACCTCGCCCACCACCGCCTCCGGCCAAACATGAAGGCCAAAAATGGCGCGCACTGGTGGGTCATTAAGAACGCCTTCCTTAACCATGAGCCAGGCGCCGCCTTCCTCGCCCTGGGGTAAGCCCTCCTCGGCGGGCTGAAAGATGAATTTTACATTCCCGGGTAGTCTATTCCGGAGCTCGTTCAGGACATAGGCCGTGCCAAGAGCAACGGCCAGATGGACGTCATGGCCGCAGGCATGCATCACGCCTGAATTCAGAGATTTAAAAGGGACAGGCGCCAATTCCTGAATCGGCAAAGCATCCATGTCGGCCCTGATGGCCACGGTCGGTCCTGACTCCCTACCATGGAGCAGGCCAACGACCCCTGTTTTGGCTACACCGCTTTTTACCTCAAAGCCCAAGGAAATAAGCCTGGAGCTAATCAGGCGGGAGGTTTCTACTTCTTGGCCGCTCAGTTCGGGGTTCATGTGAAAGTAACGTCGTAACCGAATAATTTCAGGGCGGTATTTTTCGATTAAGGCTTCAATCTCCGCCGCCGTCTTTTTATCCACGGCGAAAGAAGGAAACGGAAGGAAAGTTAATAAAGAAATAAAAATTAAAAAAAATATATAAAAATATTTCTTCTTCATTTTTTTCCATAATAGGTCGACTAGGGCGCAAAGTCAAGAAAGCGAGGCCGAGATTCTTCACCCCTAAACTTCTTGGTCTTGGTCTATTTTATAGGAACTGGTTTACAAAAATTGGTAAAGAATTGGGAAAAAATTGGTGACACCTAAAAATTGGTGACACCTTACATATTTACTTAATTTTTTACTTACTCCTTTTTTAAAAAACGCGGCAATGGAAAAACCGCAAGGAGGCGAACTCCTTCAAAATTAGTGGTTAGAAATCAGTGGTACCTCAGATATTTGCCTAATTTTGGCCTTATTTTATTATTGCGTTCTGCCTATTCTTAGCCAAGCCTAAGGGGCAAGTCGGCGATGGCCGAAGCTCTTAGGCAAGGTTTCAGGTCGTAGCCTTCCCTAATCGGCCTTCAAGAGAACCTTTTATTTAAACTGGCTTTTCTCTTGATAGAAGCCGAAAACTTCGCCGAGGGTAGCGGCGATTTCGCCCAGGGTGGCTTGGGCTTTGACCGCAGCGATAATTGCTGGCAGGATATTTTCTGAGGAGCTCGCCACTTGCCTTAATCTTTTAAGCGAAGATGCTACCTGATTCTGGCGGCGTCGCTCGCGCTTCATCTTCAGCCTGGCTATTTGTTTTTTTTCTACCTGGGGGGAGACTTCGAGCAACTCGAAACGAGGTTTTTCACCGGCTAACCGGAATTGGTTAACCCCTACTACCACCTGTTCCCGGCTATCGGTCAATTGTTGTTGGCGGTAGGCGCTTTCTTCAATTTGTCTCTGGACAAAGCCGCTTTCGATGGCGGCCAACATCCCGCCTTGCTCTTCAATCTTTTGGACAAGCTCCCAAACCTTAGCTTCCATGGCCACGGTCAGGCTTTCCAGGAAATAACTCCCGCCCAGAGGGTCAACGGTTTCCGCCACACCGCTTTCATAAGCCAGAATCTGCTGAGTGCGCAGAGCGAGGCGGGCTGATTCTTCTGTTGGCAGGCAAAGGGCTTCGTCGCGGGAATTGGTGTGGAGCGATTGCGTACCACCCAAGACTGCGGCCAGAGCTTGAAGCGTCACCCTGATGACATTATTTTCAGGCTGGTGGGCCGTCAGAGTGCAGCCGCTGGTTTGAGTATGAAACCGGAAAAGCCATGACTCAGGATGTTGGGCGCCAATTATATTTTTCATGATTTTAGCCCAAAGGCGTCTGGCCGCCCGAAACTTAGCAATCTCCTCGAAGAAATAATTATGGGAGGCTAAGAAAAAAGAAAAGCGCGGGGCAAAAGAATCCACGGCGAGCCCCGCCTGTTGCGCGGCGCGGACATAGGTAATTCCATTGGCCAAGGTAAAGGCCAGCTCCTGGACGGCCGTGGCTCCTGCCTCCCGAATATGGTAGCCGCTAACTGAAATAGGGTTCCAGCGCGGGACGTGAGCTTGGCAGAAGGCGATCAAATCCGTCACCAACCGTAAAGAAGGTCGGGGCGGGTAAATATATGTTCCGCGAGCGATGTATTCTTTGAGGATATCATTCTGGACTGTTCCGGAGAGCGAACCATAAGGGATGCCTCTTTTTTCGGCTAAAGCTAAGAACATGGCTAAGATGGGTGCTGCCGTGGCGTTGATGGTCATCGACACGCTGACTTTATCCAGAGGAATGGACCGGAAAAGCTCTTCCATGTCCCAAAGCCCATCGATGGCGACGCCAACGCGGCCTACCTCTCCTTTAGCTTGAGGATGGTCTGAATCCAGGCCGATTTGGGTTGGTAAGTCAAAGGCAACACTTAAGCCTGTTTGCCCCTGAGCCAAGAGATACCGAAAGCGGCGGTTAGTCTCCTCGGCTGTTCCATAGCCGGCGTACTGGCGCATTGTCCAGAGCCGGCCCCGGTACATATTAGGATAAATGCCTCGAGTATAAGGGAATGAACCTGGCTGGCCGAGGTCACGCTCAAAATCAAATTCGGCCACGTCTTGAGGGGTGTAAACTCGTTTGATGTTAATTCCGGAAGGGGTACTGAAGAGGGGCTTTCTTTCCTTTTCTTCGGCCATCCCTTATCAGACCTGCCTAAGGCTTCCGAACTATCGGTAAGAACTAAGAAAGGAAACGAGAATAAGCGAGGCGGCCGGCATAACTCCCGCGTTCTTTAAGTTCGGCCTCGACCTCCAGCAGACGGTTATATTTGGCCATCCTTTCGCTGCGGCTTAAAGAGCCCGTTTTGATCTGCCCACAATCAAGCGCCACGCTGAGGTCAGCGATAAAGGTATCCTCAGTTTCCCCTGAACGGTGGGAGATTATGGTTCCGTAGCCGTTTCTTTGCGCTTCTTCGACGGTTTTGACCGTCTCGGTCAGGGTGCCGATTTGATTGAGCTTAATCAGAATGGCGTTGGCTATACCTTCCTTTATCCCGCGACGGAATCGTTCTAAGTTGGTGACAAAAATGTCATCTCCAATTATTTGGATATCCTGGCCCAGCGCCTGAGTAAGTTTTTTCCAACCCGGCCAATCATCCTCAGCCAGACCGTCTTCAAGCGAAATGAGGGGATATTTTTTCCTTAAGCCCTGATAAAAAGCGATCATCTCCTCTGAAGAGTATTTAGAGCCGTCGGATTTTTTAAAAACATAGATTCCTTCCTCGTAGAGTTCGGAGGCGGCCACGTCAATCGCTAAATAAATGTCTTTACCCGGCTGGTAGTTAGCAGCCTCGATACTCTCCATGATGAGAGCTAAGGCTTCCTCATCTTGCTTTAAATGAGGAGCAAAACCGCCTTCATCACCCACCGCAGTACTGTAACCCTTGGATTTAAGGATTTTCTTCAGGTGCTGAAAAACTTCCGCCGCCTGCCTTAAGGCTTCGGAAAAGGTTTCGGCCCCCGCGGGGACGACCATGAATTCCTGAATATTAAGGTTATTATCCGCGTGAAACCCGCCATTGAGGATGTTGATCATCGGAACAGGGAGGCGATAATTGGGCCGAGGACAAAGCGATTCGTAGAGGGGCTTTTTTTGGGCCGCCGCCGCGGCCACGGCCACAGCCATCGAGACCGAAAGAATTGCGTTAGCGCCAAGCCGGCTCTTATTATTAGTCCCGTCGAGCTCTAAGAGGCGTTGGTCGATGAGCTCCTGCTCCGCAGCATTTAACCCGATAATCGCCGGGCCGATGACCTCATTGACGTTGGCCACAGCTTTTTTTACTCCCTTCCCTAAGTACCGCTTTGGGTCGCCGTCGCGAAGCTCTAAAGCCTCATGAGTTCCGGTAGAAGCACCCGAGGGCACGGAGGCGACCCCGCGACTACCATCCTCGAGATAGACCCAGCATCTGATAGTCGGATGGCCTCGGGAATCGAGGATTTCCATGGCTTTCACTGCTGAGATTCGCCTTGACATCGGTTTCTCCTCTTAGGTCTTAATTTTTAACGCCTCAAGAAACAAGAAATAAGAAATCGTCAGCTCTTTTTTAGCCAGTCGTTACTCTGCTTGTGGCCCTTTTTCCTGGCCCTTGCGTGTGTATTCTTCTTTCTTTTTCTCCAAAAATTCCCGAATTGCGTCGATTCCTTCCTGTGTCTTTTCTTTAACCACCTTAATACCCTTTTCTGCCTCTTCGGCCAGCTTTTCGTAACTTTCCTTAGCCATCTCGCCCGTCTTAATAGCCTGCTGTTTTATTTTTTGCCGGGTTTCCTTGCCGCTGGCCGGTGCGTACAGAATACCGAGGATAAAACCGGTTGCGGCCCCGATAAGAAAAGAAACAGCTAAGCTAACGGCGCTTGTTGAGCCTTTGTTCTCAGCCATAGGTCTTCTCCTTTCTTTTCTTTTTCTTCCGCCATAAAAACTGAAGCAAGGGGAAGATAAGCGGCCAGTAGCGGGAAGCCGGCTTAATTAGTCGGCCGGCGAAAAAGCTGAGGATTTCAGCCAGACTGGCGGCAATTTTCTTGGACGACTCGAGAGTCGCTCCTAAGGTTTCAACCTTTTCTTTAACCAGCACTTGAAGCTCTTCCAGTTGCTGCAGGTTGCGGCGCAGCTCGGCCAAGGCCCTTTCCCCTTCTTCAGCCGTTTTTTTTAGCTGATGAAGAAAAATGACTAAGTAGGTGGCTACGGCCACTATGACAAAGGTAATGACCAGCCATAAAAACTGATTAAGGGTTAGCGGCATAACTTTCATCCAGAAAAATAAAGGAAAACAGGCTAATTGTCAATTGATTATCCGGGGAGCAGAATTTTCCGGACTCGCTCGAGGCCAAATTCGCTTTCTATTTGCTCGACAAGCGGCGTTTCGGCGTCTAATTTCCCTTTCTGGACCGCCTTTTCCCAGTTGGTTAAGCTCTCCCGGGCTTCAAAGTGCGGGTGAAGACGGCTAAGCTGGCGCAGGCCACTGCAGGCCTGCCAATGAGTGATTATCAGCAAAGCCAGGACGCCAAAAAAGACATTTGGTCCTGGAAGAAACGCCGCCAGGCCGCTCACGGGTAGAAAGAGGATTTCGGCCAACAAATAGAAGATCCGACGGATTTTTCGGCGGCGAAGGAAATGCCGCCAGTGGAGGTCAATTTTTGCGCTCTGGAGAGAAGAGTGATAAACGACCAAAGGCCCTTTCTCGCGACTGCCGCGAATAAAAATCTTATCCTCACTGAGGAAGCGAAAAGGCAGGCTCAGGAAGCGAGCCTGGGCTTTGGCCCAAAGCCGCTTGGGCCAGGAGAGATGCTTGGGAATAAGCTCGGCCATTTCAGGAGACAGGACGACCCAGCGGCCGCGGCTATCATGAGTGAAAATTAGATTCATCCTGGCCTCATTTTATCTTCCCCTCGGGCTAAGCGCAATTCCGGCTTGAATTTAATGCCCTCCTCTGGCCGCCTGATTTAAAAAGTCGCTCTTATGGAATTTAGTTGATGAGAATGGGACCTGGGAATAGGAGAGGAAAGGACTAATTTCTACTCTTGGTTATGGTTAGTATTTATCAGGCCCCAGAAAATGGTATCTCTACATCCTGCCTCTGATATTTTGGCCCTACGTTTCATCTTTGCTCCAATTAAATCTTATAGTTACGCAATTAATGACCCAGTTTTTTATCAACTAATCGGGAGGTGAACCAAAGAATTCAAACGAGGCAGGATAAGAAAAGGTTATTAAAAGCGTTCGGAGTCGATGTCTACGTAAATGGAAAAGAAATCAAGGAAGGGGAATTGAAAGGGATTATTAAAAGCACTCGGGGTGGAGAAAGCGGGCCAAATCCTCTAAAGCTTTAACCAGGCGAGGGCCGAAACGGCTGGCGCTATCTTCATCTAACCAGGCCAAGCGGCCATGGATTATGGCCGGCAGAGATTTAAAAATCGCTTCTTTTAGGAAGCGCTCGCAAGTCGCGGTAAATGCCTTCTGGTCAGGGGCGAGGATGACAATCATCTCAGGAGCCGCCCTGACTAACTCTTCCGAGCCCAGGAGAGCCCAGCGGGAAGGTTTAAAAGCGGCTATATTTTCCCCTCCGGCCTTGATGATGAGGTCGTGAAGAAAACTCTGACGGCCGCACGTCCAGTAGCCTGCGGCAGAAAGCAGGAGAAAAACTTTGGGGCGATGGTTGATCGAGGTGATTTTTGTTTGGACCGCCATAATTCGAGATTGAAGCTGCTGGCTCAACTGGTCGGCCTGCCTTTCGCTTCCGGTAACGAGGCCGATGGTTTTGATAAGAGGCAGGAGCTCCGCTAGGCTCGTTCCCTCGTCCAGGACAAAAAGGGGAAAAGACGCATCTTTCATCTTGCTCAGGACGGAAAGCGGCGTGCCCCTGAAGGCCAGGATTAGATCCGGCTTCAGGCTGGTTATCTTTTCGAGGCTGGGGTCGATGACGCCTCCAACCACAGTAATTCGGCTGACTTCCGGAGGATAGTTACAGAAACGAGTGACGCCGATTATTTTTTCTTGCAAACCCAGAGCAAACAGAATCTCTGTAAGGTTAGGGGCTAAGGAGATGATTCTTGCTGGCGGCTTCGCCGGAAAAAACTCATTTCCCAGGGCGTCGCGGATTGGTTTAACCTGTCCCTTTAAGGATTGAGGGATAGAAAAAAGTAGCCAGATTAAAGGAAATAAGGTCAGCAGAACTATGATAAAAAAATTATGCGGAGACAACAATTGCTTTTGGCTTGGAGTCAACCAGATTAAACGCATCGGGCCTTCCCTCTTAATAAAAGAAGCCGCTGATAAAATCAAGGCGACGGGAAAGAGCCGTCTTTCTTGACATAGGGGAAGGGATGCAGCTAAGATGTTTAGAAACTCGAGTCCTCTTAGCGACTAATTTCTCGGCTCAAAAGAGGCTGTTCGATGAAAAAAGAAGGCTATGATTTCCAGACAATCGAAGCCAAGTGGCAAAAGACCTGGGAGGAAGAGAGGGTTTTCGAAGTTAAAGAAGACCCCCAGAAGAAAAAATTTTATTGCTTAGAGATGTATCCTTATCCTTCCGGCCGGATTCACATGGGCCATGTCCGCAATTATTCCATTGGTGATGTCATTGCCCGGTTCATGATTATGCAGGGTTACAATGTGCTTCACCCGATGGGCTGGGATGCCTTAGGTCTACCAGCTGAGAACGCTGCCATTAAACACGGAATACACCCGCAGAAATGGACCATGGATAACATCACCACCATGAAAACCCAGTTAAAGCGCTTAGGTTTCAGCTATGATTGGTCTCGTGAGGTCAACACCTGTCTGCCGGAATATTATCGCTGGAACCAATGGATTTTTCTAAAGATGCTCGAGCGCGGGTTAGCTTTTCGCCGCCAGAGCTGGGTTAACTGGTGCCCCCAGTGCCGGACAGTTCTGGCAAATGAACAAGCTGCCGGTGACCAATGCTGGCGTTGTTCCTGCTCCGTAGAACAAAAACAGATGGAACACTGGTTTTTGCGGATTACTGCCTACGCCCGGGAACTTCTAACTGGTCACACTCAATTGAAGAAATGGCCGGAGCATGTTTTGCTGATGCAGAAAAACTGGGTCGGCGAAAGCGAAGGGGCGACAGTGGCTTTTCCTTTAGAGGATGGCTCCCGGTCGGTCGAGGTCTTCACAACTCGCCTTGATACTATTTACGGAGCCACTTTCCTTTTGCTTTCCCCTGAACATCCTCTTTGTTTAGAGCTTATAGCGTCATCTCCAGAGAGGGAGAGGTTAGAAGCCTGGTTAAGTCGAGTTATCTTAGAATCGCGGCAGCGGCGGCGCGAAGGAGAGAGCAAGAAAGAAGGAATAGATACCGGGAAGAGAGCCCTAAACCCCTTTACTGGAGAGCTCATCCCTATCTGGATAGCCAATTATGTCCTGATGGACTATGGGACAGGCGCTATCATGGCTGTTCCTGCTCATGACCAGAGAGATTTTGAATTTGCCCAGCAACACGGACTGCCGATAAGAGTGGTGGTTGTTCCCGCCGACGGCTCTGAGGTCGAGACGCCCCTTGCCGGCGCCCTTGAAATCTACGGCCAGCTCGTCTCCTCTGGCCCCTTTTCTGGGCTTTCCTCGGAAGAGGCGATGGATGCTATGGCTCGTTACGCTGAGGAAAAAGGCTTTGGCTCGAAGAGCACGATTTATCGGTTGCGCGATTGGGGGATTTCTCGGCAGCGCTATTGGGGAACGCCGATTCCTGTAGTTCACTGCGACCGCTGCGGCCTTGTCGGCGTCCCCTACGAAGATTTGCCGGTCGTTCTTCCCCCAGAAGCTAGATTTACCGGAGAGGAAGGTTCGCCCTTAGAAAAGATAGCGGAATTCGTTAACACCACTTGTCCTCGTTGCCAGGGGCCAGCGCGGCGCGAGACCGACACCATGGATACCTTCTTCGATTCGTCTTGGTACTTTTTCCGGTATGCTTCCCCGCAGGAATCTGAACTGCCCTTCAAGCCGGAGGCCGCGGCTTACTGGATGCCCGTGGATTTATACATCGGCGGAGTGGAACATGCCATTCTCCATCTTATTTACTCGCGTTTCTTTACCAAGGTGCTCCGTGACCTTGGCCTGACCACGACGGACGAGCCTTTCCCTCATTACTTAGCCCAGGGAATGGTAACCAAAGACGGCGCGGCTATGTCCAAGTCGCGGGGAAATATTGTTGACCCCGATGACATGGTCGCCCGCTACGGTGCTGATTCGCTGCGTCTCTTCATCCTTTTTGCCGCGCCGCCGGAAAAGGAATTTGCCTGGTCCGAAGAAGGCATTGAAGGCTGTTTTCGTTTTCTTAACCGCGTTTGGAATACCTTTGAAGAGAACCAGGATTTATTTCAGGAAAGGGTTGAGGAGGCAGGGGAGACGGCGATTAATCAGGAAAGGGCCAATCAACTGCGACGGCGGATGCATAAAACCATAAAGAGAGTAACTGAAGATATCGGACAGCGTTTTCACCTGAACACGGCCATAAGCGCCTTGATGGAGTTTCATAATGAGATTCGCCGGCTGCGAGACGAGCTGCGTCTTACGGCTGAGGGACGCCATGTCCTGCGACTCAGCTTAGAATCCCTCTTGCAACTCCTCTCGCCCTTTACGCCCCATTTTTGTGAAGAACTCTGGCAGAAAACCGGTCACAAAGATTATCTCATCCGGACGGCCTGGCCGACCTTTGACCCGAAGTTAGCAGAAGAAGAAATGATTACCGTCGTTGTTCAGGTTAACGGCAAGCTTCGCGACCGGTTTGAGGCTCCGGCTGATATTTCGGCGGAAGAGATGAAGGCCAGAGCTTTGGCTTCTCCGCGAGTTAAAGCTCTTTTGGCCGATAAAAAAATTAAGCGAATAATTGCCGTGGAAAAGCGGTTAGTTAATATCGTCATATAGGAGAGTAGTAAGAAATAGCGGAGGCGACGGGGTCAAGTTGAGGGATAAGCAACGCCAAACGGGCTTAATTAAAAAAGCCGCTTTGTTTCTGCTCGTTAATTTAACTTGCTTAGCTGGCTGCGGTTACCATCTGCGCGGGGTAGGGAGCTCTCTGCCTCCGACGGTCAAAAAAATTTATGTTCCGGTTTTTAAAAATTTCACGACTCGCTATGAGCTTGACCTTAAACTCACTCAGGCGGTGATTAATGAGCTGACAACTAGGGGTCGGTTGGAGTTAGCGAACCAGGCGGAAACAGCCGACGCCGTGCTCTTAGGGGAAATAACTTCTTTTGTGGTCACGCCGCTGGCTTTTTCAGGAAAGGATACGGCTGATAAATATAACATTACTATTGTGGCCAAAATCAACCTGCGCGACATCGCCCACCAGCGGGTTCTTTTTTCCCACCCCTCTTTTGTCTATGTTGAAGAGTATGAGGTACCAGAAGGGGCTGATTTTGAATCCATGGAAACTGAGGCCTTGAATCGCGTCGCCGAGAAATTTGCGCGGAGTCTGGTCGTAGCGATTCTTGAAGGCTTTTGAGCCGCAAACCGATGGCTGCCAAAAAATCAGGTTCGGGCCAGCCGGCCATCTATTTCCTCCATGGCGAGGCTACCTTTCTGGCCGAAGAAATGCTCTCTGAGCTTCGCGGCAGTCTTTGGTCTTTGCCTGAGGAAGCCAATCAGAATTTCTTCCGGTATTATCTGAAGGAAACAAGCTGGACGGAAATAATTGAAAACCTGCGGACGGGCGAACTTTTCCCCGCCAGTAAGAAATTAATTTTGGTTATTCTTCCGGCCGAAAAAGAAGAGAAGATTGAAAAAGATGAAAAGAATGGCACCAGTAAAGGGAGGGATTATTTAACCCCGTCCGAGGAGAAACTTATCAGCGCTTATGTCGCAGCGCCAGCACCCGAGACAATTCTGATAATCTATTATCCCGGGAGAATAAATAGAAATAGTCGTATTTATCGTTTGTTTCATTCCTTTGGGCCCTCCCAGGTAGAGGAAAGGGAGTTTAATCTCTTGAGGAGGAAACACTTAGAACACTGGGTTCTCAACCGGTTGGCTAGGCAGGGAAAGAGGATTTCCGCTGAGGCTTTGAGTTGCCTGCTCGAGGCTACCGGAGCGGACCTCCAGTTGTTAGCCACCGAACTGGATAAACTCTGCGTCTATACCGGTAGCCGAAAACAGGTGGAGCTGGAAGACGTTGCGGCCCTTTGTTCCGCGGTTAGGAGCCACCGCGAGTATGAATTGACTCAGGCCTTGGAGCAAGGTGCCAGGAAGCGGGCCTTTCGGCTTTTAACTCGCCTTTTAGAGGAAAAGTCAGAAGAGTATGTGGTTGGCATCTTGGGTCAATTTTGCCGCGAACTTCTTTTAGCCAAGGAATGGCTTGACGAGGGTAAAGACGAAGCAGAAGTTTTTCGAGCCCTCCGGCCTCAAATTCAACCCTTTTTTAATTCCTTCGGGGAAAAAAGGGAGGCTTTTGTCAGGACAGCCTATTCTTTGACTGAGGCTGACCTTGTCTCCGCCCTGAGCAAGCTTCATTCCATCGACCAGGCGATTAAGATGGGGACTTCTTTTCCTCAGATTATTATCGAAGAATTTTTATCCTGGTATTTTGAGCGACGAGAAAGGAGAAGGGTTAATTCTATCTTTTAATGTCAGGCGAAAGAAGGGCGACTTGCTGACTCAGTCGCGACTTATAGCGGGCGCCCTTATTTTCATGGATAGTACCCTTTTTGACGGCTTTGTCGATTAGAGAAAAAGTGGCCGGCAAAAGCTTTCGAGCCAGCTCAGCGTTCTTTTCTTTGATTGCGGAGCGGAGTTTTTTGATTTGCGTACGAAGCATAGATTTATTCCGGCGGTTAATGGCGTTACGCCGCTCGCTGCGCCGCAACTGCCTGAGCGCCGATTGGTGCCTGGCCATAATACGCCTCTCCTTTATGAGCCCTTAATATAGGCAAAATCATTATTAATGTCAAATTTTCGGCTCTATCTGTTAAAGAGATGCTATCCAGGGGAAGGGGGAAGGAGCAAGATTTGGTCACGGCGTGGTGTCTGGCGGACGATTTATCTCGGAGTGAAGGAGGCAGCCAAAACTTAGTTCGCTCCGCTTGGGCAACCTGGAGCGACCCTCGGCTGCCCTGGCCTAAAAGAAGGGTCAATCTATACTCTTGAGCCAGAGGTCGATGGGTCCTTTGTTAGCGACAAGAGCTTTGAGATAGCCTACGGTGGGCTTGGGTGATGAAGACTGCGAGGTCCTTCGAGATTTGCTAAGAACATCCCCCAAATGGACTGTTTTGGCTCAGAGGGGATGAGGGAGGTGGAGAATGAGGGTTGTCCTTCAGAGGGTAAAAATGGCTAAGGTGATGGTCGAGGACCGGGAGGTAAGTCAAATCGGACCTGGCTTTTGCTTGCTGGTGGGAGTGGAGAAGGGAGATTCCGAAAAGGAAGCCGAGGAATTGGCCCGAAAAATAGTTCAACTGCGCGTTTTTCCTGATCATGAGGGGAAAATGAACCTCTCCTTAGGTCAAGTTGGGGGCGAAATTTTGGCTGTTTCTCAGTTTACTCTGGCGGCTTCGACCCGGAAAGGTCGGCGGCCGAGCTTTGACTCGGCGGAAGAACCTCGCCGGGCTGAGGATCTCTTTAATTATTTCGTTTCCGCGCTTCGTTCCGCGGGTGGCGAAGTAAAAACCGGCGTTTTTGGTGCGATAATGGAGGTTCATCTGGTTAACGACGGACCAGTGACTTTTATCCTGGAAGCCCGCCAGCCAAAAATCGAGAGCCCGTAGGCCAAGTTTAATCCTAATTATTCCCTGTTTCGCTTTGACCGGCTTCAGACGTAGCCAGGCGGTATAGAAGGGCAGGTTTAATCCTGATCGTTCTCGGTTTTGCTTAGGCTCCTAAGATGGGGAATTGATAGGTACGGTCCTTAATTAATCTTGGAAGACTCTTGCTGGTGACACCACAGTCTGCTTGGGATAAGTGGATTATAGCGGATATATCTAAGAGAAGGATGGGAAGAATCAGGCAAAACGAATTCGGCTGGTCTTTTGGATAGCCTCCGTAGCCGCTTGCCGCACATAGGGATTAGAATCCTTGAGGAGCTTGACCAACAGCGGGAGTGCCTCCTTACTCCCTATTTTACCTAAACAGTCTGCTGCCTGGCGTCTGACTTCCACATTGGGGTCGTCGAGAGTTGCAGCAATAGCGGGGATAGAAGCAACTGTCTTTTTGGCGGCCAGAACCTGGAGAACAGCGGTCTTAACATACCAAGGTTGGTTTTTTAGTCGCGAGTAAAGCAGTTCGAGCGGCAATTCTTCCCAGGAGCCAAGCGCCCTGACCACCTTTTCTCTCACCTTCTCGGAAGGGTCGGCGAGTTCCTCCAAGAGAATGGGTAGAATCCAGGGGTGATGCAACTTGGCCAGAGCGGCAAGCATCTTGGCGCGAACTTTTTTATCTGGAGAAGCCTTGATTTTGAGGAGGACCCGCGAAGCAAGAGGTAAAGAAGGCTCCCTTTTCCCATTTTCTTCAGCCATAGCCTGAGGAACCGCCCGTTTAGCTTAAACTAACCAAGCTCTATCTTTTTGTTGGTCGTCAGCCAAGGGCCTTTAAGGCCTAAACCATTTCTAAAAGATGGCCTAACTTTTCTTTTTTGGCCTTAAGGTAGCGACGGTTAACCTCGTTGGGCGGAATTTCAATCGGAACTCTTTCGACGATTTCCAAGCCATAGCCTGCCAGGCCGATGAATTTTCTCGGGTTATTGGTCAAAAGGCGGATCTTTCTTACGCCCAAGGCTACCAGGATCTGGGCGCCGATGCCGTAATCTCGGTGGTCAGGTTTGAACCCCAAGCGGCGGTTGGCCTCTACGGTGTCTGCGCCCTTGTCCTGAAGGGCATAAGCACGAATCTTATTAGTTAAACCAATGCCCCGGCCTTCATGATTGAGCATATAAAGAATGACTCCCTGGCCTTCATTTTCGATGACTCTCATGGCCTGGTGGAGCTGTCGGCCGCAGTCACAACGAAGCGAACCAAAAGAATCACCAGTAAGGCACTGGGAATGAGCCCGAACCAAAATCGGCTGGTCGCTCTTAATTTCTCCCTTCACCAGGGCTACGTGGTGCTCATGATGAATAATATCCTCAAAAACAAAAATGTGGAAATGACCGTAATCTGTGGGTAAGTCAGCTTCGTCAATCTTCCTCACTAAACACTCATGTTGTAAACGATACTTAATCAGGTCAGCAATGGTGACGATGGGAATCTGGTGTTGGCGGCTGAACTCCTCCAGCTGGGGCATTCGAGCCATGGTGCCGTCGTCATTGAGAATTTCACAAATCACCCCGGCCGGTTTTAGTCCCGCTAATCGGGTCAAGTCAATGGCAGCCTCGGTTTGGCCAGCCCGCTGCAGCACGCCGCCATCCTTAGCCTGGAGAGGAAAGATATGGCCAGGCCGAACTAAATCTGAAGGTTTAGTCCGGGGGTCGATGGCGGTAAGAATTGTACGGGCCCGGTCGTGAGCCGAAATTCCGGTTGTGACACCCTCCCGAGCATCTATGGAGATGGTAAAGGCAGTACCGAAGGGAGCGGTGTTGTGCTGCACCATCGGGTCGAGGTCAAGCTCCTCGGTCCTCTCTTTGGTCAAAGGAAGACAGATTAGCCCTCGGCCATATTTGGTCATGAAATTAATTACTTCGGGCGTGACTTTTTCGGCGGCCACCATCAGGTCGCCTTCGTTTTCCCGGTCCTCGTCGTCGACAATAATGATTAATTGTCCGGTCCGGATACATTCAATCGCTTCTTCGATGGAAATTAGGCCAACCCTCGGCTCCATTTTTTCTCCCGCCTCAAGGAAAAAGGGCTCTAAATATTTCTCTTAGATAAATAATTATACACGTATTTGCCGATGATGTCACCTTCCAGGTTAACCTTATCCCCGGCGCGGAGGTAGCCTAAGTTGGTCTTTTCTAAGGTTAGGGGGATAAGCTCAACCTCGAAGGATTTAGAGGAGAGGGAGGCAACAGTGAGGCTAACGCCATTCAGGCCGATAGAGCCCTTGGGCACGAGGAAAGGTTGAAGCTCAGGAGGGAAGGAAAGGCTCAGTCTTTTTCCTGGACCCCGTCGCTCTACCCGGAGCACTGTCCCCAAGGCGTCCACATGGCCGGTCAAAATGTGTCCGCTGAGCGGTGTCTGGAGGGTCAGGGGCAGCTCCAGGTTAAGGATAGCTTTTAACTGAAGATGACCGAGGTTGGTTCGCTCCAAGGTTTCGGCGGAAAGATGAAAGGTTAGTTTTGTCCTTTCATGGGCCTCGACGCTTAAGCAAACGCCGTTCACGGCTAAGCTCTCCCCCTTAGCTAAGGGGCCAGGGAGGTCCGGAGCTTCGATAAGCATCACCTGGCGATTCCGTTGATAGCCGGCCAAAAAACCAAGGTGGCGGATAATTCCAGTAAACATCAGAGGTAGCCCTCCAGGATAAAATCTTGGCCCAGAGAAAAGATGCGGCCCTGACGCAAACCCAAGCCCCTTCGAAGCGGCGCAAAGCCCTGACCGGCAAAGAGGGATGGCGCCTTTTGGCCGCCGAGAAGACGGGGAGCAAAGTGGAGGAAGAGCTTGTCGGCAAGTTTTTGCTCCAAAAAACTGGTTAAAACTTGGCTTCCTCCCTCGACTAAAACACTGGCTAAGCCCCGGCGGGCCAGCTCCTTTAAGATAGCTTTCAAGTCCAGTCGTCGCTGTTGGCCATTCACTTCGATTATTTCCGCGCCTTTGGCCGCAAGCTCCTTTTTCTTTTTAAAGGGCGCTTCTCTGGAGGTAAAAATTAGAATTGGCCCTTTCTGGAAGGTGTTCAACAGGCGAGACTCAAGCGGCAGGCGCAGCCGCGAATCAAGGATAACGCGAGCCAGCCGTTTTTTCCCCCAGAGAGGGTGGCGGATAGTGAGCTGCGGGTTATCTCTAATTACAGTATTTATCCCCACCAGGACGGCATCCGCTTCTCCCCGCAGCAAATGAGTGTATTCTCGGGCTAAAGGTCCGGTGACCCAGCGCGAAGAACCGTCGGCCGCTGCTATTTTGCCGTCAACCGAGAGACCAGCTTTGAGAATAACCCAGGGCAAGCGCTGGGTAATATATTTAATGTAGGCTTCATTCAACCTTTGATTTTTTTCTTCCAGGCAGCCCAAGGTAACTTCAATCCCTGCTTCTTTCAGTTTCTTTACGCCTTTCTTATAGACAATTGGGTTCGGGTCAAGAGCCGAAATGACCACCCGTTGTGGTCGGAAACGAAGAATCGCCTCGACGCAAGGTGGAGTCCGGCCCCAATGGACACATGGTTCTAAGGTAACATAAAGTGTACTTCCTTTGGCTTCCTTCCCAGCTCTCTCCAGCGCCACCACTTCTGCATGGGGCTTACCTGGTTGTTCGTGGTAACCGTACCCGACAATTTTTTCTCCTTTGACAACCACCGCGCCGACATACGGATTGGGGCTGGCCCAGCCTCGGGCTTTCTCGGCCAGGGCGTAGGCCATTTGCATGAAACCCCGGTCGATGATTGCAAGCGTAAAGCTCATGACAGGAGAGCCGAGACAAATTCCTCTGCCGAGAAAGGAAGCAAATCCTCGGCCGATTCGCCTATACCGAGAAGCTTGATGGGTAAACCGAGTTCCGAGGCGATGGCCACCACCGCGCCTCCTTTTGCCGTCCCGTCTAATTTGGTCAAGAAAATGCCAGTAAGACCGGAAAATTTAAGATATTCCCTCGCTTGGGAAAGAGCGTTTTGGCCAATGCTGGCGTCCAAAACCAGAAGAATTTCATGGGGGGCGCCGCTAATTTCTCGGGCTATAATTCGTCTTATTTTTTCTAACTCGGCCATCAGGTTGGTGTTCGTATGGACCCGACCCGCAGTATCTATGAGCAAAGCGTCAGCCTGCCTTGATTTCATCGCCTGGATGGCGTCAAAGACAACCGCTGCCGGGTCTGCGCCGTAGTGGCCCCGGATAAGCGGCAAATCGAGTTGACGGCTCCAGAGTTGAAGCTGTTCTTGGGCAGCGGCCCGGAAGGTGTCAGCGGCCACCAGGATAACCTGACGGCCTTCTTTTTTAAGGAGATAAGCCAGCTTGGCTAAGGAAGTTGTTTTGCCGCCGCCGTTGGCGCCTACCAGCATCACTACGGAAGGAGAACAGTTGACATTAAGAGGTGCTGCATTTCGGCCGATTATCTCGAGCAGCTCCTGCTTCAAACTCTCCACTAAGTTTGCCGGCGATTTATTTATCGGTTTCTTTTTCAAATTAGCCATTATTTTTTCGGTGGCGGTAATACCCACATCAGCTAAGATTAATGCCTCGGCGAGCTCTTCCAGGATTTCTTCCTTTGATTTGGTTTCGCCTTTTAAGTTAGAGAGCTTTTGCAGGAAAGCGCGGCGGGTACGGCTAAGCTTGTCTCGGAGCAAAGAAAGCACAGCGCGTCCATTATAGATTTGCCTCCTGGCCAAGTCAACGTGTCCACTCTTTCAGGTTAAGAGATGCTGTCCCGGCTAAGGGTGGCATAGGGAAGAGGCGTGGTGGTAGTCCAGCCCTTGGAGCCGGCGCTGAAAAAGCACAGAGATTTGTCAGGTTAGGGCTTGAAATGGAAACAACCGCGTCAGGGATAATTAACCGCCTCTCCCTTGCTTTTCATCGATGGAGAGTGGCTCCAGGGAGAAAAGCGGACGAATCATGTATTTGCCCACCGGGTCGGCCTCTCTCTTTGTCTTGACCCGCACCGGGCAATGAATATTGAACCAAGTATGTCTCCAAAAGAGAAGACGGTCGCCCCATTCGGGGCTGAGGAGCTCCTTGGCTATTTACCTTTCCACAAAGAGATTGGGGCACTGGTTTAATAAGCAGAGCTATTTCCTCCGCCATATTTATTGGCCAATTCGTTTATATAAGAAGCGGCTCAGAGCTAAAAGAGAGAGCTAGGAGGAAAACAGAGAGCAGGATTGCGCGCTTTTCTTAATTGGGCGGAGGACCATGGTTAATTGAGCGGCGATTGAGCCTGCCCTGGATTTCGTGTACTATGGGAGCATGAACGGCCTTGTCGGGCGATGGGTCCTTTTTGAGGAGAATCCGGCCGCTGAACGCTTAGCCCAAAGCCTCGGCCTTCCGATGGCTATAGCCCGTGTCCTGACGAATCGCGGAATTGTCGACGAGAGGGAGGCCGAGCTCTTTCTTTATGGTTCCTGGGCCGAGGCTCCTTCACCCTTCCTTTTTAGTGACCTGAAACCGGCGCTTAACCGCTTGAACGAAGCCATCGCAAAAAAAGAAAAAATAATTATCTTTGGCGATTATGATGCCGACGGCATCTTGGCCTTGGTAATGCTTTATCGGGCTTTGCGCTCCTTAGGCGCAGTCGTTGATTATTATATTCCCGACAGAATGAAAGAGGGCTACGGCCTCAAGTCGGCTCATCTTGAGCTTATCGAGCAGCGAGGCGCTAAGGTCGTAGTCACGGTGGATTGTGGCATTAAGGCTAATAGTTTTGTGGAGCGAGCGCAGCGCCGCGGCATCGATGTAATTATTACGGACCACCACCAGCCTGGCGATGAGGTACCCTCAGCCACGGCTGTCCTTAATCCGCATCTGGTTTATTCTGGTTATCCCTTTAAATATTTGACAGGCGTAGGAGTGGCCTTCAAGTTAGTCCAGGCTATCTTAGAGGAAAAAGGCAAAGAATCGCTGCTGCGTCATTATACGAAGTTGGTGGCGATTGGCACGGTCACCGATGTTGCTCCCCTGATTGGGGAAAACCGGTTATTAGTCCGCCATGGCCTAAAAACCCTCAGTGAAACTAGAAATCTCGGGCTTAAAAGTTTGCTCAGCGTCAGCGGCCTCCACGGAGAGAGAATAACGGAGTGGGATGTGGGTTATCGTCTCGGCCCTCGGGTTAATGCGGCTGGCCGGATGGCTTCAGCGGACTTAGCTGTTCGCCTTTTCCTGACTGACTCGCCTGAGGAAGCCGCCTCTTTGGCCGCTAAGCTTAACGAGCTTAATAATGAGCGGCAGCAAGCTGAAGAAAAGATTCTTGGTCAAGCTTTGGCTTCAATTGAACAAGGTAAATTGGCCGAAAAGTACCGAGTGTTAATTTTAGGCTGCGAGGCCTGGCACCGCGGAATTATCGGGATTGTCGCCTCGCGGCTAAAGGAACAATTCCACCGGCCGGTTATTCTGTTTTCATATGAAAACGAGCGCGGCCATGGTTCAGGACGGAGCATTAGTTCCTTCTCCCTAATCCGAGCGTTGCACCAATGCGGTCATCTTTTTGAGGAATTTGGCGGCCATCCCCATGCCGCCGGCTGTATTCTCCGTCGCGAAAAAATAGCCGAACTTAAAGCCGCCTTAAACGTCTTGGCGCAAAGCTGGTTGCAAGAAGACGATTTAAGACCAACCTTGATCATCGATTGTCCGCTGCGGTTTAGCGAACTTTCCAAAGCTTTTCTTGAGGCCTATTCTTATTTAGCCCCTTTTGGTCCGGGCAATCCCCGGCCTCTTTTTCTTTTTAGCGGAGTGAACGTTGTCGGCAAAACCCAAGTCGCAAATAATCGTTTCACTCGCTTAAGCTTAGAGCAGGATGGGCGGGTCTTTGAGGCGACGCTTTGGGATAGTCCAGGTCGGCCGCTCTCGCTTGAGGAAGGAGCTCGGATTAGTGTCGTGGCCTCGCCTCAAATCTCTCGTTTCTGGGGCGAGGAGACTTTGAGCCTGAACATTGAAGATTGGGTGGCGATCAAATAGGGCGAGACGGATGAGGCAAAGGGTAAACCTTCTTTTGGTTATTATCCTCAGAGGCATTGCCCTAACCCTCTTTTTACTTGTCTTAGCCGCCGTTATTTATTATTTGTGGTTTGCCGGCGGGAGAAAAACATTATTCAAGCCACCTGAGGCCTCAGCGCCTACCTTGAAACCGGACAGGGCTAAGATTGAGGAACAAATTGGAGTCAGGTTTATCGAATTTAGAGGTAACATGGGCCGGATTGAAGTCCGGGCAGACCGGCATACAACTTTAAACGAAGGACAATCTCGCCTTGAAGGAAAAGTTGAGATCCATGATTTTGGCCGGCGGCCCGGCCTTGAGGCTTGGATCAACTGTGAGACTGCTGTCTACGACTCAGAGTGGAGCAAGGTTGTTCTTTCGGGCGAAGTGAAGTTAAAACGTCAAGGAGTGGAGCTGAGCGCGGCTAAGGTTACGTATCTCCGTGGCGAAGAATCTTTTGAGGCCGAAGGCACCGTTGAAATACGATTTAAAAGATTAAACAGCGTAGCGGAGAAAGTCCATTATTCTTTAAAAGACGAGATAGTTTTTTTAGACCAGAAGGTAGAACTAAAAATAGCCTCAAATAAGGTTGGCGTGCCTGCTTACGAGCTGCAGAGTGATTCGCTTGTTTATAACCGGGGTCTGCGTAAAGGCCGACTTGAAGGCAGGGTGCGCTTTTCCCACGGCCGCAACGCAGGTTCAGCGGCGTGGGCGGAGTTTTTATTTTCTGAAGACGAGCAATACCTGCGTCAGGTTGAGCTCGGCGGTGGAGTGAAAGGCGAAGGAAAAGGTGATAGCTGGAATTCATCTTTAACCGCTTCTTCGCTTAAAATCAAACCGTTTCTTGATTCCTTCCAGGTTCATGCCTTAGAAGCCGCGGGAGCCTGTGAGCTACGGCTAATCCAGCAAAAAGAAGAGACGACGGTGGCCGCCGAAAAGTTGGCCATTGTTTTTGACCGTCAGGGAAAGCTGCGGGAGGTCCGGGGTGAAGAAAAAGTGGTCTGGAAGAGGAAGAATCAGGAGACGACAGAAGAGCAGGAAATGCGGGCCGAAAAACTCGATTTTTATGCCGCCCGTAATCATCTCCATGTCAGTAGTCCGCCGGGCAAGAGAGCGGTTCTGGTTGCGGGTGGGGCCTCAGTTATGGCCGAAGAAATGACTTTAAACGTGGCCTCTCAAGGTTTAGAAGCCCTAAGAGAGGTTATGGCCACGATTAACCCGGAGGGAAAAAGCCCTCGTGAGGGGATTGGTGTTTTTAGTAGCGACAAGCCATTTTTTAGTCGCTCCCAGGCTTTACTTTATGCTCTGAAACAAGGCTGGCTAACCTGGGAAGGGGAAGCGCGTCTATGGCAAGAGGATGTTTCTCTTCAGGCCACAAGAATTGTCTTGAATCAAGAAAGCCGGGAATTGGAAGCCTCTAATCAGGTAAAAATGGTGATAGTGAGAAAAATTAAGGAAGGACAACCCGGACTGAAAGCCGCTCAAGTCAGGGCTTCCCAGTTAAAATATTTTCCCGCGGAATTTAAATTAGATTTCACCGGCGGGTGCGAGCTTCAATCGGCTGACCTGCAGGTTTGGTCTCAAAGGGTAATGGTGTTCTTGAAAAAAGAGTCTGCCGAAGTGGACCAACTTCAAGCCCAGGGTGAGGTGAAACTGAAAAAGGGTCAGACCCAAGCGGCCGCCGACCGGGGTATTTACGATTGGGCCAAGGAGATATTTATTCTCGAAGGGAAACCAGTTTTGGAAGACCCGCTGGAGGGCAAGGTCAGTGGTGATAAATTGACTTTTAATTTAGCGGATGGTAGAATCGTCGTGGAAAATCAGGGTCGTGAAAGGTCTCTCTCTGTTATTAAAAAGGAAGAATAAATTAATAAAGAAGAAAAATGAACTATTATCTGCGAGCCGAGAGCTTAGAGAAAAGCTACCGTCGTCGTCAAGTTCTTGGTGGTCTTTCGCTCGAAGTTAAACAGGGAGAGGTGGTCGGTCTTTTAGGGCCAAATGGGGCTGGAAAGACAACGACCTTTGCCATCATTGCCGGTCTTATCCCCCCCGACCGCGGTCGAGTTTATTTAAGGGAACAGGATATTTCTCGCTGGCCGATGTACCTTCGAGCTCAAGCGGGAATTGGCCTTTTACCCCAGGAATCTTCAATCTTTCGTGGTCTAACAGTAGAGGAGAATCTTTTGGCCGTTCAAGAGATGTTGCCAGCTAAAAAAAGAGAAAAAACTCAGGTCAACCAGCTTCTCCAGAAGTTTGGACTTCAACACCTTAGCCGAATTAGGGCCGACCTTTTGTCCGGTGGGGAGAGAAGACGCTTGGAGTTAGCCCGCGCCATGGCTATTAGACCCGACTTTCTCCTGCTGGATGAACCTTTTACTGGGGTTGACCCGATAGCGACCCGTGAACTTCAGGCTTTTCTCTATGATTTAAAAAACCAGGGGATTGGAATTTTGCTCACCGACCATAACGTTCGAGAATCCCTTAGAATTACCGACCGGGCGGTAATTATCGACCGCGGCCAGATTTTAGAAAAAGGGACACCTCAGGAAATAATGGCTTCTACTGAAGTTAGGAAGAGATATTTAGGCGAGGATTTTCGTCTTTCTTGAGGGAGGCGGCTGCGGCCATGCTCAAACAGAAGCTCGACCAGAAACAGGTTCAAAAACTTATCTTAGCGCCCGCGCTTCAGCAGGCGATTCGTTTATTACCTTTAACTAATTTAGAATTAATCGAGGTTATTGATGCGGAGCTTTCCGAGAATCCTCTGCTCGAGGAAATGCCGGCCGAAGAGGGTACGGGAGCTGATTTAGAAGACTTAGTGTCCGCCACCTCTTCTGAGATGACGGCTGAAGCTGGTCTCAGCTCGAGAGAGGGGGGAACGGATTCAGAGGCAGAGGAAGATTTCGCCGTCGGCGAAGAAGACCTGTGGGGGCCGGCGATCGAAGAGTATCTTGACGATACGACGAGTCGGCCCAGTTCAGAATCCCGAGAGGCGTTGCCTTTAGAAAATATCTTAGCTAAGGGACTTTCTCTCTGGGACCATCTCCACTGGCAGGCCAATCTCACCTTCTTTTTGGAGGAAGAAAAAGAAATTGCCGCCCATATTATTGGCAATATTAACGAAGACGGATATCTTACAATTAGCGTGGAAGAAATTGCTTCTTCCTTGGGTGTAGACCCAGAGAAAGTGGAGGCAGTTCGGATAAGGGTTAAAGGGTTTGACCCGGTGGGCTGCGGTTCTTTAAGTCTAAAAGAGATGCTTTTTGCGCAGATGGACTATCTTGGGCTCAAGAATGAAACTACTCGCAAGATAATTGAAGAGTATCTTCAAGTCCTGGAGAAAGCTGATTATGAACAAATTGCCCGAGAGCTTAGAATTACTATCTCTGAACTCAAGGACCATCTGGAGATTATTCGCCACCTTGACCCAGCCCCGGGTAGAAAATACAGCCAAGAAAAAGTTGTTTATATTGTTCCTGATATTATTGTGACCAAAGAAGGAGATGAATATCGAATTATTCTCAATAACGAGGGCCTTCCCAGACTTAGAATAAGCAGCTACTATCGCCAAATTCTGGGTAGTGAGGCGGGTGACCAACCTGAACTTCACGCCTATCTTAAAGACCAGATGAAGCGGGCCCTCTGGTTTTTGAAGAGTCTTAATCAGAGAGAACAGACAGTTTATCGTGTGGCCCAAGCCATTATCAAGCATCAACAAGATTTCCTGGAAAAAGGAATTGACTTTCTTCGTCCGTTAACTCTTTCTGAAGTGGCGGCTGAGGTCGGAGTCCATGAATCGACCGTAGGTCGGGTAGTGGCTAATAAATATATTCAAACGCCGCGGGGTGTTTTTTCTTTAAAGTATTTTTTCCATAAATCGTTAACTGGAGAAGGGGGGGAGGGAATCTCCTCGCTCCGGATTAAAGAGAAAATTAGAAGGTTGGTCGAAACTGAAAACCCTTTGGAGCCCTTGAGTGACACTGACCTCTGTGATATATTAGAGCGAGAAAATATTAAGATTGCCCGCCGGACCGTGGCTAAGTATCGGCAACAATTAAAAATTCCTCCCTCTCACGACCGCAAGAAAAAGTTTTTGTTGGAGGGAAAGAAATGAATATTCACCTGACGGCCAAACAAATGGAGATAACGCCTGACGTTCGAGCTTATTGTGAAAAAAAGCTAAAAACGATCGGCAAGCTTTTACGGCCGCCAGTGGAAGTGGACGTGGTTTTGGCCGTGGAGAGATACCGCTATAAAGCTGAAGTTAACCTGAAAGCTAAGGGTATTTTGGCTGTCGCCCAGGAGGAATCACCCGACCTGATGCTAACCTTGGGACAAGTTTTTGATAGCTTGGAGAAGCGGGTAAAGAGGGAAAGAGAAAAGTGGCGGGAGAAAAAGCGGCGTTTAGCCCGGGACCGGCGGTTGCAAGCCCTGCAGACGAGCGCGGAAACGGAGGCGGGCGAGAAAGAAAAAAGGATTATCCGGATGAATGATTATTCCCTGAAGCCGATGTCCTTAGAAGAAGCGGTGATGCAGCTTGACTTGAAACGTAAAGATGTATTTGTGTTTCTTCGCGAAGAAAGCGAAAAATTAGCGGTCGTCTTCCGACGTCGTGACGGCCATTATGGCTTGATTGAACCGGAATAAATCTAATTTTAGGAACGAGATGAGAATTTCAGGATTACTCAGCGAAGATATGGTTATCCCCGACCTGAAGGCTAAGGAGCGGGATGAAGCTTTGCAGGAAATGGTGCGCTTCCTCAAAGAAAGACAGGTCATCAACCACGATGAGGAACTTTTCGAAAAACTTGTCCAGCGCGAAAATTTAGGCAGTACAGCTGTCGGCGACGGCATCGCCATTCCCCATTGCAAACTGGCTGAAGTGACGAGTCCGCTAATTGCCCTGGCTGTTTCGAAAAAGGGAGTTTCCTTTTTTTCACTCAACGGAAAGCCCACTTCAGTTTTTTTCCTGGTTATCTCGCCGCCGGAAAATCCTAGCCTCAGCCTGCAAATCTTGGCCGCTATAGCTCAGTTGGTACGCAAGGCCAGTTCGTTGCCGAAAAGAATCCTCGCAGCAAAAACGCCGCGGCGGATGATCGAAGTTATCCGGGAGGAAGAAGAAAAGCTGCATGAGTAGACGAAGAACCCAGTCTGCCTTAGCAGTAGATTCTTCCTCAGGTTCGAAGCCAACGCCGTTCAGTTCACCAAAAGCCCGTGCCACCATAGCCGCAGGCTTATTAGAAATCTATGGTTTGGGCGTCTTAATTATCGGTGATAGCGGCATAGGCAAGAGCGAGAGCGCCCTGGAGCTTATTACTCGAGGTCATCGCTTTGTTTCTGACGATGTGGTAGAAATTCAGAAGATTGCGGCCGGAAGACTTAAAGGCCGCTCCCCGGAGCTTTCTCGCAACTTAATGGAGTTGAGAGGGTTAGGGTTGGTCAATATCAGAGAAATATTTGGGCCGAAAGCCATTTGCCCTACTATTCCTATAGATTTAGTAATCCATTTGAGAAGATGGCAGCCGGGCAATGAATACGACCGGCTTGGTCTGGAATTCCCTGAAGATTACGTTATTCTGGGGGTTAAGGTGCCGCAGCTTGTTATCCCGGTCGCCCCCGGTCGGAACGTGGCCACTTTGATTGAGGTGGCCTGTAAGGTGCATCTTCTCCGGAAAAGGGGTTACCACGCTTCGCGCGAAGTTGTTCGACGCCTGGAGAGGAGAATGCGCTGATGTCCGAAAAGAAAGGCGCCATCGTCCGGGACAATCGTTTTCTCATCATTACCGGGCTTTCCGGGTCAGGAAAGACAGTGGTCAGCCATTTTCTTGAAGACTGGGGCTATTTTTGCATCGATAATCTTCCGGCCAAACTGATTCCGACTTTTCTCGACCTCTGGGGGAAGCGGGAAGTAGAGATTGACAAGGTGGCGTTGGTTGTGGACATGAGAGAGCCGGCGTTTACTCACGATTTTCCGCGGCTTTTACCTGAAATCAGGGCTAAGAGTCAAGCGCGGGTAATCTTTCTTGATTCTTCTGACGAGGCCTTGGTGAAAAGATTTAGCGAAAGCCGGCGTCCCCATCCGCTCTTTCCCCGGAAGCCAGTCTTGGAGGCGATTCGGCTCGAAAGAGAAAGGCTGGAGCCGATTAAGGCGATGGCGGACGAGGTGGTTGACACCTCCAGGACTTCTCTCCCCCAGTTGAGGGAACTTCTGGTGAGACGGCTTTTCCACCGGGCGCAAAAAAAGCTCCAGATTACAGTCATTACTTTTGGTTATAAATACGGCTTGCCGCTGGAGGCTGACCTTATTTTTGATACGCGCTTCTTAGCTAATCCCTTTTATATCGAAAAATATCGCCGCAAAACCGGCAAAAGCGCTGAGGTCAGACGATTCGTTCTCAGCGCCGCTGAGACCAAAGAGTTTTTCGAGGAGATGAGCCGCTTTATTCTTTATCTTTTGCCCAAATTTATTAATGAAGGGAAGAGCTATTTAACCATAGGGATTGGCTGCACTGGCGGCAAGCATCGCTCCGTGGTCATAGGCGACGAGCTTAAAAATTTCCTGAAAGAGCGCAATTATGATATAAAAATTATTCACCGCGACCTTCGCCGGTGAAAATATAAAGCGTGACTCAAAAACCTAGGGTCGGCAGAAAAACATGATTGGCGGCATCATTGTTTCCCATGGGAAATTAGCGGAAGAATTGCTGAACGTTCTGACTATTATCCTGGGTGAGGCGCCGAATATCGAGGCCATTTCCATTGGTTGGTATGATGATGTCGAGGACTCAAAGAAGAAAATCAACCGGTCTCTGAAGCGTGTTGACCAAAAAAATGGAGTAATTATTTTTACGGATATGTTCGGCGGGACTCCATCCAACCTCAGTTTCAGCTTTCTTCAGGACAATGAAGTCGAAATCATTACCGGATTTAATCTGCCGATGCTGATCAAATTCGTTTCCCTGCAACGCTCTAAAAATTTAAAAGAAGTGGCGAAGAAGGTGGTCGAGCAGGGCAAAAAAAATATTCATCTGGCGAGCGCGCTGCTTAAAAGCAAAAGATAAGCGGGATGCTGGAAAAAAAAGTGGTCATTAAGAACCGGCTTGGCCTCCATGCCAGAGCGGCAGTCAAATTCGTCAATCTCGCTAATCGCTACAGTTCTTCGGTAAAAATTATTAAGGATACAATGGAAATCGACGGCAAAAGCATCTTGGGCATTCTGACCTTGGCGGCCAGTCAAGGGACGCAGGTTATCCTGAAAGTCGCTGGTCAGGATGAAGCGGAAGCTATGAAGGCCCTGGTCGATTTAATCAACAATAAATTTGAGGAGAGTGAGTAGGTAAGATGGAATTTATTCGCCTGCGGGGCATGGGAGTTTCACCCGGTATTGCTATGGGCGAAACTCTGGTCACCGAGGCGGCCGCTTTTACCGTCCGTCGAGAGACGATTGCCGCTGACCAGGTGGAAAAAGAAGTAGTTAGGCTGCAATTGGCTGTCGAACGGACAGAAAAGGATCTATTAGAAATCAAAGAAAAAATCAAAAAAGCGGTGGGTGAAGAACAGGCGGTTTTATTAGAGGCGCATCTTCTTATTCTCAGGGATAAGAGCCTTTTAGCTGGTTTAGAGAGGTTAATCAGACAAGAGAGGGTAAAAGCGGAATGGGCTTTGGTCGAAATCAATAAAAAATACCGCGAGGCCTTCGAGGCGATTAACGATGAATATTTCCGGCAGCGTCAGGCTGATATCTCCGATGTTTTGATTAGAATCCAAAGGAACCTAAAACCAGAGGCGCCGCGACCAAAGGAGCAGCTGGCTGACCGCAAGGTTATTTTGGTGGCTCACGATTTATTGCCTTCAGAAGCGGCCAGTCGATTTGGCCGGGGGAATGTCGTTGGCGTGGCTCTCGATATGGGAGGTTCTACTTCTCATACCGCCATCTTGGCTCGTTCCTTAGACATTCCCGCCGTGGTTGGTTTGCATAATGTCAGCACTCAGGTAAAAAGCGGCGACTTCCTGATCGTTGACGGCACTGATGGCGAAGTCCTGATCAACCCGCCGGCGGCTGTCCGTAAAGAATTCCAGGCCAAAAAGGAGAAATACGATAAATACCGCTTAGAGCTGCGGAAAACAGCCCGGCTTCCTTCGGTTACCCTGGATGGGGTTAAGTTTATGCCCTTGGCCAATATTGAGCTACCAGAAGAAGTGACCTTAGCCATCAGCTTAGGGGCCGAAGGGGTGGGTCTTTTTCGCTCGGAATTCCTTTATCTTCAGCGGGCCAGCTTGCCTTCCGAAGAGGAGCATCTTGATGTTTATTTGCGTCTGGCTAAAAGCTGCTATCCTCGGCCGGTATATATCAGAACCTTAGATATTGGAGGCGAAAAATCTTTTTTTCAGGTCAACCTGGAAGCTGAACCCAACCCAGCCTTGGGCTTGCGGGCGATCCGGTTTTCCCTAAAAAACCCGGAGCTCTTCCAAGTTCAGCTGCGAGCGATTCTTCGGGCCAGCAGCTTGGGCAACATCCGGCTTCTTTTCCCGATGATCACCGAGCTCGAGGAAATCCTGTTGATTAAGGAAATCCTGAATGAGGTCAAGAACGATTTGAAACGTCAGCGGTTTAAGTTTGACGAGGCCATTCCTCTGGGCATCATGATTGAAGTTCCAGCCGCCGCGGCTATTGCTGATTTTCTGGTTCAAGAAGTTGATTTTATCAGCATCGGAACAAACGACCTTATCCAATATTATTTGGCTGTAGACCGGAGTAACGAATATGTCTCTTATCTTTATAAACCTCTCCATCCTTCCGTTCTGAGGTTGTTAAAGCATGTTATCCAGAAGGCGAACGAGGCGGGCAAAGAGGTGGCGGTTTGTGGCGAAATGGCTGCTGACCCCCTGGCCGCCCTAATCCTCCTGGGGTTTGGCTTGAAGACCTTCAGCATGAACCCGATTTTTATTCCCCGGATAAAAAAGGCTCTCCGTTCAGTCGAATTCCGCACGGTTAAAGAAGCGGCTGACAGGATCCTGAACCTGAAAACTTCTCAGGATATAGAAGAATATTTCATCGAACGGATTCTCTCCCGTCATCCCCGCGCTTTTCTGACAACTCAGCTCAGCTAAACTTCTTCCTAAGCCCGGCCATAAAGGTCTTCCAGTCGGATGATATCGTCTTCTGAGGAATGGCGACCAATCCAGATTTCCATAACCCTGGCAGGTTTAGCCCCAACACAGCGCAGCCGATGCGGGGTGCCCCGCGGGATAAAAATTTCTTCTCCGGGCTGCGGGAACCAGACTCTCTCACCTAAGGTCATCTCTAAGCCGGGGTCAAGAATAACCCAGTATTCGCTTCGTCTTTTATGGAGCTGAAGGGAGAGGGCACAATCGGGGTTAACAGTAACAATTTTGATACTGCCCAAGTCCTTAAAGGGATAAGAACGAAATTTTCCCCATGGCCTAATGTCTTCTTTAATCGCCTGGCGGAAGTTTTCTTCTTGCTGTTTGGCTAAGGCAACAGGTTTTCTGTTTGGCTTAAAACGCTTAGCCCCTCTGGTTATTGGTTTTTTGGCTTTCATTAGATAACACCGTTTTTTGGCTAGGATTTAGGTCAGCTGTCTTTATATTTTTAAAAGGGGATTTCGTCATCCGGCTCGGTATCGGGCGGCAATTCTGTTTCCTGGATTTCGGGAAAATCAGCGGCCGCTGGTTCAGCCGGGAAAGGCTCAGCTTCAACCGCTTCTACCCCTTCTTCTCTTCGACCTAGAAGAATGATGCTTCGCGCTTCAATTTCCGTTAATCGCCGTTTATCGCCTTCGCGAGTTGTCCAGGTTCGGCTACGAAGCTTACCTTCGACGAGGATTTGTTTTCCCTTAGTTAGATATTGGCCGCAGAATTCAGCCAGTTTTCCCCAGGCGACAATATGATGCCACTCCGCCCGGCGGGTACTTTGATTCTTAGATTGGTCATAGACAAGCTCGTTAGTGGCCAAATCAAAATGGGCTACGGGCCTTTCGCTTTGAGCCAGATAACGGATTATTGGCTTATCTTTAAGATGCCCGACAAGAATAACCCGGTTCAGGCTGTTAACGTCTCTCATTTTTCGGTGATTTCCTTTATTTTCTGTTGCGCCACTTTGGCTTCCTCCTCTAAGGGAAACTTACTTATCAATAACTTAAAGACTGCCAGGGCTTCTTCCTTCTGGCCCATTTCGAGATAGCAGAGCCCCTTTTTCAGATAGGCCGCAGCTACTCGGTCGCCTTTGGGATAGAGGAGAATGACTTCATTAAAGGCATTCATGGCCGCTTCGTAATTCTTTTGACTGTAATAGCATTCGCCGATCCAGTAGAGGGCATTATCAGCCAAGGGGCTGTCGCTAAACTGTTCGCGATATAGCCGGAAGCCTTCTATGGCTAAATCATAGTTTCCTCTTAAATAATCGCCGTAGGCACTATTATAAACCTCCTGAGGCGGCGGCCCCGTTGCAGGAACCGGTGCGGCCGTGACTTCCTTAGAAGGCGGCGGCTCGCCTTTAGCTTGCTTCGCGGTTTCTTCTTTCTGTTGGGGAGCCGGCTTAACTTCTGGAGAGGTGGTCGTAGAAGGCGCAACAGCGGGTTTGAGGGCGATAAATTCCTCAGTCAGGCGGTCGAGTTTCGAGCTCAGCTGCTCCAAGCGGTCGCTCAGAATCTGGTATTGAACTGGGATATCCTTCAGCCGTTGCTGATGCGTTGCTTGTTCCTGTTGCCACGTCTTAAGCCAGGCTTGAATGTCTTGGACCTGAGTTTTGAGAGCCTGAAGTTCAGAGGTCAGGTTTTGCACCTTTTCTTGGAAAAGAAGCATTTGTTTCTTAAGGGTTTGAATATCCTCATAAATCAGCTCATAGATTTTCTGGGATTGGTCGGGCAAAATTGGGCTTAAAAAAGAGAAACTCAAGACAATTAACAACGCCGCTTCTTTTTTCATTCCCGAAGATTTACCTCTTTCTCCAGGCTTAAATAATACCTAAGCTCGCTCTTTCTGCCTGTTATTTTTCAATGATTGTAAACTGGGCGCGACGGTTCTTAGCCCAGGCATCTTCATTATGTCCTGGGTCCAGCGGCTGGCTCTTTCCGTAGGAGATAATTTTTATCCTGTCAGGAGAGATTCCCAAAGAAACAAGGTAGTCGAGGGTAGCCTTGGCGCGCCTTTCTCCCAGTGCTAGGTTGTACTCTTCGGTGCCTCTTTCGTCGCAGTGACCTTCAATCAGGATTTTAACTGAAGAGAATTTTTTAAGCCAGGCAGCGTTCTGGGCTAAAACAGGCCGGGCATCGTCGCGAATATTATATTTGTCATAATCAAAATGAATCATTTTCAGGTAACCGGCTTTGTTAGCCTCTTCCAGTGATTGGGCCATGAAAATTTCTTCTTCGGTTAAAACCGGTTTTACTGGTTCTTTGGGCGGCTCAACTTTTTCTACCTTGGGCTGTTCTTTTACTTGGGGTGAGGGTGGCGGGGGAACTTCCTTAACTTTGGGTTTGCAGGCCATGGTAAACATCAAACCCAAGATAAGGACTAAGACTAAAATTAGGCCCTTTTTCATAAATCCTCCTTCTCTTTTAATTTTTTTGGGAGAACCTCTCCCATTTACCCGGTCGCAAAATCATTCTAATTGATAGCTTCAAGCTGTGTCAATGAAAATTGTCTCTCTGCGGCAAAAATTGTAGTTTATTTAGCTATCGCGGCCCTAAAAAGTCCAAAAAAGGTTTTATTTAGTTCGGGATTAATTTTTTAATTAGCCCAGCAAGGCAGTTTATTGTTTCCTTGAGAAGTCAAGCGCTTCAGGTTCGCTCCGTCATAATCGATGGAATAGAGCTGGATGGAGCCGCTGAGGCTGGAAGAAAAGACGATGTGTCGGCCGTCCGGCGACCAGGAAGGCGATTCATTCCGAGCGTTACTCTCAGTCAGTTTGTAAATCTGATTGGTCCTCAGGTTGAGCACATAAAGGTCAAAGATGTTATCTAACCTTGAGACATAAACTATTCTTTCGCCGTCCGGGGACCAGGACGGGCCATCATGATAGCTCCCGCCGAAACTAACCCGGCGCACGTTTGAGCCTTCGGCGTCCATGATATAAATTTGGGGTGTGCCGCCGCGGTCAGAAACGAAGGCCAGCTCCCTGCCTGTGGGTGAAAAGCAAGGGGCGGTGTCGATGGCGTCGTTGAAAGTTAATCTTTTGATCGCCTGAATCGTTTCCGAAGCTAAGCTGGCCACGTAGATTTCCGAGTTGCCGTCCATGGTTGAACAAAAAGCCAAGCGCTTGCCGTCTGGCGAAAAAGAAGGAGCAAAGTTAGTGCCCCGCTGGGAGATGGGGGTTATTTTTTTCTTTTCTAAATCCATCAAGTAAAGTCCGGCACTCAGTTGGCGGTAGGAGGTAAAAGCAATTTTTTGACCATCAGAAGAAATGGCCGGCATGTAATCCCGAAGCTTGTTAAAGGTTAGACGGGTTTGATTGGCGCCGTCATAGTCCATGAGATATAACTCGTCGTTGCCGTCTCGGTCAGATACAAAAACAATTTTGGTGGTGAAATATGGCTTTTCCCCAAAGGCTCTCAGGATTTCATCGGCAAAGCGGTGGGCCATCTGTCTCCAAGTCGGCTCATTCCCTTGATATTTTTTGCCGATGATAAATTTAGAGCTGCGAACGTCGTAGAGCTTAGCTTCAAAAGTAATATTTTCGTCGCCACCCGTAACTTCGCCAACGACTAAGACCCGGGCTTGGATCGATTCCCAATCCTTAAAAATAATGTTTTTGGGGTCGAGAGGCCGGATATAATTGTAATAGCTCGTCGGCAGCAACTGGAAGATGCGACTATATCTTAGGTCATCGGCTAAGACTTGATAAATTGTCTCCGCGGCCGCGGCCGGCCGACCGCCGGCAGCGTTGACGATAAATTTTGGCAGAGCCAAAGAAATAACGGGGACTCCCTCGGTTATTTTCAGAACAACTTCTTGCTGGGGGACGAGCTGGGAAAAAAGAAATAAAATAGCTAAGAATAGAAGACGGGCAGACAATTTTTTTTGGTTCATCGCACATGCTCGAAGATAAGATGAATGCCAAGATATTCGCCCTCAAATTCCTTAGGTAAAGGAGGAAAGGGCGAAGCGTTTTGAACGGCGCGCAAGGCAGAGAGGTCAAAGGAACGGAGATTGCTGGAGCTTTCCACCTGAAGGTCGGTAATCCGGCCGTCGCGAAAAATCTTAAAGAAGACGACGCACTGCCATTGGCCGGAGACACCGGGGTCGAGAAGCGAGGTGAACCAGTTAGTTGATATTCGGTCCTGAATGATTTGCAGATAATAGGTATAAGGAAAGCTCGATAGGTCGAAATTACCGCCTCCCCAACCGCCTACTCCCCCGCCTCCGGGACCAGGGCCAACGCCGATTCTAATCCCCGAGCCTGGCGGACCACCACTCCCGCCGGCCGAGCCAGTCTCAGGCTTAGCAGCTGACGTCTCGGGTTGAGGCTTGGAAATAATCGTTTCTTTAGTCGCGGTCTTTTTAGCCCGATTCTTTTTATCGACGGGATAGCGCAGGGAACCTTCAGGCGGCTGGGCAGCTTTTTTTTGAATCGCGGTTAAGTCCCGAAGCGAAGTCCGGCTGGAAGCCGGGGTCTGGGTGAGGACCGGGGAGCCACCCCCTCCGCCACCGCCTCCGCCACCGGGAGGGCCGACTAGGTTGAGCGGGAGGTAATAAACCAGGCCTTTTTTCGCTGGTCTGGGTAAAGAAGGCGAGAAAATAAGAAGCAGAAAAAGGACTGTATGCAAAGCTGCGGAAGTGATAATGGCTCGGCGAAAGCTGCGATTATTTTTCATCCCGAATCGTATCTATTTTTTCTTGACGGGTTCGACAGGCTCAGTGATTAAGCCGACTGTCTCCACACCCGCCTTCTTAATTATATCCAAGGCCTCGACGAAGAAGCCATAGGGGATATCCTTATCGGCCTTGATAAAGACAATTTTTTTGTCGCGACCATAAAAATATTCCTGCAACTTTTTTTCAAGAAGGTTAATGTTAATGACGGTATCACCCAGGTAAATGAACCTGTCCCGAGTGACAGTTAAAATTAGGCCGCTTTCCGCCGGCGCCGATTCGGTTTCGGCCTGCGGCAGATTAACCCCGATTCCGGATTGCATCATTGGCGCCGTCACCATGAAGATGATTAATAAAACCAGCATCACGTCGACGAGCGGCGTTACGTTGATTTCAGCCAGAGAAGTGCCTAAGCGAGTTTTGGAGCTGAGGCTGGCGGCGGTTTTAAGGGCCATAGAGTTTTTCGGCGATATTTAAAAACTCGAGCGAAAAATCTTCCATCTCGGTAATCATGTTCTTAATTCGATGCAAAAAGTGATTGTAAGCGATGACGGCGGGAATAGCGGCAAAGAGGCCAGCCGCTGTCGCCACTAAAGCTTCCGCAATACCAGGAGCCACAGTACTCAGACTGGCCGAGCGGGCAATGCCTATCTTGTGGAAAGCGTCCATTATACCCAAAACTGTCCCAAAGAGGCCGATAAAGGGAGTGACACTGCCGGTGGTCGCTAAGAAACTCATCATTTTTTCCAGCTTTGCCACTTCCGCGTTCGAGGCCCGGAGTAGGGCACGTTGCAGGTTTTCCAAATTGGCTTTCGGAGGAGAGGTAACCTGAGGGTTAGATTTTAAAGGCTGGGAGGTTAGCTCCCTGAACCCCGCCTGGAAAATGGGGACTAAGGGGCTTGACCGGTATTGCTTGGCGGCATCGTTTACTTCAGTCAAGTTTCGGCTGCGCCGGAAATAACTCAGAAATTTAAGGGAATGCTGGGCTGCAGCCCGGAAAGTGTTGCGCTTATAAATAATTACAGCCCAGGAAAAAATAGAAAAGAAAAGGAGAATGACTAGGACTAATTGCACAATTAGGCTGGCTTCGCCAATTAGCTTTATCAGGCTCATTCTTTCTTCTCCAAAGTATCATAGCCTATCTGATATGTCAACGAACCCGCCGCCTAACCTTAAGAAATCGGTTTTAAAGATGATTATAATCTTGGTGCAAAGAGAAGTTCAAAAAATGGTGCCATCTCACCTATTTACCCAATTTTATTTCGACCCTTCTTTTCTTTCTCTTTTTTAGGACGGGAGGAGGCTGATTCTGGGATGGTCAAAGCGGCCAGGGAAGATTTAGCCTTCCCGAACCGGGCTTCGAGGGAACCCGTTGGGGCCGATGAGGACAAGC
Organism: uncultured Eubacteriales bacterium; assembly: GCA_964627255.1. Classification (GTDB taxonomy): domain Bacteria; phylum Acidobacteriota; class Aminicenantia; order Aminicenantales; family CALLJL01; genus CALLJL01. Next base: position 46,120 of record CAZVIN010000128.1, read on the forward strand.
TGAACTGAGCCAAGGGAGAAGCCGAGAAGCCAAGCGGATGTAAATGACACTCATACTCCCTTTATTACCTGCAAGGCGAGTTCTGCCGGCTTGGAGAAGGGCGAAGATGAAACGGCGTCGAAAACCTGAGGGGGAGCAACGCCATCTGGCACCCTTGATTAGCTAACCCACATAACACGGAAGAGAACCGCGGGTAAAGTTTAAAAGTTGACAAAGGTCTAGAAGGAGAATTAGATTTAAAAGAACTATACTTTAGTCAAGTAGGGAGAAGTGGCTATCTTACGGCAGAAACGGTTTCATCCAGCACGGGTCCTGGCCGCAAGCTTTTTGGCGGCAATCTTAGTGGGGACGATTCTGCTTCTTTTACCGGTAAGCACTGTCTCCAAAAAAATTGGTCTGGTTGACGCGCTTTTTACCGCGACTTCCGCGGTTTGTGTTACCGGCCTGGTCGTTGTTGATACGGCTACCTATTTTACCAGGTTTGGCCAGATAGTTATCCTCTGTTTAATTCAACTGGGCGGTTTGGGGATTATGACTTTTTCCACTATGATCCTTCTGGCGGCCGGCCGAAGAATATCTTTTCAAGACAGAATCCTTGTTCAGGAAAGCTTCCTGCCGGCGGCCCCTAAGGATTTTCGGACTTTAATCCGTAATGTTTTTATCATGACTGGGCTCATTGAAATTGCGGGCGCGAGTCTTCTGTTTATCCGTTTTTCTCAACTATTTCCTTGGCCCACCGCCTTGTTCAACTCTCTGTTCCATTCGATTACTGCTTTTTGCAACGCTGGGTTTTCGACTTTTAGCCAGAATTTTAAGGGTTTTACGGGAGATATCCTGGTTAACCTGACGATTATCGGGCTAATCATTCTGGGCGGGCTGGGTTTCTTGGTGGTTCAGGAGATGTTCTATTTTTCTCTGCTGGCCAAAGGAAAAAGAAGTTTTCATTTCAGCCTCCACAGCAAGCTTGTTTTAAGTTTAACGGCGAGCCTTATTATTTTTCCCTTCCTTCTCTTCTTTTGGTTAGAAAAAAGTTCCGGGCTGGGCAGTGTTGGCTGGAAAGAAAAAATTCTGGCCTCACTCTTTCAAGTGGTGACCCCGCGGACAGCGGGCTTTAATACAATCGACCTGCAGAGCTTAAGAACGGCCTCCGTTTTTCTTTTGATTGGGCTGATGTTTGTCGGTGCGTCGCCCGGCTCTACGGGCGGAGGCATCAAGACGGTGACCGTCGGAGTAGTGCTGGCTTTTCTTCGGTCTAAGTTAATGGCCCGAGAAAAAGTGAACGTCTTTTATCGCACTATCCCCGCGGAATGTCTGACTCGGGCTTTCACCTTGATTTTCCTGGCTCTGAGCTGGATTGCCCTCGCTTCTTTCTTACTTCTTGCAGCCCAACCAGGAGCAATGATGAAGGAAGTTCTGTTTGAGGTTTTTTCTGCTTTTGGGACAGTTGGTTTATCCTTGGGAATAACCCCGGAGCTTACCTCCTTAGGTAAAATAATTGTTGTTGTCACCATGTACGTTGGCCGAATCGGGCCTTTAACCCTGTTGGTGGCTTTCAGTCGGGCCAAATCCTGGGGTCATTTTGAATACGTTGAAGAAACAGTCATGATAGGCTAAAATTAGTGGGTATTATTTTTCGAGTAAAAAGGAATGAAATTTGCAGTTATCGGTTTAGGTAGTTTTGGTTCCAACGTGGCCAAGACTTTATACCAGCGCGGTCATGAAGTTCTGGCCGTTGACCGAGATAAAGCTAAGGTTGAAGCGGCTAAGGATTATACTTCTCATGCAGTCCAAATGAATTCGGCGGACAAGGAAAACCTGGAAGCCCTCGGCATTCAGGACATGGATGTGGTTATAGTCAGTTTGGGGCCGGAAATGGAAGCTTCAATTCTCACTGTTCTTTACCTCCATGAATTAGGGGTGAGGCGGGTTGTCGCCAAAGCGCTAACTGAAGACCATGCCAAGATTCTGGAGGCGGTGGGAGCCAATGAAGTGATTTATCCCGAAAAAGATATGGCTGTCCGAACTGCCCTGAAGCTTACCAACCCTAATATTTTAGAGTGTTTGCCTCTAAGTTCAGGCATAAGTATTCAAGAAATCGCCCCCCCAGAAAAATTTATCGGCAAAAGCCTGCGGGAACTCGACCTGAGAAATAAATTTGGCGTCCAGGTAATAGCGGTTAGAGAACTCATCCCTGAAAGGACGGTTTACATTCCCAAGGCTGATTTCGTGGTCAAAGACAGCGATATCCTGGTCGTGATGGGTGAGGAAGAAAAGTTAGAAAAACTGGTCAAACATTAAAAATAACTTCTCGCCTTCATCATAAGCTCATTCCACAAACCGCCAGAAAGATTTTGGACCTGACTTTGTTCCGAACTTATATTTGGTATTTAAAATGCAAAAAAGAAAAGTTCTCCAACTTTTAAAAATGACCGGTTCAGACGTTTAATCTTCTTAACCTTAGGGCATTACCGACTACTGAGACTGAGCTAAAACTCATGGCGGCGGCGGCAAATATGGGGCTAAGGAGTATCCCCAAAAATGGATAAAGCACGCCGGCAGCAATAGGTACCCCCAAGGAATTATAGGCGAAGGCCCAGAAGAGGTTTTGTTTTATATTCCGCATGGTCGCCCGGCTAAGTTTTCTTGCCCGCACGATTCCTCTAAGGTCGCCCTTAACGAGGGTGACCCCGGCCGACTCCATGGCGACATCTGTTCCCGTTCCCATGGCGATGCCTACATGCGCTTGGGCCAGGGCAGGAGCGTCGTTTATGCCATCGCCTGCCATAGCCACAATTCTTCCTTGCGACTGCAGTTCCTTCACCTTCTCTACCTTCCGGTCAGGAAGCACCTCGGCAATTACCTCGTCAATATTTAATTTTTTGGCCACAGCCTCGGCCGTGGCGCGGTTATCACCGGTGAGCATCACCATCCTGACCCCCTCTTTATGCAATTCCCTAATTGCCTGGGGGGTGGTTTCCTTTATGAGGTCGGCAACACCAAGGAGTCCAGCAGGTCTTCCATCAACCGCCACAAACATCACTGTCTGGCCCGCGGCTCTCATTATGTCAGCAGTCTGAATGAGTTCGCCCAGGGTTATCCCCAATTCTTCTTCAAGGAGCTTTGGGTTACCGAGGACGACTTCATGACTATTAACCCTGCCTCTTACTCCCTTACCTGTAATGGACTCAAAAGCGTCGACCTCGCCTGGTTCAATACCCCGTTCCTTTGCTCCCTTTAGGATCGCTTGGGCCAGGGGATGTTCGCTTGCCTGCTCAATGCCCGAGGCATATCTAAGGAGTTCCTTTTCATCCATTCCTTCTGCTGTCCTGACAGCCACCAGCCTTGGTTTTCCCTCGGTGAGGGTTCCTGTCTTGTCCACCACAAGGGTGTCCACCTTCCGCATTATCTCGATTGCCTCGGCATTCTTGAAAAGCACTCCTAAGGTGGCGCCCTTTCCGGTAGCCACCATTATTGACATGGGGGTAGCAAGCCCGAGGGCGCATGGGCAGGCGATGATCAAGACGGCGACGGCATTTATCAGGGCATGCGCCATCTTCGGCTCAGGTCCCAGCCATGCCCAGACAATAAAAGTAATAACGGCCACGGCAACCACTATCTGGACAAAGTAGGCGGCTACCACGTCAGCCAGTTTCTGAATCGGGGCTCGGCTCCGCTGAGCCTCGGCGACCATCTGGACAATCCGGGAAAGGAGGGTCTCAGCACCTACCTTTTCCGCCTTCATCACGATTGAGCCGGTTCCGTTTATAGTTGCGCCTATCACCTTGTCACCAGGGCCTTTGGGAACGGGTATTGGCTCACCAGTCACCATTGATTCATCTACCGAGGTGGAGCCCTCAACTACAACTCCATCAACCGGTATCTTCTCACCAGGACGTACCCGGAGAAGGTCCCCGGGGCTGACATGCTCCAGGGGAATGTCTTCTTCCTGGCCGTCTTTTATCTTCCTGGCTGTCTTTGGGACCAGACCAAGCAGAGCCTTTATGGCGGCCGCGGTCTTGCTTCTTGCTTTCAGTTCCAGAACCTGGCCCAGAAGGACGAGAACCACTATCACGGCGGCGGCCTCAAAATAGACCCCTACTTCTCCTCTTTCATTCCTGAAGGTTGCGGGAAAGATGCCAGGAAAGACTGCCCCAATAAAACTATAAAGATAACCTACTCCCACGCCAAGGCCTATAAGGGTGAACATATTAGGGCTTCTATTCACAAGGGATTGATAGAACCTTACCAAGAAAGGCCACCCACACCAGAGCACAATTGGGGTGGCAAGGAGGAGTTCAGATAACTTTAAAGCCCAGCCGGGGACCATATGGAGTATATCCGAAACCACCGGGACATGCTCTCCCATGGCGATTATCAGAAGGGGAATTGTAAGAATGAGACCCAGCTTGAACCTACGTGACATATCAATTAACTCGGGGTTTTCTTCCTCTTCAGCCGAAACTATCCTCGGCTCAAGGGCCATTCCGCAGATGGGGCAGTTACCAGGTCTATCCTGGACCACCTCAGGATGCATCGGACAGGTCCATTCTCTTTTGCCTGGAGCCGCCACGGAAACTGGAATCAGCGGTTCAAGAGCCATACCGCATCGGGGGCAGGAGTCAGGATGGCTCTGTTTCACCTCGGGATGCATCGGGCAGGTATAGCTCGTGCCCTTCGGTGGTGGAGTCTCTGCTTTGCCCTTGCCAGGCTCTTTTTCGAGGAAGGAGTCAGGGGCTTTTAGAAACCTGTCTCGGCAGTGCGGGCAGCAGAAATAGTAGATATGTCCTTTGTAGACCCCCTTCGCTTTGGCTTCTGTTTCTTCCATCTCCATCCCGCAGACCAGGTCCTTTACTTTCATTTTTGTTTCCCTTTTCTAATATTATCCGACATCGATAGATACTATCTTACCATAAATAATACATTTTTTTTATATTTCTCTAAGCTTTTTTCATGTTGTGAAGCCTTATCAAACCTTCAATGACCATTTTTATGAAGCTTTTCATAAAAAGGAATCCGGCGGGACCATTATCCATCTCTTTCATGAAGCTACAAAACAACCAGGAGAATATCCTCTCTCAGGGGCCAATTAAACTGGCGCCTCCTTCCGGGACTCTCTTCTTCTTTTCTTTATCAAGTTTTCATTTGAAGTTGGCAACTAAAAACTACTAAAAATGGTAACGAAAATGGCCCACCCTCTTTGGGGCCTAAAAGGCACAAGGTTTAATCTTTTACTTATCAGTGGCATCTTTTAATTTAGCCTTCTTTTGTTTGTGATTTTGCATCCAATATCTGTCTCTTAATGACCGTTATTCGGCAATGACGGATTATCCGGTAGATTAGCGCTGTCGAGGAAAGATTTGTTTACCCGTAGAATCAGATTTTAGGCGACCTTTGTTGAGGCCGCTAAAAGACACGTCGACCATCAAGGGTCGGCTCTCCTCATCGTAAGCAGTTCCGTTAACAAAGCCTAAGAAAAGTATAGGTCTGGAATCAATTTCAACGGCCGGAAAGAAAGTTTAATCTAAGAGGCGGCGGAGAAGCTCTGCCGCGACTTTCTTAGCTTGTTCGCCACTCTCTCTGACTGGGCCGACGCACGAAGGACAACCCTCATAACAGGGGCAGGCAGTCAATGTCTCTAAGCAGGCTTGGAGTAATTTTTTTTCTAAATCGAAGAGAGAAGGGCTGAGACCGATGCCGCCCGGATAATTATCGTAAATAAAAATGTTGGGAGTAAAGTTGGCGGTTAAGAATGTCGCCGCCGTTTCGGGGGTAATTCTTTGGGGAATAGTGCGAGGCGGTACTGATTCACCAGTCAGGTCGTCGCCCACCGAAACTCCGACATCATGGAGGTCGCACATCATGAAGAGCGGTGAAACATGGTGTAAAAGGTAGGCGAGGCCGAAGAGACCATTGACTCTGGCCTCAGGCTCGAAGGGCAAAGAAGCAAAAATATCGGCAGGAATTGTCAACCAATAAGCTGTTGTCTGCATTTCATTTTGAGGCAGAGTTAGGTCACCAGCGCCGACGTTCTCCATGGTATGGAATTTGATTTTTTTAAACCCGACCACCTGCGTGGCGACGTGAACCTCACCGTGGGATGCCCGAGCCTGCCCCAATTCTTTGCGGCCAAAGACGTCAAGAATCTTAATCTGGGTATAATCGATGGCGTCAGTAAAGTAATCCACGTCCGTCTTCTTGACATAGGCTTTGCGCTGGGCAAAATCAAGGTGGTCAACAAAATATTGTTCTCCTTCACACATGTAAATAGCCTTAGGATGAAGCGTGGTTAAAGCGGAGGTAAAATCGACTTCCGCTATGACTTTGGTCTTTTCAGTCGTGTCGACGACCACAAAGTTATCCGAACTGATACTCCGCAGGCTAATTTGGTCTGCCGGGTAGGCTTCCGAGGTCCAAAACCATTTATCGCGGGAGTGATGGAGAACGTTACCCTCCTCCAGAAACTTCAGAATCGAGCTGATTTCAGCTCGGCCAAACTTTTCGCCGTCAATAAAGGGAAGTTCAAAGGCAGCACAGCCCACATGACTGATTAGGATAGACGGATTATCGGGGTTGATGAGAGCTTTCTCTGGTGATTGCGAAAAGAAATAATCAGGGTGGTTGATGATAAACTGGTCGAGAGGTGAGCTGGAGGCGACTAACACCGCCGCAGAAAGGCCGGTCTTCCGGCCAGCTCGGCCCGCTCGCTGCCAGGTGCTAGCAATCGAACCAGGATAGGAGGCGAGGACCGCCACATCGAGCGAGCCAATATCTATTCCCAGCTCCAAAGCATTAGTCGAGACAACGCCCAGAATTTTGCCTTCCCGCAACCCCTTTTCAATCTCCCTGCGTTTTAAAGGCAGATAACCACCGCGGTAGCCGCGAATAAGCCCTTCGTCCTGGATTCCCTTTTCGATATCTTCTTTAATGTAGGTAAGAAGGACTTCAGTTATAAGACGGCTGGGAGCAAAGACTATGGTTTGCAGGTTCTTTTGCAAAAAGAGAGAGGCAACCCTTCTGGATTCATTCACATAGGAGCGTCTGATGCCGAGGTAGCGATTAACCACCGGTGGGTTATAAAAAATAAAGTATTTTTCCCCGCGGGGCGCGCCGTTATCATCAATTAAGGTCACCGGCTCCTCAATCATTTTTTCGGCCATTTCGCTGGGGTTGGCGATAGTGGCGGAACAGAGAATAAAACGAGGCGATGAACCATAGAAGCGAGCAATCCTTTTAAGACGACGCAAGACGTTGGCTAAATGGCTGCCAAAAATCCCCCGATAATTATGCAGTTCGTCAATTACTACATATTTTAGGTTCTTAAAGAGCTTAATCCATTTGGTGTGATGAGGGAGGATGCCGGAATGCAGCATATCAGGGTTTGTAATCACGATATGTCCCTGGCTTCTAATCGCACGCCTGGCGTCCTGGGGCGTATCGCCGTCATAGGTGAAAACTTTAACTGGTTCGGGTAGCCGCGAGATGATGTCATCAAGTTCCGCTCTCTGGTCCTGCGAAAGAGCTTTAGTCGGGAAAAGATAGATGGCTCTGCTTGAGGGGTCCTCAAGAATACTTTGCAAAACAGGGAGGTTATAACAAAGCGTTTTTCCCGAAGCCGTAGGCGTCACGATAACGGCGTTTTCTCCTTTGTGCACTGTTTCCCAACTTAGGTATTGGTGGATAAAGAGCTGACTGTAGCCCTTTTGCTGGAGCGCCGCCAAGAGCTGAGGATGGACATCCGGCGGGTAATCGCGATAACGACCGGGTTGAGGCGGAAGATAATGAATGGCCCGAATAGCTTCCGTTTTGAGGCCCATTTCCTTAAGAAGCTCGAGGGCGGCCAGCAAGTTCTCGCTTCGGGTCATCGCTTTAATTAAAATATTAACGCATTATTTTTCCAAAAACAAAATTATTCAAGGCGTTTTCTCTTGACAGGCGGTGCCAGAAGGGATAAATCTTTGGGGGCAAAGAGAAGACCAATTTTAATCACTGATTCAAGTTTTGGCCAAGGCGGAGGCACCTAGTCAGAAAGCTATCCTGGTTAGGTCTGAATTAGATGATTTTCAACTGGGAGCAGTTGAAGGAGGGGTGGAGGGGAAAAGAAATGGGGATTAATTTTAGATAGTCAAAAAGAGAAAAGCTTGAATTAACCACTTAAGGCATGAAAGGCGAGTCAGATATTTCGCGACCCACGCTGCGCCGATCCTTAGGAGTAATCGACGGCTTAGCAATTCTGATTGGCATTACCATAGGCGCCGGCATCTATTCCACGCCACAAATTATTGCTGGCTATTTAGCTTCATTTAACCAGATAATTGTCCTCTGGATTGTGGTCGGGCTTTTCGTTTTTATCGGGGGGCTTATCTATGCCGAGTTGGGAACTAGATGGCCTCAGACCGGAGGCGAGTACGTTTATCTTAGTCAAGCTTTTGGTCCCTTAGCTGGTTTTATGTTTGGCTGGTCCCAGCTTTTTATCATCCGAACCAGTCCGGCGGCTGGTCTGGCTATCGTCACTGCTGATTATTTAGGGTATTTTATCAAGTTAACGCCTCTGACTCATCGCTTAATTGCCGTGACCGTGATTTTAATTCTGGGAGTCTTAAATATTCTCGGGCTGAAATGGGCCAGCGCCTTCCAGAAATTTACGACCACTTTTAAGGTCTTGGGGTTATTAGCCTTAATTATAGGCGGGTTAATTCTTAGTTACGGTCAGACAAGCGGTTTGGGCCAAAGGGCTGAGCCATTGGTAAATATTAATCCTATTACCGGAGTCGTGGCCGCTTTGATGATGGTCTTCTTCGCTCACACCGGGTGGGAAAGGCTGGGTTATTCGGCTGGTGAAATGAAAAACCCCCGGCAGACCATTCCCCTATCCATGTTTTTTGGCCTTGGCGCCATAGTAACCATATATTGCCTGACCAACCTGATTTATCATCTTACCTTAGGGATGGAGGGCGTTAGAGGAAACACCATTGTGGCCTCGGCCGCAGCCGTCCGCTTAGCTGGTCCTGTCGGCGCCAGCTTTGTCGCCATTTTGGTTATACTGTCGGCCACAGGAAGCATTAACGGGACGATGATGACCGCGACCCGAGTTTATTATGCTCTGGCCAGAGACGGCCTCTTTTTCCGGTGGCTGGATTATGTCCATCCCCGCTTTCGGACTCCTTCTCGAGCTGTGTTGGCCCATTGTGGCTGGGCGCTGGTCATCCTTTTTCTCCGCGCTAAGTTTGAAGTTATTGCGGCTGGTATGGTCTTTGGCATCCTGATCTTTCTGGCCCTGAGCACCATGGCGCTTTTTCGTTTTCGTTTCCGCCAAATGGGCGAAACCTCGGGATACCAAGTGCCCTTTTTTCCCGTTCTTCCCGGGATATTTCTGGCTGTGCTTCTTATTTTTATTTTGTTCCGTTCCTTTTTTGAATGGCAAAGAACGTTGGTTGACCTGGCCTTTATTGCCACCGGTCTGCCGTTTTATTTTGTGTGGCGTCGCCGTCAAACCTGACCTTATCCCGCCGCCATTCCTCAGCCATAAATTTTAAAAGAAAAATATAATAAGTAGAAGGCAAAGTCAGTAATAGCAGGAGTGATAAGAAAATTGGTGAAAATTGGTGATATCTCACCTGTTTACCCATTTTTTATAAAGCTGGGCAAAGCGAGATGCCGAGAGGAGGTAGACTGCTTAAAGATTAAGTCAATAAACAGGGAGGTGAGCCCCCCGGCTAGGAGAAGGGCGAAGACGAAACGGAGTAAAAAAACTGAAGGAAGGGGATTCGGGGGCGTCGTTGTTCAATCCGCATAAGACAGAAGAAGGCCATTTAAATTTTCTCGGCCCAGTTCTGTGGCTTGAAGACTCAAGAGGTAGGGCAAAGGTGATTTGTCAGTTAGCTTAGGGCAGGGTAAAATGAAGATATGCTGAAGGAAATCAGGATAAAAAAAGCAGCGCAGCATAACCTGAAGGGCATTGATGTTAATCTGCCGCGGCACCGATTTATTGTTATTACTGGCCCCAGCGGTTCTGGGAAAAGCTCGCTGGCCTTCGATACTCTGTTTGCTGAAGGACAGCGCCGCTATTTGGAATGTCTTTCTGCTTATGCTCGGCAATTCCTGGAAATAATGCCCAAGCCAGAGATGGAATCTATCGAGGGTATTTCGCCCTCAATTTCCATCGACCAAAAAACCATTACGACCAATCCTCGCTCCACCGTCGGTACGGTTACGGAGATTCATGATTTCTTAAGGCTTCTTTATGCCCGGGTGGGAGTGCCTCATTGCCCGCAATGTGGCCGACCAGTTCAAGCCCAGAACCCGGAAAATATGGTTTTGAAACTGAAAGAAGTATTCGGGGGCAAGAGATTGAAGATTTTGGCGCCCTTAGTACGCGGCCGTAAGGGCGAATACTCGCGGCTTTTGGAACGGCTAAGGCGAAAAGGTTTTCTCCGCGTCAGGATAGACGGCTCATGGCGAGACCTGGACGAAGAAATTTGGCTGGAACGAACTAAGAAACATGACTTAGAAGTTTTAGTGGATGAAGTGGTTGTCAGGCCGGCTTCAGAAAAAAGGCTTAAAGAAGCTGTGGCCCAAGCCTTGGAATTGGCCAACGGTGACCTTTTGGTCATCCCGGAAAACGGCGCCAAAATGCTTTTTTCGGTCAAGTTGCTTTGCCCCTTTTGTGAAATAAGTCTGCCTCAGCTCGAGCCCCGGTATTTTTCCTTTAATAGTCCGTACGGGGCTTGCCCTGAATGTCATGGTCTTGGCTATAAAACTCGGCTGGATGAATGGGGCGAGCTGGAGCTAACAGAAGAAGTTTGTCCGGTGTGTGAGGGAAGGCGGCTGAAAAAGGAATCGCTGGCCGTCTTGATTGGCGGGAAAAATATCCACGAACTGAGCTCACTTCCGGCCAGCGAGCTGATTCCGACCATTCTGTCTTTTTCCTTCCCCCCTTCCCAGCAGGTTGTTGCCTCCAGAATAATCAAGGAGATACTTTCCCGGCTTCAGGTCATGGAAGAGCTCGGTCTGGCCTATCTTCAGCTTAGCCGGCCCACTTCGACTCTTTCGGGCGGTGAAGCCCAACGGGTCCGGTTAACTGCCCAAATAGGCGCCCGCCTCCGGGGCGTTCTCTATGTTTTGGATGAACCGACAATTGGCCTTCACCAGCGGGATAATCGGCGGCTGATTTCTTTGCTCAAGGCCATCCGAGATGAAGGGAATTCAGTCGTGGTCGTAGAACATGACGAACAGACGATTCGCGCTGCCGATTATATTCTTGACCTTGGGCCCGGAGCGGGTGAAAAAGGTGGTTATAAGGTGGCTGAAGGACCTTTGGCCGCCATCTTGGCCTCCCCTGATTCGTTGACCGCTCAATACCTTCGAGGCGAAAAGGAAATACCGGTGCCCCGCAAGCGGCGTGAACCGCGCGGCTGGCTCATTATCCGTCAGGCAGAGGAACATAATCTTAAGGGAATTGACGTCCCGATTCCCCTGGGCGTGATGACCGCCGTAACCGGAGTTTCTGGTTCGGGTAAAAGCACCTTAGTCAGCGACATCCTGTTCCGGGCGCTGCAAAGGCAGCTTTACCGCTCCGCGGAGAGACCAGGAAAGCATGAAAGGATCGAAGGGATAAACCAGGTTGATAAGGTGGTCGCCGTTGACCAGAAGCCTATTGGCCGCACCCCGCGTTCTAACCCGGCTACCTACACCGGGCTTTTTACGCCCCTGCGAGAGCTTTTTTCCCGAACACCAGAAGCTAGGATGAGAGGCTACACAGCCAGCCGGTTTAGCTTTAACCTGCCTGGCGGCCGTTGCGAAGAATGCCAGGGAGCCGGGGTTAAAAAAATCGAGATGCACTTCCTGCCTGATGTTTTGGTTACTTGCGACCGCTGCGGCGGCCGGCGGTATAATAAAGAAACCCTTTCTGTGCTCTATCATGGCAAAAACATTGCCTCTTTCTTGGACATGACTGTGGACGAGGCCTACGAGGAACTCAAGGCTCATCCTATATTAAAAAAGAAGCTGGCAACGCTGCAACAGGTTGGTCTTGGTTATATTCGCTTAGGCCAGCCCGCCCCCACTCTTTCTGGTGGTGAGGCGCAAAGAATTAAATTGACTAAGGAATTGTCCCGGAAAGGAACCGGCCGGACTCTTTACATCCTTGATGAACCGACTACCGGGCTGCATTTCGATGATGTCCGCAAACTTATCGAACTACTTCAGGCTTTGGTTGACCGAGGCAATAGCGTGGTGATCATCGAACATAACCTTGAGGTTATCAAGGCTTGCGATTATATTATTGACTTGGGCCCTGAAGGCGGCGAAGAAGGAGGTTGGGTGGTGGCCGCCGGTACTCCCGAAGAAGTCGCCGAAGTGGCCGACTCCTTTACTGGGCAGTTTCTGAGGAAGGTATTGGCCAAAAGGAGAGAAGGGAGAAAATTCGATGCCCTGGGCTGATTTTTATGGCCAGGAGACAGTCAAGAAAACGCTCCAGCAGGGGCTACGTTCCGGGACTTTACCCAATTCCTTACTTTTTGCCGGCCCTGATGAATTAGGAATGGAAAAGATGGCGCGGCTTTTAGCTCAGGCTCTGAATTGTCTGGGTTCAAGTGACGATGCCTGCGGTCGCTGCTCCGCTTGCCGGGCCTTAGATAAGGGTAATTTTCCTGATGTTTTGGAAATTGGCCTCGATAAGGAAGCAGGGAAAAAAAGCGCCGGGATTGATGAAGTCCGGGAAATTAGAGAGTTAGCGCTGCTGCGGCCGATGACCGGCCGACATCGAGTCTTTATTATTGAAAACGCGGATAAAATAAGCCTGGAAGCAGCTAATGCTTTGCTAAAGATTCTGGAAGAGCCACCAGGGCATGCTTATTTCATTTTGATTTCTAAAAATCCGGAGCTCATCCCAGCTACTATTCAGTCTCGCTGTCGGTTAATTTCTTTTAAGCCCCTAAACCCTGAAGAGATTGAAAGAGCCTTGTTAAGCTCGGGGATGCCCGCCCAGAGAGCGAGGCTGGCGGCCATTTTAGCTGAGGGAAGCCTGGACCGGGCTTTGAGCCTCGATTGGGAAAAGGTAATGGCCGAACGACAATTAGCTTGGCACTATTTTTCTCAGTTGGTCACGGCCGCTGAAGCCTCGGGCTTTTTTAAAATTTTATCTTCCTCCCGCCAAGAAACAATAAGGCGAGATTTGGCGAATTTATTTCGTTTCTTTTTATCCTTTTGGCGGGACCTTCTGCTCATCCTGGAAAAAGGAGATGAAGACAGACTGTTGAACCCGGATTTAAGAGAAGGTTTGAAAAAATTGGGTGCCGAGCTGACAAGAGAAGCCTGCCTTCAGGGTATCGATTTAGCTGAAGAAATTCTTTCTGGCTTGGAAAAAAATCTAAACCCAAAGCTATTGGCCGCCTATTTTTACGCTCAAGCGAGGAGGAAAGAAAATGGCTGAGGTTGTTCGACTAATTTCTCTGACCACCGGGAAAATCATCCGAGCCCGGCGAGGGGAAGTTGAGGTTTCCCCCGGTGATATTTGTCTTATCGAATCAGAGCTGGGTGGGGACTTGGCCGAAGTTATCGACCTCGAGAGCGAAGTTTGCCGCTACCACCGGGCGACGAATGATTTGGTTAAAATTATTCGTTTAGCCACGGAAGAGGATAAGAATAAGCTGGCTTGGTTGAGAGAGAAGGAAAAGGAGGCTTTTCAATTCTGTTTGGAAAGGGTCAAAGCTCACGGCTTGCCGATGAAGTTAGTCGCGGTAAGATATTTTTTTAACGAGAAAAAAGGAATATTTTATTATACGGCCGAGGGCCGGATTGATTTCCGGCAATTAGTTAAAGATTTGGCTCGAGAGTTGAAGATGAGGATCGAGATGCGGCAGATTGGGGTCCGCGACGAGGCCAAATTAGTCGGAGGATTAGGCGTCTGTGGTCGGCTCCTCTGCTGCTTTAGCTTTATGAAGACTTTTGAGCCGGTCACGATTCAAAAAGCGCGTCGTCAGCAAATTGTCATCAACCCCACCAAGATTTCTGGCCTTTGCGGCCGGTTGATGTGTTGTTTGGCCTTTGAAGAGGAATCCTTCGGCCGGATGTACAGCGAGGAAGAAAATCTAATCGAGGATTAGACTTGTTGTTAGCCTTAGGCTTAGGCGAAAAAAAGAGAACTCAGGCGGGTTATTGTTGGGTTTTGACCATAAATTGAACCCGGCTGGAAACAGCGATTAAAACGCCGTTAGGGGAATAAGCTTTAACCTGCCAGGAATACCTCTCTCCGGGGACCATTTTTTGCCTGATTTCTTCGGGAACTTGAATCCGTGTTTCCCGGGTGGTGGCTGTCCAGAGAAGTTCGTTATTATAAACGGAGATTTTATATTCGACGTTTTCTCCCTGCTTTTTCCACTCGAAAAAGAGAGGGGGAGTAGAGACGTCGATGATGGGCGAAATGAGGTTTAGCGCCTGACCACGAATGACATTATCATCGTTGAGGACAAAAGTGGGCATTTTTTCCTTAGTGAAGGGTTGGAAGATGAGGACAACGACCAGAAAGAGGGCGGCCGCAGCTGGTGCTAAAATCCAGGGCCGGATGGCCAGCTTGGTCCAGACATCGTCAGCCCAGCTGAAGGCCTTGGGTCTGGACGGTTCGATTCCCTGAACTAAGGCCGCACCCTGAGCCTTAACGGTATTGATTAACGCTTCTCTTTCCTGAAGACGAGAAAAGCACCGGGAGCAGTTAAAAAAGTGCTCCTCAAATCGTTCCGCCTCTTCAGAGTCCAATTTATTTAAAAGGTAGCCATCGATTACTTCTTCAAACCGGCATTTACTCATCGGGGTTCTCCTTGCCCATCCTTTCATTCTTTTAGTCGTCGCTCGGACGAAAAATTGGAATTTTTCTCGGGGAAAAACCGGCGGAGGACCTTGCTCAGGACTTTCTGAGCATAATAGAGACGCTCGCTGACCTGGCGTTCGGATACGCCGAGACGGGCAGCCACCTCTTCCCGGCTTAACTCTTTATAATAATAAAGATAGAGAATCTCCCTAAATTTAGGCTTGAGCTTGAAAAGAGCTTGGGAAATTATCTCCGCCCTTTCTTTTTTCATCAGGGTTTCCTCAGGGCTAAAGGCACTCGTGGCTATCTCGGTCATTTCCACCTTAACTTTTGATTTTTTGCGGATGCAATCGACGATTCTTCTTTTGGTTATGGTGTAAATAAAGGTGCCAAGGCTGCATTCTCCCCTGAATTCGCCAGTCTGGAGCTTGGTTATTACTTGAGTTAGAACATCCTGGACCACATCTTCCCACTCGGGGTAAGTTGGACCAAGGGCTTTTTTGACGCTAAAGCCAACGACTGGCCGATAGCGGCGGATAATTTCTTCCAATTCTTGGGAGGAAAACTGTTTGGACATTACTGACTTATTATAAACGTCGCCCAATAAAAAGCAAAAGGCTTTTTCACTCAGCCTTAAACAGCCAAGGTTAATCAAAAGCCGGGCGAGTGGAGTTCGGAAGGAAGGGGAAAGCGTTAGCCGCCTAACCAACTGGGTGGTCAAAATTAGGTTGAGGTCATTAATCGGTAAGCTAATTCTTTTTCCTGCTTCAGGCGATTAATTTCGACTAAAAAGGTGCCTGGAGTCGGAATGAAGACAAAAAGAAACTTAGAGCGATTGAGATTAGTGGTTCATCAGGAAAGAGCCTTCTTCGCCCTCATTGAGAACTGGATAAGTGAACGGGGGTTTGAAATCCTCAACACCTGCCCCTTAGAAAGAAAGATGAATATTCTTCCCCGCCAAAGAAATTCCGAATTTTCGCCGCTCCTCTCGACTAAACCAATGCCCTCTGAAGGGAACGAAGGTAAAAGAAATGGCTCAGCGAGATAAAAAATCGAAAGAAGGGGCCGTTGATTTTGTTTCCCTGATCCTGGAAGACACTTCTGGTCAGCGTTCGGTATTTAATGGCGGCTTAAGCCAGGGACGGTCTCCCAATTCTTTATCCTTAAGCTCCAATAATTGGGCGTCCTTAACCGGAATGGGGCCAGGAGTTGGCTGTGACCAGGAGACCGGTTTCCCCAGTTTTAACCAATGGGACGGCGCCAACTTCAGAGTGGCGAGGTTGGAGAAAGCCAGAAAGGCTCTCCGGTCCTTAGAAAAATGGTATGAAACCCTCTTGGAGAAAGATGCTGATATCTCTAATTATAAAAATTTTGGCCAGCGAGTTTTTTTCAATTCCCAATTGATTTATCTAATTGCCGCTACGGATGATAGCGAAAATAACGTTGGCCACAGTCAGTTTGTTGCCAGTTACGCTCTTCTTTTGGCCAGAGCCATGGGCATTGAGGATGAAAACTTTCTCGTCGACTTAGAAAGGGGGGCGCTCCTCCATGATATAGGCAAAGTCGGCCTCCCCTCTTCTGTGCTCAGGAAAGAAACGCCCCTCACTCCGCTAGAGCGGGCCATAATTAAAGAGCATCCTTTGCTTGGCTATTTGTTGCTTCAAGATTATGCCTTCCTTGTCGGCGCCATCGAAGTCGTTCTTTATCACCATGAGTGGTATGACGGCCAGGGTTACCCTTTTGGTCTGAAAGGCGAGGAGATTCCGCTGGCGGCCAGGATTTTTTCTTTGGCTGATACCCTTGACGCCATTACTTCAGACCGACCCTATCGCCGTGGTCAGCGCTTCGAAGCGGCCCTCAAAGAAATAATAAAGGGGAGTGGAACCCAATTTGACCCGTCCATCGTTGACATCTTTCTATCTTTACCCCAGGAGAGATGGGAAAAGGCTCGCTCCGAGGCTCTGAGAACTTTTCGCCTCCCTCTAATTCATTGACCCTCTGAAAGAGAAAGACCTTTGTCCTGAGGCAGGACCGTTTCTATTATTTCGGCTAAATGAAAGACCTGAAAAGGCGGGGATTCTTGAGCCAAACCGGCTCGCAGTTGGAATAAACAACCCGGGCATTCAGTTATTATTATCTGGGAACCGCTCTCTTTTATTTTAGGCTTTTTCTTAGCCCAAAGCCGATGAGCTACTTCTGGATGGCGGAAAGAGAAAATGCCGCAGAACCCGCAACAACTCGATTCCTTTCCTTCGGCCACGACAGTTAAACCGGCCTTCTGGAAAAAAGCTATTCTTTCGCCAACTTTTTGGCCATTGGCCACAAGATGGCAAGGGGCATGATAAAAGATTGTTTGACCCCTTAAAAAAGCAGGCGGCACTAAATTAAAACCCGATTTTTGAAGCCAGGTGGTCAGGTCAAATACTCGAGAAGACCAAGCTTGAGTGGCAGGCTCTATCTCTGGATAAACCTTGCTTAAAACATGCTGGCCGGTGGGGCAAAAAGTGAGAATAGCTTCCGGTTTTTCCCTTTCCCAGGAGCCAAGATTCTGACGGCTTAGCTTGATTAAGGCTTTTTTATCGCCGAGGTGGAAGTTGGGCGCGCCGCAGCAAACCTGGTCATCAGGCGAGACTACCACGTAACCAGCTTCTTTTAGCCAGCGCGTTGTTTTTTCTCTGATTTCAGGAAAAAACCACCTTCCGAGGCAACCTTCAAACAGATAAACCTTGGCCCCTTTTTTCGGGTTTGGTGGCTCTTTTTCTTCTCCCAGGGACTTTTTTGAGCGAGGCTTGAGAAGCGGCAGCCTTTTTTCTTTGGTCCAGATAAAAGGGAGGGGTCGGAGATGATTATTTTCGGCCCAGATTTTTTGAGCCAAGCTCAGCACGCGGATGGCTCGGTCCTGGAGCTTTCTCCTTGGCATCAGTCGGGACAGAACTTTTTCCGCCCAGGAGGGGCCTAAATCAGATTTAAGCCGAACAATTAGCTCCCCAGAATGAAGACCCACCGGGCAAAAGGTTTCGCATTTCTTACAATCAGCACAAAGAGAAAGGAGGCGGGAGACCTCCTTTGGCTTTCTGGTCATATACGTTAGCAACAGTCCTATACCGCCAGGATAAACGGGGCCACCAAAAACATGGCCACCTAAGGTTTGAAAAACAGGGCAAACCAGCATACAACCACCGCATTTTAAACAGGTCAGGATTTCTCGATAATCAGAGTCTTCAGCTAAGGCTGTCCGGCCGTTATCCAAAAGGATGATATGAAGCTCGCGCGGCCCATGAGCGCCAGTCACGGGTTCCTTTTCAATATCGGTGGTTGAGCTTGGCCCAGTAATAAAGGAAACATAAGAGGTGAGGCGGCGACCGCTGGCCGAGGCGACAAGGGCTTTGATAAGCGTTGCAGCCTGTTCCATCGTGGCCACTATTTTATCGACCGTGATAAGGGCGATATGAACCGGAGGTAATGAGCTTACTAACCGCGCATTGCCCTCGTTACTAATGATTACCAGAGTTCCCGATTCCGCCACTGCCAAGTTAGCTCCTGTTAGGCCGATATCGGCCTGCAAAAAGAGCGGCCTCATGTACTCTCGAGCCGCCCTGGTTATTTCTTTGGGGTCAGGGGGGATGGGCCGGCCAAGATGCCGGCTTAATAGGGAGGCAATCTCTTCTTTCGTTTTATGCAGGGCGGGGGCAGTAATATGGGATGGTCTTTCCTTGGCTAATTGAACAATCCATTCGCCAAGGTCTGTTTCTATCACCTCAAGGCCGTGTTTTTCTAAAAAACTATTGAGGCCTATTTCCTCACTGACCATGCTCTTGGCTTTTAAAATGAGTTTGGCCTGATGGCGGTCAATGATCTCCTTGACGTGGCTCAGAGCTTCTTGAGGCGTAACAGCTAAATGAACTTGCGCGGCCGCTTCGACGGCTCTAAGGACGAATTCTTTGATTAAAGCGGGTAGCCTAGACAGGCATTCTTCCCTTATGGAGCGGGCTTTAGCCTTTAGTTCCTCCAAGGGAATAGCGGCCTCGAGTTTTTCTACTTGGCGGCGGTGATGATTAGAAGCTCGCTCTAAAGCCCGCTGGAGGTTGGGGTCACGAAGAGCAGAGCGAATCAAGCGAGAGCGACGCCGCAAAGGCCACATCAGGAGCTCTTTTTTAGCTGCTTTAAATAATTCTGGACATCAACCAGAATCTCCCGAGGTTTACTGCCCTCAGAAGGTCCGATAATTCCCTCTCTTTCCATCTGGTCGATAATCCGGGCGGCCCGATTATAACCGAGTTTAAGCCGACGTTGTAAGTAGGAAGCTGAAGCCTGGCCCGTCAGCAGGACCAATTCCACGGCCTTCTCGTAAAGCTCGTCCTTTTCTCCGTATTCCCAAGCCAGCTCTTCGGCTGAACTCTTAATGACCTGGATAAGACGTTCATCATAGGCGGGGGTGCCCTGCTCCCGGACATATTTTACTAATCGCGTAATTTCTGATACCGAGATATAGGCACAATGAAGGCGGATAAGTCGAGGATAATTGGGAGGGAGAAAGAGCATATCCCCTAAGCCTAAAAGTTTTTCCGCGCCGACGGTATCGATAATAATCCTGGAATCAACTTTCGACGGCACCCGGAAGGCAATCCGGCAGGAGAAGTTATTTTTGATGGTTCCAGTGATAACATCTATCGACGGCCTCTGCGTGGCCATGACTAAATGAATGCCCACCGCCCGGGCCAATTGGGATAGCCGGGTGATGCAGTATTCGACTTCTTGAGCCCCGACCATCATCAACTCGGCTAACTCATCGATGATGATGACAATATACGGAAGGGGCTTGAGTTTTTGTTTTTCTTCCTGGCTAAGCCGGCCCTTCTTTTCTTGAAGAAGTTGCTTAATCAGGCTGTTATATTGCTCGATATTCCTCACCCGCATCTTATTCATCAGGTCAAAGCGTTCGTCCATCTTGCGGATGGCATCCAGCAGAATGGCTCCGGCTTTCTTTGGGTCGTTAACTACCGGGCTAAGAAGATGGGGGATGCCGTCATATAGCGTGAATTCGAGTCTTTTGGGGTCGATAAGAATTATTTTTACCTCTTCTGGCGTGGCCTTATAGAGAATACTGGCGATTAAAGCGTTGAGGCAGACACTTTTGCCTGTCCCGGTGGCCCCGGCAATAAGTAGGTGAGGCATAAGAGAAAGGTCGGTTATATAGACTTCTCCATGGACGGTTTTCCCCAAGGCAAACGTCAGTTTAGAAGGGGATTTAATGAATTTTTCTGATTGGAGGATATCGCGCAGGCGGATGATTTCCCGCTTATTATTCGGGATTTCCACGCCGAGCGAGCTCTTGCCCGGAATGCGCTGAATCCGGACCGATTCCGCACCCAGCGCCAAGGAAAGGTCTTCGGCCAAGCTGGCTACCTGGCTCACTTTAATCCCGGGGTTAGGATAAAACTCGTAAGTAGTGATAACCGGCCCGGGGTGGTATTCGCGAACCTCCCCTTCTACTCTAAACTCCCGCAGCTTTTCTTCGATGCGCATTTTCTTGTCGTAAAGTTCGTTTTTATCTACCTCGTCAGCCGGCGTGCCTAACTCCAGGAGATTAAAAGGTGGAAAGCGATAGCCGCCTCTCGGCTCAAGCTCAGGGAAGAGATACTTTTCTTCAGGTCGGGAAACAGGCGCTCGCGGCATTGTGGCTGACGCCGGAGTGGCCTCCCAAGCAGCTTCTTTGCGGACAGGCTCCTTAGGTTTGGGGGTCGGTTCCTTGGCCTTTTCCTGAGGCTTTTTCTCTTCCCTTTCTTTGGGCTTAGTTTTTTCCTTTACTTGACTGGGCGGCGCGTATTTTTCCAAGATTCGTCGTCTCATTTTTTCCTTAGATTTAACTCGCTGAAAACGGCTGACGCGAATATGGATTTCTTTGAAGGCAAAACGGAAGACCTGCTGCAGCGAGGCCGCCAGGTTTTGGAGAGAGAACTGCGTCGTCAGGAGAAAAAACACTAGGAGGCAACAGCTCAGAAATATCAAGGAGCCGGTGCGGTTAAAAAGGCTGAGAAGAAAGAGGGCGACAAGATGACCGAAAAGACCACCAGCCTGAATCTCGCTGCCTCCCCAGCGGAAGGACGACAATACCAGGCTGAAAAGAGGGTTGATAATCAGAAGAAAGATTAGGCCGGTAAGGAGGGAAAGCAGCCAGCGCGACCAGGTGGCTTGGCGGATAACGCGAATAAACCAAAAACCGAGAAGGATGGGGATAAGGAAGGCAGAGAGGCCAAAAAGAACCAGCAGGGAGTCAGCTAAATAAGAGCCGACCTTTCCTCCATAATTATGAATTCTTCCTTCCTCCGAGCTGACCTGAGACCAGGAGGGGTCAAAAGAATTATAGCTAAAAAGACTGATGACGATGAATATGGCTAAAGCCAGGGTGAGGAGGCTGACCAGTTCAATAAAGAGCCGCTTTTTTTTTGAGGTGGAACGGGAAGCACCCTCCCCCTCCTCAGCTAACCTCTTCCTTTTTTTCATTTGCGGTTATTATATCATAGAGGTCTTAATTTTCTAACCTCCTGTTTTCTCGTCGTACCGGGGCTTTAATGTGATTTTTTAATAATTTTTAGGTTAATTATTTGTAAGGATAGGCTAATTATTTAGCTTGCATCATGGCGGCTTAAAACCTAATCTTCCTCCACTGCTTCCAGCTGGACCCGAAGTCTCACCTTTTTGCCCTGGCGAAGAATTTCGAGCTCGACGAAATCGCCCACCTCGTGCTTCTCCAGGACATAGGCTAAGTTGTCATAAGTGGTAATGGCCGTTCCGTCCGCGCTGAGGATGATATCTCCCAAAACATATTCTCCCCTGAGGGTACGGGAAATGCCTCGCAGACCGGCCTTAGCTGCGTTGCTCTGGGGGTAGACTCTGGCCACGATGACGCCTTTTACTCCCAGACGAGCGGCGATGGAGTCCGCGACCACTGAGATTCCTAAACCCGCTCGAATGAATTTACCATAGCGAATCAATTGGGGGATAACTCTTTTCACCGTATCTACAGGTATAGCAAAACCGATTCCCGCCGAGGCTCCTCCCGGAGCAATGATGGCCGTATTAACGCCAATCAATCGACCCTGCGAATCCAGCAGCGGCCCTCCCGAATTACCCGGGTTGATCGCCGCATCTGTCTGGATGACATTATGGATTTTGCGCTCGCTCATCGAGGTAATTTCGCGACCCAGAGCACTAACTACTCCGACCGTTAGGGTATGGTCCAAGCCAAAGGGATTTCCTATGGCCAGCACCTTCTGGCCGACTTGAAGATTGGCCGAACTTCCTAAGGGAATCGGCGGAAGCAATTGCTCTGGCGCATTGACCTTTAACACGGCCAAATCTTTGCTCGGCGCCACCCCGACCAACTCTGCACTGTAGGTTGAGTTATCAGCGAGAGTAATATTAAGCGAGGTCGCCCCTTCAACTACATGATAGTTAGTGACGATATGGCCGCTCTTATCCCAGATGAACCCGCTGCCCGTGCCTTGAGGTATTTCAAAAACGTCGAGGGTGAAAAAGTCTCGCTTTAATATTAAGCTGGTAATGAAAACCACCGAGGCCGCGGTTTTTTGGAAAATTTCAATCGTGTTTTTCTCATCCGGTAATAAAGACGCCGTTTGCGGCCTTAAATTGGGAGCAATGAATAAAGCCCAAAAAAGAAAGAAACTAAATAGGACGAAGAGTTTTCTTTGATTTGTTCTCATTTTATTGTCTCCTTTCACCCTGATTTGGCCAGTTTTTTCAACCCACGAGGGAGAATCCTCTTTCCCGCCCGGTTCATCTCCAGGGCTATCTAATCCCTTCCAAGTATAAGCTAAGCCGCCTCTCTTTGCTATTATGGTTTTGAGAAAACTTCCTGTCCTTGCTTATTTTTCGTCAAATTAAGCGGGGAGATGGGTATCCTCTATTTATCTTTCAAATCAGCCTGACAAAAAAAGAGAATATCTAAAGTAGAGGTCGGTTGGAGAAAAATTGGCGAGAGCGAAACCGTGAGGTTATGGGCCAGGTGTTTATTAATTTAGGTTTTTTAATTCCGGGGGTGGTTCAAGGTGGATTATTCTCGGGCCCCCAGCTTTTTCGGCCAGGTCTAAGTCAGTGTAATAATCATAGCCGATTGAAACCGTAAAGTTAGGCGACAGATTAGTTAGGGCGGTCTCGATTGCGGCGGGAGCTTTGGTTGCGGCCTCGGTTCCTCCCAGAAGCCCAGAAAAGAGAAGTATCCTTTGCTTCTGCTGGGATTCATGGTCTTTAATTTCTATCCAGGGATTAAGAACGGAGTCATTCCCCCAGCGCAATTCGCCGCCATAAATCGAAGCATTCATCAACCAAGTCCCAGAACTTTGACGAAAGGTAGTTTTTTGGAAGTAATCTTCCCCCCTTTCACCGCCGACCCTCTGGTAATAAAAAATAAATTCTAAAGAAGGGTTGGTTAAATCAGAAGTAGTTATTTCGGCCAATTTCATTTCTTTGCGCCTAAAAGCCGTTGACTCTTGAAGCCAGGGCTGGCGGAGAAACTTTATCTCATAGCCTATATATAATTTTAGGCCGGGAGAAATTGGGCCAATTTTCTGAGAGAGCAGGCAACTTACTTTTTCTGTTGTTTTTATTTCCGCTGGATAAAGAGGGACCAGAAAAATTTCCTCGCCTTGCCTGCTTTCTCCTCTAAGATATAAATTCCTGATGGCTTCTTCTTTCTGTTCTAATGGCAAGGCAAGAAGGGAGGCCGTTATTGCCCAATTATTTTCTTCAATTTTTTGAAGACGCAGCCGTTCGGAGAAGGCCTCGAAATTTCCGGGAAAACCGGGGTCAGGGAGGCGGCTCAGGCGGTAAATTTTTATGGTCGGGTTATGTAAGTCCAAAAGA
Source organism: uncultured Eubacteriales bacterium (assembly GCA_964627255.1). GTDB lineage: Bacteria > Acidobacteriota > Aminicenantia > Aminicenantales > CALLJL01 > CALLJL01. The sequence continues at coordinate 69,806 of CAZVIN010000128.1, forward strand.
TATTCATCCCAGCGAGGTTTAAAGGTTTTGACCAGAACGGCTTTTTCATCCAGGGCTTGGTAGAAGCTGGCCTCAACAGGAAATTCTTGAGGGTAACGAGTAAACCGGGCGTACATGATATCGCTGACGATGATATATTCGATGCGGCGCCGCAGTAACCATTCCAGGTCAGCTTGATAAAGAGCATGGCGGTAGGTGACTCGGTAGCGCTTTCGGGAAACCTGCGGACAATAGGATTCAAGGGCTAAGCGGGTGCCGGCCGGGATGTTAGCCTCTATCCAATGCTTGGCTGTGGTGCGCGTATCTTCCTGGGTTAGCGAGTAATTAAAACGGCTTACCTTCCAGACAGAGGGGAGAAGAATAACTAATAGGGCCGCAGTTGTGGTTATTTCTAAGACAAGACGACCAGAAATCTTAATTTTATTAAAAAATCTTTGGAGATAATCGCGGAGATAACTGAAGCCTATGGCCCCGATAAGGCAAAAAAATGGCGCTAAGGGCAAGAGGTAGCGAGTGGCGCGGGTTTTCCAGGTGCCCGTTAACAAAAAAAGGACGAGCGGAAAAGAAATGAGGATTAGGTTCTGGCGGCGTGGCCGCAGAAAAGAGAAGAGAAGTCCGGCATAGACCAAAAATTGGAAAATAAGGCCAGTGTTTTCCGCCAAGCCATACTGGAGATAAAAAAGCCAGGCAGGCTGGGCCGTGGATGAGCCAAAATGGCCCAAGCTGAAAAGATGGGCTGATTGCCAGCGGAAATCTCGCCAGAAAGTTGCTCGGTCAAGCCAGGCATAGGGCGTACCGAGGGAAAAAACAACCAAAAAGGTCAAACCCCAGAGAAAAAGACCCGGATTCAGGAAAACCTTCCACCAGCTTTCTTTTTTTTCTTGGGTGCGGAATGCCTGGGCCAGAATAAGAGGCAGAACGAGGAAATGGCCGCCGTATTTGGTGGTGAAGGCTAAACCGGCGAAAAGTCCTGACCAGATGAAATGGCGAATCTTCCCTCGCTCATAAATTTTAAAGACCTGAAAATAGCTCAGGACGAGGAAAAAAACCATGGGCGCATCAGGAACAAGATAATGGGAAATCTTATTATGTTCAGGAGAAAAAATTAGAGCTAAGGCAGCTAATGCGCCCACCCAGGGACCAGCCAAATATTTGCCCAAGTGATAAATAGCCACAATTGTTCCCACGCTAAGAAATACTGTCAGTAAGCGGCCGAGGAGTATGTACCCGGTCGGATTACGGCTGAAATGATTGAGGAAATCAGGAAAGGAAGCAAACTGGCCTCCCAGGCCAAGGGCATGGCCAACAAAGTAGTAAAGCTTCCAGAGGCCGGCGACAGCATAGGTATAAAGAGAAGGGACATGGAAGAAATGGGGGTTTAGGTCGCCCCGGAGATAGTTGAGAGAGATTTGGGCGAAGCGCTCTTCGTCGACATGATAGATAAAAGGAAGGCTGAAATTAATCCCCCAAAGCCTGACTCCAAGAGCAAGAATAAGAATGACCCAGGGTAACCAGGGCTCAATTTTCTTTCGCGTCATGATAATCGAAATATATCCGAAGATAATCAGAGGTTCAAGGCAGGTTAGGCTATTTTTGACAGCGCCGCGGCCCCGCCTTAGAATGGGAAGGTTATGAGAGAAAATTTAATTGAAATTTTAGTTTGCCCTAACTGCTCGGGAGAATTCAGGCTTCATGAAGCTCGCCGGGCTAACGGGGAAATAGAAGAAGGGTCATTGCAATGTCTAAGGTGCGGCCAGGCTTATCCTATTATCCGCTTCATCCCCCGTTTCTTGCCGCCAGCCCATTATGCTCTTTTTCGTACTACCTGGCGTAACTTTGGTTTTTCCTGGCGGCGCTTTGCTCATATTTATAGCGACCCTCGGGATTTCCTGGATTGGGTCAAGCCAGTGACACCTGATTTTTTCGCCGGGAAAAGAGTGGTGGATGCCGGTTGTGGGACGGGCATGCATGCACGGTTTGCGGCTCAGTTTGGAGCCAAAGAGGTGGTGGCTTTTGATTTGAGCCCGGCCGTGGAGGTGGCCAGGGAAAATGTTCGCGGCTGGCCTCAAGTCCAAGTTGTTCAAGCTGATATTTATCATCTGCCGCTTAGGACGGGTTTTGATTATGTTTATTGCATCGGAGTTCTCCAGCATCTACCTGACCCCGAAAGGGGTTTTCTTAACTTAGCCCGGCTGCTTCCAAGAGGCGGGTGGCTTTCCATCTGGGTCTACGGGTATGAAGGAACGGCGGCAGTCCGATATTTTGTCGACCCGGCTCGCCGCTTAACTTCCCGACTGCCTCTCTCAATTATTTATGGCCTCAGCTTTCTGCCGACGGCTGTCTTTTTCCTGTTAGCCCAAGGATTGAGAAGGGCACAAAAAGATTTATTTAAAGCTTCCGGTTCCTGGACAAAAAAAATTCCTCTGGCCGAGTATTTAATCTACATGTCACAATTTAATTTCACCTACCTGCATAACTCCGTTTTTGACCAGCTTATTGCGCCGATAACAAGATATTTTCGGCGTCAAGAAGTCGAGTCCTGGTTTAAGAAAGCGGGAATGAGCGACGTCCTCATCACCTCGCGGAATGAAATGAGCTGGAGAGGCTTCGGCCAAAGGGGTTAAGACGCCAAGATTATTGGCGCAAGAGGTGGAAGGCATTGGAAATTGCCTCCCAAAGCTCACGGCCAGAACGAATTTCTTTAAGCCTTTTCCAGACATAGCTCGGCCGCAGATAAAAAGCGCGGTTGGCCTTTTTTCTCAGTCTCCAGATTTCCTCTCGGGAGAGGTCGGGGCTGTCAAAAAGAGGAAATTCAGTACTATCGAAGGAGAGAAGGTCGGCCGGGATTAAACCCCGAGCGATGGCTTCCTGACGGAGCCTTGTCCCCACATCCGGGGTGGCAATAGCAAAGGAAGCGACCTCGAGAGGCAGGTTTTTGGCCAGTTGGATCGTCCGGTCGATTGATTCTCTGGTTTCTCCGGGCAGACCGAGGATAAAATATCCCAGCACCTTGAGGCCAAACCGTTTTATCAGGTCCACCTTGGCGTAAACTTCGGCCGGGGAAATAGGTTTGGAATATTTTTTAAGGATAGCTTCGTCACCGCTTTCGATGCCGACAGAAACCGTGTGGCACCCAGCCCGCCTCATCCATTCTATTTTTTCTTCGTTCAAAGACTTAAGCTCAGCGTTGCAGCTCCAGGTAAAATCAAGTTCTTCGGCGACCATCTGTTGACAGAGAGAGACCACGCGTTTAGTGCTGACGGTCAAAGTCGGGTCCTGGAAAAGAATTTCTTTTATTCCCAGACGCTGAAGATAGCGCAATTCTTCTAAAACATTGCTCAGGCGGCGCTGGCGATAACCAAAGGCTCCGGCTGTACAGAAGGCGCAGTGAAAAGGGCAGCCCAAAGAAGTGATGACCACCGTAAAGGGAAAGCGTCTGGCGATTGGCAGCCGATAGCGGCGATAGGGAAAGAGTTCATGCTGGGGAACGGGGAAGGAAAATTCGAGCGGCGGCCGCTCTTCACTTTTAATTAACGAGTCGTTATGGCGAAAGATGAGCCCTCGCAGCGGCTTATCCTTTTCCCCTTGGAGATAACTTAGAAGGCTTTCTTCCGTAAAATCGAGGAGAAGGGCGTCAAGGTAGGTATGCTGAAGAAGCAGCTCCTGGCCGATAAACTTCAAAATGCCGGCACTGGCAATTATTTTGACCGATGGTTTTTCCTTTTTTAGTCTTCTCATCAAGGCCAGGTCTGATTTCAGCGTGGCTGTTCCGGTGGTAAAAATAAGTGCGGCATAGTCGTTCTTTCTTACCTCTTCGACTACTTTCTCTGGGCTAAGGCCTTCGATAATGGCGTCGATAGCTTCGACCTGAAAAGCCTGGCTCAAAAGGCCGCTCAGGGCCAATAAATCCTGGGGTGGCCAGTAATAGTCAGCCTTAGAAGAAAAACTGCAATAATAATCACGGATATAGAGTTTATCGCCTGGAGGGTTTAGAAGAAGAAGCCGACGTTCCGAGCTCATTTAATTTCCTCAACGAGGGATGAAGCTGAACCCGCTAATTTCTTAAATTCAACCCCCATCTATTTCTTTAGACGCTCCTTTATCCGAATTCGCTTCGGCGGAAGCGGCTGCTTTCTTAAATTCAACCCACATCCCGCAGGCACAGCCGGCATCGGTAGTAATCTTAAAATCGCCGATAAGAGCCCGGCGAAGGATATCGCCCATGGCCTCAAAACTTACCTGAAGGTCCTGGGGCGGGCCGATTTTCTCCTTCTCCATTATTTCCTGGATGCGGGCTCTTTCCTCCAGGGGCAGAAGATTGCCCATGCCGCCGCCGACGAAGGCTACCCCTCCGGGTTTCAGAATTCTTTTTATTTCTTTAAAAGCCTGAACTTTATCTTGCCAGAAAATAAATGAACCCCGGCTGACCACCAGGTCAACAGAATTATCGGGGAAAGGCATTTTTTCGACATTAGCTAAGACCGGTTCAATTTTTTCTTTTAAACCTGCTCTCGCAATATTCCTTTGGGCAATTGCGATGGCCTCAGGGTCAACATCGAGGGCATATATTTTAAGATTGGTAATTTTTGCCAGCTCGATGGATAGATATCCCGGACCAGCACCGGCATCGACACAGACGCCTTCATTTATCCCGTAATCTTGCTTTATTTGAAGAGCCAAATAAGGATAAATATTTTTAAACAATGTTCGGGCAATCTGGTCAAAGGAAGCAGCGCTTAAATGTTCATTCTGGCGGCAGCGGCTGATACCTAAAATAGCGATAACAATAAAAATGACCAGAAGGAGCGACTGCCACTGAGACCGTCCCGCCTTAACGCTTTTTTCTGTCATCTCTTCAATCTCCTTCCAGCTCCAAGGTTTAGCCAAGTCAAACGAACATATTATAATACATTTTCCTAATTGGCCTTATATTTTAAGGCAATTTTTATCCAGAATTTCCTGCGCCCTAAATAAAATCATTTTTTTCCGAAGCCAGGAATAGCAAAAAAGCTCTGCTTCCTTAGAGAGGCCAAGCAAATCCTGTTGGCGGCTCTTGTCCTTACACGGAACTTAGAATTAGTACCCCCTTACATATTTACCTTATTTAGTTCTATTTTTGCGTAGCCCAAATTGGAGCCAACCACGTCTGTCCACTGTCAAGCATTTTGAAATTACCGCCAATTTCTATATTTGCCTTATTTTTGCCTCGCTAAAATTGGTACCATCTTACATATTGACTCCATTTTTTATTTTTCTGATGGAAGAGAATCATTTTATTATTGTTTTTGAATATTTTTTAAGGGTCGAAGGTCAAGATAGTCCCAATCAATGGTTCTTTTCCCGCGAAAAGCGACCGCTAGCCAGAATTCTTCGGCGGGGGATTGTAACCTCGAAGGACCTGATTACCCACTGTCCTTCGGGTCGAATTTCGCTAGCTTTAATTACTCGGGGAAAAAAACTAAAATTGATGCCAACTAACATATTTACCTAATTTTTGCAGGGGAACTCCTGGCTGTAGGGGATATCCGAGCCTGAACAGAACAAAAAGATAAGCAAAAAGAGGGATTTCTGGGCTGCGTCTATGAGCAGGGAGGCGAATGCTGCGGGGTGCTGCGAAGGCGGAAGACGAAGGAAGGTTGAAAAACCTAAACAGAGGCGAGACCATCCGGGACAGGTAATTGGCTAAGCCATGCGAGATAGAACAAAATCAGAGGCTCAAAGAGCTGAGGCTTTAGCGTCGGCAAGCTAAAAGCTGAAGGCCAGGCCGAAGCTTGTTTCCAGGCCGCCCAGCTGCACCTGGCGTCCCTTTTGTTCCTCGGCTTGAGCTCGGGTGTATTTAACCCGGGCGCCAAAAAAAAGAGGAAGCTTGCCAGCTTGGACATAAAGCCCAGCCAAGAGATGAAGGCCGTTGGTGAAATTAAAAACGGTGCCGATGGCGTTGCTTTCATAATAGGTGTAAAAATCGGCTCCGGCGCCGGCAAAAGGATGGAGAATTCCTATAGGAATAATAGCCCTTAGACCAAGGGAAATAGGCAGGAGATGAAACTCTGTTTTTTCCTTGGTGTAGGTGAGGGTGCCCTGGCGCCGGAAATACTTTATTTCTAAATAAAAATTGACGGGCGGGATAAGGTTAGCGGAAAGTGCCAGACCATGAATAGGGCCGCTTGGGGGATAAACTGCCTGAAACCGGGGCTCAGCAACTTTATAGCGACCAGTTAGAAGCTCAACTGTGCCCTGAGGAATTGAAGGCCAGATTTTGGGCGGAAGAAAGAGCATCACTACCCCCAAGATAAGAACCTTAGCCTTAGTTCGAGTTACCTTTAATCTTTTCAACACTTTCTCCTTGGCCGCTAAATTTAGGTTAACGACAATTCCCCTTTTGTTTTCTTCCATCCCATCCATTTTAATAATCAGCGACAATTTATATATTTACCTAATTTTAGGTTAACGCCCACCGCTTTTTTATCTTATTCCTTCCCTTCTATTGTAAAAATTGTTGACGACTATGGCCGCCCCATCCCCCAAAAATTGATGACCCCTACGGCCGCGCCTCTCAAACATTTTAAAAATTAGCTAAAATTTATACATTTGCCTAATTTTTGCCTGGCTAAAATTGGTACCATTTTACATATTGACTCCATTTTTTATTTTTCTGATGAAGAAGAATCATTTTATTATTGTTTTTGAATATTTTTTAAGGTTCGAAGGTCAAGATAGTCCCAATCAATGGTTCCTTTCCCGCGAAAAGCGACCGCTAGCCAGAATTCTTCGGCGGGGGGGATTGTAACCTCGAAGGAGCTAATTACCCACTGTCCTTCGGGTCGAAGTTCGCTGGCTTTAATTACTCGGGAGAAAAAAACCAAGCGGGTTTTTTTGGTGCGAAGAGTGATTTCCAGTTGGCTGTCTTGGCCTGGCTCCTGATGAGCGATTGTTCTTAAACGCAACTCCAGATGATATTCGCCTGGCGCTACAGGATTTTTCCAACTCAGGTCTTTTTTCCCTTTAGCTTCCTCGCGTGCTGACCAGCGAAGATAGCTGCCGCGGGAAGAAGAAGGGTCAAACCTGACCTCGCCCCAAGAAGCCGGCAGCCATTCCGCTTCCCAGACAGGTTGTCCTGGGCTGACTTTTTGGCCTTCTTTTGGCCATAGATAAACCTCAGACATCTCATCACGGCCACGGAAAAGAAGATGCTCCTTTTGACTAAGGATAAAATCAGCCACTTCTTGACTGATGTGGTCGCGACGGTAGACAGAGGGCGAGGTTACCAACCAGACCCGATGTTGGCCGCGGCCAAAAATAACTTCTTTCAGGGCCGAAAGCGAGTTGAGCCAGGCCGCACCGACATAAACATCTCTCCAACCTTTCGGGGTCATTTCCCAGGCATCCCAGGTTCCCGGGCCGCCCGTCCACAGCCAGTAGTCCACCTGGCCGCCATAGATATATTGAAAGACCATGTGCATAGCTATCACGAGGTCGCCCGGCTCGAGATAATTCCGGACGTATAAACCAACGCCGCGATAATCGTAATGTTCTGTTCTTCCGGAGCGCGTAATAACATCGGTACTGATTCTTTCTTTGTAATCCCGGTTTACTATCCTTTGAGTCGTTTTATAACCTACTTGGTCGGAAAGGGAAATAATTAGAATCAGCACAAGTCCCGTGGTTAATATTGACCGGAAAACAAAGGGTTTATTGCCTTTAAAAAATGGCTGGAGGAGCAAATCACTCCCAATCCTGGAGATTTCCTTAACCGCAACTAAAAAAAGCAGGATAAAGAGAGGATGAAGCTGGAAAAGATAGCGCGGTTGAAGGTGAGTGCGGAAAAACCCGAAGAAAACGAGCGGCAGGAAAAAGTTGACGTTGAGGAAAAACCAACGGTCAAGATAGAGCTTTTCTTGGTTTTCAGCCAGTCGGCCATAAAGCCTTTGGCCAAAATATAGAAAAAGTCCGGCATAGACAAGCCAGCCCATCCGGGGAAAAGAGCGCAGAATTTCTTGGAAATAGCCAAAGGTAAAACCCTGGAAAAAATAGCTGAGGCCTTCTTTTAAACCCTGCGGTTGCTTTTCAAAAACATAGCCGACTTTCCAGAAAAAGAGCTCATGAACCTGGATAAGAAGATAGGAGGCAGCAATAATGGCTAAGGGTAGAAGAACGTCTCGACGGAAAAATCGTCGGGCTCCAGAAAGGAAAAAGAGAGCCACAAAACTAAACAGCGTGCCCATGGCTAATTGATGGACGTGCGGAGCGAGAAGAAAAAGAATTGTCATCGGGATTAAATATTTTTTCTTTTCTTCGAGGTAAGAGAGGTGGAAAAAGTAAAGGCAAGCGAGGTAACAGAGCTGGAGCAAGGAAAAGTAGATAGCTGTCCGGCTGTATTCAGTCTCCCAGCTGGAAAAGGCGACAAGGAGGACTCCGACGAAGGCCAAGGCTGGGTTAACTAATTTTCTGGCCAAAAGATAGAAAAAGGGCAAGACCAGCACGCTGGCTACAACACTCACCAGCCTCAAGGAGACGGCGCTGGGGCCAAAGAGCCAGCCAACAAAACCGAGGAGATAGCTATATAAAATTCCTTTAAACAGCACATGGCCTGAAGGGTAGAGAGGATAACCATGTTCGAGGATTTGCTGAGCGGCAAGCACATAAAAGCCTTCATCCATCCATAAAGAAAGCCGGTCAAGGTTCCGGGAACGGAGAAGGAAAACAAAAAACGATAAAAAAATAAGGGCGATAATGATAAGTATCTCTCCCTTTGGCCGACCCGCCCTATTTCGGCCAGGGAAGAATGGCATTACTTAAAGCTCCAATCCCTTCCTAACTCCCCTGGGCTGGGAAGCTAAAGGCCTTTCTATTTATCTTGCGTTCAAAGCCGAAACTCAAGGCCGAGGCAGAACGGTATCTGGAGAAACTTCGCCCTTTTGGCCAAATTGGGCACCTTGGGGTTGAAATAGCTCAGCGAGGTTAAGGCAAAGAAAGAAGTCCGGGGAGAAAGCAAATAATTTATCTCTATCCTTCCCTCAAAGATAAAATCAGAAATACTTTCTTCAATTAAGGTGGTACTGCTTAGAATTAAGTCATTGCTGGAATAGGGGGGATTGTCTTCGACTAAAAAATCCTCGAGAGAAGTCAATTTACCGAAAGCATAGCCTACTGCTGGGCCAACCCAAAGGGTAAAATTTTCATTATTTATTAGAGGATAAGAGAAGAAGGCGGTAATCTGGAATAAAGAATTGCTTAACTTTTCTTCAAAAGGCAGGGTCCGAGGGGTGTTGGGGAGAAAAGGATGGGGGATGGCGGCCTCAAAAACTCCTTTATTGCTCAGCGACCAGAGGAAAAAATCCGCGCCGATTTTCGCCTGCTTTTCTTTCATCTTTATAAATTTGCCCAGCCCAAGTCCAAAAACGAGGTTAAAGGAGGGCTTATATTTTTCGGAGAGGGAGCCTGTTTCTCCGTAGAGGAGCAAATCCTGCTGAGTGGTGAGAATTGAGCCGGGAAAGAGAGACAGCCCTCCCTGCAACCGAAGCAAGGTTCCCAACCGCGGAGAAGGCCCAGCTGCAGGCAAAGGGGGTTGGAGAATGGGAACAACGCCGGGTTTGCCGGCTATTTTTTCTTCTGGCTTCTTGGCCGCTGGGGGGATTTCTTCCCGAACCTCAGGAACAACCTTTTCGGCCGCGGTCTGCTCTTCTTGCCAGAAGAGAATTTGTAGCCCTATGCTTGTCCGGCTAATCTTATGCGAAGGGACCTGGTCGGCTAGGTCGAAGACGACCCGGGCTACTTCTGGCTTGAACTGACCGCAGCGAATGCGGATAACGCCGCAGGCATTAATATTTATGACCGGCGAGGCTTTGATATTCTGAACCGGTGAAAGGTCAAGCACTAACCTTCGGGGACCGAGAAGGGAGAAAGTATCAAAACTAAAATCACCGGAAACCTCGATGGTTACTTCCAATCTGTCTTCCTTTTGAGTGTAGCGGATGCTCTTTAGTTCCGAGTCCACATCCGCCTGGCTGCGGGAGAAAAGCAAGAGACAGATAGTCAGAATGAAGGTTCCTCTTATCAACCAACGATTTTTCATCAATCACTCCTTTTAACGGATGACCGGCCCGACGGCTGGGCCTTCCACCCCATCTGTCCTGTAACTGGAAACCAGATAGGCATAGGAAATAGAAAGAATAATCTGTTTATCAAAATAATTCAACTTTTCTTTAGTCGTGGCGATAAGCGCATAGGCCGAATCGCTTTCAGAGGCTTTCTTCCGATAAATGCGGTATCCAGCGAAAAGTTGAGTATTTTTTATCTTAGGATTGGCTTCCCAGGTCAAAAAATTGCTCAAACCCTGGTCGGCTGGGTTTGCTTGCTTAGCCAAGGGGGCCGTAAAAAGGGGAAGGAACTTATTATCCCAGATAAA
>CAZVIN010000129.1:0-34147 GCA_964627255.1 uncultured Eubacteriales bacterium
GACCACACTTTCATCAAATAAATTGGATAAGAGCCTCATATTTAGGCCTTTATCCCCAGACTTAGCAGGCGGAGATAATTTGCCCCGTCAATCACTGCCCTGGCCTGAACTCCAAAGAGGGCTAATTTTTTTTGGTTCTCCGACTTTCTTGTGGGCAAAAACAAAAAATATTTAGATGCACCTTTTAGCGATTTCACCCAAGGCGGGTTTATTGTTTATGAAGCTAATCAGATGAATATAAATGAGATACGACAGCGACCCAAGAGCGTTTCTCCTACAACTCCGCATCGAAGGGCTGCCTACAGGCCTTCTGGCGCCTGTAATTATCCACTTTTACCCACACAAAACCCGGAAGCACCTTTTTTTAATTTTTTATTTTATTTTTTGGCACTAATTCGCCTCGGGATAGAGGAGGGCATTGAGCAGGAACTTAAAGGTGCCGTGCGACTGAGCACGATGCTGACTCCGAACGCCAATAAGAATCATCTTGCCTTTTTTATAACTCAAGTCCACAACGGCCGCCCTGCGGGCAATCAAGTCTTCGCCCAAGAGCCAGCCGCTGAGGAGAACATTTTTCTCAGCGTAATTGGCGACGACCTTTCTTTCCCAGTCTGCTGGAGGAATTCGGGTTTCAAAGGCCAAGCTATTAACAAACATGGCCGCGGCTTTTTCGGAGAAGCCGTAACCCAGGGGCGAGTTGTTATCGACGTCGATGGCTAAAAGCGACGTGGGACAGAAGAAGCGAGTTCTTTCAACTCTGTCCAAAGCATTACGCACGGGAGCTTCCAGTTCTCTTATGGCTAATTCACAGGCGCGATTAAGAGTGACCAAAATGCCGCCCTGCTCGACAAAAGTTTTGAGTGCCTCGCACCCTTCTTTCTCAATTCCGCCTTCATATTCTGGAGGGTAGACGGCAGCCATCATCTGGGGTCTTTCCGGCGAAGGAGTGGTTCTTCCGGACTTGATGATGTCCGCGCTTTCATCGCCGAAAATAATCACGTCGAGGTCGGCTTTGAGGTTAACCTTTTTTTCTTTAGTTCCTTTGAAGGCGTCGTTATGGAGCGTTTTATACGGGATGCCTAAATCATCCAAGATGTACCGAGTCCAGCCCTCGTCCATGTTACTGCGCCATGATTGATAGAGACCAATTCGGGGGAATTTTATCTTCGACTGGAGGGTCGAGGAAACTTCTTTTAATCCATAAACTGGAAGATGCCATTTCTCGACCAGGGGCCGCAGAATTTTATTAGTTTCAGCGTTATTCGGAAAAATGAAGCTACCAGCAGCCAAGGTGAAATTTCCGGCTGGAATTGGTTGTTTGCTCCTGGTGACCTCCACTTTTTCTTTTAATAAAGCCACGGCCACGGCAAAGGAAGCGTTGTTGCGGCTATCAAGAGCTAAAAACGGCGAAGTATCGGGGGCAGGGAGGCTAATAGGAGGATAAGGAATGGCTTCTAATTTCACCAGGTTGGCCTCAAAGGGTTGGCTGACTTCGTCGCAGCTTACGCCCATCTGCAAGGGCAAAGTCCAGGCCGCGTTATCGTAGGGAGGGACAGGAGGACCGCCAGGATACTGCCGGATGTCAGGATATTCTTGTTTTTCGAGGAGCGCCCAGGCGTAGGCCTTATAAGGTTGACTCATCGGAACGATAAAAGAACCGGCCGGATAAAATTTCTCTCCAGCGACAAAATCCTGCTGGGCTTGATAAACCTCGATTCCTCCCAAACGCAATATTTCCAACATCCGCAGAGTAGTCGGATAGTCATTTTGTTTTGCCGAAATAACAAAGGCAAAGGGCTCGTCCTTAGCCCATTTTTTCTCGATGGCCTCGCGGTTCATGCAATAAAAGTTGTAAAGAAATTCCTCTTTGTGGAGAAAACAGGTCTTAACCAAGCTGAGGGAAAGAGTAAGCTCGTAGTTGATAATGTCGCGCAGCCGCCACCATCCCCCTTTCCAGGGGTCGATAAACTCCATGCTTTTTTCGTAATAATCCTTGGGAATTTCGGTTGGTTCAATATAAATGGGCGAGGCGATACGAACCGAGGCCGCCTCGGAGAGAAGGCCGACGACGTTATGGAGCCAGGCGGTGTCATCGCAAGCCCCAATCCACCATCCAGTGTAGCTCCGGCCATGGACTACACCTGAAAAGCCGTTGGCTTGAAGGTCATAGGCCATACCTGTGCCGCACAGGTTTATGCCCCGCCAGACAAGAGGATGAACGTTGGGCAAAGGCGGGTCCATGTAGGGAGGAACAAAGAGACGGGCGCCGGTTGAGCCCATCTGATGTTCATCGATGTGAATCTGCGGCAACCAGTCATGATATTGGACCCGGCTCACGGCCCTGGTTTCTGGAAGGTTGAACATGAACCAATCGCGGTTATTATCATGGCCAGCATAATGATGGTAAAGCCAAGGCATCGGCCCGCCTTCGAACTTGGTCCCGACATATTTTTTATACCAGTCAACTACCATTTGTACCCCGTCAGGGTTAGAGGTGGGAACCAACAGAAGAATAACTTCATTCAAAACCTTAGAAGCGTCAAAGGGAGTCTTTCCAGTGATTAGGTTATAAGCTAATTCCATAGACATCTGAGAAGCGGCGATTTCGGTGGCATGGAGGCTTCCGGTTATTAGAAAAATGACTTTTCCCTGGCGAGCCAACTCTCGGGCTTGGTCTTCGCTTAGTCCCCGGGCATCGCGCAGACGTCGGGCAATTTCCCGGTAGCGGTCGAGCTGGGCTATATTTTCTTCAGAAGAAATGACCGCCATAATCAGCGGTTTCTTTAGCGTTGTCTGGCCAATTTCGACCACCTTGAGTCGGGGCGATTCTTCGTCGAGTTTCTGGAAATAGGCTAAAATTTGGTTATAATCAGCGAGCTTTTTGTCCTCGCCAACTTGAAAGCCAAGGAATTTTTCCGGTGGAGTTTGTGCTATAGCTATTAAATAAAAGCCAAAGAGGGCTAAAATTAAGCCAAGAAAAATGTTTTTTTTCATTTTGCCGGCCTCCTCTGTTTTTCGGTCATTTTTGGCCTTTCTATCACCTCCAGGCGTCACTGTCAAGCTGACCTTAGCTCTTAGCGACGGAGACTTTTTTCGAGCTCAGCCAACTCGGCGCGGGCACTATAAACTTTTTCTTTGCTCTCACCCACAGCGTTTTCTAAATAGAGCTTCAGATATTTTATGGCAGCGGGCAGTCTAAAAATCCATTACGTTGAATATAAATTCATTTTTTTGAATTGTTTCTCAAATAAACGATTATTCTATTAGCTTAGGAAAAGTCGAGCCAACGCCGGATTCATGATGAAATGTATTCTCTATCAATGAAAAGCGACGTGATAAATAACTGAGTGTAATTAACTTAGAAAGAGAACACAAAGGGTGAGGCTGAAAAATTCAAAAATATGAACAATTCAAAAAAATGAATTGAAGGTAGAGTCAAACACTTCGGAGCTAGGAACAACCAATGGAATAGCCAGTTTTTATTATTGCAAAACCTTCCTGAAAGGAAGCAAAAGCCAAAAAATGACTTATCTTATTCCTGGAGTAAGCGGCGAATGGTTAGGGCAAGGGAAGAGCGGGGCAGAAGATATGGCAGGCCAGACTGATGGCATAATGATTGTGCCAGAGAAAGAGGGTAGCCAATGCAATCAAAGATGATTATGGTTGCCTTTTCTTGCTTGATTATCTGAATCATCGGCTGCAAGTCTTGGTGGGTGGCGTATGGGTTCATGGCTGCTGTCAACACCTCGAGACCCGGCGCCTCCCATTTTTTCCTTGCCTCTTCCTTCTGGGCTTCAAGCGGTGTTAAAACGACCGCTTTCATCGGCCGAGGCATGCTTTCAACCTCTTGTTTCATAATTAAAAATGGCTGGAGCAAGGTTTTTGTTGAGGTAATTTCTGGGAAGTTTTCGGTGCAAAGAAGGGCCAAGATATCTATTCCTATACTTTCCAGCTTATGGATCTGGGCCTGAAGCAGAGGAATAATCTTTTCCCGACTAACCACAACTGAGCGGCCCTGGCTGAGCCTCGTCGCCAACGGAAACTCTTTTCCTGCCGGAGCGAGAAGTTTTATTTGCTCAGGGGTGAGGCCATCGAGAGCTCCTGCTTGAATAATTTCTAAGCCAGACGGAAGGAGCAGGCTCATTTCAGAGACAACGTCATCTCGCGGTGCCTGACCTATGGTTAAAAACCCAATTTTTCCCATTCTTCCTGTTTTGATGGCTATCAGCCTTTAATTAAATTAATTCTCTTCCGTCTTGTATGGGTTAGGCTCTAAGACGTTCGGGATGGCCTCGCTCCTACTCAGGTTTTTAACGCCCCTCTTCGCCCTTCTCGGCGCCTGGGGAACTTGCCTCCCTGTTTATAGACATAGCCCGGAAGTCCTGTGCCCCCCTTTGGCCTCTCCGTTGGCCCTGCTCGAGCTCAGACATCCTCGGCGCCCAGAGGTTCCCTCGAAGGGCGATTCGGGAAGGCTAAACCTTTGATAGTCACTTCTGCCCTCCCGAACTTAGCCCACAAACCAGCCCATATAAAATGGAAGAGAACCATTAACTTTTATTGTTTCTCGTTCGTTTTTCATTGCTCTTTTTTGTTTCGAATATTATATAATTTTTTTCCCAAGGATTGCTTCGACTCTTCGCAGTAGTGACCTATCTTTCCCCCCGGCTCCTAGAACAAGATTATTTTTAGGCGATGTTAAAATGAAAACTTCCAGGTCCTTTTTTAGGGCGGCGCTAATCACGGGTCTTCCAGAATTAGCTACAAAAGTCATAATGAGGTCAGGGAAAGTGGCTAGTCTTCGACCATTTCGTTCCAGGGTCAGATATTCATTCAAGAAGACAAGCTCATACCATCCCGCAGGTCCCTTAACCTGAATCTGGCCTACGTCGAAGCCGCCGCTCTGGCGCAAAGCGAACTTTTCTACTTTCCCTTGATAAACGGCACCATCGCCAAATTGGCGTAAAATTGCTTCCATTAGCTGAGCGGGCGGCAGGTTTTTCTTTTGTTGGTATATTTGGCCGATTCTGATGGCCATGCTTATTGCCCCTGGTGCTCCGTGTTTTTTGACATAAGCAGCAGGGACTGGGTTTCGAGCGACCGCCACCATTCCTCCTGTATTTCCCGCCATCTTGCGAACCGCTGCTGATGTCTCTTCTATGGTGCCCTGAAAAAAGCCTTCAACTCGGCGTCCAGAACTATCGCGGCCTACCGCCGCTTGTTGCGAAAAAAATCCTTTTTGGCGGTGTAATCCCATTGACCCCATGAGGCCGAGGGGATGGGCCCGGCCATTAGCCGCAGCGTCCAAGACGGGTATATCGAGCTGAACTGATTGAACCCAGCCGTTGACGACGGCGGTCGCTCCAACTTCGCTGGAAATAAGGCCGAAAACTTTAGCCTTAGTTCTTTGGAGGAAATATTCTACGGCCCTCGAATAATCTTCGGACCAAAGCCCTTTTTTGCCGGCTGAAGGCGCCCCAACTACCGAAACCGTCAGAACCAGGTCATCGGAGCTAAGGCTCTCCAGCGGCCAAATACTCGTAAAGCCCTTTTTCAGAGCGAATGCCGCCAGTCTTTGACCTTCCTCTATCCAACCTCCCCCTCCGCCCCCCAGAACGGCACCGCCAAGGACGGCTGCCTCAGCTACCTTCTTATCAATCAGGGCCTTTGCCTTTAACTCATTCACCTGCTTAATCATCTTTTTTTATCAAAAAAATTTTCTTTCTCTCTCGGTTATTATATAATATTTGGACGGAGAGGTAGACTTAGTCCAGAGTTCAACGGCCCTTCGGTTCCTTCCCAGAGCTTAGAGCTACGAGGTCTCATAATTTTATTAGGCTATCAAAAACCGAGGAGTCTTGTTAATTCAAAATACCGAATTCAAAAAATTGAATTAATCGATAATTTGAATTTTAAGTCGGCCAAAAAAAGAGGTGGAAAAGGCAAATGCGCTTAATTCGCAACAAGATCTGTCATTCTAGAAAATTGGCACGAAATTTGCTTCTTTTATTTTAGAGTTTTCGATAATTATTTTACAATGAGCTTTTGATGAAGGGAGGTGAGAATGAATATTTAATATATCTGATTAAAGGAAGGGGCTTTATTTTTTAAATGTGAAAAGGAAAAGGAAAAAAGGAGGTTTTAATGAAAAAAATAATGGCAGGTTTAATTGCTATTTCCCTCTTTGCTATTGTGGCCTCGGCGCAAATTTCTCAGACAGGGACGCTGAACGGGACAGCTTATGACCAGGAGAGGCAGCCTTTGCCTGGGGTTACGGTGAGTATCAGCTCGCCGGCGTTGATTTTGCCCCAGATGGAGACGATAACCACCGAGAGGGGCCATTTTCGTTTTCCAGCTTTGCCGCCTGGAGAGTATAAAGTAACGTTCAAGCTACCAGGGTTTAAGACTTTGGTCCGGGAAGGGATCAGAGTAACGGTTGGCGTGACGACGACCTTGGAGGTAGTGCTGGAGCAGGCGACGATAGAGGAGAGTATTACGGTTACTGGTCAGGCGCCTACGGTTGATGTGCAACGCACATCCATGGCGGTTAATTTGACGAAAGAGATATTGCAGAGTCTGCCCGCAGCACGGAACTTAGGGACTTATTTTAACATGGCGCCTGGTGTGACGAGCACGACAGTGCACGGGAGTTCGGAGCGAGATAACACCTATAACATTGACGGGGTAAACGTGACGGACCCCGTGACGGGGACGCAGGCGGGAAGTTTCAGCATTGACATCATGGAGGAGCTTTCAGTGCAGACCGGTGGTTTGCCGGCCGAGTATGGGAGTGTCCGGGGTGGCGTAGTAAATGTAGTGACCAAGTCTGGCGGCAACAGGTTCAGCACGAGTGTTCTGGGTTATTTCCGAAATAAAGATTTACAGTCGGTCAACAACAAAGGGACCATATTTGAGGGCCAGAAAGGCGGTTTTGATTATGAGGTGGAGCCGTCAGTGACGATTGGCGGGCCGATAATCAAGGACAAGATCTGGTTCTTTTTGACTGGGACCTACCGCAAGACGCAGGAGTTTGTGTTGGGCTATCCGTGGGATAAAACGGAGAATGTGCCGCTTGATTATACCTACTACATGCCCTTTGGCAAGCTTACCTTTCAGCTGACGAAGCGGGACCGGGTGGTTTTATCTTTTAATTACTACGATTACATTCGGCATCACCGGGGTGCCTCGACCTCGCGGACTGTGGATAGCACGTGGAATCAGACGACGCCCATCTACACTTACAATTTTCAGTTAACGCACTTTTTTGGTCCAAACCTGTTCATGAACCTGAAAGCTGCCTACCTGAACTACCATCTCAACCTGACGGCGAAGAATAACAAAGTGAATGTCTATGATTACGCCACTTCCAAATATTCTCAGAGCTATGGTTATGACGATGTGTATTCGCGGGACCGCATCCAGGCTTTGACTGACGCCACCTATTTCATCGATGACCTGATGGGCGCGCATGAGGTGAAGTTTGGCGCGGAATTTGAGTACTCCTATGACAGCCGGAACTGGCGGTCGAACTATGATGAATACGGTTTTGGTCCCTACTTTTATTTCAATAGCAGCGCCATTCCGGTTTATCCCAACACTCGCTCCGATACCTACATGCTGCATTACCAGAACTTCATCCGCAAAGACCGGAAAATGGTGGTGGGAGGTTTTATTCAGGACACTTGGACGCCTACTTCGCGCTTGACTTTTAATATTGGGGTGAGGTTTGACCATCAGGAAGGGATAATCCCGAAGCAGGGTGAGGAACGCCAGCCGGTAACTTATGGGGGGAAGGTTTACCATCCAGTGGTGAAGGAGGCTTTTAAGCCTTTAATCTGGAATACGTTGGCCCCGCGCTTAGGAGCGATATTGGATGTAACTGGAGACGGGAAGACGGCCCTCAAAGTGAGCTTCAGCCGCTATTACATCGCCAATATTCTGCAGTGGTTTGTGACGGTGAACCCGAATAGCTTTATAACTTGGCGGGTGCGCTATTGTGTTGACCCGGTGACCGGGAAATGGCGGCCGGTGGACCCGACAAGTTCCTACTACATGTATAATTTCAGCGCCACGGCGGAAGCGAAGATGGACCCGGATGTCAAGTCGCCCTATTTAGACGAGTTCATCATCGGCTTGGAGAGGGAGTTGATTACCGACATGAGGCTGGGGATTCGCTACATTCGCAAGTGGGACCGCAATCTTCTGGAAGGGGTGAACCTGAATGCGCTGGATTATGAGAAATATAAGACAGGTAACTATGATATTCTCGACCCGGCCATCTGGTTGAACTACACTCCCGTGACAGCGACTGACCCCTATTACAACCAAAAGATGACGTTCTGGAACCAGGTCAGTACGGCGGTGGCCTCGCGGCCATTCTATACCAACCCGCCCGGTGCGAAGCGGGATTATGACGGGGTAGAGATAACCCTGGATAAGCGGTTTTCAAACCGCTGGTCGATGTCAGCCTCGTTTGTCTGGCAGAAGTCGCGGGGGTTAATCGGGACAGATTTTGACGATAGCTGGAGCGGGACGGCCTATTTCGATAATCCCAACGCCCATGTCAACGCCTATGGTCGATTTCCGTATGAGAGGGAGCATCAGTTCAAGTTGCAGGGAGTGTGGCTTGGTCCATGGGGTGTCCTAATAAGCGGTTATTATCGTTATCTTGACGGCCAGCGCTGGACCAGAACCATCCGCAGCTCGGATGTGGGGCTTACGCTGACGCAGGGGACAACGACAATTTATGCTGAGCCGCGAGGTTCGCGCAAGATGGCGCCACTTTCGCTGTTAGATTTAAGGCTGGAGAAGCGGTTCACGCTGCCGGCCAAAGTGGGCGCGGTGGGTCTGTTTGTGGATATTTTTAACGTCTTCAATGTGGCTATTCCGACCTCGGTCTGGTCCCGTTCGAGCAGCACCACCATCATCAACGGTAAAGTGGTCCAGTTTGGTGACCTGACCGCCATCACTGACCCACGGATTTTCCGTCTGGGGTTCCGCTACGAGTTCTAAATAATTATTTCAGCCCGAAGGGGGAAGTAAAACCTCGCTTCCCCCTCCTTTTTTTAAAAAAAGACTATTAAAAGCCCGCAAAGAATTTTAAATGTTAAGGGTCGGTTTTTAAAGACAGCATTTTTGCGAGTAGTTTAATAATTTCTAAGTTAGCTCGTATGAGGAAACAATTATTTATTTTACTCTATCTCCCCAGCTTAAAGACCCGCCTCTGAATTAATTCCCTCCTTCTCTTTCGCCCACCAAACTTAAAGCGGATGGCCGCGGCGGTTATGTTTTAATTTCAGGCCTCACTTAATAGATTGCGTCTTTTTTATTGAACAGTAAGTTCACTAAAAGCAAAGGAAGTTTTTAGGGAATGGGTTGAAAGAAAAAAACTAAATAGCCGCTAAGACAAAAAATTCAGCGAAAAATAGGAAAAGAGAATTACCCTCTCGAGTTAGGCAACCTGTAGGTTTGCGGTTAGTCGCGAGATTGGCGAATAAGTAAGAGGCGTAAGAGCTGCATTACGGCCATTGCGGTGGCGGCGACATAAGTTAAGGCAGCGGCGGCGAGCACCTGGCGGGCGCCGTCCAATTCTTCGGACGTTAGATAATTGCCTTCCCGCAGAATAGATAGGGCTCTCTTGGAGGCGTTGAATTCGACGGGCAAAGTAATAACGGTAAAAGCGACGGCGCCAGCAAAGAGCAATATCCCTAAATCCATAAGAAAATGTGGCTTACCCTGGCTTAAGATAAAACCGATAAAGAAAAGTGGAAAGGCGAGCGTCGAGCCCAGGTTGGCCACCGGATAGATAGCATTGCGGAGATGCAGTGGAGCGTAATGAAACTGGTCCTGCAGCGCATGGCCAGCCTCATGAGCGGCCACTCCCAAAGCAGCGATAGAACTGGAGCTATGAACTGCTTCTGAGAGGCGGAGGGTCTTTTTTCGCGGGTCATAATGGTCAGTCAGCCTTCCAGGGATTTTTTCGATTCGGACCCCACCCGCACCGCTTGCGCCCAAAATCTCGGCTGCAACCTCGGCTCCGGTTATTCCGCGGCGAGCCAGTCTCTGGCTGAAACGAGCATAAGTTCCCTTAACTTTTGCCTGAGCATAGAGAGCCAGAAGGAGTGGCGGAATCAGAAGGAAAAAGGTGTAATCCCAGAAAAACATTTTATCGCCTCCATTTTTATCTTAATCGGGGGTGACCAGTTTGTCAATATTTTAAGAGGCTTATCATTAAAACGGAGGGGGTAGATTCAGAGACTTTTTATTATGAGTATTTAATATTTTTTGCCTCAAAGAGCTCTTCTCACCGGGGAAAAGAGGGGGTTTTAAAAGACCTTATCTTGGCTCCCTTTTAAAGGTTAGAACGAGAATAAATCCGTTTGCAATTTTAAAAGGCCTTTAGAGTGCTTAAAACCTTATATCTTCTTGCTTTTAAAAGAAATACAGCCGATATAACCCCAATAAATCATTGTGCTTATGCTGAAAAAGCCTGTTTAATAGCGAAGATGATTGAGGAAGTAGGGCATTTGTTTAGAGAGGCGCGACGGAGATGGGTTTTGATTGGAGTTAATTATGGTCTCCAAAATGACGGACTCGGCTCGACTAAATGAGGGCAATTGAAATCCTTCAAGAGAGCTCAAGATATTTGTTTTGACAAAAATGAGGGTGTCCAGATACTATGACTGAAAGGAGTGCCCATTGAGCGGAAGAGCCATTAAATCGAAGACCATGGAAGAAGAGAAAGGGGAGCCAGAAGTGAAAGAGATTTTTTTGCCGGCCAAAAGAGTTATTCCGGCAACAATTTTTGCTCTAACGAGAATCGTCTTTTGTCTGAGTTTTCTTCTTTTTTTGCCACCTCGAGCTCAGCCTCAAGAAAGCGGCGTTGAAGCCTTGCTCTCTCAAGCGGACGTGCTTTATATCCAGGGCCACTATGAAAAGGCGCGAAGCCTTTATCTTGAGGCTTCTCAATTAACCGAGAAAAATCTCTATCTTTCCAGAGCTTTCTTTGGCGCCGCTCTTTGTTCTTTTTATTTGGGCGATGAGGTCGAAACTCGAAATAACCTCGAGCGCGTTTTGGCCATCGACCCGAAGAAAGAGATTTCGGCGCTTTTTTATCCCCAAGGTTTTTGGCAAATTTTTAATGAAATGAAAA
Organism: uncultured Eubacteriales bacterium; assembly: GCA_964627255.1. Taxonomy (GTDB): domain Bacteria; phylum Acidobacteriota; class Aminicenantia; order Aminicenantales; family CALLJL01; genus CALLJL01. The sequence goes on from CAZVIN010000129.1 coordinate 11,150, forward strand.
AAAAGTTTTTATCTGGCGAAATTAATAAGGGCGAGTTGATAGAGAGAAGCGAAGCTAAGGAAAAGGTAGTTGAAAAAGACCTGAAGCCCGAAGCTAAGCCAGGCTATGCCACCAAAGAAGAAGCAGTGGCTTTCAAGGAAAAATCAACCAAAGAAACTTACCCTACGCCGGGCAAGAAAGATCCATCTTTGCCCCGCCCGATGCGCTATTTGTTGAGTGGACACTGGGAGTTAGAGGTGCATTATGGCCGCTGGGGTTTAAACCCGGGTTTAAGCCTTTTCCAAGATAGTATAGTTAAAAGAATTGGCTCTGAGGTCAGGCGGGAGCTAACTGACTATCTCTCCTCTCGGTATGGTTCTTTAGTTCAATCTAACTATTCGCAGGAGCTGTCTCTTGTGGTTGAGGGTTGGAATGAGGGATTGGGGCTTCGTTATTATTCCCAGGGAGAGAAGGGCTCGATGAGCCTCGGTTTCTCCGTGGAGCGGACTCACCTGCGGCTAAAAACAGCCGGGTCGCTGCGCCAGGAATTTTCTAACGGCTCCCAGGCTCAAGTAGAGGCAGAAGCATTTGTTCGGGCCGACCCGGTTTGCAGTCATTTCAGTTTTCGTTGGGACTTCTGGCCAGCCGGCCGTCTTTCGCCCTATTTTGTTTTCGGCCTGGGATTGGGGCCTTTAAAGGGAACGATGGGCTATGCCTATGAGGGGACATATAGTTTTTATGGTTATCAGGAAAAAGTTAAAGAATCCCAGGAAAAATCTTTTGAAGCCTGGCGGCAAGAGGAGGGGAGTCATATCAATCTAAGAAATATAATTCTTTTACAGCTTTCTCTGGGGGTGAAAATCGAGGTTTATCGTGGCCTTCAACTTCAGGCCGAAGCAGGCATCTGGGATGGTTTTCTTGTGAGGGGTGGGCTTGCCTTTCGTCTTTGACTATGGCATAAGAGGAATGGATCGTGCTAGACGGGGAGCTAGCGGTGCCCTGTAACCCACAACCCGCTCCAGTGGGGTTGAATTCCTTGCCGCGGCCACCACTCTTCTGGCCCGAATTCGAGGAAGAAGCGATGAGGGTCAGGGCCCTCCGCGAGGCGTCGCCTGCCAACCCCGCCAGGACCGGAAGGTAGCAACGGTAGCAGGAATGATTCCTGGGCGTGAGGTCGCCTTGCCTGAGCTGATGACTCGAGTTACGCAGGGGAGGGGCTGGTCAGAGCAAGGTGCACGGTCCAATTTTTTTCGCCTTTTTCTGTCTTTTTGAAATTTTCAGGTTCTTTTTAAGTCTTAACCGCCGATAATTTATAAGCCGGTCATCTTATGATCAAGGAGAGGCGATTAATCCCAATTCAACCAGAAGATTTTTCACCGTTTCCTTGTCTTTCTCGGGAAGCGGAAGAATGGGGAGGCGGGGGGAACCGCCGTGAAGACCGATTAAGTCTAAAGCATATTTTATGGCGGCAATTCCGTAGGTTTGGGTCAGCGCTTTATTAAGAGGGATAATTTTTAGTTGCCATTCCCTGGCTTCACTGAGGCGGCGACTTTGCCAGAGCTCGTAAAGACGGCAGCAAATATCGGGAATGACCGAGGCCACAGCCAGAATAGCGCCGCTGGCACCCATTTGAAGCGAAGGTAGCAAAATATTGCCGGCGCCAGTTAAAAAACAAAAATTGTCCTTCAGGTAGGGCACGACTTCGGCCGCAGTGGAAAGATTTCCCGAGCTATCCTTGAGGCCGATGACGTGAGGATGGGAAGCTAATTCGATGATTAATTCTGACTCCAGAGGAATGCCCGTATTCTGGGGGATATGATAGACGATGACGGGGATTTTAGCTTTATCTGCCACCGCGAAATAGTAAGCTCGAAGCGCCTCTCGAGTCATCCGGGATTTATAATAGTAGGGGGGTTTGAGCAGGACAGCCTCCGCTCCGAGAGCAGCCAGTCGGTTGATAAAAGTGATTGCCTCCTTAGCTGACTCTCGCGAGGCACCAGCGATTAGTTTTTTCCCGGGAGAGATGTTTTCGCGGGCTGTAGCCACGACTTGTTCAGCTTCTTTTTCGGATAAGAAAACTGCTTCACCCGTCGACCCTAAAACAACATAGCCGGCGAGAGACGTCTGGTTATACCATCGGAGATTATCTCGCAACTGGTCTAAAGCAATTTCATCTTGCTCAAAGGGAGTAGTAAGGGCGGCGAAGACCCCCTGAAAAGACTTCTCAGCCATTAATTTAACCTCCTATTTACATCTAAGCAATTATAATTTTAAAAGTTAATAATTTTAATTCCTTTAATTTTTCTTATCTTTTTGGACCAGGCTAAACTGTCCCTTGGCAGAATTTTTGTCTCTTTCTCGGCTGAGCTGGCTCAACTGAGATTCGCTCAGGCCGAAATAATGACCAATCTCGTGGAGGACAACCTCGCGTACCTTTTCCTCTATTTCCTCGTCTGAAGAACAAACAGCCTCAATTGGTCCCTGGTAGATAATAACTATATCCGGGCCAACATTGCCGTAAAATGGCCCGCGGTGGGGAAAAGGAACACCGTGGTAAAGCCCAAGGAGGAGCCGACCTTGAGCTTCTTGGGGCGGCCAGGGTTCAACCATTACCACTAAATTATGCAGCCGTTGGCGGAAACGACGGGGAAGGGAGCCCAGGGCCTGCTCAACGAGCCGTTCAAATTTCTCTTTGGGCATCATTTCTCGATTCCCTTTCTGGCCAGCACTCCTTTTTGATAGTAGTGTTTCCTCTCTTTCATCTCTGTAACCAGGTCAGCCCGGCGGATGATAGAGGGAGGAGCATACCGCCCCGTGAGAATCACTTCCACCGGTTCTGGCTTTTTAGCTAAAAACGCCAGCATCTCCTTTTCTTCTATTAGACCAAAATAGAGAGCGACGTTGATTTCATCAAGGACAACGATTTGATAACGACCGGAGAGCATGGCCTGAAGGCAGCGCGCCAGCCCCTGACGAGCCCGGTTTATATCTTCTTCATCCGGGTTTTCCGTCACGTGAACAAAACCTTTGCGGCCGAATTGTTCGATAGTGATGAGGCGGGAAAACTGGCGCAAAGCCGCGATTTCTCCGTAGGGTTGACCCTTGAGAAACTGGCCGATATAAGTGCGAAGGCCGTGCCCGGCTGCCCGGATAGCCAGGCCAAGAGCCGCCGTGGTTTTACCTTTGCCGTTTCCCGTGTAAACCTGAATATACCCCTTTTTAAACGGTGCCGCCTTACTCATTGACCCAATTTCCTTCCCTTCAAGTCGAGACAAAACGATTCTTAGGCTGGATTCTCCTGTTTTTATTCATTCTTTCGAAATCAGCCATCTTGCTCGAGAGCCGTTTTCTTAATTTTCTTTATAAAGTTTTTTAATAGCTTTTAACCTCGCCTGGATTTTTTCCCAGGTGGTGGTGATTAAAAAGCGTTCCTCCATATTATCGACCATCTCAATGAATTTCGCCATAGGCCCAGCAAAACTTAAGCTATCCTCTGGAAGAAAAGGTCTGGCTGATGGGTCAAAGAGCCCATAACTGCTTCATATAACTCTAATGCTAACATGGAAAGGAAAAGCGGCTACAACCTTGGCGGTCATACCTGTCTACTTCGCCTTTTCAGGTTTTAAACAGGGTTTAATAATTACTTTGAGCGCGTCTTCGGCCTTCCTTACCAGGTCAAATCCCTTGGCCGTGGCCTCAAGCGGCAGGCGATGGGTGATCATTTTGTCGACTTCAATTTCCTGTCGAACCAAAAGTTCTATGGCCGTTTGAATCTCCGCTGGACCACAATAATAAGAAGTCATTATCTTAATTTCCTGCGTCCAGAAGAAATTAATCGGCAAATTGACTTTTTCTTCAGGCGCGGGAACAGCAAAAAAGACGATCGTTCCCCCCTTATCAACACTCGCCCAGGCCTGTTCTATAGCTTTGGGAGAAGAGGTGCATAAAACGACGACATTAGCCTTTCGGCCAAAACGCTCCTGAAGGCGAGCCGAGACGTCGTCGGCGGCGTCAATTACTAAGTCCGCGCCCCATTGCTGAGCATAGGCGAGCTTTTTTTTGTTGATATCCGTCGCTGCGGTCCGACACTTTTTCTTTTTGGCCAGCTGGAGATGGAGCAGACCAGAAACCCCGCTTCCTAGGATCAGAACAATCTGCCCCTTTTTTAGCCTGGCCAACTTTTGAGCCCGAACAACGCAGGCTAAAGGCTCGATAAACGTGCTTTGGTCAAAAGAAATTTTTTCAGGAAGAAGATAAGTCCCGCGCTCTACAATTATTCCAGGCACCAGAATGTACTCAGCCATCCCTCCGGGTAATCTTTCTTTTACGGCTGAGCACTGAGGGAAGTGTCCCTGGCGGCAATAGTAACATTGGCCGCAGGGTATCTTAGGAGCGATGAACACTCTGTCTCCGGGCCGAAAGTCCTTTACCAATTGGCCAACTTCGACTACTTCAGCGCCGATTTCGTGGCCAGGGATAAAAGGAGCCCGAGGCAGCCGGTACCACTCGACGACATCGCTTCCACAGATTCCACAGGAAATAACCTTGACTAAAATCTCTTGGGGACCGGGATGAATTAAAGGTATTTCCACCAGCCGAATATCCAAATTATTGTACCAGATGACCGCCTTCATCACCCGCTGCTTTTCTTAGGCTAATCTTTAGTGAAGCAATTAACTTTTCCTTATCTTTTGTGGCCCAGCTTTCCTTGTCTCTTTTGAGCAAGCGAAAGCTCCTGGTAGAGGGCAAAGGCTTTTTCTGGGGTTTCCTCCTGATGAACTACAGCACGGACTGCCTGAATCATAGCTTCCGGGTAATCTGATTGGAAGATATTTCGTCCCATGTCCACGCCCGCGGCGCCTTCTTGAATGGCTCGATAAGCCATCTTCAGAGCGTCTATTTCGGGAATTTTTTTGCCGCCAGCAATAACAATTGGGACGGGGCAGGCAGCAGTGACGGTTTCAAATCCATCTTCTACATAATAAGTCTTAATGAAATGAGCGCCGAGCTCAGCGCAAATTCTCGTCGCCAAACGAAAATAGCGAGCATCGCGCTGCATATCTTTGCCTACGGCCGTTACGGCTAGAGTGGGAATTCCGTAGCGACTGCCGAGGTCAACAAGGCGGGTCATGTTAAGGACGGTTTCGCGTTCATGCTCGCCGCCAATAAAAACCTGGACGGCCAAGGCGCAGGCATTCAACCGGATGGCCTCTTCAATATCAACAGCCAGGCCTTCATTGGAAAGTTCTTTCAAAATGCTTGGACCGCCTGAAACCCGGAGAACTACGGATTTGGGGGTCGAGGGAGGAATGACGGTTCGCAGTATTCCCCGGGTTAACATGATGGAGTCGGCATGAGGAATTAAAGGCAGGATACTCAGGTCGATACGCTCCAAACCAGAAGTAGGTCCCTGGAAATAACCATGGTCAAAGGCCAGCATGACAGTGCGGCCGGTTTCCGGGTTAAAAATGCGCGCTAACCGATTTTTCATTCCCCAGTCAAGGGAATTTGAACCCTTGAGAAAAAATATTTCGGTAACTTGAGGTATTTCGGGCCGAAAGGCCGCCGTTGATTTATCGTCTTTTTCGGGCATCTTAATTCTCCTCCCCGCTTAATTAATTCGTGCCGCCTTACATATTTACCCTATTTTTCTCGTTTCTGCAAAGCCGTGTATGCCGTCAGGATACGACTGACACTTTGGCCGACGTTTTTTGGCCATCAAAGTCCCTTTTGGTTGGGTTTGAGTTGTCAGCCATTAGCTGTCTCTAAGAGGATAATCAAAAATTATTCTGGAGGAAAAGCGATTAAATTCTCCCTCACCCCCCAGATATAAGGGGGTCGTCTTAAACAAAGCTCCTTTCCCGCCAATCAGGCTTTGGCCATGGAGACCACCTGAAATTAAATTTAATTTCCCGCTCGACATCTCAATCGAGAAAAGGAAGATAGCCAATCGTTAGAGGTCGCTAATTTTTGCCTTGCATCTTCTGCGGCCCAGAAAGGGATATTTGTTTAAAAACCTGGTAGCGGTAAGAAACTTGACGCATTTTTAGAGATGCCACCAGAAAACCAGCCTTCAAACCAGAGGAGTTAATTTTAACCTAAACGCTTATCGGTTAGTGAGATAAGAAAGCCCTTGTCTTTTGGTTAAAAAGATGAGAAAATTCAAGGTAGTATTAAAGCGGGGTAGACCAGATGCGGGGAAAAGAGAATGGTTAACCTTTTCGCTGAATTTTTCCCGGCCAACCGGCGTTTAATAGCCTGGAAAAAAATTTCCCGCGGCGCCGTCTCCCCTTTTTTCATGTCTATTTTAATTTCTTTTGGGCTTCATTTCTGTCTATTTCTTTTGCTTATATGTGGTTCAGCAGGCCCTTGGCGGCGGGTGCCTACGGAAGCTTCTTCCTCTGATATTAATAAGTTAGTCGCAATTAAAGAAAAAGCCCTGGCCCAGGCTTTGGGTTCGCTTCAGGGAAAATTCCCCTCTCAGGAGAGCCTGGAAGAAGCTATCGACCAAAATAAGCTCAAGGCTTTTCTTTCGGCCTTACTCAAGTTCGAGTTCTTATCGCCGGACTTGAAGGAAGAAGAGCTAGCCGCCTTTTATCAGTCGCTATTGGAGGCGATAATCAGGAGCGACGTTGAACCGAAGAACTTAGATAATAGAGAGATAACTGAGGAAGACCTTTTCGCCTTATTTGACCAGGTTAAGAATAAGGAAGTAGAAACAAAAAGGGGCCAGGTTTTTATCCCACCCAGTTCTCCTGAAGCAGGCGCCTGGCTTTTCCTAGACCGCGGCCGGCTGGAAACGCTACGTCGTCTCAAGCAGGTTGTTCCCAACGAAACTAGGTTTTCGCTGCAAGGGAAAAAGGTTATAGTCAAGAGGAGCTATGGCCTAGAAAGCATCCCAGCCTTCTATTTTTTTAAGAGTTCTCCCTATGAAGCAATTCTGGCCAGCGGCGCCAGTCTTTTTTATTTTGTTTCGGGCTTCCCCCCTCTTCCCTTTAGTCCAGAGAGCCCGCCGGTTGAATCCGCTTCCCCCCGAACTCAGCCCCAGGAGGTCTATTTTCAAGGCAATAGCCTCCCTTTAAAACTTTTCATGGTAGCGGATTGGCCTTCATTCCAAAAAGATAAACCGATCCAAGGCCACCCGGAGACGGAGGAAAGAGAAAAAGCCCTAAAAAAATTGCTTGTTGAATGGCCTAAACTCCTGGATGAAATGGTTAAGTTGCCGGAAAAAGAACAGCTTCGTCTTTTTTTTCAGCAGTATTTGGCCCCTTTTGACTTGAATGACCCCCGCATCGCCGCTCTTACTGAGGAATTTCTCACTCACAATCTTAATAATGTTATCATTCCTATTAACAATATTTCTGTTGCTTATGATTATTTGGAGGAGCTTTATTTTAACAAGACCTTCGACCGGGAAATTATTGCTTTCCTCCGCCGCCATCTCCAAACAAGAGTCGGCGCTGAGTTCTTAATTTATTTAGCTTCGCAATATGCCTTTGAGCGGCGGGCGCTAAATTACCTCAACCAGGCTTATAAGGAGGCGAAGGAGTTTCTCATCCGCCGCTTTCTTCCCCCCGAAATTCACGACCAAATGGCCAAATGTTTTGTGGTGGCGCTCATTTATGAAGACTGCTTGGCTGTGGCCAGGAAACAAGGCTATAAGTCCTGGTTTGAAGTTGAAGCTGATTATCTCCAGGCTCAGATGGCTTGCTATCAATACCTAATCGATTGTCATGAGTCATATCGCGACCGAGGGTGGTATGAACTCGGTTGCTTTTATTGGAACGTTGGCGAGAGAGAGAAAGCTAAGGAATGCTGGCTGCAAGTGGGGACAAATTTCCCTTCCCGCGTCTGGCGAGAAATAATAGAGATACTGACCCGGACTGCCGATAAAGAAAAAGCTTTTAAGCAGATTGATAATCTGTTCGCCGCCACCAGCGATGAAGAATGCCTACAGCTCCTCGCGCGCCTCCTCAAGGCCGGACGCTGGGAAAGCCGGGTCCGTCAGACGGCGAGCCAGCATTAAATTTTGTAAGAATGGTGCTTCTCTTCCCTGTTATGGGGGTAGGCAACAAAGCCTCCGAAATGGCCTCCCTTCGTCTCAGGGTTTTCCCGCCGTTTCGTCCCCCCTCTTGGCGCCGACAGATGGTGGTTGTCAGATAATAGAGGTAGCGAGGGAGCTTTTTGTTTCTAGCCCTGCACCTGATATTTTGCCCTCAATTCCTCTGGATGGAAGATATGACTCGTAAGAATAATTCACCGCTTTTTAGCCTCTTTGTTTGTCCAGCTTAGGTTCCTACATCCTCTGCGGTCAGGGGTTCCATCGAAGGCGATTCGGGAAGGCCGAACCTTTAATGCTCGGTTCCGGCATCCCAGGCTTATCCTTCAACCCAGCCCAGAGAAATTGGAAGAGAAAGAAATTTATCAAATTGCAAAACATTTGAGTTGATATTAATCTTGTAACCAGAAATTTGGGAACAACAGATGGAGAGAAGAGGGTTGAAATTCATGCCCTTCAAACAGAGAACACGGGGCTCAGGGCTTAACATTGAGATAGAAATAAGCTAAATGTTATAAGGGTTAATTAGTTAAGCGAGGACTAATTTAGAGGTGAGGAGAGACAAATGAAACCAGCTAATTTTTCTCCGGCCGCTCACCGGTTTTTGAGACAAGGCTTTTTTGTCTTGGCGACTTTGTTGCTGAGCGTGCTGGGCGGCTTAATAGCCTTCAATTTGGGTGCTTGCCGGCCTGAGCTGGTGCGACAAGGAAAGCTGCTCGACATGACTTATCCTTTTGATGAAACATCTATTTACTGGCCGACAGCAAAGCCATTTCAACTGACTAAGGTTTTTTGGGGTATTACTGAACTCAACTATTGGTACGCCTCGAACGAATTTGCCGCCTCAGAGCACGGCGGAACCCATGCTGATGCCCCAATTCATTTTGCACAGGGGGGCCGAACCATAGACCAGGTCCCTCTCGAAGAATGGATTGGACCCGCGGTGAAAATTGACGTTGCCGCTAAGTGTGCCGCTAACCGTAATTATTTGCTTCAGATTGAGGATATTCACGTCTGGGAGAAAAAGAACGGTCGAATTCCCACCAACGCCTGGGTCATTATGTTTACTGGTTTCGGGACAGTCCATTATCCAGATAAGAAGGCAGTCTTAGGCACGGATAAGGGTGGCCCGGAAGCCTTGCCGGAGTTAAGCTTTCCTGGGTTTTCAGCGGAAGCCGTTGATTTTCTGATAAAGGAGAGGAATATAAAAGGGATTGCCATTGATACCCCATCCATCGATTATGGTCAATCCAAGGACTTTAAGGTTCACCAGGTCCTCTGCGCGGCCGAGAAACTGGCTCTGGAAAACATTGCTAATTTAGACCAGCTTCCCGAAAAAGGAGCGACTCTTTACGTGATTCCGATGCTGATTAAAAATGGCACCGGCGCGCCGACCCGGGTGTTTGCTTTTCTCCCAGAATAAATGGCAATAACCCTTTAGTTTTCTTGGCCTGAGCGAGTTTCTGTTTCCCTCCAGCTACTTATTCTAAAAAAGACTCAGAATATTATCACCTTGAGCTTTTGGCGTCAGGGTCAGGCGGTGTTTGCCTCATCCATAGGAAGGGTGGTAAAAATTGATTAAAGTGAGAGGGTAAGGGGGACAAAAGAAAGGAGTATTTTTTCATCTCAATTTTCACCTTCTTGAAGGCGTTTGAGTCCCGGGTTAGAGGAGAGTATAATTGAAAGCTATGGATGAGAAGGCCGTTGACTCCATAATCAGAGCGGCTTTAGCCGAAGACCTGCCGGCCGGGGATATAACTACAGATACTCTTATCGCCTCCGAGCTTCAAGTGAGAGCTGTTATTATCTCTAAGGAAGAGGGGGTGCTGGCTGGTTTAGACATAGCCAGACGCGTCTTTCAGCTTCTCGACCCCTCGATAGTTTTTGAAAAACAAAAGGAGGATGGCCAGCGTTTCCGCCGGGAGGAGATTTTAGCCCGCCTTTCTGGCCCAGCTGTTGCTATCCTTAAGGGAGAAAGAACCGCGCTCAATTTTCTCCAGCGGCTTTGCGGAATTGCGACCATGACCTCTCGTTTTGCCGCCGCGGCCGGTCCCAAAACCAAAATCCTTGATACCCGGAAAACCACCCCTAATCTTCGCCTCTTGGAGAAATATGCGGTTCGCATGGGAGGCGGCTATAACCATCGGCTGAACCTTTCAGAGGCAGTTCTAATTAAAGATAACCATCTGCGGCTTTTTAGCTCAATCCGGGAAGCCGTCGAAAAGGCCAAGGCTTTGCTTCCACCATTGACTGAAATTGAGGTAGAAGTGACTTCGGTAGGTGAAGCCAAGGAGGCCTTAGAAGCAGGCGCCTCCCGACTTCTGCTGGATAATATGCCGCTGCGCCGGATGAGACGAGTCCTCGCCTTGGTCGCAGGTCGAATTCCGGTTGAGGTCTCGGGGAGGATAAATTTGCGTCGGGTCCAGAAAATTTCTTGTCTCGGAGTTGACTATATTTCTGTTGGCCGGTTAACCCATTCCTACCGTTCGATTGATATCAGCCTGGAATTAGTGGAGGATTAATTTGGTCCTAAATAAAAAGGAACAAGCTGATATTCTTATTTTAGGCTGTGGCATAGCCGGGGCCAGTGCGGCTTTGGAAGCGGCCAAGCACGGCTTTCGAGTGATTATTGTGACCAGAGCTTCCCGGCCTGAGGAGTCAAATACTTATTATGCTCAGGGAGGCATTGTTTCCTTGGGCAAAGATGACCATCCCGAGATTCTTAAAGAAGACATCATTAAAACAGGCGACGGCCTTAATAATCCCGAAGCTGTCGACATCCTGACCCGGGAGGGCAAGAAGCTGATAGATGAAATTCTGATTAAAGAACTCAAAATTCCTTTTATGCGGAGTAGCCCGGACGCGCTTGATTATGCCCAAGAAGCGGGGCACTCCCGGCGCCGGGTCTTACATGTAAAAGATACGACGGGAAGAACAATCGAAGAAGCTTTTATCGCCGCCCTAAAAAAATTTCCCAATATTCTCCTTCTTGCCGACCACACTGTCGTCGACCTCCTGACGATCCCCCATCACTCCAAAAATCCCTTAGCTACCTATCGCGAGCCACAATGTATCGGCGCCTATGTTCTGGAAAATCAAACTGGCCTCGTTAAGAGCATTTTTGCGCCCCATACTATTTTAGCGACGGGCGGTTGTGGTTCTTTATATCTTTATACCTCTAACCCCAAAGGCGCCATCGGCGCTGGCTATGCGATGGCGGCGCGAGCTGGGGCGCGCTTGATAAACATGGAATACATCCAATTCCATCCTACTTCTCTTTACCATCGAGATGCTGAAGGCTTTTTAATTTCAGAAACGGTGCGGGGAGAAGGTGCCAGGCTAAAAACCAAGGATGGCCAAACTTTCATGGAAAAATACAGCGATAAAGGCGACCTCGCGCCGCGTGATGAAGTAACCAGGGCCATCTATGAGGAAATGATCAACACCAACGCCAATTATGTTCTTCTTGACCTGGCTTCTTATGCTAAATGTGATATAAAGGAGAGGTTTCCCAATATTTATCGCACCTGTCTTCAGTATGGAATCGATATTACCAAGCAGCCAATTCCGGTTGTCCCCGCCGCCCATTATTGCTGTGGAGGGGTCTTAGTTGATGGCTGGGGCCGGACTTCTCTCAAAGGCCTTTATGCGGTGGGAGAAGTGGCCTGCACTGGAGTTCATGGCGCCAATCGCTTAGCTTCTACCTCCCTCCTTGAGGGACTCGTCTGGGGAACAAGGGCGTCGCGGCATATTGCTTCTCATTTTAACCCGACACCACCGTATAAGGAATCCGAGATTCACCCTTGGTATTACCCGGACAAAGAAGAAGAGGTTGACCCGGCGCTTATCCAGCAGGATTGGCTGATGATTCGGTCAACGATGTGGAACTATGCGGGAATAATCAGGACGAAAAAAAGACTGGAAAGAGCCAAGGCCGACTTGGAATACTTGCAGCATCGGATTGAAAAATTTTACCGGGAAGCCCGCATGGAGCCGCAGTTGGTTGACCTGAAACACGGGATTCAGGCCGCCATTATGGTGACGAGAGCGGCTCTGGCCAACCCCATCAGCTTAGGCGCCCATTATCGTAAAGATTAATTCTTTTCAGGTATTAGCAGAGGTTGAGTTGCTAATTCCAAAAATTAATTTCTGAAGATATATTTTTTAACTCAAGAGCCGGAATTTATTTAGCCTCCAGATTACCATTGCCAGCTAAAGTATTTTATAATATGGTAATTTAGAAGTTGAGCAAGCTTTAAAAAGAGGAGCAAGAGATGGCGAGGGATTTTAAGGAAACGCTCAATCTCCCGCGGACGAGCTTTGCGATGAAAGCGCAATTAGCTCAAAGAGAACCAGAAATCCTCAAAAAATGGGAGAGTCAGCAGCTTTACCAGAAAATTTTGGCCAAGAGGCAAGGGAAACCTGTTTTCGTCCTCCATGACGGCCCGCCTTACGCTAACGGTCACATTCATTTGGGCACGGCTCTTAACAAGATTTTGAAGGATTTTATCGTTAAGTCGAAAACAATGCAGGGTTACCTCAGTCCTTATGTTCCTGGCTGGGATTGCCATGGCCTGCCCATTGAAATTAAGGTTGACCAGCAATTGGGACCGCGCAAGAAAGAAATGTCAGTGATTGAAATAAGAGAGGAATGCCGGCGTTATGCCCTTAAGTTTATCGATATTCAAAAAAACGAGTTCCAGCGCTTAGGAGTTTTTGGCGACTGGGACAAACCTTATCTCACAATGGACCCTGGCTACGAGGCAGAAGTAGTTCGCTATATAGCCGCTTTCCTCGCTTCCGGCAATGTTTATAAAGGTCTACGGCCAGTTCATTGGTGCCCTCATTGTCAGACAGCTCTGGCCGAGGCCGAAATCGAATATAAGGAAAAAGTTTCGCCTTCGATTTATGTTAAGTTTCCGCTTCTCAGCGACCTTTCGAAGAAATACCCCGCTCTCCAGGGCAAAAAAGTTTCTATCATCATCTGGACGACCACCCCCTGGACCTTGCCGGCTAATTTGGCTATTGCCTTTCATCCCGACCATGAGTATGTCGCCTTTGAAGCCGGACAAGAGGTTTATATCGTGGCCGGCCGACTGATGCCTGTGGTCGCCGAAGAATTGGGTTTTGTTCAGCCTAAGGTTTTAGCCAGGTTTCCTGGTAAAGAACTCGAGGGATTGAAGGCCCAGCATCCTTGGGTTGAGCGCGAGTCAATCCTGGTTCTGGCTGATTATGTCACCCTTGAAGACGGGACAGGCTGCGTTCATACTGCCCCTGGTCACGGCTATGAAGACTATTTGACCGGCGTCAAATATGGTCTGGAGATATATACCCCTGTTGACGGCGAAGGCCGCTTTATTCCTCAGGTTAAACGATACGGACGGCTTAACGTTTTTGAAGCTAACTCCAAAATTGTCGAGGATATGAGGCGGGAAGGCACTTTGCTCAAAGAAGGCGAGGTTTCCCATTCTTATCCTCATTGCTGGCGCTGCAAGAATCCGGTCATTTTTCGGGCAACTTCGCAGTGGTTTATTTCTCTTGAGGCCAACGGTCTCAGAGAGCGAGCGCTAGAGGAAGTTCGGCGTATCAAATGGATTCCGCCCTGGGGCGAAGAACGAATCGCTAACATGATTGCTGCCCGGCCGGATTGGTGCATTTCTCGACAGCGATTATGGGGAGTTCCCATTCCCGCGTTTATCTGTGAGGATTGTGGCCAGATAGTTATTTCCGAGCAAATTGCCCAACACGTGGCAACTATTTTTTCCAAGGAAGGGTCCAATGCCTGGTATCTGAAGCCCGCCTTGGAGCTTCTTCCCCATGATACTAAGTGTTCTTCTTGCGGGTCTAAGAGGTTGCAGAAAGAAAATAATATTTTGGATGTCTGGTTCGAATCGGGAGCCAGTCATTGCATCCTGGGCCGACGGCCTGACCTTCCTTGGCCAGCTGATGTCTACATCGAAGGTCATGACCAGTATCGGGGCTGGTTTAATAGCTCGCTGATGGTCGGAGTGGGAGTCCGGCAGGGCTCACCCTACAAAACTTGTATTACCCACGGTTTTGTCCTGGACGAACAGGGCAGGGGAATGTCTAAGTCTCTTGGCAATTATATTGAGCCGGCCGAAATTATTGCGGCCAACGGCGCCGAAATTCTTCGTCTCTGGGTGGCCATGCTTAATTATAAAGAGGATGCTCGTTTCGGCCCAGAAATTCTCGAGCGATTGGTTGAGGCCTACCGCAAAATTAGAAATACCTGGCGATTTTTGCTGGGCAACCTTTATGATTTTTCACCAGACGAGGAGTCTTTGCCGAAGGAAGAGCTTCTCCTGATAGACCGCTGGGCTCTCGACCGGCTCTCCGACGTCGGGGAAAGGGTGCTCCAGGCTTATGAGGATTATGAATATCATGTAATTTATCACTCCCTATCCCAATTTTTCACCAACGATTTGAGCGCCTTTTACCTCGATGTCTTGAAAGACAGGCTTTATTGTTCGGCGCCGCGCTCTAAACTTCGCCGCTCCGCACAAACTGCTTTATTCTTGATTCTCCGGGAGACGCTGCTTCTCATGGCGCCTATCCTCCCGTTTACTACCGAAGAGGCTTGGGAAAATATGCCCAGCTTCAAGGCTAAGGAGGAATCAGTCCACCTGGCATTTTTCCCTCAATTAACCGAAGAATGGTTAACGCCAGAAGAAAAGAAATATTTCGAAATACTGCTAAAGATTCGGGATAAGGTGTTAAAAGCCCTGGAAGAAGCGCGAGCTGGAAAACTCATCGGGAATTCCCTGGAGGCCAAGATTATTCTCGAAATCCCGCCCTCTCTTCAGCCTATCTTAGATAAATATTTTAAAGACCTGCCGATGTTATTCATTGTTTCAGCCGTTGAAATTAGGCCCGGCGTTGACCCTGAAGGAAAGGTGACGGTGGAATTAGCCCCCGGGCAAAAATGTCAGCGCTGCTGGAATTATTCTCTGTATGTGGGGAAAAGCATCGAGTATCCAGAACTTTGTTCTCGGTGTGAAGCTGTCCTCAAGGGGGAAGGATGAAACGTTCGTCGTGGCTTTTCCATTTTCTGGTTCTTATTTTGGTCGGTCTTGACCAGTTAAGTAAGGCTGTTGTCGCTAAAAAAATTTTCCTATACCAGAAGGTCGAGGTGATTCCCGGCCTGGTCAATTTAACCCGGATTCATAATCGAGGGGTCATTTTTGGGGCCTTTGCCAATCTCCAACATCCTGCCGGTCGCCTCCTCTTGACTCTAATTTCTTTAGTTGCCCTGAGCATAGTTATTTTTTACTACTTGAAGACTCCAGCAAGCGCCGGATTAATTAAATTTTCCTTCGGCCTTATTTTGGCTGGGGCCTTAGGCAATCTCATTGACCGGTTAGCTCGAGGCTACGTGATTGATTTTATTGACCTCCATTTGGGTCAACATCATTGGCCCTTTTTTAACTTGGCCGATTCTTGCATTACCATCGGTGGCCTATTGCTCATTATCTTTCTTATCCGGTCTCCGAGGAGAGAGCCGTGTTCCCCATCTTGCTGAAATTAGGCCCATTTTCTCTCCATACCTATGGCGTCATGATGGCCATAGGCGTGGGGATGGGGCTTTGGTTTATTTTAACCCAGGCTAAAAAGCAAGGCCTGGATACCAGGCGATTAGCTGATGGAGCATTTTATACCCTAATCATTGCCCTTATCGGGGCTAAATTAGTACTTTTGGCCGGGCATTTCTCTGAATACATCAAGTCTCCAGGTGATTTGCTTAATTTAGCCCGGTCAGGAGGTGTTTTTCAGGGCGGATTGGTTTTTGGTTTAATTTTTGCTCTTTATTATTTTTGGCGGCATAAGATTCCCACCTGGAAGGCGGCAGACATAATCGCCCCTGGTCTTGCCCTGGGTCATGGTTTTGGCCGGATTGGCTGTTTTTCCGCCTCCTGCTGCTATGGCCGGCCTAGCGCTCTTCCCTGGGCCGTAACTTTTACTAATCCTTACTCTCATGAGCTTACGGGTGTCCCCTTAGGCCTGGCCATTCACCCCGTCCAGCTTTATGAAGCTGGTTTAAATTTTCTTAATTTTTTTGTCCTCTGGCTAATCCTTAAAAAAAGAACTTTTACCGGGCAAGTTTTCGCTTTTTACGTCATTAACTATTCTTTAATTCGCTATTTCACGGAGTTTTATCGGGGTGATCATCAGGAGAAGATCTATCTTTTAAGAAATGCCTCACCCTATCTCAGCTTATCAACGCCGCAATTTTTTTGTTTACTCGGGCTCATTGGTGGCCTCACGCTTCTTTTAATTTTTAAATCCAGGGGAGGCGATGAAAAAAGAGCTTCCCGTCCCTGAGGCTGAGGCTGGCCAGCGTCTCGACGTTTATATCACGCGGCGCCTTAATTGGCTCAGCCGGTCGCAAGTGAAGCGTCTCATCGACCAGGGCTTAGTGCGAGTAAACGGAGAAATAATTAAAGCTGGCTATCGTCTCAAGGGAGGGGAGAAAATTGAGATGGAGGTCGAAACGACCTCGCCGCCTCCTACTTCCCTTGAACCGGAAAACATTCCTTTAAACATTATCTATGCCGACGAGGATGTAATTGTCATCAATAAGCCTGCCGGTCTTGTTGTCCATCCTGGCGCCGGAAAAAGAGGCGGGACTCTGGTCAACGCAGTACTTTATCATTTTCCAGAAATAAAAACCGTTGGCTCACCCCAAAGGCCAGGAATTGTCCATCGTCTTGATGGCGATACCTCTGGGGTAATGGTAGTTGCTAGGTCTAATTTAGCCTACAAGGCCTTGCAACGGCAATTTAAGAATCGGGAAGTGGACAAAACATATATTGCTATTGCCTGGGGAAGGATGTCCCAGCCTGGTGGTCGCATTGAATGGGGAATCGGTCGTCATCCCCATGACCGAAGCCGTTTTTCCATCCGCTCGCGTCGGCCTAAGGAAGCTGTCACCATTTTTTCAGTGCTCCGGGAGGGGAAGGATTTTTCTGTCCTGGAGATAAAGCCGATAACCGGACGGACCCATCAAATCCGGGTACACTTGGCCGCAGCCGGCCACCCCATTGTCGGTGACCGCCGCTATGGCCGTAAAGAAGGTTCGAGTCGGCGTCTTTTCCTCCATGCCCGGCGTCTGGCTTTTATTCATCCCACGAAACAGGTCTGGATGGAGTTTGAAGCCCCTATCCCTCCCGAGTTCAAGGCCTTTTGGGAAGAAAAAGACTTAAAGCAATAGGCGGCGGCCGTCAAATCTTAGAGTGTGTGGGAAAGGGCGGGGAGCTATCCATAGTTTTCTTATTCTGAAGGTAAAATCCTTTGAGCTCCCTCCTTAATAAAAACGGAGGGCTGACATCGCGGCTCAGGGTTTTGATTTGAGTTTGAGGTAACTTACGGACAAAGATAGAGGTGTTATTATTACCGGGCCAATGATTAGCTTCTTTTAGGATGAGCCTAAGGCTTGAGACCGAGCGATTGATTGTGTATCATATTACTTCCTTTTTCTCCCTTAGCGGCTTAAATTTAGCAAGGCAGAAAAGGTGAATCATCTCGGAGGATAAAGAATGAAAGATTATTCCCCTGAACAAATCCGCAATATTGCCTTGGTCGGGCATGGCTCTTGCGGCAAAACTTCTCTTGTAGCGGCCTTTCTTTTCAACGGCGGCGTGACGCCCCGGCTGACAAAAGTGGATAAAGGCAACACAGTTACTGATTATGAACCCGAAGAGGTCGACCGCAAAATTTCGATTAATGCGGCCCCCTGCTTCTTGGACTGGGAAGGGTATCGTTTAAACTTGATTGATACTCCCGGTTATCACAATTTTCTTTGGGATACACGGGCGGCGCTGCGGGCAGTCGATGCCGCGGCCGTTCTTGTTTGCGGTGTGGCCGGCGTGGAAGTTGGCACGGAAAAGGTCTGGGCCATGCTGGAGGAATTGGATTATCCGCGTCTATTCATTATCAATAAACTGGACCGAGAGAATTCTCATTTCGACCGCACCCTTGAGGCCATCCAGCAATTTTTTGGTCGAAAGGCCGTTCCTCTTCAGGTCCCGATTGGGGAGGAAAAGGATTTTGCCGGAATCGTTGACCTGGTCCGAAGAAAGGCCCTGGTTTATGCCAAGGACGAAAGCGGGCAATTCGAGGAACAGGAAGTGCCGGCGTCACTCCAGAAGGAAGTAGAAAAAAGAAGGGAGCAATTGATTGAGATGATTGCGGAGAATGACGAAAAGTTAATGGAAAAGTATTTTGAAGCTGGCGACTTGAGTGAGGAAGAAATTAAAAATGGTCTCAAAAAAGCAGTCTTAGACCGACAGCTTTTTCCCGTTTTGGCTTGCTCGGGCCTTTTCAATATTGCCTGCCGGCCGCTTCTTGATTCCTTTGTCGAGCTTTTGCCTTCCCCCTTGGAAAGACCGCCTCTTAAAATCATCAAGGGCGGGAAAGACGATTCGCTGAAGCCTTCTCTGGAGACGCCTTTTGCCGCGCTCGTTTTTAAAACTATTTCCGACCCCTATACTGGGCGCATTTCCATTATGCGCGTTTTTTCGGGCAAGGTTAACCCTGATGTCACGGTTACCAATGCGACTCGCGAAGCCGAAGAAAAACTTGGCGGGCTTTTCTATCTCCAAGGGAAAGAACAAGTCCCAGCCGGTCAAGCCAGAATGGGCGATATTGTGGCCACGGCTAAGCTGAAACTAACGACAACCGGCGATACGCTCACTGCTCGGGGTTCAGATATTGTTTTTCCGACCATTAAGTTTCCCGAACCCTCTATTTCCTTTGCTATCGAACCAAAAACGCGGGCGGATGAAGACCGCATCTCCCAGGCCACTCACCGGATTACGGAAGAAGACCCGACCGTCCGGATTGAACGTGATGCCGAGACAGGTCAGCTGCTTATTTCGGGTAATGGCCAACTCCATGTTGAAATAACGACGGAAAAATTGAAGAAGAGGTATAATGTTGATGTCATTCTAAAACCGCCCAAGATTCCCTATCGGGAGACGATTAAAGGTCGTTCGGACGTGCAGGGAAAATATAAAAAACAGACCGGCGGCCGCGGCCAGTACGGCGATGTCAAGATCAAAATGGAACCCTTGGTCAGGGGGACTGACTTTGAATTCGAGGATAAAATTTTTGGGGGGGCCATTCCCAAGAACTACATCCCGGCCATCGAGAAGGGCATTCAGGAAGCCAGAAAGAAGGGAGTTCTGGCTGGTTACCCGACCGTTGATTTCAAAGTTATTCTTTACGACGGCAGCTACCATGAAGTTGACTCTTCTGATTTAGCTTTCAAAATAGCCGCCTCCATGGCTTTTAAAAAGGGCGCCAAAGAGGCAAAACCAACGCTTCTTGAGCCGATCATGAATGTCGAGGTTTATACGCCTGAAAACTACCTTGGGGACATTATGGGTAATCTCAACGGGCGCCGAGGCCGTTTGCAGGGAGTCGAGCAGAAGGGAAATATGAGGATCATAAAAGCCATTGTTCCTATGGCTGAAATGTTGGATTTTGAGCCCACTCTGACATCGATTACCGGCGGCCGTGGCTCTTTTGTGATGGAATTTTCGCATTATGAAGAGGTGCCGGCTCAAATTCAGCAAAAAATTATTGCCGAGGCGGTGCGAGAAGGAAGAGTTAAGCCAGAGGAGGAATAAAATAATCCAGGTTCTCTTTCATTTTATTTGCGCTGGTTTGAAGCCTAAGCCTGGGATGGCAGAAGCGGCCAGAAAGGTTTAGCCCCCTGAATCCTCTTTCGAGGGGCTTTTTGGGACCGAGAATGTCTAAGCCGGCACCAAAACAGGTGAACATAAACAAAATAGGGGAATGAAGAAGGTAAAAAATTGGTGACAACTTATATATTTACCTAATTTTTATAAAATTGGGCAAAGGGAAAGGCTAATAGAAGGTAGAATGCTTAAAACTTAAATAAAATCTTTAAGACCAGTGAAATGAGTTGCCCGGCGCCGAAGAAGGGCGAACACGAAACCGCGGAAAAAATCGAACAGGAGAGGGGTCATTTCAGCCGCGTCTTTAATCTCCTGAAAACGGTCGATCAATCTAAAAATTATTCCTGGAGGTTAGGAATGATGAAGCAACGAAAGTTCTGGATTTTTTTGGGGCTTTTGGTTTTAGCCGGTTTCCTTGGCGCTCAACAAACAAGAGTTTTAACTCCGGCAGAAGAAGCAAATTATTTACGCTATAGTCAGACCGAGGAAATAGCCCGCTTCTTAAGCTTAGTCGACCATCTTTCTCCTGAGCTAAACGTGCTTCTGGCTGGCCGAACCAGACCGGTTCCCAACTTTGATTATCGGAACCTCTATTTGGTGGTCATCAACGAAACCGGCGTCACCTCTCCAGAAGGCCTTAACCGAAACAAACCCACGGTTTTTATCTTCGCTTCTCAGCATGGCAACGAACAATCTGGCAAGGAGGCCGCACTCCAGTTTATTCGCGACTTGGCTGTGGGTGAATTGCGGCCGCTCGTAAAAAAACTGAATTTCTTAATCCTGCCCCAAGCTAATCCCTATGGTAATTGGTTTGATGTCAGAGTGAATGAGCAAAGCTTAGACCTTAACCGCGACCATGTTAAGCTGGAAGCTGAAGAAACCGCGGCCATCCATCAGATATTTCAAGCGTGGTTGCCAGAAGTAACTCTTGACCTGCACGAGAAGGGAGATGATTATTATCGGGTTTCGATTGGCTGTGTCTCTAATCTGAATATTCATCCCCAGCTCCAGGCGTTTTCGCGGCAAACTCTCTTTCCCGAAGTTAATCGAAGTTTAGAAAAAAGAAGAATCACTTTTTTTGAATATTTAGTGAGCCAGGAAATGGGCCTGGATTCTTCGGCGGGAGTTAGGTATAGCCCGCAGGAATTGGCTGGCCGAGAAATGATGTGGCGCTATTCTACGACGGACCTCAACGACGGTCGCAACAGTTTGGGTGTTTATGAAACTCTTTCTTTTATCCAAGAAGGCGCTTCTCGGCATGACTTGCCAACCTTGGCCGAAAGAACTCGCTGGCAATATTTTGGCGTCCGGAGCTTGATGGAAGCGGTGGCCAATCATGCGGAGGAAGTGTTAAGCCTGGTGCGCGGGCTAAGGAAATCGTTGGTGGAGAGAGCCACGGTTTACCAGCCTGATGACCTGGTCCATTTGAGGATGGAATATGCTCGCGACGAAGCTAACCCGACATTAACCATTAAACAATTTGAGCGGACCGAAAGTCCGGTCCGGGGAATTCTCAAGGTGGATAAAAAAGCTGGTGATTATCTGTTGCAGAATGAAATAGAGCCAGCCCCCGCGGCAGGACAATATAAGATAATCACTCAAGTAATTAAGAATTGGTTTCCCTTAGTGACCTCGAAGCTGACCGTTACCAGGCCCTTAGGTTATATTGTCCCCGCTCAGAGATTGGATGTGGTTAATACTTTGCGGCGACACGGAATTAAGGTAGAAATGGTCGTTCAGGACAAAACGGTCGAGGTTGAAGCTTACGAAGTGACGGATATTATTCCCTCTCGCTATGATTATCTTCCGCCAGAAAAAATAGAAGTGGAAGGGCGGAGCCTTCAAACCTTAGTGCGTAAGGGAGATTTTTACGTTTCTTGTGGTCAATTAGCGGCCAATCTTATTCCCTGTCTTCTGGAGCCTCAGTCCCAGTATGGTCTGATCCGATATTGGGGTTACCATCTTGTCCCGGAAAAAGGCAATTTTTATGCTCTCTTCAGAGTGGTTAAACCAGCTGGCCTTTCTTTGCTTCCCTATCGTCCCTGGTAAAATTAGGAGATAACTTCGTCGTGGAGAAAAAATCATCGGCTCAATGGAAATTATTTTTGTCTCCTCGCCGATGAGCTGAACCGGACTCAGTTTAATCTTTAAGATTTTTCAGACTTTTTTGCGGGTAAAAAATAGGATATTTAGATGTGCCTTTTAGTAAATTCACCTCAGGTGGTTTTATATCCATGAAGCTAATTAGATTAATATAAACAAGCGACGCTAGCGACCTAAGAAAGTTTCCTCTAAAAATCTACATCCAAAGGCTCCCGAGATTCCTTCTTGCGCCTCCCATTCTCCAGGTTTACCAACAATAAACCTGGAAGTTCTGTCTTTAGTAATTCAGAATAAAAGGCTTTCACTTCTTTTCGGTCAGCTCAAGATAGATAATTTCTACCAGGCTGGGCCGCCTGGTTCGACCGGGAGCCACGGGTGCTTCCTGGACGTTTAAAGCCGCCTTGATTTCCTCCAAGGACTTTCCTTGCGCTAATAAGGTTTTAACCTGAGCTTGTCTCGCTTCAAGCTCAGAAATAGCTTTTTCCACTCCTGAACGGTCGATAACTTCACCATGTCCATGAATAAAGCTCGTCGCCTCTAATTGGAGAACCTGCTTTAGTATTTTTACTACCCCGAAGGAGTTGCCGCCCTTTTGACGGTGAATTAGCGGCTCCCGTCCGATAAAGACCAGGTCACCCAAGAAGGCCACTTTTTCTTCAGGAAGATAGACAACCGTATCACCACTCGTATGGCCAGGGCCAAAATAGAGAAGGTGAACCGCGGTTTTTCCGGAACGAATGATTAATTCCTGCTTATAGGTAATCGAGGGAAAATAGTCGAGAAGCGGACCTTCTTTTATGGTTCCTTTCATTTCCTGGAAAGTATTCTCATGAGCGATGACTGGGATTTCTTTGGGCCAGCCGATTAACCCGTTGACATGGTCCCCATCGCTGTGGGTTAGAATTATTGCTTGTAAAGGAAGGGAGCTGACCTTGGAGACGGCTGTCAGCATTTCTCGGGCCGAGTCAGCCGTCATCTTGGCATCGACGACAATTACCCCTTTCTCTCCGATGATGAACCCAGTATTAGCCCCGCTACCACCAGTAACCTCGTAGACATTGGCTCGGACTTGCTTTATCTCTAACGGTGGAGGAGTCTGGGTTGTTTGCGCCAGCCCCAAGCAGGGCCAGGCGATGA
>CAZVIN010000130.1:0-3677 GCA_964627255.1 uncultured Eubacteriales bacterium
TACCTTGGCCTGGCTTACAATCAGAAAAAGCGTAAGGATCTCACCATCGTGCACTTGGAAAAATTTTTAGCTCTGGCTCCTCAGGCGCCGGAAGCCGCCCAGGTGCGGTCGCTCCTCAGCTTTTTACGGCGCTAATACACAAAGGAAAGGAGGTCAAAGATGGGCTTCATGGATTTTAGCCAAAGGAAAGCGGGACGGGCTACTTCTTCTGGCCTGTTTTCCGCTTTCGCCCTAATTTTCTACTTAACATTAACTTTGCTGGCGAGTTTCATCGTTTTGACTTTTTCTCCTCCCCTCCAGGCGCAAACGAAAGTGACTTCGCCTGAAGAACATTTCGGCTTCCAGCTCGGCTCGGACCGGAAAATTGCCCGCTGGGATGAAATTGTCGCCTACTTCTACCGACTCGAACAGCAGAGCCAAAAAATAAAAGTGGTTAACATGGGACCAACGACCATGGGTAACCCCTTTCTGCTCGTCATCATCTCCTCGCCCGAAAATTTAGCCAACCTGGAAAAACTCAAGGAAATTAACCGCAAGATCAATGACCCCCGGCAAATTCCGGAAAGCGAAATTCCGCCTCTCGTGGCTGCTGGTAAGGCTATTATCTGCCAATCCATGAGCCTTCACGCCACAGAAATCGGCGGGACTCAGATGGCTCCAGAGCTGACCTATGACCTGCTTACCCGGAATGATGAGGAAACCAACCGCATTTTAAACAATGTTATTTTTCTCTTGATTCCTTCCTTTAACCCCGACGGCCAGGTTATGGTCACGGACTGGTACCGCAAGACTTTGGGCACAGAATACGAAGGCTCCAATCTTCCATGGCTTTATCATAAATATGCCGGTCATGATAACAACCGCGACGGTGATTTTATCAACCTCCAAGAATCCGTATATGCGGCCCAAATACTTTACCGCGATTGGAAACCCCAGGCATATGTTGACCATCATCACATGGGAAGCTATGGAGCCCGGCTCTATATCCCCCCATATTGCGACCCGATACGACCCTACGCTGACCCGCTCATCTGGAGGGAGCTAAGCTGGTATGGCGCTCATATGGCCTATAAGCTGGAGGAGGCGGGCAAAACAGGTATTATTAACGACGCCATGTTTCCGGGCTGGGGCCAT
Organism: uncultured Eubacteriales bacterium; assembly: GCA_964627255.1. GTDB lineage: Bacteria > Acidobacteriota > Aminicenantia > Aminicenantales > CALLJL01 > CALLJL01. The sequence goes on from CAZVIN010000130.1 coordinate 1,135, forward strand.
TTTGGCTGGCACTGGATTACACCTTTTCACAACATTACCGGGATGTTGACAGAATCGGCGAGTGCCCGGCTGGCTACGCCGCTTTTTATTCATCCGGAGCAACTCGAGGGCGGCTCGCTCCAATTCCCGCGCTATGAGGCGCAGTCCAATTTCCCCCATCCCTGGGAAGGCGGCTGGTGGCGGCTGCGGGACATCGTCGAGCAACAAAAAATCTCTGCTTGGGCTGTCCTGGACTTAGCGGCCCGGCACAAAGAGACAGTCCTCTGGAATGCCTATTTGAAAGCCAAAAGGCAGGTGGAAAGAGGGGCCCAGGGCAAACCAAAGGCTTACATAATTCCTCTCTCTCAGCATGACCGCCTCACAGCCATCAAGATGGTCAACACTTTGCGGCTCTCCGATGTGGAAATCCTCGAGGCCCAAAAGCCCTTCGAGGTGGGTGGAGTTATCTATCCGGAAGGAACTCTGGTTATTCCGCTGGCTCAACCTAAAATGGGCTTAATCCGGAACCTTCTTGGCCGCACCTTATACCCTGATAATGAATGGACTCGAGACCGCAACGGCCGGCCGCTGCGGCCCTATGACCTGGCAACTCATACCATGGACGAATTCATGGGCGTCAGGGTTGACCCGGTGGACGAACCGGTCAACGGCGTTTTTCAGGTTCTTCGGGAACCGGTCAAGGTAAAGGGGCAGGTCCAAGCTGGAGAAGCCGGGTATCTCCTTGATGGCCGGCTAAATGACGCCTTCACCGCGGTGAGTCTACTCCTCGATAAAAAAATGGAAATCTGGCGCGTGGATAAAGTTAGGGCTGAGCTCAGGCCGGGTGATTTTATCCTGCGCGGCGCGGCTCCAGGAGCCTTAGAGGAAATAGCTCAGCAAACAGGGGTTGACTTCCAGCCCCTTAGGGCCTGGCCCATCGATGGTGTGCATCAAGTGCAGCGGCTTAGAGTGGGGCTTTATCAACGCTACTACGGCGGCAATATGGACGAGGGCTGGACTCGCCTGCTCCTGGAAAAATTCAAGCTGCCTTATACAACCATTATGGATGCCGAGGTCAAAAGCGGCAAACTCAGCGAAAAAATTGATGTACTTATCCTTCCCAATGATTCGACGGCCATGATTACCGGAGAGATACCTGAAACATCCAGGCGTTTCGCCGGCAACACTCCCCCTGAATATCGCAGCGGCCTGGGTAAGGACGGCGTCGACAAGCTAAAGGACTTTGTCCAAAGGGGAGGGACGCTGGTTTGTTTGGGCGAAGCCGTTAATTTTGCCATCGAAAAATTTAACCTCAACCTGCGCAACGTCTTGGCCAATTTAGACTCCAAGGAGTTTTTCTGCCCGGGCTCGACGCTCCGAGTCAATTTTGACGTCACCCATCCCTTGGCTTATGGCTTGCCTGAGCAAGGCTACCTGTTATTTTTAAACAACGCCGCCCTCGAGATTACGCCGAGTGACCAAAATGAACGCTATCGGGTCATAGCTTCCTATCCGGAAAGGGATATTCTGCAGAGCGGCTGGCTGATTGGGGAGTCATACTTGAGTCGACGCGGGGCGATGGTGGAAGCTCAATATGGCCAAGGCAAAATTATTCTGATGGCTTTTCGGCCGCAACACCGGGCCCAAACTCACGGCACCTTCAAGCTCCTTTTTAACGCCATGCTCCGTTAATTAGTGATAGGCCACCTATTCCTTATTTTATGTTTGTCTTGGCGCCTTATTGATGGCAATCAACTATTCTACCTAATTGTTGGTCCCTCAATCGGTGACAGGCTAAACTAACTAAAATAATTGATTCTCTTCCATTTCAGTGCGTTGGCCCGCAGACGCCCGAGATGGTGTCATTCCCACGCAGGTTTCTAACGCCATGCCTCTTCGCCCTTCTCGGCGCCTGCGGAACTCGCCTCCCTTTAATAGATATGCAAGGTGGAAGCAGTTTACCCCCTCCTGGCCTCTCCCTTTGCCCCGTTTTCAAATAATTAAATATGCAAACTGCCGCCGATTTTTATGAAAGCGCCAAAGGCGCAGACGAAAAATCCGGCAGTATGCGAGGCGGCCCAGTTTCAAAAAAAGGTAAATATGTAAGGCGGTAACGATTAATTAAATCCAAACTCAAGGGGAAGCAAAAAAACAAAGCTCAGGGTATCAAAGGTGTCAATAAAATAATAAAATTGGGAAATATAGGAAATATATAAAGTGCCCTCAATTAAGCATAAAAATTGGGGAATTATCGTAAATATGTAAAATATCACCACCCTAACATCGCACCCAAAATAGGGTAAATAGGTAAGCTGGCACCAATTAATTAAGCTGGCACCAATTAATTAGAGGATTTGGCGGCGAAGCTGCGCCAAGAAGCGCCGCGCCTCCTCATAATCCTTGCCCCGGATTATATGCTTCAGAAATTCCAGTCGCTGGGTTATCTTTTCTAACTGCGGCAGCGAATAGGGATTAAAAAGGATCTCGGCCAGAAGATAATCATCCTCACTAAGCAGCCCGCGAGCAATTTGCAAATGCTTGCGAAAGGTCGTCCCAGGCACAGT
>CAZVIN010000131.1:0-25165 GCA_964627255.1 uncultured Eubacteriales bacterium
TTGCTTAAATCGCTTGATTACTGGAAGGTTGAGGCTTTCGGCGCCCGCCTAGAAGCCTACTCCGGGGAAGACAGGCTTTGAAGACTTTGAAATGCTGGTCAGCGCCGACAAATCCACCTGGCTGAAATTTTTAAGCGGACGTTCTAAATAAAAAATAGAAAAGACCGAATGAAAGCCAACATAAGACCAGAACTGTTCTTTACAAAGGCCAGGGCCTATGTTTCGCATCCCTCCTTATTTTAATGGCCACCGAGTTATCGGCTGAATGTTTTTCATAATCCTACCTGTGAGGAGCAGGGGTCTGGCTGATTTCTCGCGCTTTTATGCTCCCTTTCATCTTCTGAGCCCGCCTATTCCGATTTTTTGCCAAACTTGACATCCGAAGACGCCCCGATTTTTCATTGCCAATGATTGGGTTGAGCGTAATCGATGGTTGAGCGCTCATTCTACCAGCGCCGCAGAAAACTAAATTCTTATCAACCTGGAGGCCTGATAGATAAAAATCTGGAAGAACATCGGTTATTTTTTGGCTTTTAGCTGTGGGGGGCGTGGGTGGTCGTCTTATTTTTATGTTTGGGTCGCCAAAGCTCATTGTCCAAGGGCCTGACTTTCCCTTCGAGTTACTTTAAGGTCTCAACCTCTTTTCCCCTTGCTTAGAGACCCCATGAACAGAAAGTAAGCATCAAGATTATACTCCTCCGTGAAAAAAGTTCCCAAAAGTGTGCCCTCTTCTTTTTTTTCTGTTAAGATAATCACTTATATGAATCTAATAAAGCAGGCTGAAAAGATTACTATTATAAGAACCCTGGGGCTAAGAATTCGCGGCTTGCCTTACAATCGGTTTCTCAAGCCCCAATATATCACGGCTCAGCACAATCAACCTCTGAAACAATTTCCCAGAATTCAACTCCAATGATAGATAGGCATCCGAAGCTTTTTTTATTAGTTTGGCCGGTTATGCTTTTTTCAACACTTACTCTTTTCTTTCCGGCAATAGCTCACAATTCAGCAAAACCTGACTGCCGCGGGCTGGTGGCGGGATGGGGAGCGTTTTCCAAAAGCGGTGCCAGCCTTGGCCAATTAGGTCTTCGGTTCCTTCCCGAATTCAGTCTGGAATTTGACCTCGGACATAAAAATATTTTTCTCCATGAAGGCCGCTCCCTGATTTACCCAATTGCTCTGAATCCGGCGTCTGGCTACAATCAATCAGACGCACCAGAGTTTGAAGCGCACTCGAGTAAATCTACGTATGGCGCAGGCTTTGCGCTTTATGCTCCTTGCGCTGCGTCTACCCCTTCATTGCCATCTTCATCCAGCCCCCCCTCATCCAGTTCCATTCCTTTTACTCCTGTACCATCAACCCCTCGCCTGTCCACCATCACGGCTGAATTTTCCCTGGACATCTGGGGTTCAATGACGGTCGAGCAGCGCCAAGAAAATGAATTCCGCGGCCATATCAAGCCATATCGTCTCAGCCTTAAATATGCCACCAACCGCTTTGAGGCGCGTATCGGTCTGCAGAAAATAAGCCTCGGGTCAGCTACTTTGTTACGGCCGCTGATGTGGTTTGACCAAATTGACCCCCGCGACCCCATTCAGCTCACTGAAGGCGTATATGGGTTACTTCTCCGCATTTACATCTCAACTCAGACTAATCTCTGGGCTTGGATTCTTTATGGTAACGAGGACCCAAAGGGCTGGGAAATTCTGCGCACCCAAAACCACCGGCCCGAATTCGGTGCCAGAGCTCAAGTGCCAGCCGGAAAAGGCGAACTGGCTTTTTCTTTCCACCACCGCCATGGTCACTACGATGCTTCAAATCCCGCCGCCTCCTTGGTTCCCGTCACTTCCGCTGCCCCTTTAACTTTTAATTTGCCAGAAATCCGCACGGCAGTTGACGGCAAGTGGGACTTGGGAATCGGTCTTTGGTTCGAATTAGCGTTTACAAACTATCGCTCTCGCTACCTGAGTTTCCCCTGGGGACGCGCCTTAACTGTCGGCCTGGATTACACTTTTGCTTTCGGTAACGGGGTCCATCTTTTGGGAGAATATTTCCAGAGCGACTCGACCACTGGAGCTTTTTCTAATAGCCCAGAGCCTCTATTTAGCACCCGCTTTCTGGGGGCCTCGGCCTCCTATCCCCTTAGTCTTCTCGATAGCTTTTCCGCTATTGCCTTCTACGATACCCGCAACCACAACCTTTACAGTTTTGTCCGCTGGCAGCGCACCTATGACCGTTGGTCGTTATACTTAATGGCCTTTTGGAACCCGAAGGAATTCCGCATCTATTCTAAGCCGGGCCAGACCAACCTTTTTTCTGGCAAAGGCTTCCAGCTCCTGATCCTTTATAATTTTTAAGGAAGTACAAACCTTGACGCAAAACGGCTCTCATAAAAACAAACTGCAAGGAAATAAATTAGATGTCCGGTCTTTTCCGCTTTGTCAGTTAAAATAAAAGGCGCCTATTCCGGAATAAATGATTATAATAAAGGGTCAGAAGTGAAGATTATGTCTTTTTTTGAGAGGTAAGCATGGATAAACCAGTCATCAGAACGGCGGACCTGGTAAAAATCTACCCGCTGGGAGAGCATTACCTCACTGCCCTCGACCGCGTCTCACTAACTTTCACCCAGGGCGAATTTGTTGGGTTGGTCGGACCCTCTGGTTCCGGCAAGACTACATTCCTCAACATCGTCGGTACTCTCGATACCCCGACCTCCGGCCAGGCCGTCATCATGGGCACCGACGTATCCACCCTTACTCCCATCCAGGCTGCCCAACTTCGGCGCCAACATATCGGCTTCATCTTCCAGACGTTCAACCTATTTCCTGTCTACACCGTCTACGAAAACGTGGAATTTCCGCTGCTTCTCCTCGGTCTTTCCTCCTCCGAACGCCGCCTCCGCGTCATGGAAGCTCTCGAACTGGTCCGCCTGGCTGACCGGAGCCGCTCCCGCCCTTCTCAGCTATCGGGCGGTCAGTGCCAGCGCGTAGCCATCGCCCGAGCTATCGTCAAAAAGCCAGCTATCATCCTGGCTGACGAACCCACGGCCAACCTGGATGCTGAAAACTCCTACAACATTTTGGATATCATGTTGGAGCTTAACCGCCGACTTTCAGTCACTTTCATCTTCGCTACCCACGACGAAAAGGTCATCCGCTATCTTCGTCGCAAAATTACCCTCTTTGACGGCCGGGTGGTCGCTGATGAAATTATAAAACAGCCCGTCACTTCGTGGTCATCTATTTAACAGGGTATATAACGCATAATAATATAGAACCGCGGATGATTCCGGATAAAAAGAACAAAGAAAGACAGGAAAAAGGCGAATGGGATGTCGCCCCCAATCAAAAAAACAATCAATGATAAATATGATAGCCGAGGAAATCTCAAATGAAGGTGTTATTTAAGTTAGCCCTCCGCAACCTGATGGGGGCCGGTCTCCGCACCTGGCTCAACGTCATCGTCCTCTCCCTCACCTTCGTGGTTATCATCGCTGGCCAGGGGCTTTTCCGCGGGATGGGTGACCAGGCAGCCCGCTCCAGCATTGAAGCCGAATACGGCGGCGGCCAGTTCTGGCATTCCGCTTATGACCCGTACAACCCACTCACCATCCAGGAAGCCCACGGTATTATTCCCCCGCAGCTTCGCTCCCTCATCACTGCCGGCCAGGCGACGCCAATTCTCATCATCCAAGGCACCCTCTACCCCCACGGTCGCTTCCTTCCAGTCCTCATCAAAGGCATTGACCCGGGCCAAAACATTCTCCAGCTCCCCTCAGAGGTTTTGAGGGCAAGCATCAGTCGTCACTCAGAACTTGAAGTAAAGGCAGAAGAACAGAATAAAAAAATAAGAAATCATTCTGAATCTTTATCCATCCAAAATTCAACGACTGCCTTTCTGGCCGCTGATGCTGCTATCCCCGACGAAATTCCCGCTTTCATCGGCAGTCGGATGGCTGCCGCCGCCCGGCTTTCCTCTGGCGACGCCGTAATCCTGCGCTGGCGCAACGCCCGCGGTGCCTTTGATGCTCGCCTTATCCGCATCGCCCACGTCTTCCGCACCATTGTTCAATCCGTAGACACTGGCCAGGTCTGGATTCCCCTTCACTACCTCCAGGCTATGGCCGGCCTTCCTGGCGAAGCCACTATCATCACCCTGGCCCCTGGTGTTACTCCACCATCTGTTCCGTCCGCAAGCGAGAATAACCTCTTAAAGAGAAAAACATCAATCCGTTCTGATGTCCTCCCCGATTCAACCTCAGGTGAAGATATTTCGGTAGGCTCGGCCCACTTCAAAGCCTCTCCAGGAAATATTGCCGAAAAAAACTCATCTCCAGCCACAGGCTTTACCGTTAGTCAATCGACCCTTAATTCTCCGCTTTTCCCATTTTCTCTCCCCACTTCTTATCAGACTGTCGATGGGTGGGTCTACCGCGACCTTCGCTTTTTGCTCCGCGATATAGACCAGCTCGTTGTGGCCAAAACCGCCGGCTCTGCAATGGTTTACGCCATCTTGCTTTTCATGTCGCTTTTAGCCATCTTTGACACCCAAGTCCTGAACATTTTTTACCGCCTAAAAGAAATCGGCACCCTGGTGGCACTTGGTCTCACCCGCCGCCAGATTGTCCTTCTCTTCACTTTGGAAGGCACCCTTCATGCTGTCTTGGCCGCCCTTTTGGCTGCCATCTATGGTTATCCACTTCTCTCCGCGTTCGGCCGCAGCGGCTGGAAAATGCCCGAGTCCTTCGACAGATTCGGAATCGCCCTTGGTGAACGACTAGTACCTGTTTTTACCGGCGGAATCATCATCGGTACGGTCATTCTGGTAATGAGCTTAACCGCAGTCATCAGCTTCATGCCGGCCCGCAAGCTGTCCCGCTTGCGGCCAACTGATGCTCTTAGGGGGAAAATGTGATGATAGGCTTTATATTAAAAGGAGTCCTTCGCGATCGCAGCCGCAGCCTATTCCCTATCCTGGTCGTAGCCGCCGGGTCCATGCTCACGGTTTTTTTCTACAGCTATATGCAAGGCGGAAAAAACAACTTCATAGATACTAGCGCCCGCTACCAGACCGGCCATCTCAAAGTTATGAGCCGGGCTTACGCGGCCGAAGCCGAGCTCCTGCCCAACGACCTGTCCTTAACCGAAATTTCCGCACTGCTTAACCGCCTGCGCACTGAATACCCTGATTTTATCTGGGCTCCCCGAATCCGCTTTTCCGGCCTTCTGGACATCCCTGATGAGCAAGGCGAAACCCGCATCCAGGGGCCGATGACTGGACTGGCAGTTGAACTTCTTAATAATTCAGACCAAGACAATTCACTTCATTCAGAATATTCAGCTGTCTCGATTGAGGCCAAGATTCTCAACCTGCAAAAAGGCCTGATTTCCGGACGCCTTCCCCTAAAATCCCGCGAAATCCTGGTGCCTTCCGCACTGGCCCGCTCGCTCAATATAAAGCCCGGCGACCGAGCTACAATCATCTCCTCCACCATGACCGGCGCTCTGGCCATCGCCGATTTTAGCGTGGCCGGTATCATCAGGTTCGGCATAACTCCCCTTGACAAGAGCCTGGTCATAGCCGACCTCTCCGACATCCAGCAATTTCTGGATATGGAGGATTCAGCCGGGGAAGTCTTCGGCTTTTTCCCTAATTTCCTTTGCAACCCGGGAGTGGCCGCGCTAACCGCCCGAGAATTCAATCAGAAGGCCACCTTGGCTGGCGATAAAACCAGTGACGGCAGGAAAGATAACTCCTCTAAAAGAAGTGCTGGTAAGAAAGGAGGCGAAGTCGCTGGAACCTTAGCAGTTCCAGACTTTCCAGAGGCTGACTTTCAACCCGTGATGTTAACCCTCGGTGAACAAGGCGGTCTGGCTGACATGATCGCTGTTTATGACATGTATTCATTGGTATTAGTAGCGGTCTTTGTGGCCGTGATGTCTATTGTCTTGTGGAACGCGGGTCTGATGGCTTCACTGCGCCGCTACGGCGAGATTGGCCTGCGTCTGGCTATGGGGGAAACCAGAGCCCATCTTTACCATTCGCTTCTAAGTGAGTCGCTAATAATCGGGCTGCTGGGTTCAGCTCTGGGCACAGCTTTGGGCCTCGCAATTTCCTATTATCTTCAGGCCTTCGGAATTAATGCCGAAGCTTTCACCAAATCCTCTGAAATGATGATGACCAACATCATCAAGGCTCAGGTAACACGGGTGAGCCATGTGATAGGTTTCATCCCAGGACTCCTGGCTACACTGCTCGGCACGGCCATCGCCGGTCTGGGAGTTTTCAAACGCAAGACCGCCACCCTTATGAAGGAGTTTGAAGCGTAGGATGGCTGATTCTCTCGGTGAGCACGTTAAATAGCCTGGGTTGAGGGCAATGGCCTTAAATGATGAATATTTAGCGATGTGAGAGGATGATGAAAATAAGAATTTTTCTCCATAATTCTTTGGGGCGAAAGAGCCTGAAGGATATTGATAGCCGAAGAAAGAATTCATTTTCATTGATGATCATAAATTTGATGGTAGCGCTCATTTTTTTATCTCCTGACGAGGCAGCGTTCAGCTCTTTTACTCATCCGGCTGAGGCTCAAGCGCAAAAATTAACCGGCGAGGAGATTCTGAGACGAGTTGATGATAATATTACGGCTGACAATAAAATTATGGTCGCTAAGATGATAATCCATCTCCGGCGGACCTCACGAACTGTTGAGTTCAAATCTTATGTCCAGGGTACACAGAAGGCCTTCACCGAATACTTGGCTCCTCCGCGCGAGAAAGGCACCAAAATGCTCAAGCTCGGCGACCAGCTCTGGATGTATTCACCGTGGACGGAGCGGACGATCCTCATTTCGGGACACATGCTGCGGCAGTCGGTGATGGGCTCAGACCTAAGCTATGAGGATATGATGGAAGACCCTCGGCTGGAAAATTCTTACGTGGCAGAGTTGGTAGGCGAAGAAAAAATCGCTTTGGAGGCTCTGGGCGAAATTAGCTGTTGGGTGTTGGAGCTAAAGGCCCGGTCTGAAGATGTTGCCTATCCAGCCCGCAGGCTCTGGGTAGATAAGGAGCGGTTCGTAGGGCTGAGAGAGGAACGTTATGCCAAAGGCGGTACACTCCTCAAGAAGACAGAGGTGCTTGGCCTGAGGAAATTCGGCCCTCGGTGGGTGCCAGCCAGAGCCGTTTTCAAGGACATGCTGAGGGCGGGCGAGGGCACCGAATTTATAATTGATTCCATCGAGTTCGACGCAAAAATTCCTGATTATATTTTCACCCGCGCCGCCCTTAAATAAATGGGGGACATGACACCTCTTCCTGGCCTATCATGTTCTGTCCATTTAGACACGAAACGCTTTGTACCTCCCTTTTCCGCTGGGAGGCATAATACGTTTCCTGACTTGTCAATCTCTTATCTCTTGTATCTAAAAGCGATTCATGGCTTGAGTTTCGGCCGAAAAAATAAGGATACGAGAGTTTGTCTCCTTTTTGTTGACAATCAGAGTGAATTCGGGGTATAAAAAGTTATAAATCTTATAAGTTAAAATGATTAATTAGGCGCGAATTGGGCTCAAAAAAAATTTCTGGTCTGAAAAACCAAAAATTCAAAAGCCTTTCGAATATCTTAGAATGTCTTGTTTTGGTCATTTTATACGTAAACCAATTTAGCGGCCTATAACCCGCCAATATATCCTTCCCGGATTTTCTCCTAAGTCTTTTTTTATCCCCAGAAAGGAGAACAGAATGAAAACAATTATCCTTGGCGTTGGCTTGGTGGGGAAAGCGGTCGCTCTGGATTTGGCGGCAGATAAAAATTTCGAGGTCTCAGCCGTTGACCGCAGACAAGAAGTCTTAAAAGAGCTTAAGGAAAAGGGTCTCGAGTCAGTCGAATTAAGGGACCTTTCTCAGCCTGAAGAGGTTAAGAAAACCGTTCAATCCTTTGACCTCGTCATTAACGCCGTACCTGGCTATCTCGGTTTCCCAGTGCTGAAAGCTTGCCTGGAAGCCAAGAAGAATGTAATCGATATTACCTTCTCCCCCGAAGACCCGTTGGAACTCGACGAGTTAGCTCAAAGAGCAGGCGTAACGGCCGTGGTTGATTGTGGCATAGCTCCCGGGTTGAGTAATATCCTGGCTGGCCACGGCCTAAAAGAAATGGATAGAGGGGAATCACTGACTATTTATGTCGGTGGCCTTCCTTCGGTCCGAACCTGGCCTTTTGAGTACAAAACGGTTTTTTCTCCCTCTGATGTTATCGAAGAATATTTACGCCCGGCAAGATATAAAGAAAATGGTCAGCTAAGAGTTAAACCCGCCCTCGCTGAGCCGGAACTAATTGAATTTGACAATATCGGCACTTTGGAAGCTTTTCTTACTGACGGTCTCCGGACCATGCTGAAAACCCTCGCCTTTACAAACATGAAAGAAAAGACACTCCGCTACCCCGGTCATCGGGAGAAAATGGCTCTGCTCAGAGAGGGTGGTTTTTTCGATGACGAGCCGATTATTATTAGCAGCACCAAGATTTCGCCCCGGGAAATGACCACGAGAATTCTTTTTTCCCGGCTCAAGCTCAAAGACGGGGAAGAAGACCTGACCGTGATGAGAGTGGTGGTGGCGGGAGAAAAAGATGGTCAGCCTTTAGTTCTCACCTTTGACCTCGTGGACCGATTCGACCCCGAGACCGGCATTCATAGCATGGCCAGGACAACCGGCTATACGGCCACCATGGTTGCTCGGGCTCTGGCCCAGGGGCTAATTAAGAAAAAAGGATTGATTGCGCCCGAAATCTTGGGCTTTGATATTGAATTCTTCCGGTTTATTATTCAAGGGCTGAGAGAGCGAGGAATCAGGGTCGAATCAAAAAGAAGCCAACCTCTCAATCTTCCCTCAAGTTAGCTTTGGGCCGCCAAGCCCGCGGTTAAAAGGGCGAGCATGCTTAATTGGGATAAATAATTCCGATAAAAAGTTGTCCGTCATATTCTCGAAGCTCAGGGAAAATGGTCAAAGGCTGAATTTAAAGAAAGAACTTGAAAAAGATTAACCATGAGGTCTAAGGAAACCGTTTTAAATTTAAGCATAAGAGAAGACCAAGAGTTGGAATTGATGCAAAGGAGAGAGCAAGCCAAATCAGGTGATTAACTTGAATCCTGACTTAAAATAAGGATACTCTAAAACCAATAAATTGACTGATAATGAGCCAACGGAAGCAGGTTCTAAAGTCGCTTAATTTTGATAAACCTACCCGTATTCCCCGGCAACTCTGGCTGCCAATCCGAGATAAGATTAGTGATCTTCGCCAGCTCAATGATTTAAAGCGTCATTTCCCTGACGACCTTGTTTTTTGCCCTCGCTTTGGTCTCCCCCCGGCCGAACAGCCAGTCAAAAATGATAGTCGATTCTATGTCGATGATTGGGGCTGCCTTTTTGAAAGGCCGGCTCCTCAAGCCCATGGTTCTGCCCGCTCGCCCCTCATCACGAACTGGGAAGACCTGGAAAGATGGACAGAACCAGAAGCTTTATTGAGGCTCGACCGCCATAAAGTAAACGCCTTTTGTCGCTCCCGCGGGCGTTTTGTCCTTACCGGCACCTGGGTTCGACTTTTTGAAAGGCTCCAATATCTAAGAGGACCAGAGAATTTGCTCCAGGACCTTAAGCTTCAACCGCCGGAATTTTTCACTCTTCTTCAGAGAGTTCATCAGTTTCACCTCAAGGAACTTGAGGTCTGGGCCAAGACCGAGGTTGATGCTCTTTGTCTCATGGATGACTGGGGAAGCCAGAGCTCCTTGTTCATCTCGCCACCTCTTTTCCGTCAGCTCTTCCGGCCGCTCTATCACGAATATGCCTCTTTGGCCAAGCATTATAAGAAGTATCTTTTTTTTCATTCTGACGGCTTCATTCTCGACCTTCTGCCGGATTTCATCGCAATTGGCGTGGACGCCATTAATTGCCAGGTCTTCCTTCTTGGCTTGGAAAAGCTTTCGGCCTTTGCGGGCCGAATTACTTTTTGGGGAGCTTCTGACCTCCCCGCTCTTTTTTCTTCTGGTCAAAGCAAGGAAGTGTTGGCTCACTGCCGCCAGGTTTATGAGGCGCTTTACCGCAACGGCGGCTTTATCGCCCAGGCTGAATTCAGCCCGGGAATTAGAGTCTCTCAGCTTAAGACCTATTTTTCCGCCTGGAATTGCCTTTCCCGTAAAACTGGAAAAAATAGAGGGAAAAAGAATAGGGAAAAAAATTTAAAATAAACTGTCTGAAAAAACTGAGTCGGAGTGGCCGTTAAACTTGTTTTCATCTTAAATAATAAAAAAAAGAATGCTATTATCCTTTGTCGTCAGAGATGATGTTTTATCTGCCTTGGGTCTAACCCTGTGAAGCCCAACTTCTATGAACAGCAGCCTGAAATTCGCCGGTCTCTTTGCCTAAGAAAGAAATCTCAAATTAAAAAATGCCGTTTTCTCCGCGGCCCAATTCTTTTGTCTTTTCTTTTAGCCTTGCCTCCTTCTTTTCTCTTCGTTCTTCCCTCTCCGCCAGCAGAAAAAATTTCCCCTCATCTGAGGCAAAAATTAGCCCGGGGCGAGAATTCTCGATTCACTGTCTGGGTTTATTTTAAAGACAAGGGACCGAACCTTGACCGAAAACTATCAGAAGTTCGCTCGGCTCTAAGGACAGAAACCTTAATCAGACGCCTCCGGCACTGCTCCTGGGCTGAAGTCGTCGACCAGATGGATGTGCCTGTTGAAGAAAATTATGTTAACGGGATTAGACCTTATTCGCTTCGGGTGCGGCATGCCTCTAAATGGCTAAACGCCCTTTCTGTCGAAACCACAGCGGCCCACATAACGGCCATGGCCAACCTTCCTTTTGTCGCCAGAATCGAGGAAGTGGCGAAGCATCGGTTTAAAGAACCCCCTCTGGAAGAAACCCCGTCTACCCCAGAATTACAGTCAACAGTGACCTCTCACTTATTTGATTACGGCCCAGCTTACGCTCAATTAGCCCAAGCCGGGGTTCCTCCCCTTCACGACATCGGGTTGAGCGGCCATGGCGTTATCATCGCTCTGCTTGATTCTGGCTTTAATAACCTGAGCCATCAAGCTCTAACTCATCTGCGGGTTTTAGGTACATGGGATTTTGTCAACAACGACCCCAACGTGGCGGACGAACCTGGACAGATGGGCTCCGGCGACCATGGCGCGCAGACCCTCGGCGTTATCGCCGGCTTTTACCCCGGAAAGATTATCGGTCCCGCCTTCGGCGCTAATTTCCTGTTAGCCAAAACAGAAAACACCGAGTGGGAAAGGCATATTGAAGAAGACCACTGGATAGCCGGCGTGGAATGGGCCGAAAATCTCGGAGCTCGAATTATCAGCAGTTCCTTGGGCTACAGAAGCGACTTCACCCATGGGGAGGCTGATTATACCTGGCAGAACATGGACGGAGAGACGACCGTAGTAACCCGGGGAGCAAATATTGCCGCCAGCCGAGGCGTTCTCATTATCAATTCTGCGGGCAATGAGGGCGCCGCTAAACCGCCTGAGAATACCCTGGTTGCCCCAGCCGATAGTTTCTGGGTGCTGGCGGTGGGCGCGGTTGATGCGGCTGGCCTCCGGACCAATTTCAGCTCAGTCGGGCCAACGGCCGACGGCCGCCTTAAACCAGACGTGATGGCTATGGGAAGGTCTGTTTATACTATTTCCCCGAATAAGGTCGATGGCTACGCCTATGTCTCCGGCACCTCCTTTTCGTGCCCTCTTACGGCGGGAGCAGCTGCCCTCATCATAGAAGCTAACCCTACCTGGACTAACCAGGATATTATTCTTGCTTTGAAGCAATCAGCCACGAAGTCTTCTTCGCCTGATAATTTCATGGGTTGGGGGATAATTGCTGCCTTCAAAGCGGCCTCTTTCCCGCAAAAAAAATTTTACCCGCCGACTCATTTTTCTGTCCGGAGGCTCGAGAATAATTTCGGTTTTTTTAAGGAGTATATCGACCGGTTAACCTGGAGAAAAAACGAGCGAACCCCAGAGCGAATCGTCGGCTATAGACTCTACGCGCGCCATCTCGCGGCCCAAGACAATCAATTTATTTTTTTAGCCCAGGTTGATAGCCAGACTTTTTGCTTTGACCGCCGGGGTCTTTTGGCCAAGGAGGAATTTCTTTATAAAATCACGGCTGTCAATGAATCCGGTGAGGAAAGCGACCCTGATTTTGCCCGAAGATGAGCTGTTTGTTGTTGCTCGGCTGCCTACTTATGTTTTTCCAATTTTATTGGAGATAAAAAGGGTTAAAAAAATGGCTTTTCTCCCTCTGGTACGGCTTAGCCAATGATGTTCCCGGATAAAACGGAAGTGGACAAGAAAAGATGAAGCGCTCAACTCGTTTTAGCCGCAGATTTCAACTAAGAGCCTTAATATTGGCCTGCTTATTTTTGGTTTTTAAAGGAGAAGCAATAAACTTATCTTTTGGCCTGGGCGCTGGCTGGAGAAAACTAAATGATAGCTATTTAAGGGAGGTATATGGCAACGGCCATATCTTCATTCCTCATTGGCAACTCCAGTTATCGAACTTTGTTTCAATTGAAATAGCCTACGAAGGAGGTTATAAAAAACGGGCGGCCATCGGAATCTATCAAGAACCGAGCACCTTAAAAATTGCTGGCTGGGAATTTTCAGGTCTTTTTCATTACCCCTTCCGGCACTTCCGACCTTTCGCTAAGTTCGGCCTGGGCTACTATGGATATCGTCAGGATATTGATAGCCCCCATGTGCCTTGGCGAGTGAATCACCACCATTTTTCTTTCCAGGCTGGTACGGGCCTGCGTTTTCCGTTCGCCTCGAAGTTCTATCTTCAGCCTGAAATCAAGTTTGTCTGGCTCAAGGTTAAGCCTTTTGACCAACAAGTCGACTTAGGCGGCTGGAGATATATCATCAGCCTGGGTTACCGGCTCTAAACACCAATAATTTTCATTCTTTCTCCTCCCTTTTCACGCCTTCTTGGCTCAAAGATACCCTCTAAAGCATTTTGACGGTTAAACCAAGATTATTTTGTTTCGTATAAAATAGAAAAAACTGAAAAACTATTAAAAATTAAAAAAAATTTGATAATTTATGATATAAATTAAAAAATTAAGCTAAATTCAGAGACAGGAGGTCTCGGATGGCGGTCATCTTGGAAGTAGAAGAGCTGCGGAAATATTACGGCCAGTTCGAAGCCTTAAAAGGCATCTCCTTCGAGGTCAACCAAGGCGAAATTTTTGGCCTCATCGGCCCCAACGGGGCTGGCAAGACGACCACGCTCCGCATTATCGCCACGCTCCTCACCTTATCCGCCGGTAAGGTAAAACTTCTCGGTTATGACCTAAAGGAAAACCCGGAGAAGTTTCGCGAAAACATCAGCTACCTGCCCGAAGAAGCAGGAGCTTATCGCAACCTGACAGGAGTCGATTATCTCCGTTTCATGGCTAAATTCTACGACCAGTCGCCCGAGGAATGGGCTAAGTTTATCGACCGGGCGGTCAACATTGCTGATTTAGGTCCAAGGCTCAAAGATAAGGTAGGAACGTACAGCAAAGGCATGGTCCGGAAGCTTCTCCTGGCCAGAGCCTTGATGACTAAGCCGGTCTTAGCCATTCTCGATGAACCAACCTCAGGCCTTGATGTGATTAATTCTCTCGAGGTCAGGGAAATAATCAAAAGATACGCTCGCGAAGGCCTATCAGTGCTTCTTTCTTCCCACAACATGTTAGAAGTCGAATTTCTTTCTGACCGAGTGGCGCTTATCGACCAAGGGAGGATTCTCGCCATCGGCACTCCCCACGAACTTAAAGAAAAGTATCAGGCGCCTAATCTTGAAGTTGTTTTTAGGAGGGCAGTGGAATGAAAAAATTCAGCAACCTGCTTATCAAAGAAATAAGAGAATTAATAAACAAGCAACTCATTTTTTCCTTTCTTTTTACCTTCTTTCTCTTTTATTTAATCGGCCAGGTGGCCCGGACTGAAGCCAAAAAGGCCGAGGCGGCTCGCCGGGTGGCGATTTTGGATTTGGACCGCTCCGCGGTTTCTCGTGGTCTCTTAGATAATCTGCGTTTGATTCGGTTTCAGGTGGAAGAGCTGGAAACTCAAGACAAAGAAGAGGCTATAGCCAAAGCTCAAGAGAAAAACCTGCCTTTCCTTCTAATAATTCCCACCGGCCTGGGCGAAGGAGTTGAAAAACTCGAGACCGAGGAAATCGAAACTTACTCTTTTTTGCGCAGTTTCTCGATGAGCGAAGCCCGCTATTCAGACGTTTTCCGAGTTATCTTAGAGGCCGCCAATAATTACCTTTCTAACGAGGTGCTCAAAAAGAAGCTCCCCGAGGTGTCGCCAGATAACCTGAAAAAGCCGCTCAAGAGCCGCGATTTTGTTATTGTCAGGAACCAGAGGGCTGAGGCTTCCGCCTCCGCCATCGCGGGGTTTGTTTATGCTCAATCCATTTTTGTCCCGATTATCTTAGCCATGATTTTAATTTATTCTTCCCAGATGGTGATCTCGGCCATCGCCTTAGAAAAGCAGAACAAGACTTTGGAGACGCTTCTCACCGTGCCTATCTCTCGCTCCTCCATCGTCGCCGCTAAAATGCTGGCCGCGGGAATTGTCGGTTTGCTTTCGGCTTTAATCTATTTGGCTGGGTTCAGGTGGTACATGAAAGGTTTAACAGGAGATATAACGGCCGCGGCGGGAGGGGTGACGAAAATAATTAAAGAGCTGGGCCTGACAATGACGATGGGCGGCAGTATTGTTTTAGTTATTTCGCTCTTTCTGGCTATCCTCTGCGCCTTAGCCCTGGCTACTATCCTCGGTGTCCTGGCCGAAGACTATCGCAGTGCCCAGAGCTTAATTATGCCGCTGGTCTTCATGGTCATGATCCCCTATATTCTCTCCATATTTGCTGACCTTAAAACGCTTTCTCTGCCGGCTAAAATTTTAGTTTACGCCATACCTTTCTCTCATCCCTTCATGACGGCGCAAAATATCCTCCTTCATAATTATCGTTCAATTGTCTTCGGGATAATCTACATGTTCTTAGTCTTTATCGTTCTCGTCTTTACAGCGGCTCGGATCTTTTCGACTGACCGGGTCCTCACGATGAAGCTTCGCTGGCGCCGCAAGGCCGTAGTCCTGTGATGTCTCGATTTTAGCCAGGGTAGCTCTATTCCAGATGTAGGCAATCTTATTAACTCCACCCAAAGGTCGATAAGGAAAAAAACTTCCACGGGCTGAACGCCGAGTTTTTGATGATAAAAATCAATGACGCTATTGATTCTGCCAGGAATGATGGAATTATGGGCGAAAGATAAGCAAGTAACTATCACAGTACTATGATTTCAAGATTTATTTCCCCCCTTTTTTTCGCCCCCCCACAGAGTGCTGTATCCGACAGGTTCAAAACGTCTGTTTTTATGTTCGATTCTTAGAATAAGCAATATCCGGCTAAGTATCTTGAACCTTTACACAGTCAAAATATTTTTCCTCGTCCATCCAGTTGATTGTCCTTTCGACTTAACCCGACTTAAATAGACTCAACGAAAATAACTCTCTGGAGCTCAGGATTGCCGATTATCCTGATTCCATTAGCCGCTGATGACGATTCGATTGCGACCAGTTTCTTTGGCCCTATAAAGTCCGGCGTCTGCCTGCTGAATCAGGTCATTAACATCGTTGACTTTTTCCGAAGGATAGCTCGAGATGCCGCAGCTAAAAGTGATTTTCAGGTCAAAAGAGCCGTACTGCAGCCTCATAGTTTCAGCCATAGCACGGAGCTTGTCCATTATCTGATATGTATCAATGGCTGAAGCCCCGTTAAACACCAATAGAAACTCTTCGCCTCCATAGCGCATTGCTAGGTCAGAGACTCTAATGTTCTGGACTAAAAGGCTGGCCAGTGTTTTGAGGATAAAATCCCCAGCTTGATGTCCATAGGTGTCATTTATCTTCTTAAAATAATCAATGTCTACCATAGCCACCGAAAGAGGCATTCGGTAACGTTTGGACCGCTCAAATTCCTCATTCAGTCGTCTCAATCCAAACCGTCGGTTAAGGATACCAGTTAGCTCATCTATGGCTGCCATCACCTCCAGCCGCTTCATTATCAAGGCATTGTAAATGAAAGGAGTAGCTTGAAGAATAAAATTACGTGCCTCCAGGCTATCAAAGTTTCTGTGGAATGGCTGCCGAGAAATTAGCCCGCAGACCCCTATGTCCTGATTCTGATATTTTAACGGAATCAGGGCAATGTGACGCGGGTTAATTTTCCCTATGCCTATATGCAGATGTAAGCTATCACTTTCAATCTTAGGGATTACTAAGGGTTTGTCCTGGTTTAAGAGTTCCCGCTAGAATGTGTCTTGTATCTGACCTTGTTGGATATCTACCCCCTGAGTCTTCACCAATCGAAATTCGCCTCTTTCTAAGACAAGCAAGAAGCTTCCCTGACTCCCAAAATATTCACTGAAAGCCTCCAGGACCACATCCGCTATATCTTCCAGCTTGAGGCTGCGTTTAAGCCTATC
This sequence comes from uncultured Eubacteriales bacterium, assembly GCA_964627255.1. Lineage (GTDB taxonomy): Bacteria > Acidobacteriota > Aminicenantia > Aminicenantales > CALLJL01 > CALLJL01. The sequence goes on from CAZVIN010000131.1 coordinate 16,547, forward strand.
CAGGAATTTATCAACATTCCTCTCGGCTTCGACAAAATTTACTACTGAATCGATCAAATTATTAAACTGTTCAGATATTTCTCCCAGGATATCAGTTGAAGAAGCATCAATATGACATTCCTCTGCTCGATAGGTCTCCTCCGAGGCCGGCGTCGATTGATAAGCGGCTAATCTTTTTTGAAAGAAGAAAATTCTTTCGGCCATAGCTGAAAGAAATTTATAGACAACTCCTCGAAAAATAAGATAATTTATAAGGCCAACCACTAAACCCGCTATTACGCACATAGAAAAGTAAAGTGGTGTCAGAACTTCGGAAGACGGCAATTTCAAAAGAATGAGAGTAAAAAAAGGGGAAATGAGGCCCATCAATAACCCAAAACCGAGCATATAAATAGACTGGTCTTTAATTACGCTTCCCGTGATGCTTTTCATGCCGCTTTCTCCGTTTAAAATAGAGTCATTTTTTTCTCACCCGAATCCCTAAGGCTGGGGGATAAATTATTTAAACTAATTCTTAAAATGAGCCAAGTTATCTTATCCTATCCTCCGCCCCACTTTCGTGAGTCACAACCTCTCTCTGATTTTTTTTAATATACGAATTTTCCCATTTCCGTTCAAGTTTTATCCTGATGCCTTTAAATAGTTCATCTTCTTGCTAATTATTGCCAATTTAAAAACTCAATTTCCATTTGGCTAAATTAACTTTTGAGCCTCGTTAATCATGTCTGATTACTGCTGGTTTCAGCTGGCTGGGAACAGGCCAGGGCCAGCTCACCCCCTTAAATATCAATCTGGCCTTTTTGGCCAAAAATAATTAAGATTCAAAGGTGATGAAAAGAAAAATAATTGATTTATTGAATATCTTGAACCTAACACCTTCTACCCGCTCGGTTGACTATGTAGAAAATAAAACCCAGTTCCAGCTTCATAGCCTGCTTACTGAGCAACGCCATCCTCTCACCTGGAACTTGAGTCAGGTCATAAAAAGAGATACGGCCGCAGGTCTCAAACGCCTGCTGCTCGTAGACCAGGATATATCTAAAAAATTAAGTCTCATGGCTCAAAGCGCCCAGGAAGGAGCCGTTTTGGAACAAGCCGCCCAGGCCATTGTCGGGGCCATCAACCGGGGCCAAAAAATTTTTTTCTACGGGTGCGGCTCCACTGGACGCCTGGCCAAATTTATGGAAAGCAGCCTCTGGCGTCCCTTCTGGCGCAGGCTAAAAAGAAGTGCCCAAGGACGAAAGGTGCTTGCCTCGTTTCCGTCTGATATCGAGGAGTGCCTCGTCGGCGAAATGACCGGCGGCGACCGAGCTCTCGTTAGCGCCTTGGAAGGTTTTGAAGACCTTCAGATCATCGGTCGTCTCCAGGTACTGGAGCGAAGAGTTCAGAGAGGGGACGTTGTTTTCGGCGTCACTGAGGGCGGCGAAACATCTTCGGTTATCGGGGCCATCCTGGCCGCGGCCGAGATGTGGGAACAAAAAAAATCTTCCTGGAATGAAGCTAGAAAACATCTTTATTTTATCTACAACAACCCGGACGATGTCCTCCGGCCTTTCGACCGGAGCCGGGCCGTGCTCGACCATCCGGCTATAACTAAAATTTGCCTCGCCACCGGGCCTCAAGCTATCACCGGCTCAACCAGAATGCAGGCAACAACGGCTGAGACCTATGTTCTCGGTCTCATCCTGGAAAGGGTCATCTATCTTTTACTTTCACGGGTTTTGAATCGCAAAGAGCTGGGCGAGCTCGGCTTTAAGACCGGAGTTGATATTGAACGGGGGTTAGAAGAATTCGCCGCTTTGCCTATGGCGTTGTTATCCAAAGTAAAGGAAATCGCTTCTCTTTCCGAACTTGAAGCTCGAGTTTATGAGCAAAAAAAACGAACAACCTATTTCGCCAAAAAAGCTCTGCTTACAGTCTTTATCGACGGCGCTGAAAGGAGCCCCACCTTTCACCTCCAGTCGCTGGACCCCGTAACCGAAAAAAGACGTAGTTGCTGGTTTCAAGTTTGGACCGAGGCCGCCAATAAACTTCAAGCCTGGCGCCGCCTTTTGAACCGAAGATTTCGAGGGTTGGAAAAGGAATTTTATCAGTCGGCTTTAGCCGCTGGAGTATCTGACCCCTATTTGCGCCAAGTAGCCTTAAGCAGTTTATTAAAAGCTGGAGACGACCAACAGCACCTTTATGACTTTTCTCTCTCGGAACGCAACCTCGGGGCCAAAAGTCTCAAGCGCGGTGAATTGGGTATTATGGTTGGGCTGAATGAAGAAATTGAAGAATTAAACCGCATCAAGTCATCCTGGAGTTTTTTTGCCCGCCTCTGCCGCCAAAAGGGAGCTTCTTTAGCCCTTGTGTTTGCTGGGCTCGACTCGGAAAAAGTTTTTCTAAAAAAAGCAAAAATTTTTGCCGCCTCTTTTGACCAGTCGGTATTTATTTTCATTCCTTCTCCTTTGCTTAGCGACCCGCTTCAATTGAAGCAGCAAATTCTTTTAAAGATGTTACTTAACGCTCATTCAACAGCCATCATGGCTCGTTTGGGTCGGGTGGTGGGCAACACAATGACTTTTGTTAATCCGAGCAATCTCAAACTCATTGGCCGGGCCACCTATCTGATTATGAGCCATGTCAACGATACCCTCAACTCTCCAGAATGGAGGAAAAGGTATGGCCGCTCTCAGCTCATTACTTATGCTGAAGCCAATGCCTTGCTCTTTGACGCTCTGGAAAACGCCGCCGGCCGCGCCAGCCAAAGGAGTGAGGTAGAATTGAGCATCATTCGAGCTCTCGAAGCCTGCAGGCAGAAGAGTTTTGTCTCTTGGGAAAAGGCAGAAAAAATCGCTCAGTCGAAAGGTCTCGAAGCCTACCTTATGCGTCTTAATCCCCGCTTGCGTTCTTCAGCAAAGGGCTAAGAAGCGGCGGCCGTTACGGCGGGGCAGCTATATTAGCCGATAAGGTGGCCTTTTTTTCTTCAGAAATAAACGCCGTATGATGTGGCCTCCACAATCAGAAATAAAGGGTTAGGTTTATGCTTTTTATTGTTTCCCTAAGTTTTTGGTTCCTGATGGAGTTAACCATATCCAGACTGAAAACAACTCTTTTTAATCAGACAAATAATAAGGCCAGGAAATTCTTAGCGAATTTATCACTAAAAAACTCCGCCGGAAAAATAATATTATAAATATCTTTGACCGGGCGGGATTAAAACCTATAATTATGATTCAGAAGAGAGAAGGAGGCCTCTCAAATGAACGTTGAAAGAAAGACTGCCCGAAGGGCTATAAGATGGTATCAATCACTATTTTTATTCGTTATTATTCTTGCCCTCATCGGAAAAAACATCGCTTCCTCCTGCACTGTGGCGGTAATTTCTGGGAAGGCCACGCCGGACGGCCGACCGCTGCTCTGGAAGAACAGAGACGCTTCGACCGTCGATAATAGAGTTCTTTATTTTAAGGGACCCCGCTTCGCTTTTCTCGGTTTAGTCAACGCCACAGATAAAGAAGGCTCCAGCGTTTGGGCTGGCCTCAATAGCGAAGGCTTTGCCATTATCAATTCTGCTTCCAGCGATTTAGCCGACGACGAAAAGGGCGGAGCAGAAAACGGTCGGTTTATGCGCTTGGCTCTCGGTGAGTGCGCCAGCGTAGCCGACTTTGAAGCCCTGCTTACCAAAACTAAGGGACAGCGCCAGGTGGCGGCCAATTTTGGAGTGATTGACGCTGAGGGTCAAGCCTGTTTTTTTGAGACCTCAAAAGACAGCTATGTGCGGTTTGATGCCAATGACCCAAAAGTTGCTCCCTTCGGTTACATTCTCCGCACTAATTATGCCTTTACCGCGCCCGAAAAATTTAAAGGCGGTGGCTATATCCGATTTGAACGCATTTCCCATTTATTCGAAAAGGCCTTAGCTGAGGACCGTCTGGACTTAAAATTTATCCTTCAGGAGGCGGCCCGTGACTTGGTCAATGAAAAGCTCCACTCTTTTCCGCTCACCCAGCCGCTTCCCGACGACCCAGCTAAACCGCTTTACATCAATACTAATGACACAATCAATCGTAACTCAACGGTGGCGGTGACTGTTTTTCAAGGGGTGACCCAACCGGAGAAGGCCTCCTTAGCCACGATGTGGGTAATCTTAGGCCAGCCAATAGCTTCGGTGGCTTTTCCACTTTGGGTGAAGGCGAGCGAAGTGCCGCCTCTTTTATCCGCCGCGCCGACCGCTCCCCTTAATGACCTGGCCAAAGCCCTGCTAAATTTTCTTTATCCGGATAAAAGAGGCCACATGCCTCAATATCTTAATGTAACAAGGCTCAGGACATATGGAGGAGAGGGCGTTCTAACAAAATTGCTTCGAGTGGAAAATGAAATCATGGAGCGAGCGGAGAAAAAGCTGGTCGGCTGGGAAAAAATGAGCCCAACCCCGAAGGAAATGGCTGACTTTGAGAATAGTTTGGCCGCCTGGCTTCTTGACACGCTCAGGGCTTCTTTCCCCCTCTACTAAAATGGTACCTAAAATAGAGACATTTCACCTATTCACTAATTTTTTGGTTTCAGCCGGTAGCTTCCTGTCAGCCATTAACAGACCGACCTTCACCAACATAGTTTTTCTAAATACTTTGAATTTTTAAATACCTTGAATATTTCACTCGGCTGAAAACAGGGAGAAATGAGGGCCAAAAAGAAGTCACGCCGACTAAAAAGGCTTAGCCGCAAACAACGGACTTGTGACCTTTTAATTCCGAGAGCATGATGGCCCAGGCGCAGCCAACGCCGGGACGAACAGCAATCGCTTCCCAAGGACAATTACGACGGCAGGCGCCGCACTCCATGCATAAATCACGATCCCTGACCGCAGCTTTCCCATCCTGAAGATAGAAAAGACGATGGGGACAAACCTCGACACAGCGGCCGCAGCCCGTGCACTTTTCAGGATAATAGGCAAGGGTGGTAACATTTTTCAAATAGCTATGAGGCTTCATTATTGCGTCTCCTCAAAAAGCGCCGGCCATTTGCGCTATCAGGAGGCCAAAGCCAAGCCCAGCGGCAATCAAAATTGCTGGTATGGCAAATTTCATCTCTCTGACTACGCCTGAAAGCGAGGTATAGGTGGAAGAACCAGTGAAATTCAAGGCTAAAAAAGCGGAAATAGCTGGCAAAAGAAGAAAATTGGTCATCGCTTTAGCCCAAGCGAAAGTAGAAGCGGCCATAAACCCCTTTTCAACATTTATCCATAAAGCCCAAAGTAAACCTAAAAGCCAGCCTTTCCAGGCAAAGGGCCGGCCAGGAATCCAGGGCAAAAAGGCTGGAACCAGAACGCTACCGATAATTATCGCTCCTAAATAGGGATAAAGGACTTTCCAATGAAGCAAATTAAGGCCCAAGACGCGCAGCGTCAGGAGGAAGAACAACACCATCAGCAAGTATTTAACGAGCACAATAAACTCCACGGGAACCAAAACGAGGCGGTCCAAAAAATTGAACCGAACCTGCCGCATCTCTTCTGTCGCCATCAACCCTCTGGCCAGAAAACTTTTTATATCTGCCGCCCGAACGGGGCCATAAACTACCTTGAATCCGGTGCGTTTAGAGACCTCATGGGCAGCTACTCCGGGCGCCGCCAGCTGAGGTAGGATTAAAGTGCCTCGAGGAACCAATTGAAACAGCCGAGTCTCTCGGATTCGCTGGATAAGCTCTTCTGTCCCGAAAGTGCCCTTGCCCGCGGCACACCAGACATTAATCCCGGCAGTATCCAGAACAAGAATCCAGGCATCAAGACCGCTGAGATTTTTCCTCAAGTGGTCAAAGCTTAATTTATAGTTAGCTGAAACAAACACATAGGAAGAAGAGTTGGGCTGGCCAACAGCATAAAGACCAGGTCTGAGAGCATAGCTCATTCTTTTGAGCCCGAGCCTGACCAGAACCGCGCCTGCTCTGTCTCTCCAGTTTAGTTCGGTCGAAACTACCGGTGCTGAGCCTATGGGAGCCTCAAGTTTATTTACCACCCACCCCGCCTCAGCGACGTATCTTTTCTTCGCCGGCTCCAGTGGGGTTTCAGGGGCAGACTGGCCGCAACAGCCGCTGCAGTCGCACTCAACAACCGGAAGTTGGCGTCTCTCCTCGGTCATCGTTGTTTTCCTCCATTTCCAGGGACTTGAAGTCGGGACAACAGTGTCCCCGACGACTAAATTCTCTGACCGCATCAGCCAAGAGCGACACGTCCTCAACCACGCTTTCCCTTTTATGTGGAGGGATAAGCTCAAGAATCTGGGTGAAATAATTATTAAAAAGGCTTTCAATCCGTTCAAAAGCCTGCTGGCCTTGTTGGGTTAATGAGACAATTATGTAGCGCCGGTCTTTCTCATCAATCGACCGGTTAACCAAGCCTAAAAGAACGAGACCGTTGATACTTCGGCTTAGAGTACTCGAATCAAGGCCGAGTCGGGAGGCTAAACTTATCAAAGAAGCCTCCTTCTGGTAACCGATTTCAAGAAGAGTATGGCATTGAGCGAGAGTTAGGCCGCAACATTGGCCCTGGTCTCGGAAGCAGTCGTTTAGTTCTATTTGGAGTTCCCTCAGCTTCCGTCTTAGCTGGTTAATATCAACTTTATTCATCCAGAATTAATTGTAATATACAATTATTGTCTTTGTCAACTATTTTTAGCTCTGTTGAAGAAAAAGCGATCTTTAAATAATTTTTGCCGGAAAATATCGGAAATAAAAAATAAGGTAAATATATGAGCTGGCAGCGATTTATTTGGAGTCTCCAGTTTATTTACCACCCACCCCACCTCGGCGACGTATCTTTTCTTCGCCTGCTCCGGTTGGTCTTCAGGGGCAGAGGAGCCGCAACAACCAGAGCACTCGCATTCAACAATCGGCCTTTGGCGTTTTGCGTCGGTAATAGTTGTTTCCCTTCATTTCATTTAATTAGCCGCGCAAATAGAGGTAGGCGCAAACAATGATGATGACGACGATGGCCGAGGCAATAACATCGCCGGTTTGCCAACTGGCCCGCGTCCGCCTCTTATCTTCGAGTGTCCTCGTCCCATAAGTGAGCCCGGATATTTTTTGATAGTCAGGTTCCTCAGTTAAATAACTGACCACGATCATAACAAAAATACAGATTATAAAAATGAAAATGCTGTAGTACTGGAAGAAGATATGGTTAACCACCCAAAAGAAGGAGCCTTCAGGATAGCTGAACCCCGGGATTAACTTTACCGGTGTGTCCACAGCTAAGCGGAAAAGACCGAGGATAAAACCGGTGACCAAAGCCGCTAAACAACCTTTGCCGTTCAGCCGTTTCATAAAAACGCCAAGGAAAAAAACGACAAAAATCGGCGGCGCCAAATAGGCCTGAACTCCCTGCAAGTAATCATACAAACCTTTGCCTCCGCGAATAACCGGGATCCAGAACAAGCCAATCAGAACCATGACTGTCGTCGCCAGCCGACCAACCCAAACCAATTGTTGCTGGCTGGCTTTGGGGTTTAACCGAGAATAAAAATCCATGGTAAAAAGCGTCGAAGAGGCATTAAAAACTCCGGCCAAGGAGCTCATCAACGCGGCCAAAAGACCAGCAACGACAATACCCCGGACGCCGATTGGCAAGACATGGGCTACCAGCAAGGGAAAGGCTTTTTGGGCGTTATCCCGAATCAGTTCGCCAGAAGGGCCAAAGAATTCTTGCTGCATGGCTAAAATTTTGCCGCTCTTAGCCAGCGCAAAGGCGATTATCCCAGGAATAATGAAAATAAAAACGGGAGAAAGCTTAAAAAAGGCCGCGGTGATGGAGCCACGCCTGGCTTCCCGCTCGTCCTTAGCGCCAAGGGCTCGCTGTACAATATACTGGTCAGTACACCAGTACCATAAACCGATGACCGGCGCACAGAAGAGCATACCCAACCAAGGATAATTATCATTGAAATACCAAGCCATCCGGCCCGCCTCTTTTACCGGCGCCCAGGTTCCTTCCATGCCCGCCGGGACTAAAGGTTTCCAGAGGTTAAACATCTCCGAGCCAGCAATCGAGCGCAGGACACTCCAACCACCTAAGGCTTTTAACCCGAAAATGGTGACCAGAACACCACCCAAAACTAAGACAACCGTCTGCATAGCTTCTGTATAGGCGACGGCCCGTAACCCGCCTAAAATAGTGTAGATACCAGTGAAAACAATCACCAGAATTGAACCAATCCAGAAACTATCCAGACCCAGGAAATGAACATCAGGTAAAAGAACGCTAAAGACGACCCCGCCGGCAAAAATTCCCACCGCAATCTTCGTCAGAATATAGGCGATTAATGAAATTATCGAAAGAACGGTCCTGGACTCGGGCGAAAAACGCTTCTCTAAGAATTCAGGCATGGTGAAGACCTTCGACCGCATATAAAAAGGCACCATCACCCAAGCTAAAATTAATAAACACCAAGCATGCAACTCATAGTGAGCCATCGCTACCCCATCGGTAGCTCCGGAACCAGCTAACCCAACCAGATGTTCGGAACCGATGTTCGAAGAAAAAATCGAGGCCCCAACGATGAACCACCCCAAGTGCCGACCGGCCAAGAAATAATCAGTCGAAGTCCTCTGTCCCTGCTTAATGGCCAACCAAGATAGCCC
>CAZVIN010000132.1:0-5749 GCA_964627255.1 uncultured Eubacteriales bacterium
ACGCCATTGATGAAAGCTTCCTGAACCAGACTTATCAGAGCCGTCTCCGAGCGTTTCCTCGCCACAAGAAAAAACGGTACATAACCTCCCTTGCGCATCTTCGGTATGACCAAATATAAGGTCCCTAACCGACTATGAAGCTTCCTTACCCGGTAGCCTGAAAAATAGGTCTTCCTCTCCCGGCTGTGCTTGCCCTTAGGTGCCCCTACCTTAGCCTCCGCCTCCACCTTCATCAACTCCGCCAGGAGTTCATCTAACATCGCCTTTATCGGGTCATCCTCCAGTAAAAATCTGGTTAGCCATTTTTCCAAAAATGCCTTATAATCTCTTTGAGCCATCGTAAGTAAAAACCTCCTTTCTTGAAGGTTTAAGTCTTAAAAGGAAAGTTTACGATGGCTCATCCCTCTAGATCAAATTGCGAACTATTTTGTACACCAGCTTTTGGAGAAGTCCGGGAAGGAATAAAAAAAGAAGATAAAATGATCAAAAATAATTCAGAATTTTTCTCTGGCTGCCGCCTTCAGTGTTTTCTTCAGGCTTTATGTGATAATAACTTTTAAACCTATTTTTGGCCGGGAGCAAAACATCGTCCCTCCAAAGATAAAAAGCCTGACCAAAGACAGCTAAAGCAGGTGGCTAAGGGCAAAATTCAAGAGGTTGATCTTCTTCAGGTAAAAAATCGCGAGGTAATTAATGGTGGCGAAAATAGATTGCCAAACATAAAACTGATAATTTAGGCATGGGAGAATTAGTATTTTTCGATCTGGTTTCAAATAAAGATAGAATGCATCTTGACCAAGAGGATTTTCCGGGAAAAGATCCCATTTTTAATAATGTTTAATTATGAAGGTAAAGGACTCCCGGTTTTAAGAATTTCGCCCAATGATAAAATGGCCCTGATTTTTTTGATAATAATAAAAGAACGACTGAGGCTTGAGTCCAATCCTCAATTTGAAAGCAAAATGAAAGTAGTCCCAGGCAGCGAGAACCGTGGCTTATGGCAAAGCCAAGCGGAGACACCGGAACCGGTTCTCGTAACGAAGAATGCAGAAGAAATAATTGGGCCTGTGATTAGAAGTAAATAAGCTAATGGAGTCTTTGAAATCAGAATAAAGCGGAATCTAATCACAGCGAGATCTAACAGCCAGATCGAGTCAAATTTTATCCGCATCTAAAAGTGCATTTAAGCTCTCGATTTTCCTCCCTGGTTAGTCGCTTTGATTGAATGTCTTTTTAAGATTTCAAGAATAAGGGAATTTATCGTCGGCAAAAGCAACTGATTAGAAGGGCGAAATAATTTTCCCAGCTCAAAGTATTTTTGTTGATATATTCCAACCTCATGTGGGCCGGTAAAATGCAGGCGATAAAATGAAAAGAACTCTGGCTTTAAAATTTATTAATTAAAAAAATTAGGGATCTTCAGAAAGGGGACCGAAAGGGTTGCCGGGGTTCCGAATTATTGGTCTGGAAAACGAAAAAATCCATATTTTTTGGCCGAATTCATGGCTGACCATTGAATAATCGCTTATACTGTAAGGAGGGCCGGGAGGGCTAAAAAATTGGAAAAAGGAAAGGTTAAAAAATGAGCCGCCAATTTACGAATCGCTTGATTCATGAATCGAGTCCCTATTTACGCCAGCACGCCCATCAACCTGTGGACTGGTATCCATGGGGGGAGGAGGCTCTATCTCGAGCCAGGCAAGAGGACAAACCCATTCTTCTCAGCATTGGTTATTCGGCCTGTCACTGGTGTCATGTCATGGCGAAAGAATGTTTCGAGAATGAAGCCATTGCCCGCCTCATGAATAAAAGATTTATTAATATCAAAGTTGACCGCGAAGAAAGGCCTGACCTGGATGAAATTTATCTGCAGGCAGTTCAATTAATGACAGGGAGGGGTGGCTGGCCCCTGACGGTTTTTTTAACTCCGGCTCTTGTCCCCTTTTATGGAGGAACTTATTTTCCTCCTGAGGACCGTTTCGGCTTGCCCGGATTCCCGAAAGTTTTAAGGGCTGTATCTGAGTTCTATCGCGAGCGTCGCCAGGATATTCTAAAAATAGAGGCTCAAATGAAGGAATGGCTGCAGGCCATGATGAAAATCCCGGCTGAAGAGAAAAAATTTGAGCCGGAAGTAATTACAGAAGCCTTTATTGAATATAAGAATCGGTTTGACTCCCTTCATGGAGGGTTTGGTCGGGCGCCGAAATTCCCCGATGCCCTCAGCCTTCTCTTCCTTCTGAGATACTGGAAAAGCCGCAAAGAAGAAGAGGCTCTGGAGATGGTTGAAAAGAGTTTAAAGGGAATGGCTGCAGGTGGAATTTATGACCACCTGGGCGGAGGCTTTCATCGCTATGCTACTGATGACCGCTGGCTTATTCCCCATTTTGAAAAAATGCTTTATGACAATGCCCTCCTCTCCCGACTCTATTTTGAAGCCTATCAGGCCACCCGAAAAAAGGAACACAGAGAGGTGGGCGAAAGCATTCTGGATTATATTCAGAGAGAAATGACCTCGGCCGAGGGCGGTTTCTTTTCTTCTCAGGATGCGGATAGCGATGGTGAAGAGGGCAAATTCTATGTCTGGGAAGAGGAGGAAATCCGAAGGCTTCTGGGCGAAGAAAGAGCCAGCATCTTTTCGGCTTATTACGGCGTAAGTCCTGGAGGAAATTTTGGCCGGGGAAAAAATGTTCTTCATCTGGCCTGTTCGCTGGAAAAAGTTTCCTCTGATTTTAAGGTGCCGCCCGGTGAAGTTGAGAGAATTCTTGAAGAAGGAAGAAAAAAATTGTTTCAAGGAAGACAAAAGAGGTCCCGGCCTCCAAGGGACGAGAAAATCATCACTTCCTGGAATGGCTTGATGATTTCCGGATTTGTCTACGGTTTTATGGTCACAGAAAAAAACGAATATCTTTTCCGGGCAGAAATGGCGGCTAATTTCCTTCTCGAGGCCATGCTTAGAGAGGGAAGTCTCAGAAGAATTTATTCCGGTGGAAGAAGCTATAATGAAGGCTATGCTGAAGACTATGCTTTTTTTATTCAGGCCCTTCTTGACCTCTACGAAGTCACCTTTAAAGAGGATTATCTGATTAAGGCCCGGAGGCTGCAGGAAATCATGATGGAAAAATTCTGGGACAGCGAGGCGGGGGGCTTTTTCTTTACGGAAAAGGAAGAGCTCCCTCCTTTCGGCCGCTTTAAAGCCGTTTATGATCAGGCCCTGCCTTCGGTCAATTCCGTAGCGGTGATGAATCTATTAAAACTCGGTTATCTGGTTCCTGAGGAATCATGGAAAAAGAAAGCCGAGGATATTCTTCGCCTTTTATCTCCTTATTTAAAACACCAGCCCATGTCCGTCAGCCATCTATTGTCAGCCTTTTTGTTTTACTTGGAGCCTGAGGAAATAAAGATTATGGGCCAAAAAGATGATCCGGAGCTTAAGAGCATGCTCCGGGAGATTTACCTCAATTTTCTTCCCCACAAAATCCTGAGCTTTCAAGAGGCGAGAGAGCCTGCCGTCATCATCTGTCGAAGATTTACCTGTCTGCCTCCCATAAAGAATCTTCAGGAACTGAAGAAAATGTTAAAGTAAAAACAGAGTTTTTCCAAAGATGAACGAGGGTGAAAATATCATTTGTCAAACAATATCAAAGATTAGTTCAAACAGGAAAAATTCAGGATTAAAATCAATTAGTCCCTCAAAGATTCCGGGAATCAGGAAGCTCTATATCGAATCTAAAAATCGGAGAAAATATTCTGCCAGACGATTCGGCCTGAAAATATTTTCTTTTTTCCTGGATACGAGACCTCTTGACATCTTTTTCGGCCTTAATTTATCATCCCCCTCGAAAGGAGAGAAAGGAGTTCTGCTTTGTTAGTCGTTAGAAAATCCAGCTAATTCGTGTCCAAAAATAAATTGATTATTTAATTAAGGAAAGAGCTTATTAAATTAATAAAACAATTTATTCAGGGAGGTGAATGATGATCATCAGGCTTATTGAGCCAGCCAGGGCTTATATTGTTCCCCTCAATGTCTGCTCTGACACATGTCAGGTCCACATTTCGGTCCCCCTTGGAGATAAATACCTCGTGCTACTTTTAAGAAGGCTGGCTGAAATGAATGGACAGAAAGCCGTTATCGGGTTCGATGGCTTGCATTTTGAATTGACCGAGCTTCCCCAGGAAGGCCGCCTGCTCCTCTCAGCTAAGGGAGATTCGAGGAACGTTAAGCTTTGTAAAGTCGTTTTTTAGCCTGTTTTTATTTTTCTTTATATTTTCCCTAATTCATCAGAAACTGAATGAAGCCATCTCTTTTTAATCTTATTTTTCCGGAAGGAGACAATTTATATTTAGTTTATAACACCCTTCATGGCTCCATCCTGGAAGTGGATGAGCAGGGAAAAGAAGCCATTCAGGGCAAAATGAGCTTCGATATTTTACCTTCAGAATATCAGGAATTATTAACCGCCAGCGGGATATTAATAGATGATGATTTTGATGAAATGAAGGAAGTTCAGGTTAAATATGAAAGATTTAAATATGATAAGCGCAACCTTCTTTTTACCATCCTCAATTCTTATGAATGCAATCTTGACTGTCCCTATTGTTATGAGAAAAAAAATACAGAACAAATAGCCTTAGACATTGAGAAGGCCAGGCTAATTATCCAGTTTATTACTCAGCAAATTATTAAGAATCATAGTACGGGTCTTTCTCTTTTCTTTTTTGGCGGCGAGCCTCTCCTCAAACCAGATCTTTTGCTCAATGTGGCCAGCATCCTGCGGCAGTGGTGTCAGGCCAATCTTGTCTTCTTCGAGCTGGGAATTGTCACCAATGGAACTCTGCTTTCCCCAGAAATAATTTCTCAGTTGAAAGAGTTCGAAAATGTTTTCATTCAGATAACTCTGGATGGACCGGAAAAGGTTCATAATAGAAGAAGAATATATCGGGAAGGAAAGAGAGGCACTTACAGCGAAATCATTGCCGCTCTACAAAGATGTCAGCAGACTAATTTCAAAATAAAAATAAGAATCAATGTGGATCGGGAAAATTATGAACAGATACCTCTTTTACTCGACGAGCTTATCGACCATGGATTACGGGGGAGCAAATTAACTTTTGCCGCTCTTACTCCCTTAACCAAGGCCTGTGCTCTCTATGGTTCCTATTTAGAAGCCAGGCGAATGAGTTCAATTATTGCCAGTTTGTGGGAAATAAGTCTGCACAAGGGCTTTCGCCTTGATATTTCGCCCAAAGCAACTCCTGTCTATTGTGGCGGATTGACTGATGCTGCCTACATTATTGACCCCTATCTTGATCTATATAAATGTTTTGGGTCAGTGGGCCTGAAAGAACACAGAATAGGCTATCTCCATCCAGAAAAGGGATTCATTCAGGATAGAGCCTACTATGAGCTTTTAGTCCGCAACCCCTTCCAGTTCAGGAAGAAAACTTGCCTTAAATGTAAACTCCTTCCCACCTGCGGGGGGGGCTGTGCCTTAGGGGCTTACAATCTTTATGGGACATATCATGCCAGCTGTTGCGATGTCTTTACTAAAATAATTGAGAAAAGGGTCAAACTTTTTCTGCAATACAGGCAACAAATAGATGAGCATTAATTTTGGCTCTTCCGGCATTTTAATGGGTAACTATATGAGATAAAATGGCTCCGAAAGGAGCCAAGTTATGGAAGTTAAAGAACTTTATCGTCAGATTTTGGGTATTGAAAAGCCCTGGAGAGTGAGTCAGGTGGAGCTGG
>CAZVIN010000133.1:0-3229 GCA_964627255.1 uncultured Eubacteriales bacterium
ATAACCCTTGCTGGCTCGACGAGCGTCCAGCCCTTTGCTGACCAGTGGGCTGAAGTCTTTATGATCAAATTTCCGGGCAAGGCTGTTAATGTTCAAGGCGGGGGTTCAAGCGCCGGGATTCAAGCCGCCCTGACTGGAGCCGCCGAGGTTGGGATGAGCTCCCGGGAGCTCAAACCTGAGGAAAAGGTATTAACCGAGTTTATTGTGGCTTGGGATGGACTGGCAATTATCGTTCATCCTTCTAATTTTATTGATAATCTCTCGCTGCTGACGGTTCGCGATATTTTTTCTGGCCGTGTCAGGTCATGGAAAGAAATCGGCGGCCCCGAGCGGGCGATTCATGTGGTTACTCGAGAGGAGGGTTCAGGCACCCGAGGGGCTTTCCAAGAAATGGTTATGGGCCGGGAAAGAATCGCCAAAAAGGCCATTGTTCAAGACTCTAACGGAACGGTGCGAGAGGTGGTAGCCAACGACCCCTACGCCATCGGCTATATTTCCTTGGGGCTGTTAAATGAGAGGGTTAAAGCCATCAAATTAGATAATGTCCAGCCGAGCTTAGAGGCGGTTGTCTACCGCAAATATAAGCTTGTTAGGCCATTTTTATTGCTCACCTCCGGTCCACCTCAAGGGTTGGCTAAGGAATTCATCGAGTTTATTTTAGGTGAGGAAGGTCAGGATTTGATTCGTCGGCAGGGGCTGATTCCGGCTAAATTAGCGGGAGAGATATCTCAAGATGAGAGATAAGAAAGGCTGAAGATGGGAGCGCCGGAAAAAAATGAACGGTTGATTCACGTCTCGCTTTTGGTAGTCGCTTTCTCCGCCATATCTGTCCTGGCCCTAATTTCCCTGTTTATCTTTACCGAAGGTCTTCCTATTATGTTCCGCTACGGGTTCAAAAAGTTTCTTTTCAGCTTAGATTGGTATCCGAGTGAGGGTCATTTTGGCCTCTTGCCGATGATTGTTGGTTCTCTATTTGTAACGACCGGAGCAATGCTCATCGGAGTTCCCTTAGGCTTGGCTGGAGCCATTTACCTCACCCAATTCGCTTCGAAGAAGGTCCGCGTCGTGGTGAAGCCCTTGATTGAGCTTTTGGCGGGTATTCCCTCAGTAGTTTATGGCTTTATTGGCGTCGTCATTCTCGTGCCCTTTATCCGAGAATATTTAGGTGGTCCTGGACTTTCTGTCCTGGCCGCTTCCGTTATCCTGGGAATAATGATTCTTCCGACAATTTTGAGCATCTCGATTGATTCGCTCTTAGCCCTCCCGCCTTCATATCGGGAAGGGTCGATTGCTCTTGGGGCTACCGAATGGCAGACGGTGCGGATGGTGCTCATTCCCGCAGCCAGGTCGGGTATTGTGGCCAGTATTATTTTAGGGATGGGGCGGGCGGTGGGGGAGACCATGGCGGTTATTATGATTGCGGGTAACGCCACCAGTATTCCTCATTCTGTCCTGGACCCGGTTAGAACCCTAACGTCTAACATCGCTCTGGAAATGGGTTATGCCAGCGGCGAGCATCGCCAGGCCCTTTTTGCCACCGGCGTTATTCTATTCGTCATCATTATGGCGCTGAATACCGTTGCTAACCTGACTTCAAGAAAGATGAGCTCATGAAAGTTCGGTTATCACCCCGGAAACAACAAAGAATCATCCAAGTTATTTTTTTGAGCTTAACCATTCTGACGGTTTTCATCCTGGCTTTTATCATTTTTTTTATCCTGAGGCACGGGCTTCCTGTTATTAACTGGGAATTCCTAACCCACAATCCGGTTGAAATGGGGAAGGAGGGGGGCATTTTTTCGACTATTGTCGGGACAGTGGCTCTGACTTTCTTGGCCCTCCTTATCGCCACTCCCCTCGGGGTGGGAACGGCGATTTTTTTAACTGAGTATACGAGCGAAGGAAAACTGACCAGGGTAATTCGTTTTGGCTCGGACTGTCTGGCGGGTATTCCCTCGATTATCTTCGGCTTATTTGGTTTTATTCTTTTTGTCACTAAACTAAAGCTGGGCTGGTCAATTCTGAGCGGCGGGCTGACCCTGGCTTTTATGATTCTGCCCACCATTATTCGCACCAGTGAGGAGGCGATCCGCTTTGTCCCTCAAGCTTATCGAGAAGTGAGCTTTTCCTTAGGAAGTAGCAAATGGCAGACCGTCAGCCGGGTGGTTCTGCCCTCAGCTCTTCCGGGGATTGCTACTGGCGTTATCCTGAGCATTGGCCGAAGCATCGGCGAAACGGCCGCGGTAATCTTTACGGCCGGGTCCGCTCTCCGGTTGCCGACTTCGCTTTTCTCATCGACGCGAACCATGTCGGTTCATTTTTATATCTTAGCCCGAGAGGGCATTTCTTTGTCCAAAGCTTATGGAACCGCCGCCGTCCTGGTCGTTTCTATTCTCCTGATTAACGTGGTGACTTACTATTTAATGAATCGCTTTTTAAGGAAGTATTCGTGAGACCAAGCCAAGAGGCAGTAATAAAGGTGCGGAATTTTAGTTGCTACGTAGGCGGGCAACTTTTTCTTGACCGGCTTAACCTGGACATTATGAAAAATGAAATTCTGGGGATAATCGGTCCGGCCGGAAGCGGTAAGTCTACCTTCCTCCGCTGTCTCAATCGGCTGAACGAGGTCCGGCCTGATACTAAGGTAGAAGGAACGATTGAAATCAACGGGGTTAACATTTACTCGCCAGAGGTTAATGTTACCGAGTTGAGACGCCAAGTGGGTATGGTCTTTGCCCTCCCCGTGGCTTTGCCTCGCTCGATTTACGAAAACATCGCCTTTGGGTTGAGGATGGCGGGAATCAAGGATAAACGACTCATCGAGGCCAGAGTTGTCGATTCTCTTCAGAAAACAGCGCTTTGGGAGGAGGTAAAGGACCGCCTCCATTCCAGCGCTCTCAAACTTTCTGGGGGTCAGCAGCAGCGGCTATGCATTGCCCGCGTCCTGGCCATGCGACCAGAATTTATTCTTCTGGATGAGCCTTGCTCCGGTTTGGACCCGGTTTCCACGATGAAAATTGAGGAATCGCTCCAGGAATTGAAAAAAGATTACACGATTATTCTGGTAACTAATAATACCAAGCAGGCTGCCAGGGTAGCAGACCGAACTGCCTTTTTTCTTTCTGGAAGGCTGGTCGAGATTGACCGAACGGACCGTCTCTTTACCGCTCCTCAAAACCAGCGAACCAACGATTATGTTTCAGGTCGCTTTGGATGAGGCTGCCATGAC
>CAZVIN010000134.1:0-2986 GCA_964627255.1 uncultured Eubacteriales bacterium
CGACAGAGGAAGAGAGAAAAGGAGCTGGTCAATGGAGTGGCTATCGCCGATTACACCAAGATATTGCTCTCTTTTATGTTCGTTAACCGTCTTATACTCAGCATTATTTTGCCGAGCTATCTCCTCCCAGTTCTGACTGGCCATAAGCTTAGGTTTCAGAGTTAGCAACTTTTCTTTGGCGATTTCTTTTTTTTGAGTTTCCAACCAATCTTTTTCCACTTCACTTTTGACCTCTTCGAAGGAAGCGGGATGGCTGGCTTCAATGGCTTGGAGCTGACAAAGGGCGATGCCGTCATAAGTGGGAATGGTGCCGGATATTTCCTTTTCTTTCAGGTTAAAAAGAGTTTGACTGATAAAACCAGAAGGGTCTTTGTCAGGGATTCCTTCCCCTTTTTTAACCGGGCCAAAGGCTTCGCTCTTATAACCCAATTTTTGAGCCGCCACTTCCAGATTTTTCTCTTTTTTGGCTCTCTTTGCTAGTTGGTTGAGCTTGGTAGTGCCAAGTTCCCTGGCCTTTTGGTCTTCCAAGCTGGTTTTAATTTGCGTTCTCACTTCCGTCAAAGGCCTTGTTCTAGCTGGCTGTTTCTCAGTTACCCGCAGGACAGAGGCTCCTCCTTCAATCTCGACTAAAGAGTCCTGGCCTTTCTCCAGCTTCTGAATTTCTTCCTGTTCCTTTGGGGTAAGTTGTCTCCATTCCCACTCCCCCCAGTCGCCCCCCTGAGAAGCCTTGTCATCCTTTGAGAACTGTTTGGCTAAGGCGGCAAAATCTTCCCCCGCTTTTAGCCGGCTCAATAAACTTTTGGCCTGGCTCAAGACCGCATCTTTTGTTTCCACGGAAAAGGGAAGAAAGATTCTGCTCACTTTAATCCTTTCAGGTTCCTTAAATTGTTCCTGGTTTTGCTGGTAATATTTTTCTATATCCGCGTCGGTTATTTTAGTTTCCTTCTTCAGCTCAGCGAGAGGTAGGAACACCATAACCCCGCGGCGGCGTTCAGGTATGGTGTAGCGAGCCTGGTTCTTAGAAAAATAATCTTGCAAGTCTTGGGCCGTAGGCGTGGCCTGAAATTCAACCTCATTTTTATCCAGGACGAGATATTCAAGCCGAGCGGTTTCGTTATTCTTTTTATAATTTTCCCAGACTTCTTCCTCTCGGACCACGATATTAGCGGTGAGAAGCTGGATAACTTTATTTAAGAGGAGGTCTTTTTTCAGGTTAGCCTCGAATTCGCTTAACGAGAGCCGATTCCATTCGAGGAGGCGTCGATATTCTTCAAACCCGATAAATTTGCCTTCCCGTTGGAAAACCGGTAAGCTCATGATCCTGTTTCTCACCTCTTCCTCGGAGACCGCAAGACCCAGCTCCTTAGCAACTTCGGCGAGGAGAGCTTGCTGGATTAATTCCTGAAGGACTCTCTGGGGAATTCCTAATTGTTCAATCAGTTCTCGGTTTAGGCCTTTAAATTCCGACTGCATGGCTTCCAGCTGACGGCGCAGAGCTAAGAGATATTCTTCTGAGTAAATTTTTTTTTGACCAACGACCACCAGCGGTTTTTCTCCGCTCGTCTCGCCAATCCGGCCTCCCCCGCCCCAGACAGCAAAAATAGCGATGATAAAGGCCGCTATTACTATCCATAAAGTCGGCGTTAACTTTTTTACATTCTTTCTCATGGCTTTAAGCATAGGGTGGCTCCTTTTTTCTCTTAGGGAGAACCGGTAAGACCTTCGGCTTCACGGGTCAGGTTGCGGGCGATTATTAGCCTCTGGATTTCTGAGGTTCCTTCATAAATGGTCATTACTCGGGCTTCCCGGTAGATTCTTTCTATCGGGTATTCTTGGGAATAGCCATAACCCCCGTGGATTTGGAGGGCGATATAGGCAACTTTGTTGGCGGTTTCGGTGGCCATCAACTTAGCCATAGCAGCTTCCTTAGCGTAGGGAAGGTTCTGGTCAAGAAGCAGAGCGGCTTGATAGGTCAGAAGTCTCGAGGCTTCAGTCAGAGTGGCGGCGTCAGCCAACATGAATTGGATAGCCTCAAAATTAGCAATTTTTTGACCGAATGCTTCCCTTTCCTTGGCGTAGCGGACGCCGAGCTCCAGAGCTGATTGAGCTAATCCCACAGCCTGGGCGGCAATCCCAATGCGCGAACCATCCAAAAGCCGGAGGGCCATGGCCGCTCCCTTTCCTTCCTCGCCTAAGAGGTTAGCCGCTGGCACTCGACAATCTTCAAAAGCGAGCTGGGCGGTCGGTGAGGCATTGAGGGCCATCTTCGACTCAAGCTTAATCACTTGATAATCTGAAAAATCTCTGTCAATGATAAAAGCACTGAGGCGCTTCCTTTCCTTTTCAACGGAGGTTACGGCGAAAAGGATAAGCGCCTCGGCTTCACTGCCCGTTGACACCCAGGATTTGACACCATTGATCAGATAGAAATCTCCCTGCTTCTGGGCTCGCGTCTGAAGGTTTGTGGCATCCGAGCCCGCGCCGGGCTCAGAAAGGCTGAAGGCGCCAATGATTTTTCCTTTAGCTGCGGCCGGGAGATAGCGACGTTTTTGTTCCTCGCTCCCGTATTCCAGGATAGCCTTAACAAAAAGAGAATTGTGGACGCTCACTGTAAGGCAGATGGAGGGCGAGAAGCGGCTTAATTCCTCCAAAACGAGAATGAAGGAGAGAAAATCAGTTTTTGTTCCCCCATATTCCAGCGGGGTGGTCATTCCGAGAATACCCAGTTCAGCCAGTTTATTGATTGTTTCCCGCGGAAAAACGTGCTTTCTTTCCCACTCCTCAACGTAAGGCGCAATTTCTTTGGTCGAGAATTCGCGAATCATCTCCTGCAAGAGCTTTTGTTCTTCGCTGAGTTCGAAATTCATCTGCTCACCTTAAGTTCCCATCACCTGGCTTTAGCCGGCTGCTTTCGGCGACTCGCGTCTCTTTGGAAAAGGGGATAGAGTCGGTTAAAGGTAGTCTCGAGGTCTTCGATAACCACCTT
>CAZVIN010000135.1:0-27609 GCA_964627255.1 uncultured Eubacteriales bacterium
GACCGCGTGGTTAAATTAAAAAAA
Organism: uncultured Eubacteriales bacterium; assembly: GCA_964627255.1. Lineage (GTDB taxonomy): Bacteria > Acidobacteriota > Aminicenantia > Aminicenantales > CALLJL01 > CALLJL01. The sequence continues at coordinate 25 of CAZVIN010000135.1, forward strand.
AGATGATAGTAGGCGATGGAATGGTTGCTTCTTAGATTTTTTATTATTTCCGCCATAATTTTAAGGCAATTAAGAAAACCCAGCTCTGAATTTCAATTTTTTTTCTATGACTCTTCCTCGTTGTCTCGCTTCTTCTTTTTCTCCGCGGCGCCAGCATAAGCCTTCATATATTGAACGCGGAAATAACCCGAGGCGGCTTGAGGGTCGGTATAACTCAGGCTCAATTCTTTCCAGGAAAGCTCGCCTTCAGCCTCGGCCAAGCGAGTATAGCCCTGGCTGGTCAGCCAGCGGTCAACACCATCTACGAGGGAGCGGAGTCCGAGGAAACCGCGCTCGTAAACTAAACGACAGACCTGAATGGCTTTGGCACCAACTAAAATCAATTTTATGGCAGCTTCGGGCGTTGTCACTCCTCCGGAAGCTGCCAGGTCGCATTTAACCCTCTTCGCCAGCAAGCCCACCCAGCGCAAAACCTGAGATAATTGGCCGTGTCCGCGAAAATAATGAACTTGGCGGCGGCTGAGGTTAACTTCACTTTCCAGAAACCAGTTAAAAAGCACTACGCCCTTCGCCCCAGCTTGCTGAAGACGATATACTAAGTGAGGCAGCGCCGTTATCTGGAAAGGAAGCTTAACGGCAACCGGAATGTCAACCGCCTGGCGAGAGGCCGAAACAATATCTTCCATCCTTTTTTCTATGACCTGACTTGATGTCTCCAAGTCAACAGGCAAAGTATAAATATTTAATTCGATGGCGTCAGCACCGGAGGAGGCCAACTGACGAGCCAATTCTGGCCACAAACCCGCCGTCTGACAGTTAAGGCTGGCGATTACGGGGATAGAGACTCTTTTTTTCGCGTTCTCTATCACTCTGAGCATCTCTCCAGGCGCATAGGATAAGAGACCGCGGCTCTGAAGATAATCTCGGGCCTCAGGGAAAATAATTCTTTCCGCCGAATCAATCCCGCCTTCCAACAAAAATTGCTCTTCAAAAATTGATTTAAGAACAACGGCGGCCGCGCCAGCCTCTTCGGCCTTGACGATATTATCTACGGAAGAGGTAAGGTCGCAACTGGAAACGATAATCGGGTTTTTGAGCTCGAGCCCGAGATACTGAGTTCTTAAATCAGCCATCTTTGACCTCCTGGGAAAGAATTTCTTTTTTTAAATTTTCCATTGTCTCTGCGAATCGCTGGGCTAAATTAAGCTCCAAGCGACGCCAACGATAGTTCTCGGGCGGAGGACCGTTATATTCAGAAAGAAACCATTTAATCGTCTTTTTTAGCCATACGGCCAGCGGTGTGGAACGAAAATTAAGGTCTTGTCTGGCTTTATCCACCGTCAAAACCAAAGGCCGACGCCCAGAAAAGGGAGAAATAGAAGTCCCGCAGGGTAGCTCCTCCAGAAAGTGCGAAGAAATATCGATTAGCGCTACTTTTTTCCCCATTATTTTGGCCGCTTCCTGGACAAAAGCCCGCAAGCTCAGGATTTCTTCCATGGCCAGATTATAAGCCTGGCCAAGAGCCTTGGCGTTCATAAGATTGCCCAGGATCGTTTTGACCACATCACCCTGATAAACATGGGTGGAGACGTTCAACCCAGCGTCAGGCAAAAGAAGCGGTCCGCCATCGGTCAATCGGAGGAAATAAGAATAGGCCCGTAAGGTATAATCTCTTTCGCCGATGACCACGGGCAGCCGAAATATGGTCACCGGAAAGCCCCGCGACTCATAAGCTTCTCTTAAAACGAGTTCGCAGTCACGCTTATTAGTTCCGTATAACCACAAACCGTCATGGGATACTGGATGAAGGAGGATTTCCCGGTCAAAATCACTTTCGCGCAGAGGACAGGGAAAATCGCGGGTAACAATATAGACGGCCGCGGTGCTAATATGAATAAAGTGACCTACTCGACCAGAAAAGATATTAACCGCTTGGCGGCTATCTTCTCCGCGATAAGCAATCATATCGACGACAACCTCAAACTCTAACCCCTTAAGCTTGGTTCGAAACTCGTGGGGCTCGTTTCGGTCGCCGTGGATGCGCTCGACCGAAGAGCCAAAATCGTCGGGCGTTTGTCCGCGGTTAAACAGCGTGACTTCGTGTCCCTGCCCAAGAAGCTCTCGAACCAAATGATACCCTAAGAACCTTGTGCCGCCGATTACCAGAACTCGCATCTTCTAATCCACTATTTTCCCGGGATTAAGAATTCCCTTGGGGTCAAAAATCTTTTTGACTTGTTTCATCAAGTCCAACTGGGCCTTTTCGGTAAACCTAAGCAGCTCTGCTTTCTTAATCACGCCGATACCATGTTCGCCGGAAATAACCCCGCCCCGTTTTAACCCATCCTCATAGAGGCTCTCCTTTACTTCCTTAGCCTTTTCCCTCCACTCCGCTTCGGCCAAGGGAATTAGTTTACCTTCCTGACGGCTAACGCGAGTAATGTGCGTATGGACATTCCCGTCTCCGGCATGACCAAAAGTGGGTAACCAGAGAGACATTTCTTGCTCGACTTCTTTCACTCGGCGCACATGATTAGCAATCTCCGAGCGAGGCAAAGCAATATCCAAAATTTCGACCGTCACTGGCTTTATAGCCTCATATATCTTGCTTCTAATCTCCAAGATTTGCTGTTGTTTGGATTCAGTATCAGCTACCAAGACATCGATGGCGCCATAGGCTAAGCAAAGCTCGGCTACCGACATCGAAAGCCGGTCCAGTTCTTCTTCGGTGGCCGCTTCCAGGATGACCAGGAGGTCGGTCTCGCCAACCCGCGATGGCCAGGTTTTTTTTAGGAATTCTTCTGTTATGGAAATGACATCCTTTTCGACGAATTCAATCGCTAAGGGGAGAATTTTCTCCTGAATAAGGGCAGGAACGGTGTCAATAGCTTTTCGTAAGTCATCATAGGGAACGACCAGCGACCGGCTAAAACGGGGAGCGGGGAGGAGCTGAATTATCGCTCGAGTAATAATTCCTAAGGTTCCTTCGGAGCCGATGAAAAGATGCATCAAGTTATAACCACTGCTGCTCTTCACAATCTTGCCGCCGAGATGGATGACTTCACCTGAAGCCAGAACCACCTCCAGCCCGCGGACATAGTTACGAATCCCGCCGTACTTCACCGCCCGACTGCCGCCGGCATTGGTAGCAATTAAGCCCCCAATCTGGGCACTCTCGTCTCCAGGATGAGGCGGAAAAGCCAGGCCGGCTTCCTGGGCAGCCGAAATAAAATCGGCCAAGGTTACGCCCGCCTCAACCCAAGCCATCTGGTTGACTTTATCCACCTCCAAGACGCGATTCATCTTTTCTAAGGAGAGGACAATTCCTCCCCTAAGGGGAATACAGCCACCAGAAAGTCCCGTGCCACCGCCGCGGGGCGTAACCGGGATTCCCGCTTCATCAGCTAACTTGAGCAGCGCGGCCACTGCCTCCGTAGAAACGGGTGTTACAACTACTTCGGGGAGACGCCGCCATTCAATCTGGGTGGATTCGTCATGACTATAATCAATAAATCTTTCCTGGTCGCTTAAGACATTATTTTTGCCCACAACTGCCTCGACCTGAGCCAAAATCTGACTCCAACCGCGTTCAGCTCCTTTTTCCATCGGTCCACTCCCACTGATTAATTATCTTTTTATATTGCTCCGATAGGAAAAATATAATTTCTCGGGCCATTTTTCTCGCTAAAAAACTATTCTTTTAATCAGATAAAATATTGATGGAAAAAAGCATTTCTATTTAAAAGCCGCGAGCAAACATAGCCCAAAACTTATTGCCTAACTCCCAGTATTTCTGGATCGCTGCCCGGGCAAAATCGTTGGTATATTGGGTAAGATAAGCCTTAGACTTGGCGGTCGCTTCCTCGGCCGGCAAGGTCTTGTAGAACTGCTGCACTCTTTTTTCGATGTCAGGCAGCTCTTCGAAGGCTCGCTCCTCAAATTCTTTAATCGCCGTCTCGATGAACCGGCTGGCCTCGCCCCAGCGCACCGTGGCCAAACGATTGGCCCGCCGGAAGGCCCAGGCGGCTGAATCTGGCCGGAATTCGTGCTGGGAACAAATTTCAAAACTCGCGGGAAGCTCGCCAACTCCAGCGAAAATAGGAATGCGGGCACTTTGACCCGGGTTATCGAAGGCAAACCAGCAAACCGCACCCACTGGGTCTGGCAACCATCCCCGACACTGAATAACGTGGGCGTAAGCACAAGCAGCAATGGCAATCGGTCTCTGGTATTCAATAACCCCAGGTTTGAGCGTGTTGAGAAGGGCCATCAGGTCTCGAGACATCCAGGGATTGGCTACCGGACTTTTGACCATCTCGCCGGAGCGCGGGTCTTTAACCAACAAGTTCTTGGTCATATCAAATTCCGTCCCCGCATAAGTCTCGCGGTAAAGTTTTAGGATATCACGAACTGAAACCTTCTTTTCTGGCTTAATGGAAAAAGGCAAGGCTTCATCTTCCAAGGAAATCTTGAGCGACGGGGCCAGAGTTTTAAAGATAAAATATTCTCTGATACCAAAGGGCTTGCGGCCGCTATAGGCTTCCCAGAAGCGGAAGGGCTTGCCGCTCGCGGGGTCCCACCAACCCTTTTCCACCGCCAAGGAAATAACGTTATCCGAGGCCATAAAATTATTGGGGTCGTTGAGATTAATTTCGCCGATGCGGGGAATATTGGCCGAAACGCCAATATGGTCATCAGGAATGCGCACGGCCGCCCAAACTGCGCCCTTTTTATCCAGGCCGGTGCCAAAAATCTCGAAATGCCAGACCTCCTTGGGGTCAGCAATAGTCAAGCACTCGCCGTTATCGCCATAACCATAGGTCTTGACTAACTCGCCAGCCAGCTTGATTGCCTCCCGAGCTGTCCGGCAACGCTGCAACATGATTCTTTCCAGTTCCTCGATAACAAACAGGCCTTCGGGATTATAAAGCTGACGCCGGCCGCCGATGGTTGTTTCACCTATGGCTAACTGGTATTCATTGAGACAAGGATAAGCTGTGTTCAAATAAGCAAAAGTCTCCTCCACTTCCGGAATTTCCCCGCGCAGCGAAACATTCCTCGTGTCCCAGGGAGTCTCAGTATGCATCAGGCCGGAATATATCTTAGTTGTAGCGCCCGCCGGATTCTTTTTCCGGGAAACAAGATTAAGCCAGTTACGATAATTACCGTCGCAAGAATGAGCAGTAATGACTGATCCATCCACCGTGGCTAACCGGCCAGCCATGATGCTGGTACAGCTAAGCTCTTCTTCCCAGTTAGCCCAATCCTTGGAGCTGGCTGGAGCCGAAAAAATAAGGCCGATAATAGCCAGCCACGAAAAAAGGAAACTTATAATAAGCCCTTGTCTTCTTTTAATGCCCACGACAAGCCTCCTCGAGTAAAATCATTTTGCCAGGTGAGCTAATTATGGATGGCTCATTCAGAACTGTCAACCTAAAAACCTAAAGCCCGACCAGCTACCGGCGCCCAAAAAGGAGAGGCCAGAGAACATCTTGTTTTCATTCACTTTCCTTCGCTGGAATTAGGGTTCAATTTTATTTGGCGAGGATAAAACAGAATGACTTGCGTCTTTCCCCGGTATTCTTCAATTAAGCCAAAGACAATCAATTCATCTCCAGGTTTTACTTTTTCTAAAACAGAAAAGAGGGGCCGCCGTTCCTTAGGGATAAAAACCTGAAAATCCCCCGAACGGGAAATAAGGAGAGTGTAATTTCTTTCGGTGCGGAGTGAGTCACAGATAAAACGAACCGCCTGAACCTCGCCCAAATGGTTTTGAATTATTTTATCCTGCAGCGGCGGTGGCCAATTCTCCTGCCACTTCCCTTTTCTTTCGCGTTTAGCTTGAGCCTCAGCTTGCTGGAGTCGAGCCCTGATTTCCGGTCGAAGCGAAGTAGATGAGAAATAATCAGCCAAACCCTCCCGAATTATGAGCTCGTTGAACAAGATTTTATTATCGAGCCAGACATAGGCTAAGAGCCGGCCGTAACGATCCTGTCTTTCGGCTTCAAAGCCGAGCAAGACTGATTTTTGATAAAGATAAAAATAACTAAAGCGACGGGCTAACCTGGCCCAAAGGTCAACTTCCTCATGGGGGTCACCGACCTCTGCCGTATCTACCCCCAGAAGCCGAACTCTTTTCTCGCCTCCCCTAAGTTTAACTCTAAAGGTATCTCCATCATAAACATAGCTCACTAACCCTGATTGATTAGCAAAGGAATTTTCCTTAACGGAAGGAAACCGAAACGAACGTGCGGTATAAAAAGCCGGTATCAGAAGCAATAAGAAATAAATTAACGAACGTAGCGAAAATATTCTCTTCCTTCGGCGCCGCAACTGAAACCACCTGTCAGAAAGCTAAGGTCGATTCGCCCTTTTTTAAAACAGAACTTTAAGCTCCGCTCTCAACGGACTCTCATTCCATCAATATGCCTTCTTTATATCAACATCCTTTGCCCGCGGAAAAATTCAATCGATAGCTCGGTGGGCAGCTAAAGTCTTTTCCCTCGCTCAAAGGACGATACCTTTTGGGAGAAGACTAAGTAGCTGGAGTTTTTATCCATATATTAAGCATATTAATCCCTTAGTTTACCGAGGCCCCAGTAATTTATTAAAAAAACTATTTAAATACAATAGCGGACTTCATCTTTAACCAGCTTTTTTACCGCTTCTACGATATGACGGGAGCTTAGGCCATAAAGGTCAAGAAGTTCCTGGGGTTTGCCAGAGCGCGGGATATCCTTGACCGCTAAATGAACTAACTTGGCCTGACCAGATAGGGCCATGGCCACGGCCTCCCCTAAACCTCCCCAGGCAAAATGGTCCTCGACGATAACTGCATTCCCCTTAGTCTCGCCCACGTGAGAACGCAACCCCGCTTCATCCAGGGGTTTAATAGAGTAGGCATCAACTACTCTTATATTTAGGCCTTCCTTTTTCAACTCCTCATAGGCATTTAAAGCTTCGAAAACTGTAATACCGGCCGCAATAACTGTTGCCACGTCGTTATCACTTCGCCGCAAGACTTTAGACCCGCCAAGAGGGAACTTTTCTTGAGGCGAATAAAGCAGCGGCGTAGCAGGCCGAGTTGCCCGCAAATAAGCCAGGCCCTTATATTTGGCCATGGCTTCGACACAAGCCTCAGTAGAGACAGCATCGCAAGGATAAAGAACAACACAACCCGGGATAGACCGAAACATAGCCAGGTCTTCCAGACCCATCTGAGAAGGCCCATCCTCACCGATGCTTACTCCGACATGAGAGCCGCAGAATTTAATATTAGAAAAAGAATAACCAGCCATACGGACCTGGTCGTGGGCTCGAGTCAAAAAAGCCGCAAAAGTAGCCACAAAAGGCAGAAAGCCTTTGGCTGCTAACCCCATTGCCATCCCGACCATGTTCTGCTCAGCAATAAAGGATTGAAATGACCTTTCAGGAAAATGGGCAAAGAATTTTTCGGCATAGGTAGAATTCTTGACGTCGCCGTCCAAGGCAATAACTCCCTCATGAACCCGACCTAAGGAAAGCAAGGCCTGGCCATAGGCGAAACGGGTAGCTGTTTTCTCTTGATAATTAGAGCGCTTGAACCGAAACCTGCGTTTCAAGGAGGGTGATGGAAGCGGCTTTCGCTGTCTAACCAACTTAGCGGCCTTAACTTGCGGCATCGGCCCTAACTCGGCCAGAGCTTTTTCCAATTCATCGGGCTTGAGAGGCTTGCCATGCCAACCGTTTTTATCTTCAAGAAAAGAAACTCCCTTACCCTTGATGGTTCGAGCTAAGATAACGGCTGGGCCGCCACAACTTCTGGCGGCTTTAATCGCTTTTAATAGAGCTCCAATATCGTGACCGTCTACTGTCCAAACTTGCCAGCCAAAGGCCCGAAATTTCTTCTCGTAAGCTTTCAAATCATGGCCATGCATGGTGGGGTCGGATTGTCCTAAGCGGTTGATGTCCACTATAGCAATCAGATTTTTCAACCGAGCCAGGCGAGCAGCATTAGCCGCTTCCCAGACAGCCCCTTCCGCACACTCTCCGTCTCCCATTATGACATAAACAAGACCAGGTGAGCGGCCTAACTTCATGGCCCAGGCCAGGCCAACGCCGACAGACAGTCCCTGCCCCAAGGAGCCTGTGGCCGCTTTTACCCAAGGCATGCGCGGCGTGGGATGACCTTCCAGTTCAGAAGTAACCAGGCGCAGCGTCTCCAGTTTCTCTAAGGGAATTGCTCCAGCTTCGGCGTAAGCCGCCCAAAGGATTGGCGCGGCATGCCCTTTGGAAAGGACTAACTCATCATTAGCCCAATCAAAAGGGTTGCGGGGATTAAACCTCATTTCCTGGAAAAAAAGACAAGCCATCATCTCGGCCATCGATAAACAGGTCGTAGGGTGACCGCTCCCAGCCTTGGTGGTCATTTTAAGGCTATGAATTCTGAGTCGAGTAGCAATCTTAGCCAACGTCTGAATCTTCTCCATAGCGCCTCCTCTTTAGCTCATCCTCCATGAATTTCCCATTATAATCTTTGACCTGGTCTCGCTCAATCCCTAAGATTAAACGCGCTAAAAATAATTAAATCCAGTTCAGGCCAAAAAATTATTAGCATTTAGAGGCTCTCGCCAAGAACACTGCAGGAAGGCTAAAACCTTCCCTGGTTGCTTCCGCCATGACCCGCTTTTCTTTCCATTTAGCCCCGATAAAATAAGATGGTTCTTTTGGTACTTATGTAGGTAGCATAGAGAATTAAAGGTACCAGAAGGCTCAGAGGGCGCCTTTCGATGGGGAGTTTTTGAAGAAACTGTCTTGGGTCGTTCTCGTATCATATTGATATTCATCTAATTAGCTTCATGGAGAATAAACTCGGCCGAGGCAAATTCACTAATAGGTGCATTGAAATATCTTCTTTTTGCGCACGGGAAAGTCGGATAAACCAATAAAAAAGAACTTTAAAACAGATTATGGAATTCGGTTCATTCTCCTTGCGAAGACTATCTTAGAGCTCCAGAGAACAAGAAAATGTCTTTAAAAAGTTAGGGCTGGCCCTTCGCCAAACAACTAAAATTTATAAAATTAATTAGGTCTTAAAACCAATTTTTTATTCGCCAATCTTGGCCAAAAGCCCCTTTTCTCTTACTACTTTGAAAACATGATGGTAGTAAAGAAAAGCTAAAAGAAGATATAAGCCGTCGATTAAAAAGCAGAAAACCAAATTTTTGAGAGGAACTTGTCCGTTGACAATCACTGACCTCATCCCTTCAAAGATATAAGAAGAGGGAACAAGTTGGGCTATTTTTTGGAGCCAACCTGGCAGTATCGAAACCGGATAAAAGACGGCCGAAACTGGTTGAAAAAGAAAGGCCAACCCCCAGGCCAAAACCTCTGCCTGTTGTCCAAAGCGAAGAATCAGCGAAAGAGTAAAGAGGCCAATCGCCCAACCCATGGCGACAAGGCCTAAAATAAAGCCAAGGAGGGAAAGACCGAGGAGAAAAAAATTAAAGGAATACAGCAGCCAGGCCAAAAACGACATGATGGCTCCGGCCATAATAACTTTGGCGCAGCTAAAAAGCATCAGAGCCAAGATGTATTCGCCAGGCTTGAGAGGACTAACAAACAGGTTGAGGAGATTCCTCGCCCAGATATCTTCCAGAAAAGATACCGATATCCCCTGTTGCGAACGAAAAAGAATATCCCACAAGATAAGAGCCCCAAGAAGAAAGGCGACAAAATTCGGTAAGTTTCGACCATATTTCATAAGATAAAGACTAATAAAACCCCAAACTACCAGGTCCATAAAAGGCCAATAAAAAAGTTCCATCATCCGGCTGAAACTGCGGGGGTAAAGATAAATGTGACGTAAGAAAAGGGCCCAGATTCTATTCATTTTTTACCCGGTTTTATCTCGAGCTATCTTCAAGAAGACTTCTTCTAAATCCTCTCCTCTAAATTTAGTTATTATTTCATCCGGAGTGCCAGTGGCGATGATTCGACCTTGATGTAAAAAAAGAATGCGGTCCGAAATCTGTTCCATCTCCCGCATGTTATGGGAAGTGTAAAGAATGGAGATCCTCTTTTCCTGTTTAATCCTTTTAAGTAGGGCACGCGTCTTATCAGCTATATCCGGGTCAAGGCTGGCCGTGGGCTCATCTAGAAAAAGCACCAAGGGGTCGTTGATTAAAGCTTTGGCCAGGTTGAGCCTGGTAATCTGCCCCGAAGAGAGCGTGCGCACTGGCCGGGAGGCCAGGTCTTCGACCTCAAAAAGAGCCAGGACCTCGCTTATTTTTTTATTCCTATCTTTAATCCCATAAAGCCAGGCAAATACTTGGAGGCTCTCGCGCACGGTCAACGAATAAGGCAAAGCCACATAGCTCGAAGAAAAATTAACTCGAGCTAAGATGCGCGACCGATGCTGCTTGAGGTCTAATCCAAAAATTTTGATAATTCCGCTCGTCGGCGCTGTCAGCCCGAGGAGCAGATGAAGAATCGTGGTTTTGCCCGCACCGTTGGGGCCAAGAATACCGACTATTTCTCCGGGCATAAGGGAGAAGGAGACATCGTTAACCGCTTTGACCGGACCGAATTCCTTGGAAATATGAGAGACTTCAACTACGGGCGAAAACATAGAGATTAAACATAGCGGAAAAAAAGGTCTATTTCAAATATTTAATATATTTGGCTCTTGCTCTTATCAGCCTTTTGGGATAAATATAATCTTCTCTCTTTAGTAATTTTAAGCGTGAGGAGAGAAAAGAGTGAGAGGCGAAAGATACAGTCTCGGCCTTGATTTCGGGACTAACTCAGTCCGAGCCTTGTTAATATGCTTAGGTGAGGGTGAAGAAGTGGCGACGGCGGTTAAGGAGTATGAATCAGGCGAACAGGGAATTATCCTCGACCCTTTGGACCCGAACCTGGCTCGCCAGAACCCAGCTGATTACTTAAAAAGCCTGGAGGCCGTCATCCACGAGCTTCTCGGCGAAGCCAAGGAAAAAAGGCCGCAAATGGATATCCGTCAGATAGTGGGAATTGGCATTGATACCACTGGTTCTACCCCTTTGCCCGTAGACGAAAACGGTGTCCCGCTGGCCTTTTATGAGAAATTCAAGAATAACCCTAATGCTCAAGCCTGGTTATGGAAAGACCATACTTCCACCGCGGAGGCTGAGGAAATAACAAGCTTAGCGACCAAAGAACACCCCGAATATTTAGCCAAGATTGGTGGCCGTTATTCCTCAGAATGGTTCTTTAGCAAAATTCTCCATTGTCTACGCGTTGACCCGGAAGTTTTCAAGGCTACTGCCACCTGGGTGGAATGCTGCGATTTTATTCCGGCGGTTTTGACTGGGACAAGCCCTCGCTGGATTAAAAGGAGTCGCTGTGCCGCTGGACACAAAGCCATGTTTAACGCTCAGTGGGGCGGCCTGCCAGCCAAGGACTTTCTGAGCCGGCTTCATCCCGAACTCGGTGATTTAAGGGACAGGCTTTATGATACTACCTTTACCTCCGATATTGCCGCCGGCGACCTCAGCCCGGAATGGGCTAAAAAGCTCGGCCTTCCCTTAGGCATTCCCGTGGCCGTGGGCGCTTTTGACGCTCATTTAGGCGCTGTCGGTTCTGGGGTGGCGCCAAGGAAGCTAATTAAAATAATCGGTACTTCTACCTGCGATATTACTGTCTGGCCACTTGATTTCCCGTTGGCTGACATTCCCGGTCTTTGCGGTATTGTGGAGGGCTCGGTCTTACCCCATTACTACGGTCTTGAGGCCGGGCAATCAGCTGTCGGCGATATTTTTAACTGGTTTGTAAGCTACATCCAGCCCAAGGGTGAACGCCTCGGTTCCCACGAAGCTTTGACCGAGGCTGCCAGTAAGCTCAAGCCAGGGCAATCGGGTCTTTTAGCTCTTGATTGGAATAACGGAAACCGGACAATTCTGGTCGACCAGCGTCTGACCGGCCTTCTAATTGGCCAAACTTTACAAACGAAACCCGAAGAAATCTACCGGGCTTTAATCGAGGCGACCGCCTTCGGCGCGCTGACCATCATTAACCGGTTCGAAGAATTCGGGGTTAAAGTGGAGGAAGTAATAACCTGCGGCGGGATTGCCGAGAAAAACCCGCTGCTTCTCCAAATCTATGCCGATGTCTTTAACCGCGAGATAAAGATTGCTCGTTCTGCTCAGACCTGCGCCTTAGGTGCCGCCCTGGCGGGGGCTGTGGCCGCGGGCGTAGATAAAGGCGGGTTCAAAGATTTTGAATCGGGTCAGAGCCGCATCTGCGGAAATAAGCCAACCACCTTTAAACCAGACTCAGAAAATCATATCATTTATAATGAGCTTTATCGGCTCTATCGGGAACTCCATGATGCCTTTGGCACAACTCAGTGGCGAGGGTCCCTTTTTCACGTGATGAAAGACCTGATGGCTCTGGCCGAAAAACAAAGGAAAGACCGGTGAAACTTAAAGAGCTGAGAGAAGAGGTTTGGAAAGCTAATCTTCAGCTGGCCGAATATCGTTTAGCTACTCTGACCTGGGGAAACGTTAGCGGCCTGGATTCCCAGCAGGCAGTGGTGGCGATTAAGCCCAGCGGCATCGCCTACGCTGATTTGAGGATAGAAGATATAGTCCTGGTCGACCTGGAAGGCCGGACAATTGACAGCCAGCTACAACCTTCCTCGGACACCCCTACCCATCTTGAGCTCTATCGCTCCTTTCCCGAAATTCGAGGAGTTTGCCACACTCATAGCCCTTATGCCACCATGTTTGCTCAGGCTGGGCGAGAGATCCCCTGTTTGGGAACAACCCATGCCGATTATTTTTTTGGACCAGTGCCCATTACCCGGCAGATTACGCCGCCAGAGGTCGCTGAAAATTACGAGAAAAACACGGGAAAAATTATTGTGGAAAAGATAAAAGGCACCGAGATTATGGCTAACCCCGGCGTGCTTGTGCCGGGTCATGGTGTCTTTACTTGGGGAGAGTCGGCCCAAAAAGCCGTGGAGGTCGCCTTGGTCGTCGAAGAAATCGCCCGGATGGCCTTGGGGACATTGCTTCTTAAGCCTGACCAGCCACCGTTGGCCCCAGAATTGCTGACCAAGCATTACCGCCGCCGCCACGGAAAGGACGCTTATTACGGCCAGAAAAAGAGGAGGTTCTGATGAATAATCTACCTTCTATCCGTCTTGGTATTGTCGCCACCAGCCGGGATTGTTTTCCGGTGGAGCTGGCCCGCAAAAGACGAGCCAACTTGGTCCAAGCCTGTCGTCGAAGAAAAATCCCAGTCCACGAAATCACGACCATCGTTGAAAAAGAAAAAGATGTTATCTCCGCCCTAACGGAAATCAGTCGGTCTCGAGTTAACGCTCTGGTTATATTCCTGGGCAACTTTGGCCCGGAAGGGCCAGAGACTTTGTTAGCTCAAAACTTTAACGGTCCAGTGATGCTCGCCGCGGCGGCTGAAGAGTCTTCACAAGACCTGATTCAAGGACGCGGGGATGCCTACTGTGGTCTTTTAAGCGCCTGTTATAACCTCGGTTTAAGACGAGTAAAAGTTTATCTTCCGGATTACCCGGTGGGAACGGCGGAAGAAGTAGCGGCGATGATCAATGATTTTATTCCGGTAGCTCGAGTTATTTTAGGCGTAAAAAACCTGAAAATTATCACTTTTGGGCCAAGACCTCAGGACTTTTTTACCTGCCATGCCCCTTTACAACCGCTCTTTGACTTAGGAATTGAAGTCATGGAAAATTCCGAGCTCGACTTATACGACCTTTTCCTTCAATCCAAAGATGCGCCGGAAATTAAAGAAGTGGCTGCCGCCATGCGAGAAGAATTAAAGGGAACAAAACCTGACCCTCAGCTGCTCCCCAAGTTAGCTCAATACGAAGTTGCGCTGCGGCGGTTTATTGACCAGAATCGAGGGACGGCCAGTTATGTCGTCTTAGCTAATAAATGCTGGCCGGCCTTTGAACCTTATTTTGGGTTTGTGCCTTGTTATGTCAACTCCAGATTAGCGACGGAAGGAATTCCCGTCGCCTGCGAAGTAGATATTTATGGAGCTCTCAGTGAATACATGGCCGCTTGTGCCTCTCAACTGCCAGTGACTCTCCTGGATATCAATAACACTGTTCCCCGTGACCTCTGGGAGGCAGAAAAAGAAAAAATCGGCGCTTACAAAACCACCGACCTTTTTATGGGGTTTCATTGTGGTAATACCCCTAACTCCTGCCTGGTAGGAGGAGAACTGCGGTATCAATTGATCATGAATCGACTGCTGGAGGGAGGGCAAAAACCCGATGTCACTCGAGGCACCTTGGAAGGACGGATAAAACCCGGCCCCATTACCCTTTTTCGCCTCCAGGCAACCCCTGAAACCTGGCTTCAAGCCTATGTAGCTGAGGGTGAAGTCCTCGATATCGACCCTAAAACCTTTGGCGGAGTGGGAGTTTTTGCCGTCAAAGAAATGGGACGTTTCTACCGCTACGTCCTGCTTGAAAAGCAGTTTCCCCACCACACCGCTGTCGCCTTCCAGGCTGTCGGTCGACCACTTTTTGCGGCCTTAAAAGTCCTGGGAATTGACGACATTAGCTTTAACCAGCCCGCCTCGATGCTTTATCCTTCGGAAAACCCCTTTTCTGGTTACCTTTTTTAAGAGCGAGAAATAACTCTTGACCTAAGCACTAATTAAAAAGGCAAAAAATAGCATGAATCTCACGCGATCGCGAAAATTCGCCGGTTATCTTGAAGGCTGGTTATCTGTGGTCATCAACACGGCGCTCTTTGGGGCTAAATTACTGGTTGGCCGGAGTATCGGCTCCGTGGCCATGGTGGCCGATGCCTGGCATACCCTTTCTGACTCCTTTACCTCTATCCTGGTCATCCTGGGTTTTTGGTTTTCCGCCCGGCCAGCCGACGACCGCCACAACTTTGGCCATGGTCGAGCTGAAGCTATTGGCTCCATCATTATCGGCACGCTTCTGGCTGTCGTCGGGGTCAATTTTTTTAAAGATTCTCTCCACCGGCTTATCCATCATCAGGCCACTTCTTTTTCCCGCCTGGCTATTTTAATCTTTTTTTTGGCCGCCATCCTGAAGGAGGGCTTAGCTTTTTTCTCGTTCTATCTGGGGAAAAAGATAAATTCAGCTTCCTTAGTGGCTGATGCCTGGCATCATCGCAGCGATTCCATTGCTTCGGCCTTGATTGTTGTGGCCGCGACTTTTGGTAATAAATTTTGGTGGATGGATGGAGTTCTTGGCCTGGGGATAAGCGGCCTAATTCTCTTTGCTGCGGTCAGCATCCTCCGTCGTTCTGTTAGCTACCTTTTAGGCGAGTCTCCCTCTTCAAGCCTTGAAGCCAGGATAAAAGAAACAATTCTGGAAGCCGATAATCGGTTAAGGTCCGTACACCATCTGCACCTCCATGAATATGGCGAGCACCGAGAGCTCACCGTTCATGTTCGTCTTCCGGCAGAAATGAATTTAGACGAGGCTCATGCCATCGCCTCCCAAGTAGAAAAAAATCTTAAGGAAAAGCTGGATTTAGAATCGACCATCCACTTAGAGCCAGGCCATTCTCTGGCTGACGGGACGCAAGAAAAAAAGGGCCAAGAAGAAAAAGAACCAAAGGCCAAGAATGATCAAGAAGATTAGAGAGAAAAAGAAGGAAAGGCCGCTGATAATCAATCAATTCTGAGGTTGCCCATCAGAGCAAAATCGGCGGTTCCTTGGGTAAGGTGCCTCGATAAAGACTGAGGGCGTAATGGTCAGTCATTCCCGCCACAAAATCAGCCACCCGCCGCTCCAATGAATCTTCTTTTGGGTATGGCTTAACGTAAGGGTCGGGTTGTTTTAAAATCATCGCAAAGAGTTCGACCAAAATTCGCTTTGCTTTCTCAATTTCGCCCCGGACGTAGGGGCTGGTATAAACCCGGTCATAAAGGAAATCCCGCAGCTTAATCACGGCCGCCATCATTTCTGAACTCATGGCAATTCTTTCCAGGTCGCAGGCTAAGGATTCGCGCACCACATCCATGACCATCCGGTCTATTCTCGTCGCCGGCCAGCGACCGAGGAGTTTAACCAGCTCAGCCGGAATATCCTTTTCCCTAAGAACTCCAGCCCGGAGGGCGTCATCAATATCATGGTTAACATAAGCAATGACGTCGCTTATCCGCACTATCTGGCCTTCAAGAGTTAGCGGCATGTCGCCCTTTCGCCGGGAGAGAATTTCCCCTCTTCCCTTGGAATGCTTAAGAATACCGTCCCTAACTTCGAAAGTCAGGTTTAAGCCTTTTCCTTCGTATTCCAGTTTATCTACAACGCGCAGACTTTGTTCATAATGACTAAAACCGCCCTCCACCAGTTCAGCTAAGGTTTCCTCGCCCGCGTGGCCAAAGGGGGTATGACCAAGGTCGTGCCCCAAAGCAATGGCTTCGGTTAAATCTTCGTTGAGCCTTAGAGCGCGAGCAATAGTCCGGGCTATCTGAGAAACCTCGAGGGTATGGGTAAGACGGGTTCGGTAGTGGTCGCCAAAGGGGGCCAAAAAAACTTGAGTCTTGTGTTTCAGACGGCGAAAAGATTTGCAATGAATGATGCGGTCGCGGTCTCGCTGAAAGGCAGTACGAAGAGGGTGGAGCGCTTCGGGCCGCAGGCGGCCCCGGCTGGCGGAACTGAGGCAGGCGCGAGGATGAAGCGTTTGTTTTTCAATTTCTTCTATCTTCTCCCGGATATGAAGCTCAGGTCTTTCCATCTTGGCGATTAGGCTAAAGGCCAGGGCTCGTTCTTTTGAACTCGTTCGATTAAATTGCGGGGAACGGGAAAATTAATTTCCTGGCGGTGGGAAAGCTCCATCCTTTCCGTCACCATTCGCAGCGAGGCCTCTAATCCCAGTCGATTCATCATGGTAAACGGTCCTTCCGGCCAGCTAAAAGCTAATTGACAAAGCCGGTCGCAGACAGGCGGGTCAAGAAGGCCAGCCTGAACAACCTCAGAGGCGGTCATAAAAGCAACTGCCTGAAAGCGTTGCCGAGCCAACTCAAGCACTAAGGGATAAGGAGAAGGCGGCGGCGTTACCCCTTCTTTTTTTAAAAAAGTCGCCAGAGCCTTCCCCCCTTCACGGCCGATTAAGTCTCGTAACGGCGCTGGAAGGGCAAAAAAATTATCATAGGCCGCAACCAAAGCTTCAGAGATAGCCGGACCCTGCGAAAAAGAAAGGGCGGTAGCCAAGGTTGTTTCTGGGCCGATAAACTGGAGCAGGGAAAGCAAGCCAAAGGAGGTGGAAAAGGCTAAACGGCTGGCCTCGTCAATCAAATTAGCCGGGTAGCCTTCTTCTACCAATCTCAACGCTTCCAGGACCAGGCCCACAAAAATTATGTTCGCCGCTCCACCTTGGCGATAAACTTTAAGCGGAATCACCTGACGGCGAGCCCGCTGCAAAATTTCTAAGGTTGTTTCCTTGGCTTGGGAGGAAGTAGGAGGAAGGGAACTATACTCAACAGTCCTGTTTTTTTGGGCCGGATAGAAAAAATGCGTCCAGACAATTCTTTCAGGATTAGTCAGACCAGACGTTAAGGCCTCAGCATTAAGAGAAGAAGTGTTAGTCGCCAAAGCCACCGAAGGGGGAAAAAGTGAGTCGAGTTCAGCCAACAGATTTTTTTTCGCCTCAAAAACTTCGCTGATAGCTTCAATTACCAATTTGATTTCGTCGTCCTGGCTCAAATTTTCTCCGCGAACTATCCCCTTCACCCGGCTTTTTATTTGCGCCGCCTCCTCCATATTGAAGACCCCTTTCGCTACGCCTTCCTTCAAGCTGGTGTCAATTAAACCCAGGCCCCTTTGAAGCGAAGCTTCGCTTCTCCCGACGAGCCCCACAGAAAATCCATATTGAGCCAAGGCCTGGGCTATTCCCGTTCCCATAGTTCCTGGTCCCACAACCAAAACTTCCATTACTTCCCTCCCTTTATGTTTTTCCGTCTCTTAACTCATTGGCTTAAATCTAACTCGTCTTCCTCACCAAAATAATCAATTCTTTTCCATTTTATCATCCTTGACCTGATAAATTAAGCCCGCCCGCTTTTGAAGAAAGCAACGATTTCAGGTCTCTTCCGCCAAAATTGTGGTAATTCATGAGACTCAGAGTGGCTGTCTTTCCTTTAAAGACAAGGACATATGAAATTCTAGTGCGGCCCTAAATGTATTTTAAATCAAAAATACGATTCATTCTCAGTATAACTTTTAAAGAAGCTCAGATAAGGCTTTATAAGGCCCGACTTTTCTCTAGATAGAAAATTTCTTAGAGCCCAAAAACGCCAAATATCTTATTAATAAAAGAGCTCTGAAAGGACCGCCCTTTTTAAGAACGAGCCCAATTTTAAAGGGGATTAAAAAAATACTTCCGGGCTTCCTCTTTGGTCAAACTGAGGTCTCCGGACAAACGGAGCCTCCGCCAGCGTCTCTACGCGGAGAACCGCAGGCCTGGGCTGGCGGAGCAGGAGCGCCAAAGACGGCTCTAAGTCGCTTAACCTGATTCTATGGGCTGAGTTGGGGACTTTATTTGAGCTTGAATTTTCCTTAGTTTTAATCTAACTTTTAGAGCCGTGGGTGCGGTGCGAGAAAACGTCCTGGCGCTCTTAGCTGAACTTCCCCCGAACGTTGAACTGGAAGCCGCCGCTAAAGGCCAACCACCAGAAAAAATTATCGAAGCCATCGAAGCTGGGGTGAAGATTGTTGGGGAAAATTACGTTCAAGAAGCCCTCACTGCCCAGGCGGTTATCGGCCGCGGCGTTCGTTGGCATTTCATCGGCCATCTCCAGAAAAACAAGGTGAAGAAGGCAGTAGAAATATTTGATATGGTCGAAACGGTTGATTCCTGGGAGTTAGCTCAGGAAATAGAAAAGAGGGCCGCGGCGCTGTCTAAGGTCATGTCAGTTTTGATCGAGGTTAACTCAGGCCGGGAGCCCCAAAAATTCGGCGTCTGGCCCGAAAATGTCATCGCCTTGGCGCTGAAGATAGCCCAACTTCCCCATTTAGAACTCCAGGGTTTAATGACTATGGGACCGCTGGCTGGCGCTCCTGAAGAAGCCAGACCTTATTTCCGAGAAACCAGAAGGCTTTTTGAGGAGCTAAAAAACATAGAGCTTCCTCGCGGAGCCATGCGTTACCTCTCGATGGGGATGACCAACTCCTACCGCATCGCCATTGAGGAAGGAGCGAATATCGTCAGAATAGGAACTAAAATTTTTGGGCCACGAGACTAAAGGCGCAACGCTTTGATATTAGAAAGTTGGGAATTTAGCCAGAAAATGATTTTTCTAAAAAATTATTCGATTAAAAAGGAGGCCAGAGTGAAGTTTTCTCGGAAGGAATTTCTAAAATCATTAGGTTTAAGTGCCGCTGTCTTGGGTCTAACCTCCAAGTCTTTGTTTTCCACTCTCAAGAGCGACAACTCCCAAGGCGAGCAGGCGGGTAAGCTCGAGACAGCTAAAAAGGAGGCGAGGCGGATGAAAATCAAAGCCATCGAAATTTATTACTTCGATATTCCCCTGACCCAGCCTTTTAAAATTGCCATCGGCACTGTTTATGCAGCCAGCGATGTGTTGGTGAGGATTATTACTGATTCGGGCTTAATCGGGTTGGGAGAAGCCTCTCCCTTTCTGCCCATAACAGGCGAAACCCAGGAGACAAACATTACCGCGGCCCGGCACATTCGAGAAATGTTGTTAGGCAAAGACCCCTTAGCGATAGAAAGTCACTTGCACGCCCTGCGGCCATTCCTGCATACCAACCCGAGTATTGTTGCTGCCTATGATATGGCCTTTCATGACTTGATGGGCAAGGTTGCTAATTTGCCGCTTTTCCGCCTTTATGGCGGCGAAAGAACCGAGCTGGAGACTGATATTACCTGTGACTTAGATGAGCCACAGGTAATGGCCGCCCGAGCCAAGGATTTTATCGCCAGAGGCTTTCGGACGATAAAAGTAAAGGTCGGACAATCGCCTGAACTCGACGAAGCCCGCTTGAAAGCGATTCGGGAGGCAATCGGCGATGGGCCAGCGGTCCGCATCGATGCCAACCAGGGATGGACTGTCCCTCAAGCCATCGAAGCTCTGCGCCGCCTGGAAAAGTACCGGATTGAATTCTGCGAACAACCGGTGGCGGCCGGTGATATTGACGGATTAAAGGTGGTGCGGCAGGAAAGTCCGATTCCCATCATGGCCGATGAGTCGCTTTTCCAGCCCGCTGATGCCATCAAGTTAATCAAGGCCGGGGCTTGCGATTATTTTAACATTAAGGTTATGAAGGCCGGTGGGCTGAGCAATTCCTTACGGATTGCCCATATTGCTGAGGCGGCTAATATTCGCTGCATGTTAGGTTGCATGATTGAAACCAGGTTGGCGCTGACAGGAGCCGCTCAGGTTATGGCCGCTAATGAGAATATAGTTTTTGCTGACCTCGATGGCTTCACCTCACATACTGTTGACCCCATCATCGGCGGGATGAAACTTGACGGCGGCAAGATTACCCTGCCCGAGCTCCCCGGGCTTGGTTGCGATGTGGACCCTGACTTCCTAAAGAAACTGCGCCGGGTTTAAAAATTAAAGTTCATGAATCCCTTCCATCTTGCAGGGGTTAGACTCTGAGACGTTCGGGATGGCCTCGCTCCTACTCAGGTTTTTAACGCCGTTCCCTCTTCGCCCTTCTTAGCGCCTGCGGAACTCGCCTCCCTGTTTATAGACATAGCCCGGAAGTCCCTTGCCCCCTCTGGCCTCTTTGTTGTCCTGTTCAGGCTCAGACATCCTCGGCGGCCAGAGGTTCCCTCGAAGGCCGATTCGGGAAGGCTAAACCTTCCATGGTCACTTCTGCCCTCCCGAACTTTGCCCACAACCAGCCCAAAGACCCTCCGTCTTTTTAACCCAAAACTCCCAACTTATACTAAAGGATACCAAAAGAATGTAAAATCTAGAAAAGGGAAATTTTTCTTTATTTTGAAAATCAGGAATCAGGTAGCCGGCCTCTTCCAGTACGGCGGTGGAAAAGAATAGATTTATTATTCTGGTTAATTTAAGCTTACTTCAAGATTTCTTAATCCGGAGGAAAGATGGTTAATCGAAGAGAATTCCTCAGACAGTCAACCTGGGGCTTGTTTTTAGCCGGGACAAGCTGGGGTCATCTCTTTCAGGATGACTTTGTTTTCCCCTCGATTCCTTCTGACCAATATGGTAATATCTGGGTGATGGAATCGGCGCCGGGGGCTGAAGTCATCATCAACGGCCGTCGCTGTATTTACTTCGGCGGCACGGGTTATTTTGGCCTTCAAGGAAACGCAGAGCTAATCAAGGCGGGGATTGAAGCCTTTAAGCAGTACGGCCTCCACATCGCCACTTCTCGCACCGGCTTTGGTAATAACCCAGTTCTTCTAAACGTCGAGAAAAAAATTGCCTCTTTTTTTGGCACTGAAGACGCCGTTTATTTAGCCTCGGGCTATCTCAGTAACTTAATCTTGGTTCAAGGGCTGGCTGACCGGTATGAGCGAATTTTTATGGATGAAACGGCTCACTTCAGCATTCGCGATGCTGTCTATTCAGTCCGCAAGCCGGTCATTACCTTTGCCCATCGAGACCCTGAGGACCTGGAGAAAAAACTTCAGGCTGAATTAAAACCTAAGGAGAGACCCTTAGTCATTTCCGACGGCCTTTTCCCCACATTTGGCCTGGTCGCACCAGTCGACGAATATGCCAAGATAATCGAACCTTACGCCGGCCTTATCTGCCTTGATGACGCCCACGCGGTAGGTGTTTTAGGTCCTAATGGCCGGGGAACGTATGATCATTTTGGGTTACAGGGAGAGGGCCTTTATTTCGGTGGCACGCTTTCTAAGGCTTTTGGCGGGTTTGGCGGCTTTGTTCCTGGCAAAAAGGAATTCTTAGATAGGGTGCGGGTGAGCGTGGGAGTCTATAGCGGTGCCTCGCCCACTCCAACGCCGGTCACGGCCGCTACCCTCAAGGCCATCGAACTTGTCTCGACCCACCCAGAGTGGCGGGAAAAATTGCGGCAGAACGTGGCTTTTGTTAAAGCCGGGATGCGGCGCTTGGGGTTCGAGGTCGGCGATTCTCCTGTGCCCATCGTTACTTGGACGATGAAGACGGCCGAGGAAATGAAGAAAATCCAGCGAGAGCTTTTTGAGCGCGGCATTGCTCTGGCTTATCTTAAGTATATTGGCGCACCGGCGGGCGGCGTGCTTCGCGCCTCTATTTTCTCCACCCACACCAAGGCTCACTTAGAAAAACTTTTGACTGAGCTGCAGCGTCTCCTCTAAGCGTCGCCCAAAGTCTTTTCTTATAGGGAGCTATCTAATCTCTTTGAAAATAAAAAAATAGGCATTTCTTTAAGCCTCATAGCCTCATTTTTCAGACGAGTTTATCCAAAAGGGAAGAGAACTGACTTTATGAGAATCTAAGAATCTAAAAGACAGTTCATCATAAAATAAACTGGGCGCTGATTTTCATTTAGAATCAAGGAATAAGATCAAACCAGCAAGGCAAGGTAAACTTTTGGCTTCAGAATTCCTCCGACGAGGCGCCGCTCTCTTGGTTGGCTCCTTCTCCCTCTTCGCCCTTCTCTTTGGCTCTTTCCGCCTCCTCCACCGCCTGGTCGAGCTCGGACTCAAAGTCCTCGCCCAGGTCCTCACCTAACTCGCGGCCCATCTTTTTCATCCAACGAGCCACGCTTTTAGGGTCATTCTCGTCTAAATCGCTGAATTTAGAGGGGTCGGCTAAGCTCTCTAAACGGCTTTCCTCCGACCGAAAAACGGCCACCCGCGAAACCAAACGTTTCAACCGCTGGCTGCCGCAACGAGAACAAACAGGCTCGACCGCCGAACTCACTGAAAGGGTAAGGAACGCAGAGACTTTACCGCAGTCCTCGCAACGATATTCGTAGATAGGCATGCCTTCCCTCCTTTCAGATGAGTTCTCCTTCCTGCCAGCCCAGTTTAATTAACTTAATCCGTGACGGGTCAGCCACTCCCAAATGATGTCGGGTTTCGGCGTAAATAATATGATGAGCTGGCGGCTGAAGGGGCCGGTCTTCTCCAAAGTGTTCCCGCCTTTTAGCTTGCAAAATGCGGACTCCTGTGGAATCGACGGCCACCGGGTCTTGACCAACAATAATCCCTCGATAAGGCCAAACATATTGCTCACTATAATGATGGGGACCAACGCCATGAAAAAGCGGCGTCAGCATTAAAAGAATATTTAACTTCACTTTGCCTTTGATTAGCGGGTTATTCCAAAGAAGTGCTAAATCTGCGCAGGTGTCAGGATGATAAACCGAAGGGTTGGGAACAAAAGTAATTAAATTCTTAAGGCAACCGCCCATTCCGGACCAATAATGAGTTCGGGCCGGTCGAGCATTAATTAAGGCTGTGGCCTGTTTAAAAATAGGATTCCTTAAAACCCCGCGGTCATCAATCCCGATTCGCTCTTCCGGCACACCACAATCGAGCAGGCGACGCTTGATAGCTTGCTCTACTTCCGGGCCTGTGGGCAAATAAGACCAGACATTGGTTTTAATCCCGACAATGTCCGTAGGCTTTATTATCAACTTCCAGGCATCAAGCGGCTCCTTAGTCCCGAAAAGCGCCGCCACGGCCTCGTCGAGCATGGCCTGAAAAACCTGGCTATTAACTTTCTTTCTGTCATCCACAACCTCAGGATGGCGGATAAGAACAACCTTTGATTCGCTTGGATCTGTTTGGCCTTCTTTTCGCCCCCAAGTTGGCACCCAAGCGCCGGCCAGCGGACTCATCATTGTCAGCCGGAGGAAATCACGCCTCGTTAACCCTGCTTGACCCATTTCTGCCTCCTTATTTTAAGCTTACTGTTATCATTTTAACTCATCTTAAAGACCGCTTCTCGCCTCACCTTTTCTATAACTTGGCCGATAAGCGATTCTACTTCTTCCGGCGAGGCAGCTTCAAACACAATTATCACCAGTCTCCCTTCGACCTTCGCCCCTGTCCAGAAGCCGTCCTCGAGCCGAGCTAAACCAGCTTCATCAGCCTCGGGTAAATAATTTCGCAAAAATTGCCGAAAAGCCTTTTGAGCTATGGACTCCTCAGGGTAAGAGATAATTAAGAGGCGAGTTTTAGCTCCGCCTGTTTTTTCCCAGCGACATAATGCTACCTCGGTAGTCTCATTAAGCTCGAGCCAGTTGTCGGTCATCACAAAAAAATGATAATTGAGAATGGGCAAGGTATGAAAATAATGCACCCGATTTCGGTCGACGGAAGCAGGCAACCAATCAAGAAGCGCCGGTCGCTTTCCCTCTTGGGGAATCGAGCGGGCAATAGCCTGGCCTAAGCTAAGTATGGCCTTTTTAAGCTCTGGGGTTTCCTGGTCAGCATAGATAGAGACATAATATTTGTCTTTCCAGAAAGCCAACCAACCTCCCTTATAAAGTCCGTCCTGACCAATGGCGACTCTTTCGCCTTCTAAATCATGGGTAAAAACGCCGAAGGCGTCCTCGCTCCGGCCCAGCACGAAAAAGTCGACGATAATCGAAGCCTGTCCTTCTTTTTCATACCGGCGCACCAAAAGCCATCGAAACCCATAGGAGCGGTAAACTTCTCCGGCGCCGTCAATATAATTAAAAATAGTCTCCGGCGTGTAGAGCTCGTCAGGCGCTTGCGGCCTCCAGCCTTCTATGGCTGGCGGAAGAAAAGAGGCCAATTCCCCGATTATTTTTTCTTTTTGTTCCTGTTCCGAAAAAGCCGCCATCCAAGCTCCTGAAAAGCCGCTAAAAATAATAATATAGCTTAAATAAAGTAAACAAATACTGATTAGGGGTCTTTTCTGGCTCATTTTTTTGGCCGCTGAAATTTTTGCCCCCATAACTCTAAAGCAACCTGCAACTTTTTTGCCCACCCGCTCTTTGTCTTCATCACCTAAATTTAATTCTGATTATCTTGCGAATCTTTATTGTTTCATTAACTTCTATTATTACATTAATTCTTATTATTTTTGTAAGCTTTATTATTTTTAACATTTTTAACCCAGTCTGAGAAGCCGTCAATCTCCGGCCTCTGAATCTCGTTAGCCTGTTCTATGTTTCGCCTTTATATCGTATATCTTAAGGAATTTCTCAAGGGCTGACTTTTATTTCCTTTTTTCTATCGCCGCACCAGATTCGTTTAAAGCCCGAATTATCTGCGGGTCAAATTTGGGCTGGCGGCCAAAAGTGCATAGACCGTTGACCTCCTGTTCAATATCATAAAGTTGAGTGTAGCAGAAGCCAGCTATCTTAGGGTTATGGAGAAGAGTCTCTGTCAGCTGACGATAGCGGCTTAGGAATTCCTCGGCGGTTTGGGGCCTTTCGCCATAACCCCAGCCTTTCTCGTCAACTTGGCCTGGATTCCACCAGATACCACCGTATTCACTGACAAAATAAGGCTGTCCCTGGTATGGTTGATGGCGTTTTGGGTCACCGTTGACAAAAACTTGAGGCGGGCTGGCCAAAAGACCGGCAAAAGCTTGAGCAAAACTATCCACATGCTGGTCATAATTATGGGAGTCATAGACATCGGGAGAAACAAAGTGATAACCGCCCGAAGAATCGATGACTAGCCTCGTTGGGTCTATCTGTTTGGTTAAGTGAAAAATCTCTTCGATAAAACCGGGATAAATTCCACCCCAGCGTTCGTTAAAGGGACACCAGCCGATTATGGCCGGATGATTAAAATCCCGCTTAAGTACCTCGCGCCATTCTCGCTCGAAAGCCAAAAAGTTTTCTGGACGGCTGATATCCATGCCCCAATCGGGAAACTCACCCCAGACAAGATAACCCAGCTTATCGGCCCAAAAAAGGAAGCGGCGCTCAAAGACTTTTTGATGAAGCCGAGCGCCGTTAAACCCGAAACTCAGGGCCAGTTCGATATCCCGGCGCAAAGCCTCGTCAGAGGGAGCGGTATAAATGCCGTCAGGATAAAATCCCTGGTCTAAAACCGTCCGGAGAAAAATTGGCCGGCCGTTAAGAAAGATGCGGTCACCCCGGGTTTCAACCTGACGAAAACCCACATAGCTTTTAACCTGGTCCACGACCTCCTTTCCCCTCAAAAAAATAAGTTCCAGCTCATAAAGGTTAGGCGCTTTGATATCCCATAAGTGAACATTTTTTATCTTTATCGGAAGATAAGTCACCATTTCGGCCGGCACAACCGCGCTTAAAACTGGCTTACCCTGAAAATAAACTCGCAGCGAAACCTGGCCTTCTCCTGGAGCCTGGTTAAAATTGACCAAAAGGGCGGCCTCGCCTCGCTCTTTCTGCGGATAAAAACGCAGGGCTTCGATGAATGTTTCCGGCACGGCTTCTAACCAAACCGTTTGCCAGATACCAGTTGTCCGGCGATAGAAGCAGCTATAAGAATTTAGCTGCAGGCATTGCTTGCCCGCCGGCTGCCGCCGGCTCCGCACATCATCTCGAGCCCTGACAATGAGCAAATTTTCCCCGGCTCTTAGCTGAGAGGTAATCTCGAAGGAAAACGGTGTGTAACCGCCTTCATGAGAACCGATTTTTCGGCCATTAACCCAGACTGTCGTTTGATAATCACAGGCTTCAAAGTGGAGGAACACCCGCTTCTTCTGCCAGGCTTCAGGAAGATGGAAAGTTCTCTTATACCAGACAGCCGGGATAAAATCGGTAAAGCCAATTCCCGATAAAGGACTCTCTGGAGCAAAGGGAACGACAATCTGCCGGTCAAAACCTGTCCCTTCTGGTCGGCCCGCCTCCTCGCCTGAATCGGAAAAATCAAAGGCAAAATCCCACAGACCGTTAAGGTTGAGCCACGTTTCTCGAAAAAGCTCTGGCCGGGGATATTCAGGCCGGGGAATAGCCGCCACTTCCCCCAGGCCGTTTAACATGACCGAGGAATAATCTTGGCGCGAGGCCTCCGCACTTAGGAGGCGATTAGAAAGAACAAAAAGGAATATAAAGAACAAAAGAAAATTAGTTAAAAAAGAGCTTATAAAGAAAAACCTAACTTTAAGCCTTTTCATTTTCATCTCCAATTCTCCCTAATTTTGCTCATGATTTTTAGGCCAATTATATTCTAAGCCGAAATAAGGAACAACTGCCTGCGGCCTAAATTCAAGGGCTGACTCATATTTCGAGTGGGCTGGGTTTAAGACAAAAGTCCAGAATGGTGCAAACGGCCATGAAGGTTTAGCCTTCCTAAATCGTGCCTTGAGAAACCTCTTCGCCCTGAGGATATCTGAGCCTCGACTGGACAAAAGTCAAGGTCAGGTGGGAGCAAGGACTACTTGGCGGCCGCTATTAATGATGAGGCAAGTTCCAGAGGCGGCACGAAGAATGGACAGGATATGAAGTCGAAGACCTCAGCGGAAAAAAGCTATTCCCGACGCCACTTTGTTTAGCTCATGCCAAAGGGAAAAAATCAATTTCCTTGAATTCGAAAAAGAATTATCATGAGCCTAAATTTTATCTTTACTTGTTCCTTTTGTTTAGCTTAAAATTCTGGCGCTGTTTCCCCAATGCGGTCAAGTTCTAAGATTGTTTAAAAAATTTTTTAGGACTATCTGTCCCAAAGGAGGTGT
>CAZVIN010000136.1:0-9637 GCA_964627255.1 uncultured Eubacteriales bacterium
GATAAAGGAGCGATTCTTGGTCTGCTTTTAGACCTGAAGATGCGTCATGAAACGCAGAATAAGCGTTCGCTTGACGACCTGATGCGGGTTCTGTACCGCCGTTATTATCAGGAAAAAAAGCGAGGCTGGACTGACGCTGAGTTCCGGGCTGAAGCCGAGGCTTTAGCGGGATGCTCTTTGGCTGAAATCTTCGATGATTATGCCGCCTCGGTGAAGGAGGTCGATTACCAGAAATATTTTGCCTATGCTGGCCTGGAAATCGATACTTCTTGGCGGGAGCTACCCGGCGTTGACCTCGGCGTCACTACGCAAACAATTGAGGGCAACCTGCTCATTGCTTCAATCTTGAGAGGTTCACCCGCTCAAGAGGCAGGCTTGAGCGCTCGAGACGAAATAATTGCGGTAAACGGCCGGCGCGTCTCGCCGCGTAATTTTGAGTCACTCCTTTCGGCTCATAAACCGGGAGACAAAATAAGGCTGCTTATTGCGCGGCGAAATAGACTCCAAGAATTTGAAGTTACTCTGGCCGCCAAAAAAGAAAGACCTTTCCGGATTAAACCTGTTTCTCAACCTGGCAATCTCGAGGCGGAAATCCTGCGGAGCTGGCTGGCTACAAATTAAAATTCGTGCCTAAAATTGGGGCCAACTTACCTCTTTACCCAATTTTTTTCGCTCCTTTCTATTTTGACTCTTATTTCCCTCTTATTTTTAGGTAACTCTGGGCATAAGACGGCAATGAAGGAATAATCCTGAAAGGTTTCGGTTTTTAACCTCCCTAAAGCGTTCTTCGAAGGAACCTTTGGGCGCCGAGGATGACTGAGCCTAAACAGGACAAAGAGAGAGGACAAGAAGGGGGCAAGGAATTCTGCCCCAACTCTATGAACCGAGAGGAAAGTTTTGCGCTAAAACATAAAACAGGTGACAGCTAACATATTTATCTAATTTTTATAAAACTGGACAAAGAAAGAGACCAAGATGAGGTAGTTGCCTTACCATTAAGTCTATTAAAGGCGAGGCGAGTTGCGCTGATGCCGAAAAGGCGAAAAAAAAAGACAGGGAAAACCTGGGTGAGGCGAAGCAAATCCAGCTGTGTCAGGGCCTAAGTCACCCAAGTCGAAAAGATCAACCATTTTATTTTTTAGGTTGAACATTTATTTTAGGAAAAAATATAATAGGCCTAAAGGAATTAAAATAGTATGATTACCAGGAAGAAGAAAGAACAAGAGCAAAAAACTTGCCAGTCAATTTAATTAATCAATTGGGAAAAAGGAGGCACCATGAAATTTAGGTATCTGGCTGTTCTATTATTTTTATCTTTACTTACTCTCTCGACTACTCCCGTTTCGGCTATCGATATCAAGGACACGATGCTTCTTTCGCAACCAGCCGTCAGCGCGGCAAAAATTGCCTTTGTTTATGCTGGTGATTTGTGGGTGGCCGAGGCTGACGGCAAAAATCCGCGGAAACTGACTTCTGACCTTGGCGTCGAGACCAATCCTGTCTTCTCCCCCGATGGTCGCTGGATTGCCTTCAGTGCTCAATATGAAGGCAACACTGATGTTTATATCGTCCCAGCAGAAGGAGGTATTCCTCGGCGCCTGACCTACCATCCCGCGGCCGATTTAGTCCAGGATTTCACGCCCGACGGCAAAGCCATCGCTTTCACCTCGCCTCGTTATTCCTTCGCCCGCTCCTGGTATTATTTGTTTACTGTCCCGGTAGAAGGGGGCTTCCCCGAACAGATTCCTTTGCCCTATGTTTATCGTGCCCGCTTTTCCCCTGATGGCTCTCGAATTGCTTATAACCCCATTCCTGACGCCTTCCTCCAATGGAAAAATTACCGTGGAGGCCAGGCCTCAACCATAGCTATCTATCGACGCAGCGACCATGGCTTGGAAAAAATTCCCCAGCCAGAAGGAAGATGTAATGACGTCGACCCCATCTGGATTGGCGATAAAATCTATTTCCGCTCCGACCGCAACGGCGAATTCAACCTCTTCAGCTACGATTTGAAAACTAAGCAAATTCGCCAAATAACCAAATATGATGATTTTCCCATCCTTAACGCCTCGGGCGGGGCCGGCAAAATTGTTTACGAGCAGGGAGGTTATCTCCATCTTTTTGACCCCCAGAGCGAAAAAAGCACTAAGCTAACCATTGGCGTAGCGGCCGACCTTTTAGAATTAAGGGAACGCTATGTCCGAGGCGCCCGCTGGATTCGTAATGCCCATCTTTCTCCCTCGGCCGCGAGAGCGGTTTTTGAATTCCGGGGGGAGATTGTTACTTTTCCGGCTGAAAAAGGCGATTTCCGCAATATTACGCAAACGCCTGGCATTCATGAACGGTCGCCAGTCTGGTCGCCGGACGGCCGGTTTATTGCCTACTTCTCCGATGAATCAGGCGAATATGCACTGCATGTCGAGCCCCAGGATGGCAAGGGCGAAGTAAAAAAATATAAGCTTAACGGTGCCGGCTTTTATGATGCCCCTGTTTGGTCACCTGATAGCCAGAAAATAGCTTTTGCCGATAATTCCTGGAGTCTATACTGGATTGATTTAAAGAGCGCCGCGATAAAGAAAATTGCCTCTGAATATCTCTACGGGCCGTCGCGGATTCGAAGCGTCTATTCCTCCTGGTCGCCTGATTCTAAATGGCTTGTTTATACCCTTAACACCCAATCCTATATCCAGAAAGTATTTGTTTACTCTCTGGAAAAAGATAAGTCCTTCCCTATTACCGACGGGTTGAGCGAAGTGGCGGAACCGGTTTTTGACCCGAGTGGTAAATATCTCTACTTTATTTCCTCGACTGATGCTGGCCCGGTCAAGCAATGGTTCGATATGTCCAACGCTGATTTAAGGGCCACCTATTCTCTTTATCTTGTGGTTTTAAGGAAAGACTTACCCAACCCCTTAGCCAAAGAAAGCGATGAAGAAAAGGGTAAACCAGAGGAAAAAACCCCGGCTGAGAAACCGAGAGCTGAAAAGCCCAGCGCAGCCGCGGCCGAATCTCCTGCCCTTCAAACTAAAGCACAGCCCCAGAGTAAGACTGGAGAGGAAGGCAAAAAAGAAGAAACAGTGATTGATTTTGACGGCTTGAATCAGCGAATTTTGGCCTTGCCGATTCCGGCTGGTAACTACCGCAATATTCAAGTTGGCGAGTCCGGTCATATTTATTACCTTGAATTCCCCTTTGTTCCTTTGGGGGCGATGATGGCTCAGATGGGCGAAGGACCAGCCGGAGCCAAGCTCCATCATTTTGACCTGAAGACCCGTAAGGACGAAGTGGTCCTCGAAGGGATTAATAATTACCTCATCTCGGCGGATAAAAAGAAAATCCTCTATGCCGCGCGCGACACCTGGGGAATTACTAATTTGGCGGCAAAGATTCAACCTGGCCAGGGAAGAATCAACGTGGAGAGTATTGAAGTGAAGATCAATCCCGCGGCCGAGTGGCACCAGATTTTTTACGAGGCTTGGCGAATCAACCGCGATTATTTCTATGACCCCAACATGCATGGCTGCAACTGGGAAACGATGAAGAAAAAATATGAAAAGTTCCTACCGCATTTAGCCTGCCGTTCTGATTTGAACCGAGTGATTCAATGGATGTGTAGCGAGCTGGCAGTTGGTCATCATCGGGTCGGCGGTGGCGACAGCCCCTTCGAACCGAAGAGAGTCCAGGGGGGACTTCTGGGAGCTGATTATGAAATAGCCAACGGTCGGTATCGCTTCAAGAAGATATATGGCGGCTTGAATTGGAACCCAGAGCTACGGGCGCCATTAACTGAACCAGGCGTTAATGTCAAGGCGGGAGAGTATTTGCTGGCCGTGGGTGGTAAGGATGTGAAGCCGCCGGCCAATTTATTCAGTTTCTTCGAGAACACCGCCAATAAGATAATTGAAATTACGGTCGGGCCGAATCCTGATGGCACTGGGGCCAGGACAGTCCAGGTAGTGCCGATTGCTGATGAAAGTGCGCTCCGGAATCGCGATTGGGTCGAGGGAAATTTAAGGAAAGTGGAGGAGGCGACTGGCGGCCGGGTAGCCTATGTCTATGTCCCCAACACTTCCACTCAGGGTTACATCTATTTCCGGCGCTACTTCTTCCCTCAGGCATATAAAGACGCCATTATTGTTGATGAGAGATTCAATGCTGGCGGTTCGATTGCCGACTATTACATCGATTGGCTGCGGAAACCCTTTATTTCTATGTGGGCAATGCGCTATGGAGCAGACCTCAAATCTCCCAGCGCTTCCATTTTGGGGCCGAAGGTTATGCTAATTAACGAAGTAGCCGGCTCAGGCGGCGACCTCCTGCCCTGGATGTTTAGGAAGTTCAACCTTGGCCCGCTCATCGGCAAGAGAACCTGGGGCGGGCTGGTGGGTATCCTCGGTTTTCCTGTTCTCCTGGACGGTGGCTCAATAACCGCGCCTAATTTAGCTATTTGGACAGAGGATGGTTGGGTAGTGGAGAATGAAGGCGTGCCGCCCGATATAGAGGTGGAAATTACACCGGCCGATTATATCGCTGGCCGCGACCCGCAATTGGAAAAGGCTATCGAAGTGGTTCTGGATTTGCTAAAGAAAAACCCGCCGCCCAAGCTCCAGCGTCCCCCTTACCCCATTAGAGTGCGAAAATAAATAGGGCCACGCACAATATTTGCGCACACTAAAGTAGAGACATATACATTAAAATGGGAATATATTTGATATTTGCTAATTTGCATAATACAAGGTGGATGCTTCAGATACCCTGATTTTTTCTCCTTACGTAGATTAAAATACTTTCCTCCTTTATTTGATTTTTGAGGTTCAATTTTGGCAAAGATGGTTTATCTTGAGCCTAAGCTCCTTTGGGCATAAAGGAAGAAGGGCAATTTTATTTTCAGAGGCAAAATTATCCTTATACAGCGCCTTAATAAAATTAGTCACTTTACCAAGTTAGAAAATAAAAACTCTTCATCCATTAAATTGGTGGGATGGTCGCTGGCTGAGACATGGCCTTCAGGTTGGGGAGAGAGCTTTTGATAAAGTTCGCGAGTCTTTCTAGCGGTCTCACTGGAGAAAGCTCTACAAGCCTTGATATTTTTCTCATATTAATTGTTTTTGGTGAGCGGCTTCCCCTGCCCATTAAAGGTTTTAACAAAACTCTTAAAGGCAAAAGTCCTGCTTTTTCAAGTACCGCTAAAAAACCCCCTGGCTTCCTCAACTCCAATCCCCATCGCCGGTTGCCCTCCACGCCGCTTTAATATATTCCCTTTTATTTTGGATCCTAGGTCCTAAACGGAAAGAAAATTTAAATTGACACCTATCATTTTGCAGTGATACGCTTTTTTAAGCTGGCAGGGAAGGAAATAAAAAGGGGCAAAAAGAGGCCTCTCATAAAGCCATGTTAAAAGTAAGTAAAACAGATTCCATCCCTGAAAAAAAGCCTATTTCCCAAAGCTTCTTTCAGAAGCTCAAGAAGCGGAGGATAATTGAGATTCTTGCCGCCTTTATAGGAGGCGGCTGGCTGATTCTGGAGTTTGTCCACTGGATACTAATCGACCATTATCATTTGCCTGAAAAGCTGCTCGATATCGTTTTAGTCAGCCTTCTCGGGATTCTTCTCTCCACTCTGATCTGGCGCTGGTTTCGCGGGGAGGACAAGAAAAGAAGACTCAAACCGGAATTTTTTCTCCTACCCTGCGTCATTCTGGCCACCCTTTTTCTTGACATTTTCTTCTTTACCCGGGTCGAAAAAAAAGAAGGAGAAGAGCAGGCGGAGAGGAAATGGAAAAATTCCGTCGCTGTTCTCCCCTTTGCCAATATCAGCGGCGAGGAAGAACAGGAATATTTTTGCGACGGGGTCACCGAAGAGCTCATCAACGCTTTAAGCCACATCAGGGATTTAAAGGTTGTAGCCAGGACTTCAGCTTTTTCCTTCAAAGGTAAAGAACAGGACATCAGAGAAATTGGAAGGAAACTTGATGTGGAGACTGTGCTCGAGGGAAGTGTGCGCAAATCAGGGAACAATCTTCGCATCACCGCTCAGCTCGTCAACGTGGTTGATGGATATCATCTCTGGTCAGAACGCTATGACCGCCAGCTGACAGATATCTTTGCCATTCAGGATGAGATTGCCCTCGCCATTGCCAATAGATTAAAGCTGGAATTTCTGGAAGAAGAGAAGTCCCAGGTGGTGAAGCGGCACACCCAGAGTCGTGAGGCCCATGACCTTTACCTCAGAGGACGTTTTTTCTGGAATAAGAGAACCCCGGAGGGAATGCAGAAAGCGCTGGAATATTTTCATCAAGCACTCGCCATAGACCCGGCTTATGCTCTTTCTTACAGTGGAATAGCCGACTGTTACAGCCAGTTTGGCTGGTATGACCTACTACCCCCGCATGAAGCCTATCCTAAAGCAAGGGCTGCAGCCAAGAAAGCTCTGGAGACAGACGACACTCTCCCTGAAGCCTGGACTTCTCTGGCCCTGATTAATGACGATTATGATTGGAGCTTTGAGGAGGCCGAAAGAAATTTCAGAAAAGCCATAAAATTGAATCCTAACTATCCGGCGGCCCATCATTGGTATTCTATGTTCTTAGCCAAGCAGGGGAGACAGGAACAGGCAATCGTCGAAATCCAAAAAGCCCTTGAAATCGACCCCTTCTCTCTCCTTCTTAACAATGCTGTAGGCGGCACCTATTACTCCGGCCGCCAGTATGATCTGTCCATCGAAGCTTATAAAAAAACTCTGGAGCTGGACAAAAATTATGCCCCGGCTCATATATTTTTAACTTTGTCTTGTGCTGAAAAGGGATTATATGACGAAGCCATCGCTTCAGCCCAAAAGGGTATTGAGCTGACAGGCGGAAACTATCCCTTGGCTATTGCTTTTCTCGGATATGCTTATGCCAAAGCTGGCAGGAAGGAGGAAGCTCGGCAAACTCTGGAGAAACTTCTTCAAATAAATAAAACAATGTACTGCTCACCCTCACTTTTAGCCGTAATATATGGAGAGCTCGGCGACCTGGACCAATCCTTTCTTTGGACAGAAAAAGCCTATATGGAACACGACCACTGGCTGACTTATTTGAAAGTTACTCCTGTGGCCGACAGTTTCCGTTCTGACCCCAGGTTCGCCTCTCTCTTAAAAAAAATAGGCATGGATTAAGAAACTTCGATAACGCCTAATAATCTTTCATAATCGGTGCCGCTTTACATATTTACCCAATTTCTTGGCTCCTAGCTTAATACGCAATCTCTTTTGCGTCGCCAAGGCGATTAACTCTCCGCTATGCTTTTCCGAACAGAGAAAGACAGGCAATCTCTAGCCCCGGCTTTAATAATGAAATAATAAAACCGATAATTTCTTACCCGCTATATCCCGAAAAAAATCAAAAAATTAGGCAAATATGAAAGGCGGCACGCTTTTAAGGCACGATTTTCAGTCGCGGCGGTAGAGTTTGCGCCAAGGGGTGTTTTTGTTGGCGATATAATCAGCAATAGCTCGACGCAAGGTTTCGGCGGCTAATTGGGCACAGTGATGGTCAGATTCAGGCAACCCGCCCAAAAATTT
Organism: uncultured Eubacteriales bacterium; assembly: GCA_964627255.1. Classification (GTDB taxonomy): domain Bacteria; phylum Acidobacteriota; class Aminicenantia; order Aminicenantales; family CALLJL01; genus CALLJL01. Next base: position 7,564 of record CAZVIN010000136.1, read on the forward strand.
GATAATATTATCAGCTGAAACTAAGCCTAAGGCTTGAATTATGCTTTTCCCCTGAGCCAAGCAGGTGGCAGCACTGCCACTAACCTGGGTCGACCCACAACCGTCGGTCTCAAAGGTGCAAGCCGCGATGACCTCGTCGCGAACCCGTAGGAACATCTCCATAGTATCACCACAGCTTCCTTTCACTTTGGCATAGCCATCTGGATTCTCTAAAGCACCTCGGTTGAGCTGGCTCTGGAGAAGCTCAATTACTTTTTCGCTATAGATTTTCCTCAAATCCCGATAAATCTGCTCCTGAATTTGCCGGACAAACTCTTCTATTTCCCTATCTTCTTCTTTCTTCTGGCTCTCTTCCTTTTCCTTCATGACTTTAACCCTCTTTTTATCGGACAAGCCTAAAAATAAGGGGACTTTCTCCACCCTGCCCATTGACCGTTGCAATAGCATAGCGACAAGAGCCATCGCCTCGCGCCCGCGAAAAATACTGAAAGGTGCGGGCATCAACATTGGCCAAAGGGAGCAGGCTCGCCAACCCAACTTTATACAATCGATAGCCAATAATTTTGGCCGGGTCGTTGGCCGTGTTCTGTGCCCACCTTAGGATATCAATATCCTCCCTCATAAAAAGAGACCTATTTTCTTCCCTTCGGGCAGAAAAATTCAGTGGCGGATAGGGCAGGTCCCCTTGAGCCTCAAGGCCTGGCACTTCCTGGAAGCTAACCATCGGGTCACCAATAATGGCCATACCATAATGCCAGCCGATGATATAGCCGCGTTCCTCCTTACTGCGCAACCGATCATTAAACCACTCAAGGAAAGCTTTCCCTAAGCACTGATTTTTTCCCAGGGACTCGTAAAAAGGTTCATGCTCCAGCATCCCGCCCACTTTTGTCGTTCCCACGACCACTAAGGAAGAAGGGCTGTCGCTATAAACATAAGAACCGCCAAGAAAATAGCGCCCCCTACCCGCGGCCCAGTCGCAACCATGACAGCCAATCAAGTTATAGCCTACGGCGCGAGGCTGCTTTTCCCGCACCTCGCGCTCATAGCAAATCCCTCCTGTATAAAACTGGTGGTACTCGAAGGTGGCATGAGCCCAGACCTGGATGAAGCCGTAAAAAGCAAAGGGCAGGCGGTTGTTTAAATAATCCCATTTTTCAACTTGATTCTCGGGGGGCTCTTTCCATTTAAGGTCGTCATAATCATCCGGGCCGAATAAATGATGGAAATAAGCCGTGCTGTATTGCCTCCAATCATGATCCGTATAGACTAGACCTAAACGGTAAGGCCTGACGTGCCCCAGCCAGTAATTATGATTCTTGTCCATGTACTTAGAGAAAAGGTCAACCTCAGCGCCATAATAACCCATAGTGGAAGCGTCAACTCGCCCCACAAATATTTCTGCCTCAATGTCACCCTCACCATTTTCATGAACGTCGTATTTGCCGTTAGCATCCACGTCTCGCCACAGGCCGTCCAAGTCCATCAGAAAAAGGTCGCAAGTCCAGTCGGCATAGCCATAGCCTCCCTGCCACCAATAATGGTCATTCGGGACTTCAAACCAGGCCGCCGGTTGCTCGCCGATGAGGACGACTCCGTCCAGCCCAAAAAGAAAATATTCCTGGCAAATTAAGGCCTTGAGGTCTTCAGCCCTTCCCCCCTCCGCGGTCACCAGAGTTACCTGGCATCCATAGGCTTTACCCACATCCTGCACATAACGGTCAATACACTTCTGGCCACGATTATCAGCATACAAGGAACTATTAGCGATGACTAAAATCCTCGGCGGCCACCCCAAAGCAAGCCCGGGATAATCTGAGCTCTCCAAAACTCCACTCCTATAACTGGGTAATAACGTGTATCGATACCTGAAGACAAATGGAGTGGGCTTGGCTTGTTCCCGATAAATGGCGTGAAGCTCGTTATAATCAATCCCCGGTTTAAAGCGGGAGAGGATTTTAGACATCTCAAAATATACAGAGTGCTTTCTTTCCCCCTTATTTTGGGCCTCCATCCGGAGCTCGGCTGGACTAACCAGGAACCAAAGGCACCCGGCAAGCAATAACCAAAACAC
>CAZVIN010000137.1:0-10017 GCA_964627255.1 uncultured Eubacteriales bacterium
TGGCGAGAAATTCCCCAGCGATATCGTCTGGAAGCGGCTAAATGCCGGCGTTGTGGCTTAATTCTTTTCCCCCCGCGCCTAATCTGTCCTCAATGCCAGAGTCGCGAGTTCGAAGGAGTTAAATTAGCCGAGGAGGGGAAGGTAGTTACTTATACCATCATTCGGGTCCCGCCACATCAATTCGAGGACCAGGCGCCTTATGCGGTGGGGATTGTGGAATTAGATGACGGCGTTAAGCTGATGGGCCAAATCGTTGATTGTCCCTTTGAAGAATTAAAGACGGGGCTCCGGGTGAGAATAGAATTCAGGAAAATGATGGAAGAGGGGGAGGCCGGAGTTATCTATTACGGCTATAAATTTGTTCCCGCTTGAGGTTATTCTCCAGAGACCAGCCGAGTTTCAGGCGATGGAAGCGGATGATATTAGCCTGAAGTTATTCCCGGCCAGCGGTTAATTTATTTGACATTAAAATTAAGGTCAAAATTAAGGCTGTATCAAAGATTAAATTTAAATATTGAGTTCAAAGAGAAAATTGGCCGGAGCCAAGGAGCCGTCAATCGTTTTATTCTTAACTTCCTTAGGCAAAATTTATATGATAAAGGTTAGATATGTTTCGAATTGAAAGCAAGGTTGACACTAAGAGTTCTGACTATCAGGAGAACTACGCGCATTTCAAGCGGGTAGTGGAAGAATACAAAGAAATTCTGAAGCAGGTGCAGCAGGGTGGCCCACCCCACTATAAAGAGCTCCATAAGAAGCGGGGCAAGCTCTTGGTGCGGGAACGGCTGGAAAAACTCTTTGACAAAAATACTCCTTTTCTTGAGCTCAGCCCGCTCGCAGCCTATAACATGTACGAGAACGAGGCTCCTGGAGCCGGGATAATTACCGGCATCGGCGTGGTCCACAGAAGGGAAGTCTTGGTAGTTGCCAACGACGCCACCGTGAAGGGCGGAACTTATTTTCCGATGACGATAAAAAAGCATGTGCGGGCTCAAGAAATTGCCCTGGAAAACCGGCTCCCCTGCGTTTATTTAGTTGATTCTGGCGGTATTTTCCTTCCTTACCAGGCGGGTACTTTTCCTGACAGGGACCATTTTGGTCGTATTTTCTATAACCAGGCCCGGATGTCAGCTTTGGGTATTCCTCAGATTTCGATTGTCATGGGTTCCTGTACTGCGGGCGGGGCTTATGTGCCAGCCATGAGTGACGAGACAGTCATCGTCAGGCGGCAGGGCACCATTTTTATCGGTGGTCCGCCGCTGGTCAAAGCGGCCACCGGCGAGGAAGTAACCGACGAGGATCTGGGCGGAGCCGACGTCCATTGCCGGATTTCCGGTGTTTCCGATTATTACGCTCTTAACGATGAACATGCCTTAGAAATCGCCCGTAATATAATCGAGACCCTTGACCCGCCGAAAAAGTTTGAACTGGACATGGCCCAACCAGAAGAGCCTTATTATGACCCGGAAGAGATTTACGGGCTTGTGCCCAAGGATTTGCGCAAACCCTACGATATTCGGGAGGTGATTGCGCGCTTAGTTGACGGCAGTCGGTTTCAGGAGTTCAAGGAGCTTTATGGACCAACGATCGTCTGCGGTTTTGCCCGCATCATGGGTTATCCAGTAGGTATTCTGGCCAACAACGGCGTTCTTTTTTCCCAAAGCTCCCTTAAAGGGGCCCATTTTGTGACTTTGTGCGCCATGCGCAAGATTCCGCTAATTTTCCTCCAGAACATAACCGGGTTTATTGTGGGTAAACAATACGAGCATGGCGGCATTGCTAAGGATGGGGCGAAGCTGGTTCATGCTGTGGCCAACGCCGACGTCCCGAAATTTACTGTCATTGTTGGCGGTTCCTACGGCGCCGGCAACTACGCCATGTGCGGCCGGGCTTATGGCCCGCGTCTTCTCTGGATGTGGCCGAACGCTCGAATCAGCGTTATGGGTGGCGAACAGGCAGCCAATGTGCTCCTGACCGTCAAGCTGAAAAGGCTCAAGGAACAAGGAGTGGAAATGAGTGAGGCCGAAAAACAAGAATTGATGAAGCCAATCTTAGAAAAATACGAAGAAGAAGCCAGCCCCTATTTCAGCACCGCTCGGCTTTGGGATGATGGCATCATCGACCCCCTGGAAACCAGAGCCGCCTTAGCCCTGGGCATTGCCATGAGTCTGAATGCTCCAATTCCCGACTACCGTATGGGTATTTTCCGGATGTAAATTCTGATTAAGCGACAAATGTCGTATGAAACGATTATCTTAAAAATCGAGCCACCTCTCGCTATCTTAAGCTTCAATAGGCCTGAGGTGCACAACGCCTTTAACGCCGTGATGATTCGAGAGATGCGGCAGGCCCTTGGGGAGATTCTCCAGCACGGGGATATTCGCGTAGTGATCTTGACGGGGGAAGGGAAGTCCTTTTGTGCTGGGGCCGACCTTAACTGGATGCGGGAGGTCATTAGCTACTCCTTTGAAGAAAACTTAAGAGAATCAAAAGAATTGGCCGAGCTAATTTATTCTCTCGACCGGCTACCTCTACCCACGGTAGCCCGCATTAATGGTCCGACGATTGGCGGCGGCAATGGTTTCCACACCGCCTGTGATGTGGCGATTGCCAGCGAGGCGGCTATTTTCAGCTTAAGCGAGGTTAAGATAGGTTTAGTGCCGGCGGTCATTTCTCCTTATGTAATCAGGCGCATTGGCGAAAGCCGGGCTCGCCAATATTTTCTTACGGGCGAAAGGATTGCGGCCAAAAGAGCGGCCGAGATTGGCCTGGTGCACAAAGTTGTTCCGGAGGTTCTCCTGGATGAAGAGGTAAAGACCACGGTGGAGCTTCTCCTTAGTTCTGGGCCTGAAGCCATGGCTCGTTGTAAAGAGCTCATTCATCAAGTTCCGGCTATGTCCCTGGAGCAAGCGAAGGAATATACGGCCCGCATGATCGCTGAATTAAGGATAAGTTCAGAAGGTCAAGAAGGGATGGCGGCTTTTCTTGAAAAGAGAAAGCCCCGCTGGGCGAGGGAAGTCTCAGACCCCGTAACCACTAAAAAAGAATAAAAAAATGAAGCGAAAAAATAAGAAAGGGTTATAAAAAAGGAATAAGAGAAAGGAGCAATGTTTCTTTTTAAAGAGATGAAAAACAAGACTGAACAACGGTTAAGTTTTAGCCAAAAGAGAGCCCATGTTTAAAAAAATTCTTATTGCTAATCGGGGGGAGATTGCCGTTCGCGTTATCCGGGCCTGTCGGGAATTGGGGATAAGAGCCGCGGTCATTTATTCGGAGGTGGACCGGGCCAGTCTTCATGTTCAATTAGCTGACGAAGCTTATTTGGTCGGTCCGCCGGCGCCTCGCGATAGTTATCTAAATATCGAACGGATTATCGACATTGCGCATAAGGCGCAAGTTGAAGCTATCCATCCGGGGTACGGTTTTTTGGCTGAAAACGCTGATTTCGCTACTCGCTGTGAGCAAGAGGGAATTATTTTTATCGGGCCTAACTCCCGAGCGCTGCGTTTGGTCGGGGATAAACTCATGGCCCGCCAGACAATGGAGGCGGCGAATATTCCGATTATTCCTGGGATGAAGGCCGTTGGTCGAGACTCTTCGGTTTACGCCGAGGAGGCCAAGCGCTTAGGTTATCCGGTGATGATCAAGGCCTCTGCTGGTGGTGGCGGCAAAGGCATGAGGATTGTTTACGAAGAGAAAGAGCTTAAAGCGGCCTTAGAGGCGGGCAAGAGAGAAGCCTTGGCCGCTTTTGGCGACGAGTCAGTTTATCTCGAAAAATACCTCGAGGAACCGCGGCATGTGGAGTTTCAGGTTTTAGCCGATAACCACGGTAATATCGTCCATCTTTTTGAGCGGGAATGTTCGATCCAACGGCGGCATCAGAAGATTGTCGAAGAAACACCTTCCCAGGCTCTGACTCCAGAATTACGTCAGCGGATGGGCGAGACCGCGAAAAAAGTTCTCCAAGTTTCTGGATATAATAACGCCGGTACGGTCGAATTTCTTTTAGATAAAAACAAGAATTTTTATTTTTTGGAAGTGAACGCCCGACTCCAGGTTGAGCATCCGGTAACTGAGCTGGTTACAGGCATTGATTTGGTCCACCAGCAGATAAAAATTGCCGCGGGAGAAAAGCTTTCTTGGAAACAAGATGATATTAAGCAGAACGGTCAGGCGATTGAATGCCGGATTTATGCGGAAGACCCGGCGCGAGGCTTTTTACCTTCTTCCGGCAAGATTCTTTATCTTCAAGAGCCAAGAGGGCCAGGGGTAAGGCTTGATAGCGGTATCTATGCGGGCTGGGAAGTGCCGATTTATTATGACCCAATTTTAGCCAAGCTCATTGTATGGGGAGAAAATCGAGAAATAGCTTGTCGTCGGATGCAGGCGGCTCTAAGGGATTATGTGATTTTGGGAATTGCGACGACGATTCCTTTTCTGCGAGATGTGATCGGTCATCCTGAATTTATGGCGGGCAGGACGACAACCAATTTTATACCCCAGCATTTGGCCAACTGGTGTGAAATGAACCGAGAACCTGACCTGAAGCGATTAGCCCAAGCGGCTGCTGCCTATATGGAGATAAACCGTAAACCTGTTTATAGGGCAGAGGGGTTAGAGCGTTTAACCCGACCTTCACCCTGGCAGACTCTCGGCCATTGGCGGATTGGGGGAGGAGATTGATGGAGGTAACTTTCCTTTGCGCTGAGGAACTTATCAAGTTTTTCTTGGAGAAAAAAGGAGAAAACTGCCTTTATTCTGATAACCAAGGATCTTTAGAACTGAATATTAAGGAGATTTCCCCGGGTGTTTTTTCTATTCTTGTTGACGAGAAAAGTTTCTTGGCCGCTGTCGCTCGTAATCAGAACAAAATTATTGTGGCCGTTGAAGGATGTCGGTTCGAATTCGAGGAGGCTTCAGCCGCGATGCTGATTGGTCGGGGAAGGGAAGAAGCTACCGCTAAGGGGTTGATGGCTGTTAAAGCCCCGATGCCTGGAAAAGTAGTGCGAGTGGTGGTGGCTGAAGGAGAAAAAGTAAGAAAGAACCAGACCCTAGCCATAGTCGAGGCGATGAAAATGGAAAACGAGATTAAGGCGGCCGTTGAAGGGATAATCAAAAAAATCCACGTAGCTGAAGGTGAGCTGGTGGACTCCGAGAAGCCTCTGCTCGAACTCGAAGCCTCCGCTTAAAATCGGGACAAAAAGAATCTTCCCCCACCTATTTCCTTTTTTTCTAAAAGCGGGTCTCATCCCAAGAAATCGTAACACTTTACCTATTTACTGGTTTCAACAAGTAAATGGTGCCAACTTCTCTCCTTCCTATTTTTACGACTGAGCTCATGGATTCAGAAAAAGCTCTCCTGCTGTTGGAAATTTTTTCCCTCAGCCTAAGAGAAACTTATAATGGGAGAACCCCATAGCAGCATTAATCGCCATATATCGCTTATACAATCTTCATTTGGTGATAAAAAAATCCTTTTTAACGATGCACTGTAGCGAGGCACGCTCTGCTTTATGAACTTGTGTTTTTATTCATCTTTGTCAATTCTCCTCCAAGTCATGAAATCCCTCGTTACCCATTCATCAGTAAACTGAAGCATCCTTGCATGTTTATGCGCCGGTTCTTCAACTATTGATGCCTCTTTTATCTCTTTAACTTTTTTTAATATTCTATAACACATTTTACCCATATAGGCTTTCCCCACAATGTGTTCACATTCTCCATATTCCTTCCCACATATTGAACAGTCTGCCTTCTCAATAATAAAACTAGGGCTAAAAAACATTTGAGGGGGAAAAAGCAATTTTTCTAGCAGGTGCAACTTATTTGCGTATCCCTCTGCATTTAAATCTATTGCTATGCTATGAGCTTGTGCCGATGTTCTTACTGCGGATTGAGCATTTATTAGGAAATCCCAAGCTTTATTGGGATTATCTTCTTTCAATGCAACCCACATCTCCAACTCATTAATCATAGCGTCTATTAAATTCTCTAAGCTTAACATAGTATTTGCAGAATCTTCATCTTTAACCTTTATCATTTGTTCTTTTAAAGATATGGCTTCCTGCCTGAGTGTTGTCAATTCCTTAACAGCCTCTAGCTGAAAGCCTTTGGCTCTGCTCATAAAACAAAATTTCTCGCATTCTCTTATCACTTCGCTAAATTTTTTTAAGAACGATTCTACTTCCTTATTCATTGTATAGTTCCCTAACTACTTTAGGAAGGTCTTTTAATCCATCCGGTGAACCTTCATATTCTATTTTTTTATAAAGCCCACTTTTAGTCTCTACAATTATGCGAAGATTTGCCTTCCTACTATCTCTTGGAATTCCTCTAAACCACTCTGTTAGATAATTAGAGATAACATTTAGCGCAACTGTCACCAAATGTGGATTTTGGCTCAATAACATTGCTGAAATGAAAATAGTTGGCCCAACCCATTCAAATGCGTGTTCAGCTACAAAAGGGATTTTTTCTTCTGGTTGTTCAAGCGGCGTTTCAGTTACACCATTTTGTCGCCAGAGAACTCTCACTGTTGGTGTCGTGCTTTCGTGGATAAGTTCTTTTTTAGATAAGGATATTTCAAAATTACGAGGTAGCAGTGCTATATGAGAGGGTATATTACAACCCATCTCTCGTGCCTTCTTTTTGACATCTATGAAATTCGATACTTTAAGCATTTTCTTTGCTTTCCGTTATTAAACACAATTCCATAAAATGGTCACGCTCATATCGCAAGTCCCGTTTAGGGATTTAATATAGAAAATTCCTTTTCGACTTTGCTGGCTCGTAAGCATCTTTGTCCTCATTTCCCCCTTCAATCATTATCAGGAAATATAAATCACGACAAAGTGATATGTCAAGGGTCATCGGAACTCTCTTATTGGTGGCCTAGGCGGCTCAAAACCCGGATTCAGTTCAGGTCTTTAATCCTGGGGTAATAGTTGCTGTGCTGGACAAAGCGAATCACTTTACCAGCCTTATCCCTTTCAAAGATGACTTCTTCGCCTAAGGTCTCATCATCTCGTATCCGCCGGAAGGTATCGCCCCCCATATGTTTGAGCAGAGTAAATCCCTGGACAGGATTGTCAGCCGGAAGGCTGACCATAGCCAGGTTTCCCTGCCAGGGGAGAATAACTGTTTCTCCCCACCACGGCTGTCTATCGTAATGGCCGGCGTAGTCTTCAAAATTCACGCTGGCTGTCGTCGGCCCTTCTTTTTTTGCGGCGGCCTTTTTCAGTATTTCTCTCATCCCCCGGGCATATTTTCCCGGCTCGGTTCCCGAAGCATTTATCATCACCATAAAGGCTTGTTTTTTGCCTGGATCCATCATCAGGGTGCTTCTGTAGCCAGGACAGGAACCGCCATGTCCGACCACGGTCTTTCCATCCATTTGATACACTTCAAACCCCAGTCCCCACGAGGTTTTCCAGTCAGGGTCCATCCATTGCACCCGGTGCATCTCCCGAAGAGTGGGAGCCTTAAGGACTTCCTCTCCGCCTTTTTCCAGGAGCCTGAACTGCCAGGAGGCGAATTTGGCTAAGTCCAGCACCGTTGAGGAAAAGCCGGCCGCTGGTTTGATGCCCTCAGCCTGAAAAAATGGCAGCATCTGCCTGGTTCCGTTGCGGGTTAATGAGCTATAGCCGGTGGCCAGTTGCCCGCGCCAGAGAGATTGGGGAAGATAGGGGCGGGTGTCGTTCATCCCGAGGGGTTTGAGGATCTTTTCATTTATGTAATCGTCGTAAGACATGCCTGAAATTTCAGCCACAATTTCGCCCAGAAGACTGATTCCCAGGTTGCTGTACTGGAAATAGGTCGAAGGGGGATAGAGGGTTTTTTGCAGGCCAAGCTTTTCCTTAAGCTGTTCCCGGGTAGGGAAGTGAAAATCAGGTTGGCTCCAGTAAGGATAATCGGATTCGCGCGGCAGACCGGAAGAATGGGTCAGGATAGAACGGATGGTAATTGGTCCGTTGTCAGGATACTGCTGCTTGATGTTGAACCAGGGAAGGTGCTCGCTTACTTCATCATCCAGCCTAAGTTTCCCCGCATCACGGAGCTGCATGATGGCCACTGAAGTGAAGAGCTTGGAGATGGAGCAGATGCTGTAAATCGTGTTGGGGGTGGTTTTAACTTTTTTCTCCAGGTCGGCCAGGCCGTAACCCTGGGCAAAAATTACTTCCTGGTTTTCCACGATGGCCGCAGACATTCCAGGGAGCTGCTCGTAATCGCGCTGAGCTTCAAGCCAGACGTTTATCAACCTGAGAGCTTCGGAATAACCAGCCCGAGTCTGAGTTTTCTCCTGGGTGCAAGGAAGCCTCGTGGCGACAAAGAATAACAAAAGTAATATTAAAAATGGCCATAAATATTTTTTTCGCACCGACGCCTCCTGTGCTATTTTTTCATCTGAGTGTCTTTATTTAACAATAAATGAAAGATTTTTTAAAGTCTGATTCGGCGTAGATGCGCATCTGACGACCAGATCGTGGGCAGGTCAAATGACCAGTCCCGTAGAAGGCTGGTTCGCAAGACCAGGGAAGGAGGAAATAAGAAGAAAAAAAGGAGGCTATTTAAGAAGTTCTTACATTACATCATTATAATAGAAGCCATTTCAGAAGACTTTTCGGATCATCTCGGCCCAGCCGCGACGCAGGAATCTCGCTCTTTTTTCCACAATGAGAAAGAAGGGATGCCTAACGAGTTGTGCCTTTCGCACCTTGCTCCTGTGGGCGTTGGCGTAAAGACCGCAGTATCTCCCAGTGGCGGCTTTGGTTTAAAAAAGCTATCGAGGGATTCAACGGTACGTTCTCTTGGGCGCAGTGCGAAGCCCGAGAAGGGGAGGGATGGAGCGAAGGGAACGTTGGAAGAGAGAAGTCATTTCTCCATCCAAGGAAACCTGGCTCTGTTTGTTAAAGGGCCGGTGGATGCAGCTGCTGAAGCACCTTCAATTAGACCTGGACCTATTTTAGGATATACGAGACGACTTCGGGCGATGAACTCCACGTAATCCATCCGCTCCACCTCTTCTGGGAAAAAACCGAAAAACGGATAAGAGGCTTTTTTTGTATTTTACTGGGGCCTTAGAAAATTATTTTCCAGGTGCCAGCTTCCTTTTTAAGAAAGCCAGTCAGGCTTCTTTCTGCCTTGATGTTAATCTTCGCCTCAAGAGGCTCCGGGGCCAGCAAGATTCGGAGGATGTAGGCCCCTTCCTTGAGCTTGACCGCGTCACTACCAACAAGGCCGCGGGCAACTTCTTCACCCTTTTCGTCGAGCACGACGAACTCGATTTTTAACGTTTGCTCGAGGGCCGAAAGAAGCCCAGCAGCATCCTGGGCATCTAAGTAGCGTCCTTCCGTTGACTTGGCAATGGCCTCGAGCTCTGCCCGGGCTTCCTTTTCTTTGATATCGAAGCCAACAATATGGACGCGCAACTCCAGCCCCGATTTCTTAATAGCTGGGCCGATGGATTTAATGTCACCGCCACAGCTTTCAATTCCGTCAGTGACCAGAATGATAGAGCCGGTGGGAAGGGTATCGAAATCCTTGATCGCCTCAAGCACCGAAAATACGAGGGGCGTCTTTCCTTTAAGCTGGATTTTGTTGACCGTATCAATGAGCCTGGCCTTGTCCAGTGGTCCAATCGGGACGAGGAGTTCTGTGTCGGTACAAGCGCGTTTATCATTCAACCCGAAGCGATGGCCGTAGACCCGCAGGCCGACGTTCATGGTCTCCGGCAACCCGTTGATGATCTGGGCGAGCACTCTGCGGGCGATCGTAATTTTCGCCTCTCCGCCAATCTGCCCCCACATGGAGTTAGAAGCATCCAAAATGACCTCGACATTCTGGGCGGCTTCCTTCTCGGCGCCTTTTTCAAAGTCGACTTTAAGGGTTCCTGTGCCGAGCCTTTTAGTCGGCGACATGTAGATGGGCACGTGGCCGCAGCAGAACTCAAGCATCAGGGCGCCAAGGGCGACCCGGTACGTGTCGTAGTTTTTCTCGCTCTCCGCTCCATCCCAGCTT